>JANNVW010000082.1:0-66728 GCA_031408295.1 Ferruginibacter sp.
TGATACCCTTCCATTAAAATTGCGGCGCACAAAAATATTATTAGCAAAAGTTAAAAACCGATGTGTGCTACCATCTGTAACATTCCTTATACTGCTACCTGAGCCGTACCATAAATTATGATTGAATAAAACATTTACACAGTTAAACCAACCGCCGCCTAAATTTCCATCTCTTACAGTGCCATTTTCAAAGAAGTTATTATTTTGAAAAAGAAAATTTTGATAGGTAGAACTTGTAGTTACATTTGCTGTAGCATTATCAAATATATTGCCTTCAAAAAGGTAACCAGTATAAGTAGTACTGCTCTGGGTCATATTGATATCAATGCCTGCAAAATTATTTCTAATAAAACGCAAATTATCGGGATGTGCAGAAGATATTTGAAGCGCACTGTTAAAAGTTAATCCTTGATATTCTGAATTAGCGCACGTAGCGCCTGTTATGGTACATCCTTGTACCAGTGCAATAAAAGGGAGGTTTTTATCAGGCGACCAACCTGGACCAATAATAGTAAGTTGTTTGTTTGTTTGTGTAAATGCTGCATAAACGTTTGGGCTACCATGCACATAAATAGTGTCGCCTGTAGCAGCAGCTGTTACAGCCGCTTGAATGGTATTAAACTGCGCCAATGTAGCTGGTGAATTACTTACGGTGTGTACAGTAGCAAATGAGCTTGCTGTAATAACTACAAGCAATAATGAGAATAATTGTTTCATAATATTTAATTTTTAGAATGTAAAATTCCAATATCAAAAATTATCCTCAATACCTAATTATAGTGAATTATAAAAATACTACTGGTGCAAATTTTTGTAATAAAAAGCAATAGCTTCTCCCAAAGAAGACACGTGAAGCTTTTCGTAGATGTGCTTGATATGTGTATTAACGGTATTAAAACTAAGAAATAATTTATCGGCTACCATTTTATAACTAAGTCCTTCTGCCAATAATTCTAATACTTCTTTTTCTCTTTTTGTTAGTTGATTTTGTTCTTTTTGTGGTTGAAAATAATCTAACACTTTCAATGCAATACTTGGGTTCATTACTGCGCCACCATCATACACTTCTTGTACAGCTTGTAATATTCGCTGCGGAGAGTCTTTTTTTAAGATATAACCACTAGCCCCGCTACGAATGCAGTCAAAAACTTTATCTGTATCATCAAACACTGTTTGCATTAATACTTTTATATGTGGAAATTTTTTCTTTATGCTTTTCAAACCTTCTATGCCATCTACTTCGGGCATGTTTATATCCATTAAAACCACATCGGGGAAAGTGGTGTTCATATCTATTAAAACATTCACACAATTTGATGCTTCTCCTGCAAATGATAATTCTGGGCTTAGCTCCATTAATGCTTTAAGGCTATCACGCCTTGCATTGTTATCATCATATATAAATACTTTTATTGGCACAGTGTAAAGTTATATTTTTAAAAAGTCAAAGCGCATCACTAAATATAGTTATACCGATTTTAATGGAATGGTTACAAAAATGGAAGTTCCATTATTGTGGCTTGTATTTATATTGAAACTGCCATTTAATTCTTTTGCTCTTTGTTCCATATTCCACAATCCATTTCCTTTTTTTTCATTTTTCATATCAAAGCCTACTCCATTATCCGTTATTGTTATTTCTACATTTTTATCTACAATATTTATTTGTAAAGAAGCAGCGGATGCTTTACTGTATTTAGCAATGTTGTTCATGGCTTCTCTTATAATTAGTAAAATATTTCTCTTTGCGGTAATACTTTTTAGCATTGGCTCTATAGATGCATCAATACTACAATTAAAATTTATGTTATTATCGCTCAACAGTTCTACACTGTAATTTTTTACTTTTCCTTCTAATGATGTTGCGTTTGCATTATTTACATTCATACTCCATACAATATCATTCATGTTTTCCATTACCGTTTTACTTTGTGTAGATATTTTGTGCAGCATTTCTATTGCTTTTTCAGGATTTGTTTTAAACGTTTTTTCCGCCACTGCACCATATATTTGTAAGCTGCTTAATGATGCGCCAATGTCATCATGTAAGTCCTGACTAATGGTATGCCTTATTTTAGAAATAGCTAATTTTTGGTTTTGATAATACCGATATACTAAAAAACCAATGGTTATTAAGGCAAATGCAATGATAGCAATCACCAATCGGCTATTGGCTAGTTTTTGTTTTTGCTTTGCATCATCTACTTCTAGGTTTAGTATTCGTTTTTCATTGGCTAGTCCTGCATTTAATATGGTTTGTATTTGTGTGTTACTTCCTTTTACATTTACAGTTTCCATTTCCGACTTTAATTCCAATGCACTTATTAATGAAATATTATCTGCATATTTTTTATAAATACTTATTGCATTGGTTAAAAATTGCAAAGCAAAAAAACGGTTAATCATCGGCTTTTCTTTTAGTAAGTTAAATCCGTTACTTAATTGTTCTTTTGCTAAAACATAATTATTTTTCATTTCAAAACATTGTGCTAAGCCGCTGTGGCATAATAACTGCACATCTATTTCCAAAGCTGTTTTTGATATTGCTACACCTTTGGTAAAATAATACATGGCACTATCTATATTTTTTAATCCAATAAAAATATCGCCCATACTTTTGTGAGCAACCGCCATTCCTCTTTGCCAATTAATTTCATTTGCTTTTGATAAAGATTTTTTATTGTTAAGTAATGCACTGTCATAGATTCTTAATTTATAATAGGCTTCAGATAAATTGCCATATAAATGATGGGGCTTTGTAAGGCTCAAATAATTGTTGGGATAAGGTGGTTGTCTAGTAAATTTAATTCCTTCTTTAAAAAAATTAATTGATTTGTTTACACTATCAATATTCATATAAAATAATCCTAAAAAATTATAACTATCTGCCAACAGCAAACTATCCTTTAAAGTTTTTGCCATTTCTAATCCCCTCAAGCTTTCCTGCAATCCTAGCTGTTGTAAATTATTGTAATAATATACTTCAGCTTGCCTTGTCGTTAAAAAATAATTACTTAAAGAAATGCTTTTGGTAGGGAGTTTTAAGTGTATTTTATTTAGCCAAACTTGGGCTGAATCATATTGCTCTATATCCATATAATTATCTGCAATAAAAAAACAAGTAGCAATAAAATTGTTTTCATTATTGGACAAAACATTAATAGATTTTTTTGCAGAATCTATAGGGGTAAGTTGCTGTGCATTACTAAAACAATAGCATAATAAAAAACAGATTTGTAAAAATAAATAAGCAGCTCTGCATTTTTTCATATGTGAAAGTTAAATGAAATAACAAAATAAACCAACCTTATTATCAAGAAAGCAAAAGCGAAACATATATATTCATGTGACTTTAAAATTATAGTGTATAAAAAACGCCACGAAGCAATTCCGTGGCGTTATATATTTATTAAAAAGAAGTGTTACAGTTTCTGTACCGTAGCAGAAGCTAATTTTTTACCATTACTATCAATTAATAATACATAATATTGACCTCTTGCCTTGTTTCTGATATCCACAACCATATTTCCATAAGGTACATTTACACTATACCCCTTAGAGAATACTTTTGCTCCTCTCTCATCATACACAGACAATGTACGTGCTGTTAAATTTGCATCTCCGTTATTGTAACTCACATTAAATAATCCTGTATTTGGATTTGGGAATATAAACAACTGAGAAGAAATAGCAGATGAGGTAAATGCATTATCAGATACTACAACACATCCTGTAGGAGCTGTTACAGTTACTTTATAATTACCTGCATCGTTTCCTAAAACCGTAATTCTATCAGTGGTTGTGCTAGGTATCAATACATTATTCTTAGTCCATGTATAAGTGTAATTATCCACTGGAGATACAGTAGCAATAACTGTTACAGGTACTCCTGGTCTTACACCTGTATTTGGTGCAAGTGTTATTTCTACAGTATGAATAGGATACACTTGTATTTGCTGAGTGGCACTACGTACACATCCAAAACTGTTTGTAAATTGATACAAAATAGTATGGAAGCCTGGTGCATAATTAGCAGGATTAAACACGGTTTGTGCCACACCATTTATTAAGTATATTCCAACGCCCCCACCAGTGCCATTTACAGGACTACCTCCTGTAAGCGTTAACGGTGCTGCATTTTTACAAATAGCCGCAAACGGCGCAAGTGTTACAATTGGTGTAGGGTTTACTGTAATAGTAAATGTTTGAGTAGGGCCAGTGCATGTTACACCTCCATTGGTATAGCTAGCTATTATACTAATTGTAGCCACTACAGGTACTGTACCAACATTAACCGCTACAAAGCTTGATATATTCCCACTGCCACTTGCAGCTAGACCTATAGAAGTGGTATTATTTGTCCAATTATAAACAGTCGTTCCTCCAGTTGTTGGGCTTGTAAAGTTTACCCCAGCAGTACTAGCTCCATTACATAGTGATTGGTTAGCTACTACATTTACTATTGGAGTTGGATTAACCGTTATGGTAAATGTTCTTGGCGTACCCACACATGTTACACCAGCATTTGTATAAGAAGGTGTAACTGTTATGGTAGCCACCACTGGAGCCGTAGTTGTATTGGTAGCATTAAAGGATGCAATGTTTCCAACCCCTGATGCAGCAAGGCCAATGCTTGTTGTATTGTTTGTCCAATTGTACACAATAGTACCACCTGTTGTTGGGCTTGTAAATGCTACCGCTGTTGTCGGACTATTGTTACAAACTACCTGGTTAGCTACAGCGGTTATTGTTGCTGTAGGGTTTACTGTGTAGGTATATGTAATAGGCGTACCCACACAAGTTACACCTGCATTAGTGTAAGAAGGTGTAACAGTTATCGTAGCCACCACAGGTGCAGTGCCTATATTTACTGCATTAAATGATGCGATGTTACCACTACCAGAAGCAGCAAGACCAATAGATGGAGTATTGTTTGTCCAGTTGTATGCAATAGTGCCTCCCGTTGTTGGGCTGCTAAATGTTACTGCTGTTGTTGGTGACGCATTACATATTACTTGACTTGTTACCGCATTTATTGTAGCAGTAGGGTTTACAGTATAAGTATATGTACTTGGCGTACCTACACATGTTACACCTGCATTTGTGTAAGAAGGTGTTACCGTTATTGTAGCCACTAGAGGAGCTGTAGTTGTGTTCACTGCATTAAAAGATGCAATGTTTCCACTACCACTTGATGCAAGGCCAATAGATGGAGTATTGTTTGTCCAATTGTACACTATTGTACCACCAGTTGTAGGGCTTGTAAAGTTTACAGCTGTTGTAGGACTGTTGTTACATACTACTTGGTTTGTAAGTGCAGTATTGCCGGTAGCAGGTATTAATACTGCCAAAGTATATGTCCAAGGCAGTGCACCGGCTCCTGTTGGTGTATTAGCAAACGAACTCACTACAACTGTGTATGTACCAGCTGGAAGTGGAGTAGTTGTTACAATTCTAGAAAGTGACCCTACTGCATCATCATTTGCAGCAATAGAATTTGTACAAGTAGCTGTTGGTACAAAACCTCCTGGTCCTATTAATTGAAGATATGTATCAGCGCCCGCAGGTGTTATAGAAGCACCATCGGCTGGCACCAAGCTTACAGTTACATTGCTGGCTGTTGTTAACGTAAATGTATGTGTTTTAAAATGTACTGCTGTGCCTACACCAGATAATGCACAAGTACCACCTTGAGCATAACTTAATGGACGATTATAAACAGGGTCTGTAAGAGACAATGTTCCGTTAATAAATATATTTCCGCCTGCACCAATTTGTAAAACCGTTGCCGTTGGATTTACTGTAATAGTAAACGTTCTCTGAGTACCAATACATGTTACACCTGCATTTGTGTAAGAAGGCGTTACTGTAATAGTTGCTGTTACAGGGGCATTACTTGTATTGGTTGCAATAAACGATGGAATGTTTCCACTACCACTTCCTGCAAGTCCGATAGATGTTGTATTGTTTGTCCAATTATAAACAATCGTACCGCCCGTTGCTGTACTGCTAAATGTTACAGCAGTAGTTGGTGCATTGTTACAAACCACTTGATTGGTAATTGCATTTACAGTTGCTATTGGATTTACAGTAATTATTTGTGTACAATCTGTAAAGTTGCCACAACCATCTGTTGCTCTATATGTCCGTACGATATTGTAAGGAGCAGTAGTAGATGGCGTACTAACATCTCCTTGATGTGTTATAATAATTGCACCTGTGCAGTTATCAGTTGCTGTAACCGAAGCAATATTTACGGCAGGCACTCCTGCCGCTCCACAAACTGTTATAGGCGCAGGGCAAGTTACTGATGGTGCTATATTGTCTACCCTTGTATTGTATGTTACCGCAATTGCATTACCACAACCATCTGTTGTAGTAACTGTAACCACCGCACTACATGTACCAACTGTACTAGCTACTTCAGTTAAAGCACCAGGGCAATTGTCTGTTGCAGTTGTAGCTGCCAATGCTGCTGCTTCAGCTGCTGCTACTGTTGGGTAGCAACTTCCAATTGTACCTACAGTTACTGTTGGTGCTGTATTATCTATTCTTGTATTGTATGTTACTGCCGTTGCATTACCACAACCATCGGTTGTAGTAACTGTGATTACTGCACTACATGTACCAACTGTGTTTGCAGTTTCTGCCAATGCACCCGGGCAATTATCTGTTGCAGATGTTGCCGCTAAAGCTGCGGCCTCTGCTGCTGCAACTGTTGGGTAGCAACTGCCAATTGTACCCACAGTTACTGTTGGAGCTGTATTGTCTATTCTTGTATTGTATGTTACTGCTGTAGAATTGCCACAACCATCGGTTGTAGTTACAGTAACCACTGCACTACACGTTCCTACAGTAGATGCAATTTCAACCAAAGTACCTGGGCAATTATCCGTTGCAGATGTTGCCGCTAATGCTGCTGCTTCTGCTAAAGCTACTGTTGGATAACAACTTCCGATTGTACCAACCGTTACCGTTGGTGCGGTATTATCTATTCTTGTATTGTAATTAACTGCTGTAGCATTGCCACAACCATCGGTTGTAGTTACAGTAACCACTGCACTGCATGTTCCTACAGTAGATGCAATTTCAACCAAAGCACCTGGGCAGTTATCCGTTGCAGATGTTGCCGCTAAAGCTGCGGCTTCTGCTGCTGCAACTGTTGAGTAGCAACTTCCGATAGTACCTATTGTTACTGTTGGAGCAGTATTGTCAATTCTTGTGTTATAAGTAATTGCTGTTGCATTGCCACAGCCATCAGTTGTTGTAACTGTAACTACTGCACTACATGTTCCTACAGTAGATGCAATTTCAACCAAAGCACCAGGGCAGTTATCTGTTGCTGAAGCAGCTGCTAATGCTGCTGCCTCTGCTGCTGCAACTGTTGGATAACAACTTCCAATTGTGCCAACGGTTACTGTTGGTGCTGTATTATCTATTCTTGTATTGTATGTTACATCGGTAAAATTACCTGCCGCATCTGTTGTTCTAATCGTAACCACTGCACTACATGTACCAACTGTGCTAGCTGTTTCTGTTAATACAGCTGGGCAATTATCTGTTGCACTCGTTGCTATTAGGGCTGCTGTTTGTGCAGCTGCTACGGTTGGGTAACAACTTGCAATTGTACCAACTGTTACTGTTGGTGCCTGCGTATCATTGATGGTTACTGTAAATGAACAACTAGTATTACCACAAACATTCGTTACTGTAACAGTTACATTTGTTGTACCTACATTAAATGTACTTCCACTACCATCGCCGCTCCCACTTGCCGTTGTAGCACCTGTAAACGCATACGTTATTGTTGGTGCAGGTGTACCTCCAGTTGTAGTGGTATAAGTAACCACTCTGCCACAAGTACCTGTAGTGTTACTTAAGGAAATATTAGCTGGGCAAGTAATGGTTGGTGTAGTACATGATAAGTTAACCGTTACAGAATCTACTCTTGTACAACCTGCATTGCCATAACCCATTGTTGCATAATATGTAGTTGCTGCTGTTATTGGCGCTGTAGTTATAGATTGTGTAGTGCCACCACCTGGGCTCCACAAATAGCTACCTGCTATTGGTGCTGCTAAGGAAGAAGTGCCATTAAAGACAACGGATGGTGGAGTAGCAGTTATTGCTGACAAATCTCTTGGTACATCCACTGTTAATTGATAGTTGGCGCAGCCTGCACCTGTGTTCACTTCATGCACTACTACTACAATGGTACCATTGGCTGGTATGGTAGCTTCATAATAGCCCACATTGGGGAATGAAGAACCAGGGTCGGCCAGAAAATTGGTACAAGGCGCATTAGGGTCAAAACTGCCACTGTAAGCTACTGAGAACATATTTACACCGCAACCACTAGCAATGCCGATAGTAGCACAAACCGGTACGCTGCGGGGGTTGGTAATGGTATAGGCATCGTATAAGCGGGCACCGGTTGCAACAAAGATACCTGGACAGGCTTTGGGCGCTGCGCAAGTGCTTACTATAGCAAAACGATTGACACGTCCAGTTTGTTGCAGGTCGCCAGTAGCAAGACTGCCGTTAAATACATAATCGGCCATCGAAACTGAAGCTGTATCGGTTGTGCTGCATCCAAACTGGTTGGTAACTCTCAAGCGATAATTGCCTGATGTGTTTACCACCTGTGTATTAGTAGTACCGCCAAAAGCTGTAAAACTATTTGGATTAGCAATACCAGAAAGACTTCTTTCCCAAACATAAGTATAATTTGGATTAACTGGTCCGCTAAGTGTTTGTGTACTTGGGCAAAATACTCCGCCACCACTAACCGTAAACGCAACAGGGTTGCCATTCACCGTAATGGTCATCGTATCCCTTGAAGGCGGACAAGCGCCATTGCTGATTGTCCATACAAAAGTGTAAACACCCGCAGTTGTCAATCCACCTATATTCGATGTAGCGCTACCAGTGGTAAAGATGATGGCGGTTGCTGGGCCACCTGGCACTTGCGACCATGCACCAGTTCCCACGGTAGGCACGTTGGCCGCCATAGTTGCTGAACCAGGATTGATACAAGCTGTTAAATCCACTCCAGCTGCTGCTGTAGTTGGCAAAGCATCAATTGTAACTGTTGTTCCTGCTGATGCTGCCGATGTACAACCGCTACTAGTAACTGTGACAGTATAAGTGCCTCCTGTTGTAACTGTAATAGAAGGCGTAGTTGCTCCTGTTGACCAAGTATTGCCTGTGGCTGATGAAGAAGTTAAAACAACACTGCCTCCTGTGCAGAATGTTGTTGTCCCTCCTGATGTAATGGTTGGTGTAGCGGGTATAGGATTTACCGTAACAATTGTTCCTGCTGATGGAGCAGATGTACAACCACCACTAGTAACTGTAACCGTATATGTTCCCGCTGTTGTAACTGTAATGGACGGAGTCGTTGCTCCTGTTGACCATACATTACCTGTAGCAGAAGATGAAGTTAAAACAACATTGTCTCCTACACAGAAAGTAGTTGCACCACCTGCTGTAATGGTTGGTGCAGTTGGTAAAGAATTTACAGTGCCTGATACTGCTACATTTACAGTAGTTACTCCAGTAGATGCTAAGGTAATATTACCCGAAGGTGTACCGGTAGCAGATGCTGCCATTCTTACAAAAATAGTAGTAGCATTAACCGTTCCTCCCGATTGAGTTAATGTAAGAGAAGCAGCAAAACCGCTACCAGTAATAGTTGAAATTTCAAAACCTGTTGGGGCAGTGATGGTAATATTTGCTGTAAGTGCACTTCCTGAAGCACTAAAACTTTGTTCAGCAGAAACGCTACCAATACAACTAGTGAATGCAGTAAGAGGTGTTCCTGTTATACTAATAGAAGGTACAAGTGCAGATAAATAATTACAACCTGTTGGTAATATAAAACCTGTACCATTATTTCTACTCCAATTCGCTTGGTTATTTAATGCTGCTCTTAAAGTAGCAATGGCACCAAGCGTTGCAGGATTTGCACAAGTACCATATTTGGCATTGTCAAATTCTGTGTTTATATCTCCTTGCGTGCCTATCCAAATAGCATTTACCCCAGTGGTTAAACCTGTAGGTAATGCACTTGCATTGGCCGTATTTGCAGTACCATCCCATGCTGCTGCTGTTGTAGTTACTGGGTCAGCATTTGTTGTACTATATACATTCATATGTATAGCACTTATAAATGTTGGAGCAACTGCAGTACCACGATATGCCAATACTTGATCTCCATTTACACCAAGGCTAATAGCAGTACCTGTTACAGTACCTGCTGCGCCACCCCCAGATTTTGTAGCGGTAAGACCTGTTATTTTTATTTCAGTGCCTGCTATCATTCCTCCAGCTGGTGCTGTCCATGTAACAGTTTCTTCACCTGTGCGGAATACATTGGTACTTAACCAACCATTGTTGGTAAAATTAATAACCGTACCAACACCTATATTTTTTAACAATACAAAGGAAAATTCATCAGAACCCGTTGATGAGTTATACCCACTAAATGCGATATCTCCAGCATTTAATGTAGTTGCTGATGCAGGCAAAGGTGTTACCGTCCACGATGCTAAAACTGAATAAGCACCTTGACAACTCGACGTACAATTGGCTCTTCTACCTTCTATAAACACAGTGCCGCTTGCAGCTGCTAAACCTGTAGTACTAATATTTGAACCAGCTGTATAAGGCAAATAAGTTGCCCCACCATCTGTAGTATATCTATAATCATCTGCACAGCCTGTACCACCACTGCCTGCTGTAAATGTAGCACTCACTGGAGTTCCATCAGCAACGTTAATAGCCGCTGGAGTTTTAACCAAAAGTATAGGATTTACAGGTAAAATGGTAACCGTTAATGCTGCTGAATTAGAATTGGTAGAACCTGAACCGTTTGTGGTTATACAACGATATAAGTATCCATTTAGACCAATTGTAGCAGCAGTAATATTTAATGTAGGCGTTGTTAAATTGCTGTAAGTAGCATCATTCGCAAGGTTTGTAAATCCACCGCCATTATCCACTTGCCATTGGTATGTGGTAGCACCAGTAGCTACAATGGTAAAACTAGTATTTGCACCAACACATATACTGCTTGCAGTAGGCTGTGTAGTAATAGATGGCGATGCACCTATGCCCAAATAAGAACAACCTGTAGGTAAAACAAAACTTGGAATAACATTATTGTCTTTTGTCCAATTAGCTTGGTTGTTTAATGCTGCTCTAAGTGTAGCAATAGACCCAAAAGTTGCAGGATTTGAACATGTGCCATATTTGGCATTGTCAAATTCAGAATTGATATCTCCTGCTGTGCCTATCCAAATAGCATTTGTACCTGTGGTTAAGCCTGTAGGTAATGCACTACTAAAAATAGTATTTGCTGCACCATCCCAAGCTGCAGCACTAGTGGTTGTAGGGTCACCGTTTGCAACAGTATATACATTCATATGTATTGCACTTATGAATGTAGGTGAAGCAGCAGTACCACGATAAGCCAATATTTGATCTCCCGTTACACTTAAACTAAGTGCTGTTCCCGTAACAGTACCAGCAGAACCTCCTGATGTTAAAGTAGAAGTAAGTGCATTAATCATTATTTCTGTACCTGCACTATAAGCAGCATTGCTTGTCCATGTTACAGTAGTTTCACCCGTACGGAAAACATTGGCACTAAGCCAACCATTATCTGTAAAATTAATAACAGTACCGGGGCCAATATTTCTTAATAACACAAAAGAAAAATCACTATTGGCAGTACTAGAAGTATAACCACTAAATGCGATATCGCCAGCATTTAATGTAGTAGCTCCCGCAGGTAGAGGAGTAACAATCCATGATGCTAATGCTGCATAAGCGCCTTGACAAGAAGATGTGCAATTTGCTCTTCTTCCTTCAATAGTAACTGTACCGCCTGCTGCAGCTAAACCTGTTGTACTTATGTTTGAGCCAGGTGTGTAAGGTAAATAACTTGCGCCGCCATTTGTTGTATATCTAAAATCATCTGCACAACCTGTACCACCACTCCCAGCATTAAATGTAGCACTCACCGGTGTACCATCTGCAACAGTAGTTGTGTTTGGTGTTTTAGCCAATAAAGTAGGGGTAGTTGGCAATGCCGTTACTGTTAATGTAGCACTAGTAGAATTGGTAGGACCTGTTCCATTAACAGCAACACAGCGGTATAAATATCCATTAAAACCAAATGGGGCTGCGGTAATATTTAAAGTTGTCGTAGTTGCATTTGAATAAATAGCATCATTGCTAATATTTGTAAAGCCACCGCCATTATCCACTTGCCATTGATAGCTGATAGCACCTGTAGCTACAATGGTAAAACTTGTATTAGCACCTGCACAAATACTACTGCTAGTAGGTTGTGTAGTAAATGAAGGCGCAGGAATAGCAGCTATATAAGAACAACCTGTTGGCAATGCAAAACCCACTGGTTCATTATCTGAAGTTTGCCATTTTGTTTGATCATATATTAAACCCTTTATGCTTGCCACTGTAGATAAATCTCCTGCACAAATAAACCTTGCATTGTCTTTTTCGGAGTTAATATTACTTTGTGTACCAATCCAAATAGCATTTACGCCAGTTGTTAAACCAGTTGGCAATGCACTTGAATTGGTTGTATTTGCTATACCGTCCCAAGCGGCAGCTGTTGTAGTGGAAGGGTCTGGAGGGTTACCTACAGCATCATATACATTCATATGAATGGCTGTTATAAAAGTAGGTGCAGCTATTGTTCCTTGATAAGCCAATATCTGATCGCCATTTGCAGATAAAGCAAATGCAGTACCTGTAACAATACCAGCAGTACCAATGCCTGATGCGAGTGAAGGTGTAGTACCAACAATGGTTATCTCTTGCCCTGCAACCAATGCAGAATTACTTGTCCATGTTATTGTGTTTTCTCCTGTACGAAAAACATTGGTACTTAACCACCCGTTTTCTGTAAAATTAATTACCGTTCCTGATGTGATATTTTTTAATAGCACAAATGAAAACTCATCTGCGGTGGTAGGTCCAGTACCATGACCAACGTATCCACTAAAAGCTATATCACCAGCTACTAATGTGGTTTGTGCTTTTGTACTGTTTGTAAAAAGAAATACCACTAAAAAAGCGGTAAGCAACGTTTTGGTAAAACGGGTAAAAATGGACATCATGGCTTTTGTTTTTGGTTATATTATTTTAATGCTGAAGGACTATGAAAATAAATTTTTGTTGTAGGTCTTATTTATTAATAACTGCATAAAAGATGTTATCACAATGAGCTGTTTTGTTTAAAATATTTTTTATTACTTTATTAAACACTTCTATTAATGCATTAAAAAAATGCAAACAGGTACTTTAATAATTACAATTATTTTCAGGGGGGATGAAAATGCAGTTAGTTATTTTAAAAACTAACGTATGATGGATTTAATAAAATACAGTGGTAAGCTATATTTTGTGATATAATAAAAAGAAAAAATATTTTTTTATTATTACAGTACGAAAGTACATATTTTTTTTAATAATACTAGTATCTACTTATTAAATAAATATATCTGCTGGTTTTATACCAAAGTCACCCATTCTTGTTCCGCTAAAAAAACCTTCATTGGTATATACAATATTTATTTTAAGCTTTTTATTATCAATGGTTTTTACAATTAAACCGTTCTCTTTATCGGCATATATTACAAATCCAGCTTTTTGGGTAGTTTCTTCACACGCTCCTATAATTTCCACTTCTGTAATGCCCAAGCCCCAATTGTTAATACTTGTTCCCGCTCCTTTGTTCCATGGATTACACGCATTAACCAATCGTACAATTTTTTCTGCTTTCATATCTTGCCATAGAATGGTAAGATCTTTTGCTGTAGGCATTTCATAATATTTTGCATTGCTCAAATCTTGTTTTGTAGCAGGAACAATACTGCCATAGGTTAATATTTTTAATAAACTAGCGGATTGTTTAGCAGCCAAAAAAGCAAGCTTGGATTGTAGTAAACCATAAGTATCCTTTACATCAATACCAATTTTTTCTTGCATAATAATATCACCTGTATCTATGCCTTCATCTACTTTATGCACAGTAACACCTGCTTCCACATCATTATTAAGCATATGCCAAAGTATGGGGTGTGGCCCTTGGCATTGTGGCAATAAGCCATAATGAAAATTTATAAAGCCTTTTTCTGGTTTACTCAATATTTCAGTAGGAATAATAAAAGGAAAAGTCATCATTAAAACAACATTTGGCTTGTATTGGTCTATGGCATTACTAAGTTCAGTTTTATATTCTTTTTTATTTAAAAGCAATAATGGCACTGATACTTCTTTAAGCATAGGCTCAAGAATGTGTTGCATTTCTTTATTACGCTTTGGGATAGCAATGGCAGCTACTTTACCAAAAAATAAAAATTCTTTTATACTTGGAATAGAAATGGGATTGTTGCAAAGTATAATGACTTTTAGCTCGTTCATATTTTATTGTGAAAACATTTTAAGAAAATTATTAAATACACAAATACGTATTTTTCCAGCCAGCACTTTCTCCATCTACCTGCATCTCTGCTTTAAATTTTGCCCATGCTTCATCTACATTTTCCAGTTTATTTTCAATGTGTACATCTACATGATTTTTACAAGATGCCAAATAAGCAGCGCCATAGCTTTGATGAGAAGCTGGGTCAACTTTAAACATACCTCGTGGACTGGTAAATGGCAATTTGGTTAAATCAATCACTACATTGCTTGCTGCATTATTACCGCTTGTTTTTATTGAAATCATTTTTGCAATAATAGCTCCTGCCTCCCACCCAAGCAAAGAAAAATAATTAGCTGTTTTGTTGGTTGCTGTTTTAATACTTTCTTTAAACAATACATTTTCTTCATTATCTAAAGATGAATGCCATGGAGTGTAACCTTGGGTGGATTGTATATTTAAATCTAGCGGTAAAACTTCTTTTAATGTTTCATCCAACATCATTGGAGATACAAATAATTCTAATTGTAAAGCTTGTTGCATAGGAATAATATCTTCATAAAATTTTTCTGCTTGCTCTGCTGCAAAAAGACATAACAACGTTTTGGTATCAGTATTTGCTTGCAAAAATTGCTCTAGTGGTTGTAATGTAAATTCTTGTAGTTTTAAATGTGTAACATGATTGTAAGTAGGTATGCCTGCATTGTGTTGGTGGCCCATCATCATGCTATAGCCTTGCCTGTAGCCTGCATCATAATATGACAATACATTGGCGGCATTTTTATTTTCTTTGCTAGCAGCTAGCGCTCCAGTAAGCCAAGTACAAAAACTAAAATTAAGCGAATGGCAAATAGTGGTAGCAGGCGCTTGCCAGCTATCCGGAAGATTAGCGCCAAAATTTAATACCAATAAAATTTTGTTACTAGCAGCAAATAAAGGATGTAGCATCTCCGTCATACGTACATCAGCTATAGCTATTACCACATCTACATCCGACATTAAAATCAATGCTTCTGCCTTTGTATATATCTCTTGTTCGCTTACACCAAAACCTATATTGTCTGTTGTAAATTTCACATCATCAAAAAGATGATGCCTTTTTAAGTTTTGTTTAATGCCATTTAAAATATCTAGCCCTAAAGAGGGCATAAGTGTAGAGCGAGGCATTAATATTCCTAAATGTAACATGTATCCGTACTATTTTTATTTGAGTTTGCTTGGTAATAAAAATCCCTCTTCTTAAAAAATGAAGAGGGATTTAAAGATATAAAAACGAATTTAATTTCTGCTAGGAAAAATACCTTCTACACAAAAAATATAATTTATGCCAAGGTAAGGCGATTTATTGCTAAATGGTACATTGCTACCCGCAACGGCTGCATTAACAGCAGTAACTGCAGCCCCCATTGTTTGCAACTCAGAAGCACCACTATAAAAACTCCCTGGGCCTAAATAACGACCTGCAGCATCTGTACCAAGAGCACCATCGCCAGCTGCTTGTATGCTAGCAGTACCCGTTATAAGATGTGTATGAGCTGGCATTTGATTTGTAGTTATTGATACACTTGGAACACCTGCTACTTCGCCTAAAGTTACACTTGGAAGCCCTGCACCATTACCTGTGCCCAAAGCTATTCTGCCTCTAAAGTCTGGCACTCCAAAAGTTGTTTGTCCATTACCACCATAAGTAGTGCCTACCAATGCAAAAACTGCTGTCCATTGTGAAATAGGTAATAGTTGCCCGCTACAGAATTGCCAACCTCTTGGTGCAAAATTTCCCGCAAACATGCGTATTTCCGCTATTGTTCCTTCCATATAAAAAAGTTTAATTTTTTAATAATATTAATTGAGCCTTTTTAGTTCCTGCTAGGAAAAATACCAAATTGGCATATAATGTAATTCATACCAAGGTAAGGAGGCATAATATTTACAGGTTGGCTACTACCTGCAGGTGCAGCAGTAAGTGCAGTAACAGCAGGAGCCATTGTTTGTAGCTCTGAAGCAGCGCTATAAAAACTACCAGGTCCTAAATAACGACCAGCAGCATCTGTACCCAAAGCGCCATCTCCTGCTGCTTGTATACTTACGGTACCCGTTATAGCATGTGTATGTGCCGGCATATTTGCAGCTAAGAGTGTAACAGTTGGTGAACCTGCTTTTTCTCCTAATTGTACATTGGGTAAACCCGGCCCTGTACCAGTGCCTACTGCTACACGACCTTGAAAATCGGGAATGGCAAAAGTTGTTTGCCCATTACCACCATAAGTAGTACCTAAAAGAGAAAACATGGCTGTGTTGCTGGCAATAGACATTATTTGTCCATTACAAAATAGCCAAGTACGTGGGTTAAAAGTTCCTGCAAACATGCGAATTTCCGCAATAGTTCCTTCCATAAAATGTTAGTTTTAGATTGTTTGAATTTTGATAAATCAAATATAGATATAAAAACAATTATAAAAAAAATTAAATATATTTGAATTATATAAAACAATATTGTATTTTGTACTCGAAATATATTTTAGTTTTTACCAAAACCAAATTCATGAAATCAAGAAGGAGTTTTATCCAAAATGGTAGCCTTGCTGCCTTAGCTTTAGTCGTTACAAAACCATTTGATACCGTTGCACAACATATTCCATCTTTAAAAGGAGCTGTTTCACAAAACGGCAAAATACTTATTATGCATTCTGCTGAAGATAGAGCAGCATGTTCTCATGAAACGTTACAACATATTAATAAAGTAAACAACGATACATACAATGTATTATTTGTAGAACCTACCAATAAGAGCAACGATGTGTTATTGCATGAAGCTACCCTTACAAGCGAAGTGTCGTATAAAGTTTTATACAAGGGAGATATAAAAATAGCTATAATAGATGCTACTAAAGACAATATAGCAACTATAAATAAAGTAGCTAACTTGTCTGCAAATTTAAAGAACAATAAAAATTGTGATATTGTTATTTGCTTGTCTAATTTAGGTTATAAAAATAAAAATGAAATAGACGATATAAATCTTGCCTATAACTCTACAGGTTTAGACATTATTATTGGAAACCACGCTACCAATTTTTGCCAAAAACCTTTTATAGCACTTAATCATAAAAAAGAAGAAGTTATCATAAACCACTCGGCTGGCAAGCCTTTTGACTTGGGTAAAATTGCTATTGCTTTTGATAGCAGAACTGGCAAAAAAAACAACATAAGTTTTAGCTAAAAATTTATCTTTAGTAGCTAATGACTATCTTAAAATACCTACAGCTTCCATTTTTGTTTGACGCCGCATTGCTACAAAATGATGTAGCAAGGTTATCGTCTGCAAACTGGCTTTTGCATTATCAAAAATTACATTACCAAGGCGAGTGGAGTGCTATTCCTTTGCGAAGCATAGAGGGCAGGGCAGATAGCATCATGGTGTCTCCAGAAGAAAATCCTGTATATGAGGATACTCAATTTTTAAAAGAATGCAGTTACATCTCAACTGTGTTGTCATTCTTTGAATGCCCTTTACAAGCTGTAAGATTATTAAAATTAAATGCTGGTGCTATTATAAAAGAACATAAGGATAATGATTTATGTTTTGAAAAAGGAGAAGTACGTTTTCACATACCTGTACGCACACACAGTGATGTGCATTTTTTTTTAGATAAAGAAGAAATGAACTTACACGAAGGTGAGTGTTGGTACATGAATTTTAATTTGCTACATAGCATACACAACAAAAGCAATATTGATAGAGTACACTTAGTAATAGATGCTGAGGTAAATGATTGGGTAAAAGATATATTTGCAAATACGCCAGCTACTAACAAGAAAGAGATAGCGGATACAACTGGGCAACATAGCAATGAAGTAAAACAAGCTATGATTTTTCAATTTAGACAAATGAATACAGCTACTACAAACATGATGGCTGACGACCTAGAAAAAGAAATGCAAAATGCAGAACAAAAGTTTTAAAGAATATTGCGCATGCTGAATAAAAAGAACATTACTAAGTCTATCTCTTACAGAATTTATTCATCGCTTATTACTTTTATTATTGCCTATATTCTTACACAAAATTTAAAAGCGTCTATTGGTATTGGAATATTGGATTCTACCATAAAAATATTTTCCTATTATTTTTTTGAAGAAATATGGGCAAAGATAACTGGTATAAAAAATAAGCCCTGTGTAATTTTTTTAACAGGACTAAGTGGCTCTGGAAAAACAACCATTGCAAGTGCTTTAATGGAAAAGTACAAGAAAAATGGAATTGTACCAGTACTGTTAGATGGCGATGAAATACGAAAAGTAATTCAGCAAAATGGTTTTGATGAAGCTTCTAGAAAAAAGCACAATTTAAATGTAGGCTATATGGCTTCATTATTAGAAGCACAGGGCAATGTAGTAATTGTTTCGCTCATTTCTCCTTATGCAGATGTAAGAAATACAATACGAGAAATGTGTAAAAAATTTATAGAAGTATATATATCTACTGATGTAAATGTATGTATAAAAAGAGACCCCAAAGGCTTATATGCAAAAGCGATGAAAGGGGAGATAAAAGATTTTACTGGTATATCTGCGCCATATTTTTCTCCAGAAAACCCAGAAGTAAACATTGATACCAATGTGGTAAGTATAAAAAATAGTGTTGAAAATATTTTTAAAGTAGCAAATAAATAGTAATGGAAAACGATATTTTGTTGGCACTAAAAAATTGGATTCCTATAAAACTATTAGATGAGCCAAATAATGATTTTTGCAGGTGGTTGTATGTAGGCAATAAAAATTTTACCGAACCATTTTTTGATGAAACGATTTCTGCTTGCAGGAGCTTACCAGAAAATGGACACTTAAAAAGAAGTATAAGTAGTATTGATATTTTACCAGAGTGGGTAAAGAGTATAGATGCCATAAAGCCTACTGCATTTATATTTCATGTATCTCGTTGCGGCTCTACTTTAATAGCCCAGCTACTTGGTATGCAGCCACAAAATATTGTATTGTCAGAAGTGCCTTTTTTTGATGACTTATTACGCTATGGTTTTAAAACCAAAACGATGAATACTGTTTTGCCTCAATTGGAGGCAGCTATTGCATTTTATGCTGCAAAGCGTAATGATGATTATAAAAATCTTTTTGTAAAATCAGATAGTTGGCATGTGCATTTTTATGAAGCCTTGCGTTTGCTATACCCTACCGTACCCATTTTTTTATTGTATAGAAGACCAGATGAAGTTTTGCGTTCTCAACAAAAGAAAAGAGGTATGCAGGCCATACCCAATTTACTTGAAGCCGATATTTTTGGATTTGATAAGGATATAATTTCCCACAAACCATTAGATGAATATATGGCCATGGTACTAGAAACTTATTTTGAAAAATTTGTTGATATTGTACAAAAAGATACAAATGCTTATGCAGTAAATTACAATGAAGGTGCTATTGAAATTGTAGAAAAAATAGCGACTATTACGGGAATAAAATTTACAGATGTTGAAATAGCAGCTATGCAAGAAAGAGCTGGCTTTCATGGCAAATTTCCCGAACAAGTTTTTAGTGAGCCCTCATTACAAGATGCTATACCTGCATACCTAGAAAAATCTTTTGCACTCTATCATCAATTGGAAGTGATACGTAATTTGAAATAAATTTCATTTACACATCTGCCCACATTCTAAAAAGATTGCTATGTGTTTGTAACAATAAATTTGTAGCAGGAGCATCTGGTGCTTGTTGGTACAATGCACTGTGCACTTGGTTTAGTTGAAACAATATTTCTCTTTGCTCTGGTGTTTTTACATTGCTCTGTATCCATGTTACGGCTGCTAAGCGTTCCCCAGTTTTTATTTCGTTTACACAATGTAAATATTGGCAAGGGTATAAAATAGCATCACCCTTTGCAGGTTTAAAGCTAGAAACATTTCCCGCTTGTTGTATCAATAATTCTCCGCCCTCGTAAGTGTTAGGGTCGCTCAAAAAAATGGTCATGGCTAAATCTGTACGTATAGCAGGATTACCCATTATAGGACTATCTACATGCCAACCATAATATTTGCCAGCTGTGTATTTACTTATCAAAAAAGGATAAATGTTTTTAGGCAATGCAGCAATGTTAAACAACGGACTGCTTTGTATGGTAGTACCTAAAATAGATTGTATTTCTTTTATTACTTCATTTTCTGCATCTAGTTGTAAATTGTTTTTTACATTTTTTGCTGCCATGCTGGCTGTTAGTTTGCCATCTACAAAGTTTGATTTTGCTATAAGTGTTTCTATTGCTGCTATTTCTGTTTCTATTAAAAGCTGCGGTATGTGTAAAAAGTGCTGGCTCATGTTTTGGAATTTCTTTAGCCTAAAAATATGCAATTTTAGTCCTTAATAATATCTTTTTTTATATATAATTTTTTGATTATTTTTGAACTCCCCCCATTATGAAAGCCTATTCATTCATTTAAATTCAATACTATGAAATTATTATTTACTAAAAAGCTATTCTTTTTATTTTGTATCTCCGCAGTAAGTTTAACTACTGCAAAAGGACAAACAACATTGGCAGCGGGGGATATTGCGTTTACAGGATATATTGGGCATGGAACTGGTCCCACAGCTATAGACGATTTTTCATTTGTATTATTAAAAAATATTACAGCCAACACTGTTATAAATTTTACAGAAAATGGTTGGTTAATTGCTCCAAATCCTGTTGGATTTCGTACAGGAGAAAATACATTAACGTGGACGAGCAACTCTGCATTAGTTGCTGGGCAAGAAATTAAGATTGTTGGTACTGCACCTTCGCTTGCAGGAGGTGCAGGTACAGCAGGCACAGTTACAGGTACTGCTTTTGCATTATCGGCAAATGGCGATCAAGTATTAGCTTATCAAGGTACTGCTGCTACTCCCACTTTTATCAGTGCTATTCATATGAATGTATATGACCTTGCAAACATACCAGACCCTTCCACTACTACAGCAGCAGCTTGGGATGGCGTTGCCAATACAAGTAATTCTAGTGCGTTACCTCCTGGTTTAACAACCGGGGTAAATGCTATTTGGATAGGTACGCAAGGAAATATTAATTCAGAAAAAGATAATGCTCGTTTTATTTGCGCAGGTAATTTATCTACTGCCGCTAGTATAAAGGCATTAATTTATGATCAAACAAAATGGACAACATCAGATAATGAGCCAGTTGGGTTCACGCTACCATCTGGCTGTAATTTTATAGGTGTACTCCCAATTAAACTCATCAGTTTCAAAGCACAAAACATACTTGCAGATGCACAACTCAATTGGAGTGCTACAGAGCAAACAGATTTTAGTCATTTTGAATTGGAGCGTTCTTTTGATGGCACTGATTTTACATTTTTAGCTAAGATTTCTGCTTTACCAGGCGCTGGTACCATTGACTATGCTTTTACTGATAAAGCTGCCATGAAAATAAATGTGGCTACCATTTACTATCGATTAAAAATGGTAGATGTAGATGGAAAAATAACCTATTCAGAAATAGTAAAGTTAAATAATGGCAAACAAAAAGATTTTGAAATAACTAATTTTCAAAATCCATTAAACGGAAACAAAATTAATTTTGCCATAATATCAAAAACATCTCAAAGAGTAACTATGTCTGTTACAGATTTGTATGGCAGACAGATATATAAAATGCAGCAGAATTGTAATGCAGGTAAAAATCAAATTGCTTTTCCTAATAACCTTACTTTAGCAAGCGGTGTTTATTTTTTAAACATACAAAAGGAAAATGAGGCCGTTCAAAGTATTAAATTTGTAAAAAACTAAATCAGAAAGAACTTTATACATAGCTAATAAATTTTTTGATGAATTTATTAGCTATTTTTATTTGTGGTATTATTAAAATATAGAAACCAGAGCACAGCATGGCCAACACATTTTTAGATGATGAGCAATTAACATCCTATTTTTCGTATGGTTTTTTAAAACTACCTAATATTATACCCCAATCTTTATTGCAAAAATTAAATATACTCTTTGATGAATTGTTGAATACAGAAAATGACACATCAGATAAAGTGGTGCATGTAAACAAAGGCAATAAGTATGTAGCTAATGTAGAAAATGTGTGTAACAAAGGTAATTTAGCTTGTTTAGAATTATTGGGCTATCCTCCAATTTTAAAGATTGCCGAACAAATTTGTGGTGCTGATTTTTTTATGATTCAAGAGTTTGCTGTAATAAAATTATTGGGTGATGAAGTGCCTGTACTTTGGCACCAAGACATGCACAACGAGCGCAAAGGAAATAGTTTTACCATGGGTGTATATTTAGACGATGCCAATGAAGGTGATGGCACACTAAAAATTATTCCACAAAGTCATTTAAGTAAAAAAGATATTTGTGAAATAATCAAAGAACCTTCCATGGAGATTCCTATGCAGGCAGGAGGCATACTCATACACGATATGATGCTTGTGCATAGTTCTGAGCCAATAAGGATTAATAATAAGCGCAGGGTTATTTATTTTGAATTTTTATCTGCTACACATGTAAGGGCAGAAAATATTTATACAGCAGATTTAATACAGCGAAGAACAAGACTTATTTTTTTGGCTACATATCTTTATAATAAAAATAATGCTAAAGAGGAAACGTTTCTGCATAGTAAAGAAAATATTGTTGATGTAAGCGAAGAAAATTTTATGGAAACATTACATGAAATTTATGCTGAACGAATACATGCCAGACCATCAACATATTGTTTTGATACATTTTATTCTCAACCTTATTCTGCTATAAATTAATGATACAATGGATGATAAAATAACACTAGCTAAGTCAGAAGAGATTGGGAGCATAGGTATAATGCATCTAAAACGTTACTGGCAAAAATGCCAATTAAAAAAGGTAAATAAGTTAGACCCTAATGCATTTGCAGAAGAATGGAACAATGATATTACTTTACTAGCATCTCTAAGCTTGGGATTGGAGCAAACATTAAAATATATTTATAATAGCTCAGAAGATTTTGAAGGGTTTGAGAAATGGATATTATCTGTAAACAATCAAATATTAAATATAGAAAAAATCGGAATGTTTAATGCTGCCATTGTAGATGAATGTTTGCCCTTAAACAACGATATAGAAAATGTACTCACAAAAAGAGATATTGACTTTTGGGAGGAAAATGGATATGTAATCATTAAGAATGCTATACCATTATATGATTGTAGTGCTACCGTGCATTTAATTTGCAACTTTTTAGAAATAGATGAACACAATCCATCAACATGGTACAAGCCCAATGAAAACAAGCAGGGTATAATGGTACAGTTATTTCAAGATGCACAACTAGAAAAAAACAGACAATCTATTAAAATACGAAAGGCTTATGAACAACTATGGCAACGGAAAGATATTTGGGTAAACGCAGATAGGGTTGGTTTTAATCCACCACAAACAAGTGATTGGAAATTCCCTGGTCCAAATCTTCATTGGGATGTAAGTTTGGCGCAGCCTATACCATTTGGATTACAAGGCATTTTATATTTAACAGATACCAAAGAAAACCAAGGCGCATTTTCGCTGGTGCCAGGCTTTCATAATAGAATAGAAAATTGGCTAAGAGAGCTTCCAACAAACGCTCATCCGAGAAAAGAAAATTTGTACGAGTTGGGTGTAAAAGGTATAGAAGCCAATGCCGGTGATTTTATTATTTGGCATCATGCCTTGCCGCACGGTAGCAGTATAAATACATCTGATAAACCCCGCTTTGTTCAATACATTAATTATGCACCGATAAATGCCGAAGTAAGAGAGGAATGGATATAATCTTTATTGTCTCAGCCAATGTAACATAGCTGGATAGGCTGGCTTACCTTGTTCTACTGCATTTTTTTGTTCCAAGGTCATGCCTACCCATTGCAACATGGGTACGCCAAAATATTGTTTGTTCTCAAAATTTTCAGCTAGGCTAGTTCCGCCCTCTTTATATCCATTATCATGAAAAACAAAACGTGCATCTATTCCCAGATGTACACATACAGCGTAGCTCCAAGCTATCGCCATCATTTCTTCTGCTTCTCTTTGCGGGCGCAATGCAATATCGTGCTCATTTAAAGTAGGCCTATCTTCTGCAGTCACTACAGCTAAATGCCCTGCCTCATGTAAAATATCGCCTGGGTATTGTAGTTTTTTTGTATCAATAATAAGCCCTCCATTTTCAATACTTATACCTGGTAAAAAACAATCTGTTTCTATATTATCATATTGAATACTGAGCCCAATAGATTGTAAAAATAAAATAACGGTATCCAAATTGTTTTGTGTTTCTATGCTATATGCTATCATTTGTATATTTCTAAAAATATTAAATTAGTCTATCATTTTTTCAAAAGAAAATCTTGGGCGTTTATCTATAACGTATTTTATTTTATATGATATTGGAAAATGCAAATCTTTTATTTGCGCAATTGGAAATGGAATGGTTAAGCTTGTTTCATTATAACCCAATACAATTTCTTTATATAATCTAATGTAGGTTAATAATGATAATTGAGAAAATTTATTATCCGGCTTTGAAAGAATTTTTACAGAAATGCTATCAGAAAAAATGGGTAATTTATTTTTATCTTTATTTACTTCTAACGCAGTGCTAGCATTAAAGTCTATCAATTCTTGAATACATTCATATTCAAACATTTTAGTTTCACTTTTGCCTTTATATACCATATCTACCTTAATAGATTCGGGAATTAATATAACATCCCATTTGCATTGACCAATTAAATTGCTAATGATACTTATTTGTGGTTCTTTGTCTAAAGCGGGCTTCATTGTTTCAGAAACTAAAACATCTACTTCATTTTTATTTATTAGAGAATATGTACTTGCATCAGTATGTATCATATCTTTTATGAAATCTTGCACTCCTAGTTTGTTTATTATTTTTCGCAAATGCTGAATACTTACTTCGTTTATTTCAAGCAAAATAAACTGTACTTGCTCCGCTGTAA
Organism: Ferruginibacter sp.; assembly: GCA_031408295.1. Classification (GTDB taxonomy): domain Bacteria; phylum Bacteroidota; class Bacteroidia; order Chitinophagales; family Chitinophagaceae; genus Ferruginibacter. The sequence goes on from JANNVW010000082.1 coordinate 25,444, forward strand.
AAATAGAAGTAAGTGGAATAATTAGGCTTGCAAATGGCCCAGTGCCTGCGTATAAAATAGTAATAGGTTTATTATTTATGGCTATCTTATCTTCAATAGCTTGTTTTATGGCTAATATAAAATTTCTTGTGCGTATAAAATCTATAATACAAATTGCTGCAGCATCGGTAGATACCGCTAAGCCATTATTTGTATGTATATGGTCGTGCAACTTATCAACACCATTTTCTGTAGAAGATATATTATTAAAGAAATGATACAACTCATTTGCTGCATCTCGTGTATTGCTGTAATTAATGGGTTCCTTAATTAGTTTTTCTACAATGTTTTTTAACGAATGCATTATAATCAATAATTATTTTAGTTTTTGGGGAAATCTTTTATCATCATACCACCAATATTTATCTTCCCACGAATATTTAAACGACATTGGTTCCTCACTTGCTTTTCTCTTTTCATTAATGGAAGTTAGTAAGAAAAAAATAAAAACTTTATATCAAGTTTTAATAACCTTTCAAGAGTGGTAGATTTTCTAGCCTAAATTCGGGTTAAGGATTAAGTAGAGGCTATAGATTTTGCTTAGCTTTTGGAAGTGTCGATATAGAATTTAAAAAATGACTTCAAAAAAAGATGATAGATGATAAAATGTTGTACGGAGCAATTCGGTAAGCCCATTATAAACTAGCCACCGAAGTTAATGCTTCTTTGCCCACCCAACAAAAAAGCAAGGCTCCAGCCTTGCTTTTTGAAATATTTTAAGGAGAACCAATTAACGAATTTTATGAATGTACTCGTTGTTTAAAAATTGTTTTTTCACATCATTTAAGTCACGCAAAATAGAAGCGTCTATTAAAGTGCCGCCTACTTCTAATTTGAAACCGCCAATTAATTCTTCTTTTACGGAGGTTTCTATTTCTACGGCGGTGCTTGCGCTACTTTTTACTTTTGCTACAATGCTTTGCTTTAGTTCTTCACTTATTGGCGTAGCAGTAGTTAGTTTTACGGTTTGTATATTTTTTAATTTATTGTACTGCTCTATAAAAGCAGTTACAATTTCTGGCATATTACTTTCCCTGGTTTTTGTAGTAAGCAAGTTTATAAAAAGCATGGTAAGCTTGCACACTTTGTTTCCAATAATTGCGTCAATTATTTTATCTTTTTTATCAGATGTTATAATTGGGCTACGCAACATTGCCACAAAATCAGGGTTAGATTTATTTACCTGTTGCAACCATTTCATGTCGGCATATACAGCATCTAGCTGATTTTGCTCTACGGCTAAATCCAATAAACTTTTTGCGTATCGTGCTGCTAAACGTGGGTTGGTCATAATGTGCTAATTTGCTAATTTGCTGATGTGCTAATTTGCTAATGTTAAACATCGCATGTATCAAACTACATCTTACTTGTGTCTATTGTCTAAATACTAAGTACTCAATACTTCGTACTAGTTCAACTTAATTTCTTGTGCCAATTGATTAATGAACTGCTCTTGCTCTGGTTTGTTAGCAAGCTCTCTTCTCAAAACTTTTTCGCTTACTTCCACTACTAATTTACCTACTTGGTTTTTTATATCAATCATAGCAGCCATTTTTTGTTGTTGTATAGCAGCATTAGCATCTGTAATAATTTTTGTTGCTGCAGCTTTAGCTTCATCTTTTGCTTCGGCTATCATTTTATCTTTCGTAAGCTTTGCTTCTTTTATCATCGTAGCTCTTTCTTCACGTGCAGATGCAAGCAAGGCTTCGTTCTCACCTTTTAGCTGCGCCATTTCTTGCTTCACTTTTTCGGCAGATGCAATAGACTCTGCAATGTTTGATTCTCTATCGTTCAATCCTTTTAAGATTGGACCCCAAGCATATTTTTTAAGTATAAATAACACTACTAAAAACGCAAGCATTGTCCAAACAATAAGACCGAGGTGTGGGAGTAATAAATCCATATAAAAAGTATTTAGTATTTAGTATTGAGTATTTAGATATTAGTATTTAGATGTTAGACATTAGATAACTCACGTTAAAGTTTTTATCTAATGTCTAATGTCTAAATTTCTTGTGTCTTTAAAATACTGCATCCGCCGCCCTATGCTTTAGATGCAGTAAAGTTTTTAGTGCAAAAATTAGCTTTTCAAAACAGCCAATAATCCTGCAATTACGGCGAAAAGGGCAACACCCTCTACGAACGCAGCTGTAAGAATCATATTTGCACGAATGTCGTTAGACGCTTCTGGTTGGCGAGCAATAGCTTCTACTGCACCTTTACCAATTTGACCGATACCGATACCAGCACCGATAGCTGCAAGACCTGCACCAATAGCTCCACCCATGTGAGAGAAACCAATTTGTACTTCTAACAAAGTTGTCATTAAATTCATGATACTTGTGTTTTTATATGTGAAAAAAAGAATTCAGTATTTAGTATTCAGTATTTAGTACTTAGTATTGAGATAGTAGCATTTCGGCAAAACGATTTGTTTTGTCTAAATACTTAATACTAAGTACTCAATACTATATGATAACTGCATCGTGATGCCCATCCACATCATCGTGCCCACCTTCAAACGCTTGGCCAATAAATACCGCTGTTAAATTTGTAAAAATAAACGCCTGTATAAATGCCACCAATATCTCTATAAAATAAATGAATACCGTAAACAAAACAGATACTGGAGAAAACCCCCAACCTGCACCTTTGTTCATAGCACCAAAAATAAATATCAACGATACAAAACTTAAAATAATAATATGCCCCGCTACCATGTTTGCAAACAAACGAATGATAAGTGCAGCAGGCTTAATAATAAATACACCAGCTACTTCCACTGGTATTAAAATAATTTTTACTAAAAGAGGAACTCCTGGAGGCCAGAAGATATGCGCCCAAAAATGTGTGTTGGTGCTAAATAAAATAACCACCAAAGATATAATACCTAATACAGCAGTAAAGGCAGTATTACCTGTTACGTTTGCAGAGCCAGGTATTAATCCAAAAATATTGTTGATTAAGATAAAGAAGAAAACGGTTAATAGATATGGTAAGTATTTATTCCATTTTTTACCAAGGTTTGGTTTAGCCACATCGTCTCTTACAAAAGTAATAACAGGCTCTATTACATTTTGCCAGCCTTTTGGTGCCGATGTTACTCCAAAACCATTTTTATATTTCTTGGCGATACTAATCATTAAAAACACCAATAAGCTTAGTGCCAAAATCATTTGTACTACATTCTTAGTAAGCGAAAAATCATATACTTTAGAACCATCTTCAGCTACAATATCTTTTAACTCGTTAAATTTATAACCGTTGTAGGCTTCTTCTCCTTCGTGCCCAAAATGGCTAGAGGAAAATACAGACAACCCTTTTGTAGGAGAATATAGTATTACAGGAAGTGGAATGGTAGCATGAAAAGAACCCGCAGTAAAGAAATGAAACTCATGGGCATCCTTAATATGATCCATAATAATTTTAGCTGGATCTAGTTTTTCTGTTTCATGCCCTTCTGCATGAGGTGCATCTTGCGCATAAACATTTGCACTAAAAACAGTTAAAAAAAGCCCGAAAGCCAATACCAATACAGATTTGAAGCGTTTTGCTGCCATATACATCCCCAATTTTGGCGCAAAGATAAGGGTAGATGGGGGAAAAGAGAAATTTGAAAGGGAGAAATATTGGTTTTAGACTGTATAAATTTTCGAATAATTTCAATATTGATTTATAGAAATAACCACAAGTATTATTTTTTGAAGTTATCTACTTTATGTACTACAAAAAACTTATGCATCGTTTTTTGAATCTTATAGAGTTTAGTAGCAAAAAGAAATCGCTCCTAGTGAGTTCTAAGTAACGCCTCTCTTAATAATCCTGTTTCTGCATGCAAAAAATGTTCATTTCCTGAGGGTGAAACAATTTTGTCTTCAAATATGGTAGGATTTTGAATTTGCATACCACAAATTTACAGAAAGTTTAGTTTGATAAAAGCTGAAAAAAGATTTACTGATGAAGAGCGGCGGTATAGAAGTGGAAAGCCCAAAGCCCGAGGCACGAGGGCGAGGACTTGTAACAAATAGCCCGACCAACTGCTCAGCAAAGATTCTGAGCCCATCGCACAAAAAACAAAAAAGCCAAAAATAAAGTGTAGTAATCTTGTGTCTAAAATCTAATTATCTAACATCTTATCTACAACGGACAGTTTTCATGGTAATCTATCAACTCAATTGGCGTTCTCTCAAAGCTATAATCTTTGTAATGCGCAGTTATTTCATCTAGCACTTCGTGTATTTCGCTAGGCTGGTTAAGGGTTACGAGGCGCAAGCGAAAATCTTTTATACCTGGCAATCCTTTTAAATAATTGGTGTAATGGCGGCGCATTTCATTAATGCCTACAATTGGTCCTTTCCAATCAATAGATTTATCAAGGTGTGTTTTGCAAACGGTAATACGTTCTTCTAAGGTTGGTGATGGCAACACTTCGCCTGTTGCCAGAAAATGTTTTATCTCTCTAAAAATCCATGGGTAACCTATTGCAGCACGGCCAATCATAATACCATCCACACCGTATCGCTCTTTGTATTCTTTAGCTTTTTGTGGGCTATCAATATCGCCATTGCCAAATACTGGAATGGTAATGCGTGGATTGTTTTTTACTTTAGCAATGAGTGTCCAATCGGCCTCGCCTTTGTATAGTTGTGCTCGTGTGCGTCCGTGTATAGATATAGCTGCTACGCCTATGTCTTGCATGCGTTCGGCTACTTCTTCAATATTTTTTGTGGCATCGTCCCAGCCCAATCTTGTTTTTATAGTTACTGGTAATTTTGTACTTGCTATAACCGATTTTGTAAGACGCTCCATTAAATGTATATCTTTCAAAACCCCTGCACCCGCACCTTTCAGCGCTACTTTTTTTACGGGGCAGCCATAATTTATATCAATAAAATCTGGATTAACTGCTTCGCAAATAGCTGCACTTTGCCCCATGGCCTCTTCATCGCCACCAAAAATTTGTATGGCAAATGGGCGTTCTTCTTCCGAAAAATCGAGTTTTTTCAAACTCTTCATGGCGTCTCTAATCAAACCTTCGCTGCTGATGAACTCGCTGTACATAACGTCTGCACCATTATCCTTGCATACTGCACGAAACGGTGGGTCGCTTACATCTTCCATAGGCGCAAGTAGTAGCGGAAACTCAGGTAATTGTATATGACCTATTGATGGCATGATAAAAAGTTCAAAGTTGAATGTTCAAGGTTTTTGTTTTCATATTTGCACATTTGCATATTTGCAAATTTCAATCAACCACTTATAATAAACTGCATCATCAAAAAGTGGGAATTGAGTATATTGCGTGCAAATTTACAATTAATTTATTTACAGATGGAGTATAGGAGTATAAAGGGTTTTACAGGATTGGCACAATTTGGGTTTTTATGTGCTTTTTTGGGTTTAGGGTTTGTTATTGCTGGTGGTATACAATTTATGCTAACATTACAAATTTTGCCAAAAGGCGTATCCATAAGCGATACTGATGAAATTATGAAAGCTATGCTGGCTCCAGAAAATATTGGAATGGCTAGAGCATCGCAGGTATTGGGTACGCTAGGTCTTTTATTTGTACCTGCCTTACTTTGGAATTATGTAAGTAACGGCAAAAGCTTATTATGGCTGGGGTTTAGCAAACATATTAGTGCTTGGCAAATTATATTGGGTTCATTAATAATTTATACTGCTGCTATAGCTGCTACGCCATTGGCAGATATAAGTAAAAGTATAATAGCACATTTTCCTAGTATAAATGCTACTGCAAAAAGTATGGAAGATTTGTACAATGAGCAAGCACTTGCTTTGAGTAATTTAAAAAATGTACCAGAATATATTACAGGTCTTTTTATAATGGCTTTTTTTCCTGCAATGTTTGAAGAAGTATTTTTTAGAGGTACGCTACAAAACCTATTCGTAAAATGGTGGCAGAAACCATTGTTGGCCATTTTTGCAACATCTATTATTTTTAGCTTAATACATATGTCTATTTACCTTTTTTTAAGCAGAATGTTGCTTGGGTTTGTATTGGGATTAATGTATCATAAAACAAAAAATATATGGGTGAATATTATTGCACATTTTATAAATAATGCATTGGCACTTACCTATCTCTTTATGCAGAAAAATAAAGTGGGTAAACTAAATTTAAAAGATATGGAAGAGCATATTCATTGGGCATTTGGTTTGGTAGCTATTGTAGCACTTGTGGGACTTTTCTTTTTGTTGCAAAAATACTCTGTGCTTAATAAAGCTAAAATAGAAGCTAAAGAAAATTTATTGATGGCGGAAGTGGAGCCACAACATTCTATCACCAATTTTTTAAATAAATAAAAGTGGCTTTAAATAAAGAGGTTTTTAAAACAAGAACACTAACTGCAGCTGTATTTGTGGCTGTAATGTTGGCTGGTTTGTTCATTAATGGGTACACTTTTTTGGCTTTGTGCTTGGTAATTATGTTTGGTGCTTTGTATGAGTTTTTAAAAATTGTAAAACTTATAAAGCCTACTAAGTATACACCGTATTTGCTGTTTGCGCTTCCTTATATCATTATTCCTATAATTATGTTGCTGGATATAGGAATTGGATTAGGCAAAAATGAAATAGTATTCGATAAGTATTCAGCCATCATGCCCTGTGCCATTTTCTTATCTATTTGGGCAAATGATACTATGGCTTACTTAGTTGGCTCATTTATTGGCAAAACGCCTTTTACTAAAATATCACCAAAAAAAACCTTGGAAGGTACTATTGGGGGAATTATAATGTGTGTTGTAATAATGGGTTTGTTCGGCTATTTTGTACCAGCAGCTAAAGCATTGGCTTTGCAACATTGGCTTTGCATAGCAGCTATTTGCGCTATTTTTGGCACTATTGGAGACTTGGTGGAAAGTAAAATAAAACGCCTTGCAGGTGTAAAGGATAGTGGTTCTTTTATGCCTGGGCATGGTGGATTTTTAGATAGGTTTGATTCTTTGGTTATAGCAGTGCCATTTGTATGGCTGTATGTACAGATTTTTATTGTGTAAATTTTTGTAAATTTGAAAAAAACAATAAGTATGCAAACTTCATTGCAAATAGATTTAACATATGACCAAATACTCTCTTTAGTAAAACAATTGCCGAAGGAGGAAAAAATAATGTTATCTAAAGAGCTTGAGAAAGAAAGTTTTGGGAATAAGTTAGAGAGATTATTAGAAGTTTTTAAGACTAATGAACTGAGTGAAGAAACCATAAACGAAGAAGTAGAAATTGTAAGGCAAAATAGATATGACAGCAAAAAATATTAGAGTCATATTTGATACAAATGTTTGGGTTAGCTTTCTAATAGGAAAAAGATTATCTGGAGTTATTAAGTACATAAAAGATTCATCAATAAATGTAATAGTTACCGACGAATTAATTGAAGAAATAATTGATGTAACGAGTAGAGAAAAATTACAGAAATATTTTGCACCTCATCAAGTTGAATTATTAGTTGATTTACTTAAAACATCTGCGGAAAATATTAAAATTAAGCCAACCCATTTTATAAACCGAGACTCCAAAGATAATTTCTTGCTTGACTTAATTGATATTTCAAAAGCAGATTACCTAGTTACAGGCGATAACGATTTACTTGAACTCAATCCTTTTAAAACTGCCACAATCTTAACTCCTACAAATTTCGAGAAAATAATTACGGACGAATTGCTTTAACTTCGCCGTTCCAAAAAAGAACCATTATGACCATACATAGAGAAGGATATAAATCTATAGCCCTAGCCACAATTATTTTTATTGCACTCAATATTTTAATGCGCTGGCTTTTTGCAGCATCGCTGCCATGGCTTTGCACACTATTTTTTATAGCTACACTAGTGTTGGTACTATTTGTAGTTTCTTTTTTTAGAATACCTGCTCGTGCACTTACTATAAAAGATGGGCAAATAATATCGCCAGCAGATGGTAAAGTAGTAGTAATAGAAGAAGCTGTAGACGAAGAGTATTTTAAAGGGAAAAGATTGCAGGTATCTGTATTTATGAGCCCGCTCAATGTACATGTAAATAGAAACCCTATGAGCGGCGAAATTGTATACAACCAATACCACAAAGGGAAATATTTAGTAGCATGGAATCCTAAATCTTCTACCGAAAATGAAAGACACTCTGTAGTAATAAAAAATGGCAGTACTGAAATTTTGGTAAAACAAATAGCTGGAGCAGTGGCAAGGCGTATTGTAAACTATTTAGAGGTAGGTAATAGAGTAAAACAAACAGATGAATACGGGTTTATAAAATTTGGCAGTAGGGTAGATTTGTTGTTGCCTATTGGAACTAAAATAGATGTAGGGTTAAATGAAGTGGTGCAAGGCGGGGTAACGGTAATAGCAACTTTATAACTTTCTGCTAATTAAATAGTTAAAAGTGAGAGTATAAATTAACAATATTAATGATTTTACATAAAAATTGTTAGTTACATTTGTTTTACGATTATAAACAAAAAAATCATAAAAAATGAAAAAAGTATTTTTATTAGCTACAGCAGCACTATTAGTAACTGGTGCAGCTTTTGCAGATGGCGGAAAAAAGAACAAGAAAAAATGTGCTAAGTCTAAGACTTGTTGCACTAAAGATGCATCTGCTAAAAAAGCTGGATGTTGCAAAGATAAAGCTGCAAAAGCTGAAGCAACTACTGCTACAATGTAATTTCATCTTTTGATGATTAATAAACAGTCCCGAATGTATTTTTCGGGACTGTTTTATTTTACAATATTCCTTCCAATTCTTTTAAATGATGAATGGTGTATGTAGCTTTAAATTTAATATCTTCTTTTACATGATTTACAAAAACAACATCCATACCTGCATTTAAGGCTCCTGCAATATCTGCATCTTGGTTATCGCCTAGCATAAGGCTCTCACTTAAGTTAGCATTTGTTTTTTGTAAGGCATAATCAAAAATTTCTTTCTTGGGCTTTAAGCTGTTACTAGCTTCAGAAGTAATCATCTCTGTAAAATACTTATCTAGCCCACTATGTTGCAATTTTAAATTTTGGGTATGTACAAAGCCATTGGTAATTAAGTGTAGGGTATATTTCTTTTTTGTGAGGTATTCCAGTATTTCAAAAGTATAGGGAAATACCTCTTTTTTTGTAGGCAGAATTTCTAAAAATTGCACACTTATTTCTTTTGATAATGCCTCATCAGCAATTTTAAAATCCAATAACGTGCGCCACATCCGCTTCCATTTTAATTCTTCTACGCCTATAAATCCTTTTTCGTAGCGTGCCCATAAATGTGCGTTATGAAAAATATACCTGTCATAAAAATCTTGAAATGGGACGTTTGTTTTTTCTTGTAAACCTTGCGCATATAGGTCTGCAAGGGTAGATTTTGCGTTGCTGTCAAAATCCCAAATGGTATGATCTAGATCAAAGAAAAGATGTTTATAAACTGGCATAATAAAAATACTTTTTGAAAGATGATGTTATAACTTTACAAGCTATAAAGTTAGCCAATTAAAAATTTAACCCAATGAATATCATAATTACAGGTGCTGCAAGAGGCATAGGTAAAGCTATAGCTACTGTATTTGCTGCAGAGGCTAACACAGTTTTTTTATGTGCAAGAAATAAAGAGGGCTTGGACGAAACAGCATTATACTTGCAACAAGAATTCCCCTCATGTGTAGTACATACAATGGTTGTAGATATTTCTACTAAAGCAAATGCAGAATTATTTGCCAATTTTTGTTTAGAAAAAGCCACTCCAGATGTGCTAATAAACAATGCAGGTGGTTTTACCCCAGGAAGTATTTTAGATGAAGAAGATGGCAACCTAGAAGGTATGATGAACAATAATCTTTATAGTGCTTATTACCTTACCAGGAAACTTGTTCCAGCAATGATAACAAGTGGGAGAGGGCATGTTTTTAATATTTGCTCTATAGCCAGTTTAAAAGCTTACAATAATGGTGGTAGTTATAGTATCAGCAAATTTGCAATGAATGGCTTTAGCCAAAATCTAAGACAGGAATTAATGCCCAAAGGAATAAAAGTTACGGCTGTATTTCCTGGGGCAGTTTTTACAGATTCTTGGGCAGGGTTTGATAATAGCGAGCATAGAATAATGGAGGCTACAGATATTGCAAATATGGTGCTTGCGTGTACAAAACTTTCTGCCGCTGCTGTGCCAGAAGAAATTGTAATGCGTCCACAGTTGGGCGATTTGTAATTAACATTTTTTTCCATTTATTTTAAGATAAAAAAATAGATGCAATAAGCACCGTTCAGTAATTTTGTGTACGAACGTTAGAGAACAAGTGATGGCGTTACTATTATTTTTATGAGTACATTTTTTACAAAATTATTTTATTGTTGCAGTTTTGTTTTTATGTGTAACTTTTGTATAGCACAAACAAAGTTTTTGGCTACCGTTTCTCCTACACAAGCTGGTATTGATGAATATATAACACTGAAACTAACAGTAGAAAACGGACAAGACGTCAAACAAATAAATCCTCCCTCGCTTATAGATTTTAATGTGCTTAGTGGTCCAAATCAAGAGACTTCTATGAATAGCATAAATGGAGTGGTTTCACAATCTATATCGCTTAGTTATATTTTGCAGCCTAAGAAAGCTGGTAACTTTACGATTGCAAATAGTACTGCAATAATTGGAAATAAAACGTTTAAAAGTAATGCTGTAAAAATTATTGTAAGCAATAAAAAATCTTCCAATAAAGGTAATCCCACAAACGGCTCACCATTTGCCGCACTCGATATTTTTGACGAACCAAAACCTAAGGCAGCTTACGAAGATTATATATTAAGAAAAGGAGAAACTGTGGAGGATAAAGTGAATAAAAATATGCAACTCCAATTGCAGACTGACAAACGCTCCTGCTATGTTGGGGAGCCAATAATAGCTACTTATAAACTGTATACCAGATTACAAAGTGAAAGTAACCTTTCTAAAAATCCTTCTTTTAATGGTTTTTCGGTAATAGATATGATGGATGGCAATAGCCAATCTCCCTACAATACTGAGAAAATAAATGGAAGAGAATATAATACATATCTTATAAGAAAAGCGCAACTATATCCATTGCAAGCTGGTTCTATAGAATTGGAAGTAGCTACACTAGATAATAAAATTACGTTTGTACAATATGAAAATGGTGACCCTAATAATGCTACTACTATTACCGAAAATGTTAGTTTAAGTAGTAAGCCCACTATAATAGTTGTAAGGCCTTTACCAGAAAAAAACAAGCCAGCAGATTTTGATGGTGCGGTAGGAAATTTTAATATTGAAGCAACAGTAGAGAAACCTAATTTTTCAACCGATGAAACTGGAAAGTTACTTATAACAGTTTCGGGAGAAGGCAATATGCAATTGCTTACTACCCCTGAAATAGCTTGGCAAACTGGCTTTGAAGCTTTTGATACTAAGGTTACCGACAATGTAAACAATAGAACAATACCACTGAGCGGAAGTAAAATATTTGAGGTGCCTTTTGCGATTTCAAAAGAGGGCAACTATGTTATTCCAAAAATAAATTTTAGTTTTTTTGACCCTAAAACCGAAATGTATAAATCTATTTCTACGAAAGAAATACCAATTATTGTTACAAAAGGTTTAGGTGTTAGCGAAAGGGTAAAAGCGTTGGAAACAAAAAAACCTGCTACTTCTTTTTCTATGAGTTGGATTTTTGTTATTGCTTTTATTTTAGTATTTACTTTTCTTATTTTACTTTTTACTAAGAAGAAGAAAAGTAAGGTTACAGAGAAACAAGCAATTAAAATTGAAGAAAAAGAAGAAGCAAAGAATCCTATTGCCGAAGCAATTGCTTCAAATAAAAACTGGCTTGAGAAAACATCATCATGTTTATATCAAGAAAACTGTATTGATTTTTATGCGCTATTAAATACTGAGCTTAAGCTTTACCTCGCTACAAGATACACCCTTGCCGAAGGCATAGTAGATAGTACAATTTTAATGAAAGAAATGGATAGGGCTGGCGTAAACAACAATGCCATTTTGCAGACACAGCAACTGTTGCAAGATATTGAATGGCAATTATACACACCATTTGAAAGAAATGAAAAATTACAAGAAATGTATGCACGTGCACAAACAATTATTCAATTGCATAATATGCCAACTGCTTAATTTGTAAATTTATAACCTACGCCTCTTGCACTATGAAAATGTTGAGGATTGCGACTATCCTCTTCATAGTACTTTCGAAAGTTTAAAATGAAATTGTCAATGGTTCGTGTAGTTGGATACACGTTATAGCCCCAAACGGATTGTAAGATTTTCTCTCTAGTTACTACCTCATTCTTATTTTCTATAAGAAGTTTCAAAAGCATGAGTTCTTTTTTTGTAAGTGTTATTTTTTCTCCAGCTTTATTAACAGATTCTGAGGCTTTAAAATCTATTTTATTATTACCAAATTCATAAGTATCAGATAGCATTACTTTAGTAGCTATGCGCTCACTTTTATGTATGAGTTTATCTACCCTTAGTAACAACTCTTCTAAATTGAAAGGTTTGGTAAGGTAATCGTCAGCACCTTTTTTTAAGCCAAGTACCCTATCGGCACTGCTGTTTTTTGCGCTCAAAAAAAGAATGGGCACATCTGTATTATTTAATCTAATCGTTTCGCATACACGTATGCCATCTATTTCGGGTAGCATTACATCTAAAATGATTAGGTTAAAATATTCTCTTGTAATTATTTTTAAAGCGTCAGCTCCATTTGCACTTACACTTACATCATAACCCTCTAACTCTAAATTTAATTTTAAAGTTTCCTGTAAGTTTTCTTCATCTTCTACTAATAGTATCGAAAATTTCTTTGTAACCATTCGCCCCAGTTTAAGTGATTGTTTTAAGTGTAAAGATAAACATACTACCGCCTTTTGGGTTATTTTCTATTGAAATATTTCCTTTATGAACCTTACAAATCCTATCTACTAGGTACAAACCTAATCCTGTACCCTTTGCTCGTTTTGTAGATTCGTTTCCAGAGCGGTAATATTTTTTGAACAAGAATGGCCACTCAGCTTCTGATATGCCTAGCCCTTCATCTATTATTTTTATTATTGCATTGCCATTTTCTTTACATAAAGATACTGTAATTGGTTTTTCCTTTGGAGCGTATTTAATAGCATTTTCTATTAGATTACTTATAGCTATCTGTATTAGGAATATATCTCCTTTTATAAAAATATCAAAAGAAATCGATTTAATAAAAATCCTATTTGGAAAACGGGCTATATAATCATCAGCACAATTTTTTACTATTTCCGAAATGTTTTGCGCTTCTTGTATAATCTGATATCCACCAGCTTCTATCTGCGAAGAAATTAATAAGTTGTTACAAAGAATATCTAATCTATTTGTTTCTTGAATACTTGCATTCAAAATCTTTTCTTGTTGAGCTTCACTTAATTTGTGTTTCTGTAGGGTCTCTAGGTTTAGTTTTGCTATGGCAATTGGCGTTTTAAGCTCATGGGTAATAGCCATCATAAAATTTTGTTGATCTCTACTTAGTTTTAGCTCTCTTATAAATCCTCTATATATAAAAATGGCTCCAGCAATTATTAATAAAATAAATGCAGCTCCTTCTCCAGCGTATTGGATTGTATTAAGCCTTGAAGCTTCAATTATTTCTTCGTATTCTTTTTCATATGCAAGACCTGAAGTGCTAATGTATTTTATTTTTATAGCACGTATTTCGTCATTTTGAATACTTAAATCTACAAACCACCACGATAGAGCAACTATGGTGTAAACAAGCAGCATCCAAAATATTACAAATACAAATTTTATTTTTTTTGTTTCTTGCCTCATAATCAGTTTCGCTTATCTAAGCCCCATGATAATTTGTTTCGTAAAGTTTGTAAAAAATTATTTTCATGAAGGCGAATAAGGTTGATACCAAAACTTTCTTTTTTTACCGCCAACTGTATATCTTTTGTAACAAGTTCTCTTCTGCTATCAAGTGTACACAAAAAGCCGTCTGTGCGTCCCTCTACTTCAAAAGATACTACTGTGTTTTCTGGCACTATGATAGGCCTAATATTGAGGTTGTGCGGGGCAACGGGTGTTATTACAAAACTAGCACTATCAGGGAAAACTACTGGACCATTACAGCTAAGCGAGTATCCTGTAGACCCAGTTGGTGTTGCCACTATTAAGCCATCTGCCCAGTAAGTATTTAAAAATTCACCATTCAAATAGGTATGAATTTTTATCATTGGGGAAGTATCTTTTTTATGCAATGTAAATTCATTTAGTGCATAGGGCATATCGTTAAAAATAGGAATGTTTGCATCTAAATGCAATAGTGTTCTTTTGTCCAAAACGTATTTTCTATCTAACAAAGCCTCTATTGCTGCGTTCAAATCTTCTTTACCTATACTGGCTAAAAAACCCAGCCTGCCATAATTAATGCCAAGTACTGGTATTCCAGAATCTTTTACTAATGTTACAGTATCTAACAATGTGCCATCGCCACCCAAGCTTATCATACAATCTATAGATGGGTCTAAATCTTCACTAGAAGTAAAAGTGGAATATTTTCCATTGATTTTTATTGCAGAATAAAACAGGTTAAAAAAATCTTGAAAGAAAACAGCTTCAACTTCATGTTTTTCAAGTGTTGAAATAAGTTGTTCAATATCTTTCAGTTGATTGTTTTCTATCCCTCTACTGTATATGGCTATTTTCATTGTTGTATGGGAAGCTGTTTTTGGTACAACTAAAAACCTCCAGTGATTTGTAAAAATACACTCTTTTCTTTTAATTGGTTAAAACTGTATTCTACTTTTAAAACTAAGTCGTACAAGGTGAGTATATCAATACCGAAGCCTCCTGTACAAAGAAAGCGATTATTTAAATTACCAACAAAAGGTTTTGGAATATGGCTATAACCTATATCTGCATACGTTTTTGCAAAAATATTTACAGGTATATAAGGTATCTGCTTTATACCAAATGGAAAGGGTATGCGAAAAGAAGTTAATCTTTTGGATAAAGTATAGTTAGCTACCGCTGCTGCTACACCATCTACCAAGTATAATTCTAACCCTCGTAATTTTAAATTACCACTTCCAATTGCACGTTGGTTTACATAAGCTTGTTCAAAAGGAAGTTTTAAAATACCCGCAGTTTTAATTGAACTATAAAAATGGTATTTATGCGCAAAATATTTTGCAACATAACCAAATGCAGTAGTATTATTTATACCTCCAGAAAAGCCAGTTCCTGTTTTCGAAACTCCGTAATTATACACTAAACCTTTTAGAGGGTACAAATTTTTATCTGTATTTGCATAGGATAGGGTAATGCCTATTGATGGGAAAAACTGTTTGGCACTTGGGTTATTAAAATAATTTATATTTTTTGATATTGCACTATCATCAACAACTACATATTGACCACTTAGAGAAAAATTCAAACGTTTAAAGAAGTTTAAGCGTCTGCTATAAGAAGCAGAAAGACCTATACTTTGCCTTACAAATTTGTCTTTTTGAATAGGTAGTACAAGCGGTTTGTTTTTAAAACTTGTTTTATACGTTAAACTTCTATTTTGAAAATAACTTGCACTAATACCAAAACCTTCAGTAAGTTTTAAATTGCTGTAAGGTGAAAAATAGCTTGCAGCTATACCTCTTGAAAAACCATTTAAAAAAGTAACGCTAAACAAATCTCTTCGACCACTAAAATTTTGATGTGTAAAATCTATACCATACACAACTCTTTTGAAATCTGCATTAAATGTTTTGTACCATGCATTTATGCCATCTACAAAATCAATCCTCGGTTTGGGAAAAATATACCATCGTTCTATGAGCTTAATATTTACTTGTAACGAAGCATCTGGTAGTATGCTAGAATCTATATTTACTTCTATAAAAAGATTGGTATTGTATACTTGGGTTTTTGCTTTTCTTAAAAGAGAGGGTAACTCGCTTTTTAACAAAGTATCGCCTACTTTAAATGGCGTTTCTCTGAGAATTATATATTCTTTTGTTTGTTTATTTCCAGTAATCTTTATAGCTGATAAAACGACACTTTCAATATCTTTTTGTATTACAACATCAGGTACAACCTGTGCATGTACAGAGGAGTAATTGGTAAATAAAATAATTATGAAACAGCAGTAGAGTCGGGTTTTTGTCATTTTGAGGCATATATTCCTATAGGTAAATATAGCTTTTTAAGAGTCAATATCAAAAATGCTTGTAAAACTAAATATCAAGATAGCTCATAAGATTTTGGTAATTGGAATCTATTTCGTTGTTGAATTTTTCGTTGCCAAAAGAGTAAATAATATTGTATTCATACCGCTCAAAAGTGGAGATTACAGATGATATTTCTCTTTTATTTATATGTAAGGTAACTTTAAGTAAACCAGATAGAGAATCTTCGGTAGTGTTTAAATGCAAAATAGTACAATCATTACTTTCTACTATTCTACTTATCTCAGAAATTGCAAATTGTGAACGTTTCATTTCTAAAACAATAATGCCACCTATTTCTTCAGCACCAGCAAAATCGCCAAGTGTTTTTAATAAATCTACAGATGAAATAGAGCCCTTATATTTATTTTCAAAATCCACAACAGGTATTACCGTTATATCAAACTGAATGCTACAGCTTACTGCATTTAAAAAATGCACATTGCTTGGCACCGATATTTTTAAAAAATTATGTTGTAGCGTTTCGATAAAATTTTTTCTATCGGCAGCATCAAGCAAATCGTCTTCACTTATTAAACCTAAGAAAAGAGTATCCTCTACAATTGGTAAGTGAGAAATGCGGTAATCATTAATTAATTGCAAAGCTTTGCTTACGCTGTCTTGCAAGCGTAACTGAGGTATATTTTTATTTAAAAGATGAGCAGTAAGCATCTATGTTTTTCGTATTCGATTTATATGAAACACTATTTGTTAATATCATATACAAAAATAATCGTTAAATAGTTGCGGGAGCATTAACTTTTGTTAAAAAAGTTTCTAGAATAGCATTAAATTCTGTAGGTACTTCCATCATAGGGGCATGCCCGCATTTGTCAATTAAATGAACTTCGCTATTTGGTATTAATTTATGAAATTCTTCAGCAACAAATGGCGGAGTTACATTATCATTATTGCCCCATATAAGGCAAGTAGGTTGTTTAATAGCCCTTAACTCCTCTCCAAGATTATTGCGAATAGCACTTTTTGCTAAGCTTATAATTTTGATAACTTTTATTCTGTTGTTTGTGATTTCAAAAACCTCATCTACCAATTCTTCCGTAGCCATTGCAGGGTCGTAAAAGGTAAAAGCAGTTTTGTTTCTTATGTATTCTCTATCACCTCTTTTAGGATAGGTATCTCCCATGCCGTTTTCAAAAAGCCCAGAACTGCCAGTAAGTATTAAAGATTTAATTTTTTCTGGATGTTTTAAAATGTGAACCAATCCTACATGTCCGCCAAGCGAATTACCCAGTAAATGTATATTGTTGTATCCTCTGGAATCAATAAATCTATTTACAAATTTTTCCAAACCTCCTACAGTTGTATGCAATAAGTCCATTTCTAGCAAAGGCAAAATGGGTACTACAACTTTATATTGTTGTTTAAAATAGCCTATTAATGGTTCAAAATTACTCAACGCACCAAATAGGCCATGCAGCAACATTAGCACTTCACCATTGCCTTCTTCTATAAATGAAAATTTCCCGTCTTGTTTAATATCGTAACTCATTCCGCTAAAGTATAGTTCAGTGATTTGCTAAAATACGTTGTTTCTATCATAAATAAACCATTATAGGTTAGATAAAAATGAAATTTTAGAATAACCCCCATAAAAAAACAAAGTATTTCTTTAAAAAATTTGACAATATTGTTTCTTATTGCCCTTTTGCAAACGATGCAAAAAATTGCTCAAGTTCTCCAAACATATTTTTAAACCAAGGTATTACTACTGCAAACCCTCCAATAATTTTTGGCCCTAGCACCTGTAAAAATGGATAACTAAAAGATGAAGCTGTAGTTTCTGGTTTTATAAAGTGCAATTGTACTGCATAAAAAAGAAATATACTTAATACAATGCTGTACAAAATAGCGTATAGTATTACACCAGCAATTCTATTGGCCCAACCTAACATTACTGTTTCAAAAGTTTTTTGAATAAGTTTTCCAACCATATTTACGCCAAAGGCTACAGCTATAAATACAAGTATAAAAGAAATTGCGGGAAGCCATTTTCCAAAATCTGTATGCTCTGCTAATTTAGTAGCAACCAAAGTTGATAATTTTAAAGCAGCAGCTAACCCAACAATAAAACCTAACACAGAAAACATGGCAATAATAAAACCCTTGCTATAGCCTTTGTAGCATGCAAGTGCAACGAGTATAAAAAAAACAATATCTATAAACATGGTTCAAAAAATTAAGCTTATCCCAATAATGCTTTTACAATACCGCTCAACATTTTTCCATCGGCTTTGCCAGCTAGTTGTTTACTTGCTATGCCCATTACTTTTCCTAAATCTGCAGCACTAGTTGCGCCAGTTTCTGCAATAATATTTTTTACTGTTTCAGTAATTTCTGCCTCATCCATTTGCTTTGGCATAAAACGCAGTATTACCTCAAGCTCTTCTTTTTCTTTTGTAGCAAGGTCTTCTCTTCCTTGTTTTTCAAAAATATCTAAAGAGTCTTTTCGTTGCTTTACCATTTTTTGCAAAAACTTTTGTTCCGTAGCTTCATCTATTTCGCCATTGGCACCTGGTTCTGTTTTTGCCTTTATTATTTCTGCTTTTATGGCACGCAAAGAACGAAGCACCGCTTCATTTTTCGATTTCATGGCGTCTTTCATTTCGCCCATTACTTTTTGTTCTAAATTCATAGAGAGAGTATTTATTACTTAGGAAAGTATTTAGTACTTAGTATTAAGACTTGTCTGTAACTATGGTACTCTTTTTTTAATGATTAATGAATGCAAATTTAAAGGTATGTATTAAGGTTTATCTGTAGTATTTGTATTTTTAAAAAATATTAATAAATAACAAACTGCTGATTTTTTAGTAATTACCGATTTGTAAATTATAAAAAATGCTCGAAATATTGTGCGCTGTCTAAATACTCAATACTAAGTACTCAATACTAGGTACTACATAATATTTTCTTTCACCTGCGATGCTCTAAATTTTTTAATAAACGTTTCCGAATAGGCTTTCATTTCTTGTGCAAGTGCTGCATCATTTGTTGCACGCAAAAAAGTATCACTCATGGTATAAATCATTTGATAAAAAAACTCTCCCATTTCATCTACCATCATGTCCTTTGTCCAAAGATCTATACGCATAGCCGTTTTATCTGCTCCATCCCAAAATGCAATACACATTGCTTTTGCTTTTTGTTTCATCTCTGCACTGCTGTCGCTAGCATTCCATTGAATACTTTCTGGTACTTTATCTGGATCTAATAATATGTCTATGTTAATAGATGATTTATGCATAACAATTTACTTTTTTTTGATGCAAAGGTAAATGCTTTTTTGTTTTATGTAAATTATTTAGAAAAAGGTTGAAATATGTTAGAAAATTTAAAACAATAATTTCGCTTCCTTTCTTTGAACAAATTGGAAGAAATTATTTTTTACTATTATATAAAACAAAAAATGTATTTCTATGTAACCCATTATTAATAGGCATTACAGCTTGTTATTATTTTTTTGATTTGTAAAACTGTAATTAAAAAGGTTTTTATTTTTTTATTTTCTATAAAAACTTTAGTACCCTTATCCACAAAGCTGCTAAAATTGTGAATAAAATAATTGCCAATATTTTTTATTATGTAAAATTTATTTTTAATATTGTATAAGGGAATTACTATCCCTGTACTTACTAACCCATGTATATATAAAAACCCAACTTCAAAAAAGTTGGGTTTTTAGTTTTAAGCAACTTTATATTTTAATAAATCTACATGCTATTTTTTAGCAAAATTGATTACAATTTCAATAATACTTTTGTGCAACAATAAAAAGTTATATTGCGTAAAAATAAGTTCACATGCTACGATCGATGACAGGCTTTGGAAGGGCAGAGCAAACACAAGGCGAAAAAACTTTTATGGTAGAAATAAAGGCACTCAATGGAAAACAGTTTGAGCTGCAACTTAAAATTCCACCACTTTTAAAATCTTACGAGTTTGATATTAGAAACATACTTCAAGAAAATCTTTTTAGAGGTACGATTGACTGCTATGTAAATATTAAACAAAATGGAACTTCAAAACCCGTTATTATAAACACAGACCTTGTAAAAGCGTATTACTTGCAATTAAAAACACTTGCCCAAGAGTTAGATATTGATACCAATGGCTTACTAAGTTCGCTCGTACGATTGCCAGAAGTGGTAACGGCATCTTCGGAGATATTAGCGCAAAAAGATTTTGATGTTTTTGCAGATGTACTTCGCTCTGCCATTAAAGAATTAAATGGGCATAGGGTAGAAGAAGGCGTATCATTAGAAAAAGATTTGTTACAAAGAATAGCAAATATAAAAGCAGAAGAAGAAAAAATATTATTGCTTGCGCCACAACGAAATTTAAAAATTAGAGAAGAAATAAATACACTTTTAGAAGAAAATGTGGGGAAAGAAAATATTGATAATAATAGAATGGAGCAAGAACTTATTTACTATATGGAGAAAATAGACATCCACGAAGAGCAAATAAGATTGCGCCAGCATTGTGAATATTTTGCAGAAATATTAAATAATAATGAAGATGGAAAAGGAAAAAAATTGTCCTTTTTGCTTCAAGAAATTGGGAGAGAAATAAATACTACTGGTAGCAAAGCATATGATGTGGGTATTCAAAAATGTGTAGTAAATATGAAAGATGAATTAGAAAAAGCTAAAGAACAAGTTTTAAATGTGCTGTAGCATATTTGAGTTAATTAAATTTTAAGAAAAGTAAAATATAAAGATGAACCATTTTGTAAAAACATCATGGATAATAATTGCAGCATGTATGTTAACATGTATATCTGTTAGTTGTAATGAAATAGATTTATTCGAAAAGAATATTAATATCCCAAAAATGGAATGGAAGAGTGCCGATAATGTTATTGGCTCTTTCAATATAAAGGATACCATTTCTACTTATAACATATATGTAGTTATACGACATACAGATGCATATGTATACAATAATATTTGGCTAAATATAGGATTGCAACCACCCGGAGACAGCTTACAAATGCAAAAAATAAATTTAATGCTTGGGTCAGATGTGAGTGGTTGGGAGGGCGTAGGTATGAACGACATTTGGGAGGTAAGAAAATTAATTTCTGGACAACCAAAACGCTTTCTTAAAACAGGGGAATACAAGTTCAGCATAGGGCATATTATGAGAGACAATCCCCTAAAATCTATCATGAGCATAGGTTTACGCCTCCAAAAAGTAAATTGAGCAGTGTTAAATTTTGTGTTTTTGGGTTGTTTTAATACAATACTTTACCTTTAAATAGAAACATTTCTTTATTTTGCACACAATTAATCAGGTATATAAGCGTTTTGCTATTATACAAACAATAACTTTTAAACCGATACAGTGAACCAAAAATTTCTGAATCTAGTAGCAATATTGCTATTATCCTCTGTAGCTAATGCTCAAATGTATTTTGAAACTACCCATAAAGGGGAGTTTGGTATTACTGTCGGTGGCGCACATTATTTTGGCGACCTCAATAATACAGCCTCATTTAACAGACCAAAACCTGCTGTAGGTGTTTTTTTTAGAAAGCAGTATGGAAATTATGTAAGTGCAAGATTAGCAGGACACTTTGCACAACTTGGTTATAGTGATATTTATAGTAAAAGCGAATACCAACGTACGAGAAACCTTAGTTTTAATACCAATATATATGAGGTAACCTTGCAGGGCGATTTTAATTTTTTTAAATATATACCAGAAGACCCTTCTCATAATTTTACGCCTTATGTGACCATAGGTATAGGCGCAATGAACTTTGACCCTTATGCTTATCTCGATGGACAGAAGTATTTTCTTCGCCAACTGGGTACAGAAGGACAAACAAGTGGATATAAAGGAAGGAAGCCCTATTCTACTACCACATTAGTAATACCCTTTGGCGTAGGTATAAAATATAACCTTACCGAAAGGGTAAATATTTCTTTTGAAGTAGCACACCGCTTTACATTTACTGACTATTTAGATGATGTAAGTACAACTTTTATTGGAAATGGGAATTTTCAATCAGGACCAGGTGGTTCTTTATCTGAAGCACAACGCTTAAATGATAGGAGCTATGAGGTAACTAAAGATGGAAGTACTTTTTTTAAAGAAAACCAACAAAGAGGATTTAGCAAGCAAAAAGACCAATATATTATAGCAGAAATGGGTATTTCTTTTAACTTAACAGGCTATCGTTGCCCCCCTGCATACTAATATGTATTGGGTAAAATATTAAAAAAGAGGCAGTAAGTTTTTACTGCCTCTTTTTTTGCCTCAAATCTCCGCAAATATTGTTACTTTTGCGCCCCACACAAGTATTACAGGCTTTTGTTTTATGAATAACTCCACATTACGTCAACATATCAATTTGAGCTACCTGCCAACACACATTGCTATAATAATGGATGGTAATGGTAGATGGGCGCAAGAGCAAGGCAAGAACAGGCTTTTTGGTCATTTTAGCGGCGTAGAAAGTGTACGTGATATTGTGGAGGGTGCTGCTGAACTTGGAATAAATTACCTTACATTATACACATTTAGCACCGAAAATTGGAGTCGCCCTAGTTACGAGGTTAATGGGCTTATGGAATTATTGGTAGATACTATAAAGAAAGAAGTGCCAACGCTTAATAAAAACAATATTCGTTTAAGGGTTATTGGACATACGGAAATGTTGCCAGATAATGCAAGAAAACAACTTACTGAGGCTTTGGAGGAAACAGCGCATAATACTGGCTTAAACCTTATTATGGCTTTAAGTTATAGTAGTAGGAGGGAGATAGAAGACGCTATAAAAAATATAGCTATCGATGTAAAAAATAATATGCTTCCTGTAGAAAATATAAATGAGGAAACATTAAATAAATACCTCGATACCAAAACTTTTCCTGACCCAGAGCTGCTAATACGCACAAGTGGCGAGTATAGATTAAGTAATTTTCTATTATACCAGCTTGCATACACAGAGCTTTATTTTACAGATACCCTCTGGCCAGATTTTAGAAAAGAAGATTTATATAAAGCTATTATAGATTTTCAAAAACGAGAAAGAAGGTTTGGTAAAACAGGAGAACAAATAAAAGAGATAAATGAAGCCTAGGTAGTATAGCTTTCAAATAGTTAAATTTATTTTTTAAAATTTTGCTTAAACTTTACATAATTAAATGATTTTTAAATATTTATATTTATTTTAAACAAGATAATAATATGCGTTTTAGCAGGATTAATAAACCAAATAGAACGTTTAACAAATACTTTTAAATATAGGAGTTAATTTGCCGCCACTAAACGAAACGAAAAACATTATTGATGCTACGGATTTACAAAACTATTTTATTTACTGCCATTCTTTTTATAGGTAATGCTGCTTGTGCGCAAGACACAAGTTTGGTATCCATAAACCCTGCTTTAAAAGAAATCTTCGAATCTAAAATTCCCAAAAAATACACCATAAAAAATATTGAGGTTTTTGGTAACCGTAGTTTTGATAGGAATTTAATCATATCAATATCTGGCATGGCAGTAGGTGATGTGGTAAATATACCCGGTACGGATGCTTTTAATAAAGCTATTGTAAAACTGTGGAAACAAAATTTGGTAGCAGATGCGGAAATAAATATTACCAATTTAGATGGCGATAATATTTCTTTAGAGATATTGATTACCGAGAGGCCAAGGCTTATGGATTACAATTTCATAGGTGTAAAAAAAGGAGAAAAGGATGACCTTAGTACAAAATGTGCCTTAGCAAAAGACCGTGTACTTACGGAAGATATGAAGCTAAGTGCTGTAGACATCATTAAAAAGTTTTACTACGGAAAAGGATACGGCAATGTACAAGTAAACATGGTAGAGTCTGTAGCTGTGGATGCGGCAAATGGAGTAGTGCTTAATTTTTACATAAATAAAGGAAAAAAAGTAAAAATAAACTCTATAAACTTTGCTAACAATAATGATTTATCAGATGCAAAGCTTAAGAAGCAAATGAAGGGCACTAAAGAAATGATGCGCCTTACTTTATATCCAGATCATTTGCAAAGCCCTTATGGCGATACTGCTCGTAACCCCACTTTTAATGATTATGTAAAAGAAACAGGTTATTTACACCCTATAAAAACAAAAGACTTTTTAGAAAAATATTTTAGGGTTAGGTTTTCTGGCTCTAAGTTTTCTGAAACCAAATATGGTGAGGATAAAGAAAAGGTTTTAGACTATTACAATGCAGAAGGTTTTAGAGATGCAAGCATTGAAGCAGATACTTCAATTATAAATGGTAAAGGAAATTTAGACCTACACATTAAAATGAATGAGGGGCGTAAATATTATTTTGGAAATATTACGTGGAAGGGCGTTACAAAATATTCAGATTCTATTCTATCATTAATATTGGGTATTAAAAAAGGAGATGTATACAATGCGGAAACACTAAATAAAAGGTTAGGTAAACAATTATCTGCAGAAGGGGGTGATATTGGAAGTTTATACCAAAACGATGGGTATCTTTTCTTTAATGTAGACCCTATAGAAACAGCGGTGTACAACGATACAATTGATTTTGAAATACAAATGCGTGAAGGACCACAGGCTACTTATGGGAAAATAACGGTTTCTGGAAACGACAAAACAAAAGATTATGTAATTCTCAGAGAAATGAGAACCATACCAGGAGAAAAATTTAGCAGAGAAGATATTATTCGTACACAAAGAGAATTATCTCAACTTGGTTTTTTGAATGCAGAAAAAATAAACCCACAAGTAGTACCCAATAATGCTGATGGCACTGTGGATATTAACTGGCAAGTAGAAGAAAAATCTGCAGACCAAGTAGAACTTTCTGCTGGCTTTGGCGGAGGTATTGGGCTTACGGGTACACTGGGTTTTACTTTTAATAATTTTTCTTTAAAAAATATAAACAAGCGTTCAAGTTGGGATCCACTACCCTCTGGCGATGGGCAAAAATTAAGCATAAGAGCACAATCCAACGGTAGGCAATATCGTTCTTATAATTTTTCTTTTACTGAACCTTGGTTAGGTGGTAAAAAAAGAAACTCGTTTTCTTTTAGCTATTCTAATACAAAATTTGCAAATGCTTTTGACGAAAATCGACAGCCATGCAAAGCTTGTGCTAAAAATTCTTACTTAAAATCTAATAGTTTTGGCATCTCTTTAGGAAAACAATTGAAATGGCCTGATGACTTTTTCAATCTAATTTATTCATTAAATGTGCAACAGTATAAACTTAAAAATTACGATGGGTTTTTCCCAGGTTTTAGAAATGGAACTTCTACCAATTTAAGTTTGAAACTCACTTTGCTTAGAAACTCTGCTGGACCAAACCCACTTTTTCCAACAAGTGGATCTAATTTATTGTTGAGTGGCCAGTTTACGTTACCATATTCTTTAATCGGAATAAATACTGGATTAGCTAACCAATATAAATTACCAGAATTTCATAAATGGCGTTTTAATAGTGAGTGGTATGTGCCAATTGGTAGAGCTAGGGGTGCCGATAAAAACAAACAATTTATTCTTAAAATAGCGGCTAAATATGGCTTAATTGGGAGGTATAACACGAAGACGCTGATTTCTCCATTTGAGCGCTTTCAAGTAGGAGGCTCAGGTTTAAGTAATCAACAGGCTATTTTGGGTTTCGATAATATTGCATTAAGAGGATATCCAGTATTTGAAAATCCAAACCCTAAAATAAATCCTGCCGATGACGTATCACCAGCACAAAATTTTACCATTTTTAACAAATATACAGCTGAGTTACGTTATCCATTTAGTACATCTGCCAGTAGTACAATTTATGGGCATGCTTTTTTTGAGGCTGGTAATGGATGGTATACTACGAAAGAGTTCAATCCTTTTAAATTGCGTAGATCGGTCGGTATAGGTGCTCGTTTCTTTTTACCAATGTTTGGTTTGCTTGGTTTCGATTATGGAATTGGACTTGACAGATACAATCAAAATTCTGGTTTAAAAGGTGCAGCTAAATTTACCTTTTTGCTAGGGCAAGAACCAGAGTAGCCACTTAATAATTTTTTGTTAAACCAAATTATAAAGCAGTATTTTTATTACAATTATTAGTCTTATATAAAAGTATACATATGAAAGTTTTTTTATTGGCGGTATTATTTTCCTTTACTGCATTTGCAAGTAATGCTCAGCGATATGCTATTATAGATTCTAAATATATTTTGGACAAAGTGCCAGAGTATAAAGAAGCACAAAAAAAGCTAGATAACTTTAGCGAGCTATGGCAAAAAGAGCTAGATCAAAAGCAAGCTGCCATGGATAGAATGTATAAAGATTATGATGCAGAGCAGGTTATGCTTACAGATGTGCTTAAAAAGAAAAGAGAAGATGAATTGTACAATAAAGAAAAAGAATTGAGGGATTTACAAAAAAAACGATTTGGATTTGAGGGAGACCTTTTTAGAAAAAGACAAGAGCTAATAAAGCCAATACAAGATAGGGTTTACAATGCTGTACAAAAATTAGCAGTAGAAAAAATTTATGACTTTATACTAGATAAAAGTGAAGGAATTACCGTTATATTTGCCGACCCAAAGTTAGATAAGAGCGACGATGTTCTTAGAAATATGGGTGTTAAATAAAAAGCTGTATGGTGCTAACAGCATTAACAATCTTAGAATGCACTATTAAACAATAAACAAAAAAGAAAACAATTTAAACAGAACATGAAAAAATTATTATTTGCAGGTGCTATTGCACTAAGTATGTTTACTGCTACTGCTCAAAACAAATTAGGTTACATTAACGCTAACGAACTAATAAGCGTAATGCCAGAAGCTGCAAAAGCAGAAGCAGAGCTTAAAGAATATCAGGCTGCTTTAGGACAAGAATATCAAGATCTCGTTGTTGACTTTAATAGCTTAGATAGTTCTTTTTCAAAAGATTCTGCAAAACTTTCTCCAAGTATGAAAGAAATAAAGCGTAAAGATTTGTTTACTAAATACCAAAGAGTACAAGGTTTTCAACAAGAAAGTCAAGAGAAGTATCAGGCTAAAACAGAAGAGAAACTAGCTCCAATAAGAGAAAAAGCTTTTAATGCAATAAATGCAGTAGCTAAAGAAAACGGTTATGCTTATATCTTTAACGAAGATAATTTGTTGGTAAAACCAGCTGGCGATAATATCTTAGCTTTTGTAAAAACAAAATTAGGTATTAAAGCTCCAGTAGTTAAGCCTACTGTAGGTGGAGCAAAATAAAACATACAAAACATAATAAAAATCCCGAGCATTTCTGTTCGGGATTTTTAATGTGTAAAGTTTGCCAAATCTTTGTGCAAACTTATAATTATTTGTAACTAAGCTAAAACTTTCTGCTCTACAAAGCTTCTGAGCATAGTGGCAATACCGTTTGCATCAATACCAATTTCGTCGTACAATTGTTTTGGAGTGCCATGCTCTACCAACCTATCTGGAATACCCATTATTTTTACGTCTGCTTTGTAGCCATGCTCATTCATAAACTCTAGCACTGCAGAGCCAAAGCCACCAACGATTGTTCCATCTTCTATGGTAATTATTTTATTGAATTTTGCAAATACCTCGTGCAGCATTTCTTCATCTATTGGCTTTGCAAAACGCATATCGTAATGTGCTGGGTTTATGCCTTCTTTCTTTACATCACGTATTGCCTCAGCTGCAAAATTACCTGGGTGGCCAAAACTTAAAATGGCAATTTCTTCACCATCTTTTAGCTTACGACCAGTGCCAATTTTTATTTCTTTCATTTCTGTACGCCACTCAGGCATAGTGCCCTCGCCACGTGGGTAGCGAATGGAGAATGGCAATTGATTTTTTTCTAACTGTGCTGTATACATTAAATCTCTTAGTTCTCCTTCGTTCATTGGCGCACTCACAATCATGTGTGGTACACAACGCATATATGCAATATCGTAACAACCATGGTGTGTTGGCCCATCTTCACCAACCAAACCTGCTCTGTCTAAACAGAAAATTACAGGTAGTTTTTGTATAGCTACATCGTGTACAACCATATCATAGGCACGTTGCATAAATGAGGAGTAAATATTGCAAAACACACGCAATCCTTGCGTAGCCATTCCTGCGCTCAATGTTACTGCATGCTGCTCACATATACCTACGTCAAATGCTCTGTTCGGCATGGCTTCCATCATAAACTTTAATGAGCAACCACTTGGCATAGCTGGGGTAACGCCCATTATCTTATCATTCTTTTCAGCCAATTCTATTATCGTATGCCCAAATACATCTTGGTATTTTGGGGGCTGCTTTACTTCAAAAACTTTTTTAGCTATTTCTCCAGTTACTTTATCAAATAAACCTGGTGCATGCCATTTGGTTTGGTCTTTTTCTGCTAAATCATATCCTTTTCCTTTTACTGTTTTTATATGTAATAATTTAGGGCCAGGTATATCTCTAAGGTCGCCTAAGGTTTCTATAAGTTTGGCCACATTGTGACCATCTATTGGGCCAAAATAACGCAGCTTTAATGCTTCAAATAAATTGCTGCTGCTGCTTACCATACCTTTTAAACCATCGGTAAGCTTAGAAGCCATACTTCTTGTAAATTCTTTTCCAACAGGTAGTTTGCCAAGCAAATTCCATACATCATCTCTTACTTTGTTATAGGTATGCGATGTGGTAATGTCTGTTAAATATTCTTTGAGTGCTCCCACATTTGGGTCTATGCTCATACAATTATCGTTGAGGATAATAAGTACATTGCTTTTTTCAATGCCAGCATGGTTCATGGCTTCAAAAGCCATACCCGCAGTCATAGCACCATCGCCAATTACAGCAATATGTTGTCTGTCAGTCTCCCCCTTATATTGACTAGCCATAGCCATACCGAGCGCTGCAGAAATAGAGGTAGAAGAATGCCCCACACCAAAAGTATCGTACTCGCTTTCGCTGCGTTTTGGAAAACCACTTAAACCATCTTTTTTTCTATTGGTAGGAAAATTATCTCTACGACCCGTTAATATTTTATGTCCGTAAGATTGATGCCCTACATCCCAAACCAACTGGTCGTATGGCGTATTGAAAACATAATGCAATGCTACAGAGAGCTCTACCACACCTAAGCTAGCACCAAAGTGACCACCATACACGCTTACTACATCTATTATGTATTGACGCAACTCATCAGTAACCTGTTGCATATCATCTTTACTAAACTTTTTTAGGTCTAATGGGCTATCAATTTTTGATAGCATTGGTCCAGGTGTTATTTCCATTGTGGTTGCTTGTGTATTTTGCAAATTTATACTTAAAAAAATTACTATGTCTTTAAATAAGTACGAATTTTAATAGTGTTTGTATCCTTTTTACAAAGAATTTAATTCAGTTTTATTTATTGTAGTTTTATTTATTTTCATTCACGCTATCCTAAATGTAGAATATAGCTAGTGATGAAAAAATTGTATATAAAAATCAATTTAGTACTGCTGGTTCTTTCTCAATTTCTGCACCTTCTGTTTCTTTTATTCTAGACCAACCACCTAGCACGTTTCTAATATTGTGAATTCCTTCTTTTTTAAGCATTGAAGCAGCAATTACACTTCTATAACCACCAGCACAGTGAACGTAAATGTTTTCATTTTCTTCAAACTGAGCAAGTAAAGTAATGTCTGTCATATCACTTAGTGGCAAGTTGGATGAAGACTTTAGGTGTCCATCAGCAAATTCTGTTTCTCTACGCACATCAAGTACAGTAATATTTGGGTCGTGTGGTATGTCCATAATCAATTCATCTGGTTCCACATCTATAATCAAATCTATTTTTTCTCCTGCATTCTTCCAAGTTTCAAAACCGCCTTTTAAGTATCCAGCCATTTTATCAAAACCTACACGAGCAAGCCTTACAACAGATTCTTCTTCTTTGCCAAGCGCTGTTACTAAAATTATTTTTTTACTAAACGAAAGTAAAGTGCCAGCCCATTCTGCATATCTACCTTCTAATCCAATAAATATCGAATTTGGAACAAACCCTTGTGTAAATACTTCTGCATGTCTAGTATCTAATATTATAACATCTTCCTTTGCAAGGGCTTTAAATTCGTCAATGCTTAAAGCTTTTGTACCTCTCTCCTTTACCTCATCAATAGCATCATACCCTTTTTGATTTATGGCGGCATTTATAGCAAAATACACAGGTGCGGTATTCAATCCCTCTGTTAGTGTTTTTATAAAATCTTCTTTGCTTTGCTTTTGTAAGGCATAATTGGTTTTCTTTTCATCACCAATAGTGCTATATGTATTTGGACCAATGTTTTTACCACAGCTACTTCCGGCACCATGTGCAGGATATACCAGCACATCATCAGGCAATGGGATTATCTTTTGTGTAATGGTATCGTACATAATACCTGCAAGTTCTTCACTACTTAAGTCACCACTACTCAAGTCTGGTCTGCCTACATCCCCTACAAACAATGTATCTCCAGTAAAAATAGCATGCGGTTTATTATTTTCATCCTTTAGCAAATAACAAGAGCTCTCCAAAGTATGACCTGGCGTATGCAATACTTGAATAGATACGTTACCTAGTTGATAAGTTTGCATATCTACAGCATTTTCTACCTTAAAATTGGTAACTGCACCAGGTCCAAAAATGATGGGTGCACCAGTTGCTTTACTCAAATCTATATGCCCGCTAACAAAGTCCGCATGAAAATGTGTTTCAAAAATATATTTTATGCTAACGTTTCTTTCTTTTGCGAGGGAGAGATAATCTTGTATATCTCTAAGGGGATCAATAATGGCGGCTTCGCCTTCACTTTCTATATAATAAGCAGCTTCGCTTATACAATTTGTGTACAATTGCTTTATGAACATATTCTATTCTATTTAAAGTGCAAATTTACGTAATAAAAAATGCGGATGAAAATCATCCGCATGTAAAAATTTTATTTTTAAAGAATTAAGCTACTAAGCTTTCAGTAACATCAGTAATTTGATCTATTCTAGTGTAATTCACTGTGTAATAGATAAATTTTCCATCTCTTTGTGTTCCCACTATTCCTGCTTTACGAAGAATAGCTAGATGTTGTGATGCTACAGATTGCTCTAGACGCATACGAACATAAATTTCTGTTACTGTAATTTTTTGCTCTGTTTCTATAAGTGTAAGAATTTGTTGCCTTAACTTATGATTAAGTGCTCTAAGTACAAGTGCACCTTTTTTTAAGTTATGATAATTAATTTTCAAAACACTTCCAGATGTAGTCGACGTAGGACTAACCTGCAATGGGGGGGTTGCAATCATTGTCTTCGGGGGGATTTAAGTTTTACTAAAAAAATTCTAGAACAAAGATATATATTTTTTTACATATAAAAAAACGTTTTCGAAAAATAATGTTTCGCCTTCGATATTTAAGGGTTATAAAATTCTTTCACATATAAAGGAGTTGCATAAGTTAGGTTTGCAAAATCTTTTCTGCTAAATCGTTCATAAGTTAGGCTATTCAAGGCATTACTAATATTTTCTTCTTCAAGAAATATTGCGTTTTTGAGTACATTTATACCCTTCCATTTTGCTGCTCCATCCCCAAAATAAAATATTTTTTTAGATGAAAAATCTGTTAAAAAACTACTAGAATCTAAAATTTTGGCGTGTGGTGGTACAATCTCATTCATTTCCCCATCGTAAATGGCTGTAAAAACCTCCATTCTTCTAGCATCAATCATTGGGCATAGATAGGTATTAGCTTTCTCTGATAGTTCTTTTGCTTTTGTTTTTGCCATTGCCTCTAAAGTTCCTACCCCTATGAGCGGTATTTTAAGCGCATAGCATAATCCCTTTGCGGCGGCTAGTCCTACACGTAAGCCTGTATATGAGCCTGGCCCAAGGGTAACCCCAACAGCGCTCAAATCGGTTGTACTTATTTTTACCTCTGCAAGAAGTTGCTTTGCAGCTACATGAATAAAGCTTGCGTGCGACTTTTGAATATCGTTATATTCGGCCTTAATTATCTGCCCATTTTCGGCAATACTTACCGATGCATTCTGCATAGAAGTATCAATATTTAGAATAAAACTCATTTGTTGTTGTTGATTTCATTTTTTAATAATGAAGCAGGTAAATAGCGCTCATCTGTTTTAGCAAGTTTCTCCAGTAATTCATATACATTTTTTAACCCTATTAATTTGCTCCATTCAAATGGGCCATAAGGATAACTGGTGCCAAGTTTGAGGGCAATATCTATTTCAGCATCGCTGCTCAGTTTATCGGCTTTCGCAAAATATGCTTCATTAATAATCATAGCAATTATTCTTGCACTTACAAAACCTGGTTCATCTGGCAATGCAATATATTTTTTTTGCAAATACTCCAATACAGCAGATACTTTTGGAGTAATATTACCCGAAAGCTCCCAAATTTCTTTATCCAAAAAACCTTGCCATGCATTCATTCTTACTACATGATTACTTCCTTTTATTTCTGCCAGTGTTTTTGTTACACTATTAATTAAAATAAATGACTCTATGCTGCTATAATCTTCATTACAACTATCTATTTGTAAATTAAAATAAGCATTCGCATCTTTTTGGTTTAATAATTCATTAATATCTGCCACTCTCTTCCATGCTGCATTTGGGTTAGTGCCTATCAATATTTCCCATTGGTCATCATTTGCTAATACAACAAATTTCATTTTACTATTTTTAGCAAAAATACGTGCTATAAAGAGGATATATTTGTATCATAAAAAATAAATTGAAATGAGTAAAATTGTAATACAAACGGATAATGCACCCGCTCCTATAGGTCCATATAGCCAAGCTGTAAAAGCTGGGAACCTTCTTTTTGTATCAGGTCAAATAGCTATAGATGCTGCTACGGGCAATATCTTAAATGATAGTATTGTAAGTGAAACAACACAAGTAATGAAAAATATTTTGGCTATTTTAACAGAAGCTGGTGCAAGTTTTGGGCATATTGTAAAAACAACTATTTTTTTAAGTGATATGTCATTATTTGCGGAAGTAAATGAAATTTATGCACAATATTTTACTGGAGATTACCCAGCAAGAGAAACATTAGCTGTAAAAGGATTGCCAAAAAATGTAAACGTAGAAATAAGCGTAATTGCAGCATTATAATATGGTAATAATAACAGCTAAAGCACATCCATACCTTACAGAAACCTTACAAAAAAAAGGATATGAAGTGCTGTATATACCCGAAATTTCTTATGAAGAGTTGATGGAGAAAATACCTCAAGCAGAGGGACTGGTTGTAACAACAAGATTAAGAATTGATAAAAATATATTAGATAGTGCTACGCAATTAAAATGGATAGCAAGACTTGGTAGTGGTATGGAATTGATAGATACTGTATATGCCGCTTCAAAAAATATATCCTGTGTAAGTAGCCCAGAAGGTAATAGAAACGCTGTGGCAGAACATGCACTTGGTATGTTACTTGCCATGAAGAAAAATATAATAAAAAGTGCAGCCGAGATAAAAGATGGTAAATGGATAAGAGATGAGAATAGAGGCTGGGAGTTAAATGGAAAAACAGTTGGTATTATAGGTTATGGAAACACTGGAGAGGCTTTTGCACAATTACTTTCTGGTTTTAATGTAACACTATTGGCATACGATAAATATAAGACTGGTTTTGGTGGAAAAATTATTAGAGAAGCAGCACTAGAGCACATTTGTAAATATGCTGATGTAATTAGTTTTCACCTACCATTGAGTGAGGAAACAGCATATTTTGCTAACTCAGTTTTTTTTACAGACTTAGTAAACAGGCCTTTTATTATAAACACTTCTAGAGGCAATGTGATAGACACTTCAGCATTGATACAAGCCCTTGAGCAAGATAAAATAAGTGGGGTAGCTTTGGATGTGCTAGAAAATGAAAATTTGAATACGTTAACCAAAATTCAAAAAGAACAATTAGATATTTTGCTAGCAAATAAAAAAGTGCTTATAACGCCTCATATAGCTGGATACAGCAACGAAGCTTTTTTAAAAATGAGCCAAGTAGTGGTAGATAAATTACAGGCTTTAAAAATGCTATAATTCGTTACTTTTTTAGAAACGTTTCCTTATATTTGTACTACCTACAACGCTCCTCTTATACGGAGCGTTGTATTTTTTTGTAAAAAAGCTAAATTGATTTTTATGTCAGATACTAACTATGTAACACAGGAAAATTTTGATAAGTTGCAAATAGATCTTCATCGTTTAAAGTCGGTGGACAGGCCAGCCGCTAGTGCTGCTATTGCAGAGGCAAGAGAAAAAGGAGATTTAAAAGAAAACGCAGAATATGATGCTGCAAAAGAAGCACAGGGTCTGTTAGAGGCTAAAATAAACTACTTAGAGGGTATTGTTTCTACCGCAAGAATATTAGATGAATCTACTATAGATACTAGCCGTGTAAGCATCCTCACTAAGGTTTCATTAAAAAACCTCGGTACTAAAAAAGAAGTTGCCTATCAAATAGTTTCGGAAAATGAAGCTGATTTAAAAGCAGGTAAGATATCTGTTACATCGCCCATTGGGAAAGGATTATTAGGCAAGGTTGTAGGAGATGTAGCGGAGGTAGTAGTACCTGCGGGTGTTTTAAAGTTTGAAATACTTAGTATTTCAATATAAAATGGAGTTCTTTTTTTAAGTAACACAATTCCTTTATGAGTATATTTTCAAAAATAATTGCTGGACAAATCCCTTGCTATAAAATTAAGGAAGACAACAATTTCATTGCTTTTCTCGATGTTTTTCCTTTAGTAAAGGGGCATGTATTAGTAGTATCAAAAGTAGAGGTTGATAAATTATTTGATTTACCAGAAAATTATTTGAGTGAAATACTAGTATTTGCTAAACCCATATCCGCTGCTATAGAAAAATCATTTGCTTGCAGGCGCTGTGGCATAAGCGTTATAGGGTTAGAAGTGCCACATGCACATATGCACCTAGTGCCTATGAATAGTGCAGATGATTTAAATTTTACAAGAGAGAAAATGAAAGTAAGTAAAGAGGAGATGAATGAGATACAAAATTTAATTTTAAGTAATCTATCAAATTAAGTAATGGGTACTATTTAACCCTTACTTTTTCTGGGTTGTTTGCTATAAAATTTTTCCAATCATTTTTACCAGCTGTTGTGCCTAATATAACATTGCTTTCTTGATAGTAATGACAAACTGCTACTGCTAGCGCATCAGACGCATCAAACGTTTTTGAGTCAGTTTCAAATTTCAAAATGGTTTGAAGCATTTTTAGCACTTGCAATTTATCTGCATTACCATTGCCCGTTACAGATTGTTTTACTTTTTTTGGAGAATATTCTGTTACAGAAAGCCCTGCTTGCATAGCAGCAGCAATTGCTACACCTTGTGCTCTGCCTAGCTTTAACATACTCTGCACATTTTTACCAAAGAAAGGAGCTTCTATGGCAAAACTAGTAGGCTTATATAATTGTATTATATCTACTACTTTTTGATGAATACTTTGCAGGCGTTCATAGGCATCTTGTTTAGATGATAATTTAAGTACACCCATGTCTACAAGTGATATTGTTTTGCCCTGTACTGCAATGATTCCAAAACCCATTACAATTGTACCTGGATCTATGCCTAAAATTATTTTTGTTGACTTTTGCAATTGGGACGTTATTTTTACCAAAATTTATATCTGAGCAAAAGTATCAAAATATTATTCAATTGGTTTTTAGGCCCACTTATATTTATCATTCTTTCGTGGAGTTTATATAATCAAATTATTGGGCAGTCTGATCTTGCAGAACGATGGATGCAAATTAAACTAAGCTTTCAATCACCCCTATTATGGACTGCTTGTATGCTTATGTTTGTAAACTGGGGCATAGAGGCTCGCAAGTGGCAAATACAATTAAAACCTTTAGAGAAGCTGTCTTTTTTTAATGCATATAAGAGCGTACTTGCTGGTTGCAGCATAACGATGCTTACTCCAAATAGGGTGGGAGAGTATGGTGGTAGAATATTATATGTGAAAGAAGAGCATAGGATAGACGCAATACCGCTTACTATTTTGGGAAGTATTAGCCAATTATTTGTAACGATTACTATGGGGGCTATTGCGCTTGTATCTTTAAAATACTATGGTGCAAATCAACTGCTTTTTAAAACATTGCCCGCATTTACTGCTGATCTACTTTTTTATTTTAGCATAGGCGCAGCTGTCTTTCTATTATTATTATATTTAAGAGTAGGGCTGCTTGTAAGATTTTTAGGTAAGATTTCTTTCCTGCAAAAGTTCATGCCACATATCATTTTGTTAAATTCGTTTTCACGTAAACAATTGTTAAGAATTTTATTTTTATCATTTTTACGGTATTCGATATTTATTTTGCAGTACATTTTGCTTTTGAAAGCTATGGAAGTGCAAATAGATTTCTTGATATGTTTTAAATTATTGTCGGTTTTTTATTTGTTGATGGCTATGGCGCCTACCATTGGTTTTGCAGAATTGCCCATACGTGCAGCAGCAAGCTTAGAAATTTTGCAATTATACAGCAATAATTTTTTAGGAATACAAGCGGCATCTTTGGGTATTTGGATAATAAATCTTGTAATACCAGCCATAGTTGGTAGTTTACTTATTTTGGGAATTAAAATTTTAAAAGAGAAATGATAAATTTTACAAAAAAAAGCTGCATATCAGTAGCATTTTCTTTACTAACCTTTAGTAGCAATGCACAAAAAGGAGAATTTTGTGGTATAAAAAATACCGTATTTCAGCCAGGAGAAAAACTGATTATGAAAGTATTTTACAATGCTATGGGCTCATACATTGGAGCAGGCGAAGCTTCGTTTACTACCTCTATTGATCGTTTTAATGGTAAGCCAGTTTACCATTGTGTAGGCGAGGGTAAAACGTACCCATTTTTCGATAAGTTTTTTAAAGTGAGGGACAGGTACGAAACGTATATAGATATGGAAACTATGGCACCCAATAAATTTATAAGAAATGTAGATGAAGGTGGGTTTAAAATATACAATAATGTAACATTTAACCAAGCTGCAAATACTGCTGTAAGTACCAATGGTGTTTTTAAAATTACCGATTGCATGCAAGATGTAATAAGCTCTATTTACTATGCAAGAAATATAAGTTGGGATAAATATAAAGTAGGTGACAAAATACCTTTCGATATGTTTCTAGATGATGAAATTTATCATTTATACATTCGCTATTTAGGGAAAGAAAAAATAAAAACACAATACGGAAAATTTAACGCCATAAAATTTAAACCCTTGCTTATAAAAGGAACTATTTTTGAAGGGGGTGAAAAAATGACGGTATGGGTAAGTGATGACCCCAATCATATTATTTTAAGAGTAGAAAGCCCAATAGCGGTGGGGAATATAAAAGTAGATATGATGGGATATGGTGGACTGCGTTATCCGCTTACTTCACTAATATCATTTAGGTAAATATTTCAAAAAAAATAAGCAACTTCAGTTGCTTATTTTTTTGCTTGTCATTTTACAAGAGAATCTACAAATCGCTCAACTTAAAACTATCCTTCATTCTTATTCCCTTCTCCGTAATTTGCAGGCTGCAACATTCTATTGTAGGATCATGTTCAAAAAACAACACATAGTCATTTTGCAACGCTTCTGTAAGAAAATTTTCTTTTTCGGTAAGTGTAGTAGCAGGAAACATATCGTAGCCCATTACATATGGCAATGGTATATGCCCAGCAGATGGCAATAAATCTGCCATGTATAAAATCGTTTTGCCTTTGTAGGTTACTTGTGGTAGCATCATAGCTTCCGTATGGCCAAATACCATGCGTATCATAATATTATCAGGAAATTCTTTTCCACTTGTTTCTATAAATTTTAATTGACCGCTTTCCTTTATAGGCAAAATATTTTCTGCTAAAAAACTTGCTTTCTCTCTATCATTTGGGTTTATAGCCCAGTTCCAATGCCTTTCATTGCTCCAATAGGTTGCGTTTTTAAAAGCAGGCACAAGCTTTTCTCCATCCCGTATGATAGCGCCACCACAATGGTCAAAATGCAAATGCGTTAGGATCACATCTGTAATATCATCTTTTGTAAAGCCATGTGCGGCTAAAGATTTATCGAGTGTATCATCACCATGCAAATAATAATGCCCAAAGAATTTTTCACTTTGTTTATTGCCAATACCAGTATCCACCAATACAAGCCTATTGTCGTCTTGTATAAGCAAACAGCGCAATGCCCAAGTGCACATATTGTTTTCATCAGCAGGGTTTATTTTGCTCCAAATACTTTTTGGTACTACACCAAACATAGCGCCACCATCTAGTTTAAAATATCCTGTATTTATGCTAAAGAGATTCATCTATAAAAAATTTATACGCAAATTTAATTATTAAATATTGCTAGCTATTTCTTTTTGTTTGGCATTGGTAAGCAACAAAAAGAAAAACCCAATTACAAAAAATATTACCAACGCTAAAATAGATTGTCTGATGGTACTTATGCCTTCTATAAACCCAAACGTAAAC
This sequence comes from Ferruginibacter sp., assembly GCA_031408295.1. GTDB lineage: Bacteria > Bacteroidota > Bacteroidia > Chitinophagales > Chitinophagaceae > Ferruginibacter. The sequence continues at coordinate 64,240 of JANNVW010000082.1, forward strand.
AACCCAATTACTATGGCAAGCTTTTCTGTAACATCATAAAAACTAAAAAACGAAGCGGTGTCTTCTGTTTCAGGCATAAACTTAGCGTAGGTAGAACGGCTTAGCGATTGTATGCCGCCCATTACCAAACCTACCAACGAGGCTATAATGTAAAAATGCATTTCAGTAGTAATAAAATAACCTGCAATACAAACCCCAACCCAAAGCAATACGGTAAACAACAACACTTTTATATTGCCATACTTTGCAGAAAGCTTACTCATTAAAACCGCTCCTGCTATGGCTACTAGCTGAATAATAACAGCCGTAATAATTAATTTATCATTAGCCAGTTTTAGTTCTTTAATTCCAAAATCAATGGCTATCAACATTACCGTTTGCACACCCATACTATAAAAAAAGAATGCCGATAAAAATCTTTTTAGCACAGGCATATGTTTAACTTGACTCCACACTTTTTTTAATTCTATAAATCCATTTGCCAATACATGGTGTTTGCTTTTTAGTTCTGCTTTGGGGGTAGAAGGCAATGCTCTAAAAGTAATTTGTGCAAAACAAACCCACCAAATACCAACCAATAAAAAAGTAAGTTTTAGTGGTAAAGGACTGTTGGGCATCATTATTACCATTGCAAAACCAATCATCTGCATTATTACACTTCCAATGTAGCCGAGCGAAAAACCTTTGGCGCTAATGCGGTCCATATCTTTTTCAGCAGCTATTTCGGGCAAGTAAGAATTATAAAAAACTTGGCTACCATAAAAACCAATACCAGCAGTCATAAAACACATCAATCCTAATGTTACATAATCACCATCAAAGAAAAACATGAGCGCACAACTCGTAGCACCTAGGTAGCAAAAAAAGCGCATGAAATTTTTCTTGTTGCCTTTGTAATCAGCCACAGAAGATAGTATCGGAGAAAAAATAGCAATCAACAAAAACCCAAATGCCAATACATAATCTTTCAATTCAGTATTTACAAATGTGCGACCCAAAAAAGGAATGCCATTTTTAAATTGTTCGTTTTGCGTGCCAGTAACAGCCGCATAATATGCAGGAAAAAATGTGGTAGTAATAACGAGGTTGTAAACAGAATTAGCCCAGTCGTACATGGCCCATCCGTTCACTATTTTTTTAGAAGCAGTTTGCATAGTAATTATTAAGTAGGGAAAATAATAATTAAAAACGAAACCACAATAGTATTCTTTAGTAAAGTTGGAAAGAAGAAAGTTTTTCAAAACAAATAAACTTCACCAACACCAAACAAATCAACAACAAACAACAAACACCAAACGGAAAACGAGTAACGCTAAACGAGAAACAAACCCCAAACGAACAACGAGAAACGATTCAACGAGAAACGCCTTAACCATTTATCACCCCCCTCCATATCAACAACAACAAAACCACCCCCACAACAATTCTATAAATACCCCATACTTTAAAACCATATTTCTTCACAAAGTTTATAAAGAATTTTATCGCAATAATGGCAACAATAAAAGCCACTACATTTCCTACTGCCAATAATTTTATTTCTTCGCTAGTAAAGCTACCTGCATCTTTAGAATACTTTAATAATTTATATCCGGTAGCAGCAAGCATGGTAGGTACAGCCAAAAAGAATGAAAACTCTGCTGCTTCGCTTCTAGTAAGCTTTTGTTGCATACCACCAATAATAGATGCGGCACTACGGCTTACTCCAGGTATCATAGCAAGGCATTGCCACATACCAATCATAAATGCATTTATTGGTTTTATATCCACATCAGATTTTATGCGTGGCTTAGTAAAAATTTTATCTACAAACAATAATGCAATACCACCAATCAATAAAGCTATAGCCACTGTAGTAGCGCTATCTAGCATAGCATCTATTTTTTTATTAAACAAAAAACCAAACACCAATGCAGGCACTACACCAATAATAAGTTTTGCATAAAAATGCCATTTACCAAAATCAAAAAACTTGCGCCAATATAAAACCACTACAGATAATATAGCCCCAAGTTGTATAGCCACCGTAAATACTTTTACAAAATCTGTTTCTTGCACCCCAAGCAATCGTTCTGCTATTATCATATGTCCTGTGGATGATACAGGTAAAAACTCTGTAAGCCCCTCTACTATTGCTATTACAATCGATTCAAAAAAAGTCATGAAATTGGTTTAATGTTTAAAGGATATAAAATATTCTTGCAAAAATATAGGATAGAAACTAAAATAGGATTACTAAAATAACATATCCCTTTCCATAAAGTAAATAGAACTATGATTCAGCAAAAACTCATCCTATCTAAATTAAGGAAACACTCCTATTCAGCACACCCTCTCTCCCGCACTGCTGCGCATTGGCGTCAAGTTAACTTTTTATATTTTTATACAAATCTGTCATATTAATTCTATTGGGTCGTTTTTCGTAGCAACAATGTTTCATTATTAAATCTTTTAAAACCTTTTGTGGTAATGTTATTACCTCTTTAATG
>JANNVW010000083.1:0-98005 GCA_031408295.1 Ferruginibacter sp.
AATTTTTACCGTTACATTTTTTAAGTTATGCACACGTGCACCTTGTATGAGAATATCAGTATCAGCTTTGTAAGCTTTCTCAGTTTTTTTAATAGAAGTTTTCAGCATAATTTTTTCAAAGTTACCGCAACCTTTTTAAACAACTTATCGTCTTTCAAATTGTAGATAAAGTAAGGTTGTAAGAAACGTAAAATTACGAAGTTTTTTCTAGTAGTTTTTCTATCGAATAAATTCTACAATTAAATGATAATAATAAGTACAATATTAATTATAGTTACGTTTTATATTTGTCTTCCAATATCCAATTGAATTGAATAACCACATGGCCTTCCTTACTAGATAACCAAAGGTTTCTCTTTCATATTGGTAATATAAACCAAATATCCAAAAATTCTAAAACATTAGAAGTTATGAGAAACCAAATCCAGCTTACAGACCAAGAAATTGTACACATGTACATTAATGGAGATGCTAACGCATTATCGACACTTGTTAGCCGTTACAAAGACAAAATCTTTACTTCCATTTATCTTTTAGTGAAAGATAGATATCTAGCAGAAGATATTTTTCAAGATGTATTTATTAGAGTGATAGATACACTTAGAGGTGGTAGATATTCAGATGAAGGAAAATTTCTTCCATGGGCTATGCGTATAGCTCACAATCTTTGTGTAGATCATTTTAGAAAAGTAAAAAGAAACCCTACCATTAAAACTAGTGATGACAGAGATATTTTTGATGTGCTAAATTTTTCTGAAGAGGGAGTTGATAATAGAATTATGAATGAGCAGACTTCTGACAAGGTTCGTCGCATGATAGACTTACTTCCTGAAGATCAAAGAGAAGTTATAATCTTACGTCACTATGCAGATCTTAGTTTTAAAGAAATATCACAACTTACGGACTGTAGTATAAACACTGCGCTTGGCAGAATGCGTTATGGCTTACTTAATCTTCGCAAAATGATGACCGAAAAACAAATTGCACTATAATAATATTGATTGATTGTTGATTAAACTCCCTGTTCAAGTCTTGGCAGGGATTTTTTTATGAGTGGACTGTCATAAACTAGTAAACATTTAAAACAAAAAAATATTTGCAAAGAAAAATTAAAAATATTCCTATTTGCTGCAACCCTTGTTAATAAAGGCTTTCATTAAAATAATTCTTATCGAATATACTAATTACAAGCTGTAGAAATTTTACGATAGTAAAAATTCTATATACGAATAGTAGTCGAAAAACACAATAAATAAATAAAGCAATATATTTTTGTGTTTCAATAATCGAGTTAATAACATAAAGATTTGCCTTACTAAAAATCACAAAGTTTTTTCTTCGATTAGATAATAACAAATCAAATATCAAGAATTAAAAACCCTAAACAAGATGCCCCAACAAGTAGAACTAACTGACCAAGAAATTATTAAAATATACATTGCTGGAGATGCTAATGCACTCTCTCCATTGATTACTCGCTACAAAGACAAAATTTTTACATCTATTTATTTGCTAGTAAAGGATAGATATCTTGCAGAAGATATTTTTCAAGATGTATTTATTCGCATAATTGATACAATTAGAGGAGGTCGTTATACTGACGAAGGGAAATTTTTACCATGGGCTATGCGTATTGCACACAACCTTTGTGTAGACCATTTTAGAAAAGTAAAAAGAAACCCTACCATCAAAACTAGTGACGATAGAGATATTTTTGATGTGCTAAATTTTTCTGAAGAGGGAGTTGATAGTAGGATGATGAACGAGCAAACTTCTGACAAGGTTCGTCGCATGATAGATTTACTTCCTGAAGATCAGAGAGAAGTTATTGTTTTACGTCATTATGCTGATCTTAGCTTTAAAGAAATTGCTGACCTTACTGGTTGCAGCATCAACACAGCTCTTGGTAGAATGCGCTATGCATTACTAAACCTTCGTAAAATGATGACCGAAAAACAAATTGCACTATAGTTTTGATTGATTGATAATAAAGTCCTCGTTCTCCCCCCAGAGCGGGGATTTTTATTTAAAAGATAAAAATTTCAACTTGAATGCTGACCCTTTATCCATTCGATAATAAACTTATTAACTACAGATTTTTCAGAAATAATAGAATCTGATTCACTTATTTGAACTGATAGATTCATAAAAAACTGCTTATCTTTTTTAGTATTATCAAGTTTTGCAAAAGCCTCAATAAAAAACTTTTCATTTTTTTCTAGTAAGAAGTGTAGTTTTAAAAAGCGCTTAGTATTAATAATTTCACTTTCTAGCAAGATTGTATCATGTTGAGTATAATATAAAATAAGTAAATACAACCTTGTGGTAGCCTGTGTTCGTGTTTCTACATTGTATTTTGGCCCTTGTAAAATTCCCCTCCAAAGTTCATTTGCTTTATTAAAATCTTGCTGCAAAAAATAATACCAACCACAATGCGATTCTGTAAAGAGTAAAAAATCTATTCTGTACCTACTTTCAAAATTTGCTTTGGCAGCAGTAAAAATATCAACTATCTTTTTGGCTTTTTCGTATTGTTTCGTTTGCAGGTAGAGTAGAATTCCATTGTAACAGTAATTATGTGTTCGCCTTATTTCTTGCTCAACTGAGTGTATTGGGTATAGTTCTGTTTTTAATAGATATTGCTCCATTTCTTCCCATTTTTCATATTTGTAACAAGCTACCATAAAATTGAAATAAACAGCCATGGCATCTACAGCAATATTTGGCATACGCTCATCTATAAATTGCCTATTCTCAATTAACTTTTTGTTATATTCATAACATTTTTGGGCATTACCAATACTGTTGTAAAAAAGTTCAAAACTTGCAAAATATCTATTTCTCAGTGTAAGGGAGTAGTTTTCGTTAGGCACATTTTGAATTTCTAAACTAGTAATGATTCGTTCTGCTTGTTTTTTTATTTCATCAAATGGCTCATTTAGTTTGTTTAGGAAAAGAATATTTAACTGATGCCAGGCACTTTGAAAATTATTGTAATCTGATAATATTTTTATTACTTTATCTTTTTCGGCTTTTAAATTCCAAAACAAATCTTTACTTAATTCACCAATACGACAATTACCAAAAAGATATAGTTCTACATCTAAGATATCCAACAAGGTTTGGTATTGCTCATACTGCCAAGCTTTTTCTTTTGTTTTAATAATTAATTTTTCACAATCCTTATCTAATCCTTTACTTGCAAGTATTTTTATCTTATAAAAATTTCTTCTTATACTCCATTCTTCAATACTATCTTCTTGATAATTTCTTAAAGCAGCCAAAATCATATCATACAAATATGCTTTATTGGCTATAAAGTTTTTTACAAAAGGTTCACGTTGGTATTTTTTTATGATACTCGCTTCGTCATATTCTTTTTGAGCATCCAATACTTCAAACAATTTTAGATAATTGCTTTTTTTTGAGGCTACCATTGCCGAGGCAGAAAGGGTAAAATACCTTTTTTCGGAGTGTTTTAGGGATTTTATAAGCAAAAATAATTCGTTCATTAATAATTATAAATCATTAATTTATAGTATAAAAAATAGCTTAGAAATCTTTTTTTGGCACTTTATTAATTTTCAGCTATGTTTTAAAATTAGTCTTTTTACATCATTAAAAAATATATACATAAGCAAATTAATAAATTTAGCTAGTGTATAAAAAAAGAAAGTATATGTTAACTAACATCATTTTAAATAATAGCGATACAGAAATTGATAACAATATTTTAGTAATACCTAGTTTGACCGGTAAGGATTTTATAAGGCTAGATACAATTGTACATTGCCAAGCAAGTGATGCCTATTGTATTATTTTTTTAAACAATGGCAACAAGCATACTATTTGCAAAACATTAAAAACAATTGAGAAAAAATTACCAGCACATAAATTTATTAGAACACACCAATCTCATATTATAAATATTGCTTTTATAAATAGATACATTGCTGGCGAAGAAAATTTTGTGGTAATGCACGATGGTAAGCATATACCAGTAGCCAGAAGCCAGAAAAAAACGTTTAAAGCTTTAATAAATATGCTGCAAATTTTTTAAACAATATAAATATCAAATAAAGATGAAGAATTTATTAAAAATACTACTTTTTTCGATTGTAGTGCAAGCCATATCTTATAATGCTACTTGCCAAATAGTAGCAAAAAATACTAGTGCTAATTTGACAAATTCGCTTTTAAAAAATGAAAAATCTGAGGACTACAGCTATGCAAATTCTTCTGCTATTTTAGCTAATAAGTCAAGCTTAACAGATAAAACCAGTAAAGAAAAATTAAAGACAGCACTTGAATATGATAAACTAGCAGAAACAGCATTTAAAAAAGGCTTGGTAAATGATGCTGAAAAATACAATATGGCTTTACTTCCCATAGCGCTGAGCATAAGGGATACCGTTTTAATAATTAATACAAAAAATAGAGAAGGTTTAATTTATTTAGAAAGAGGAAAAAATAAAGAAGCAGAAAATAAATTAATGGAAGCCTTGGCAATGAGCAAAAAGTTCCCAACTAGGACGGCAGAAGTAAACAGCAATTTAGGTTCAACTTTTTTAGCTATTGGAGATAAAGACCAGGCTAGTAAATATTTTTTTAAAGCATTGGAGTTGTATGAAAACCAGCATAATTTATTAGGCATGGGAGAAACATATAGCAATATAGCTTCTGTACATTATTTGATGGGTAAATTAGACAAAGCAATAGAGTATCAAAAAAAGGCGATAGAAGTGAGAGAGATTGCTGGAGATAAAGCTGGCCTGGCAATTTCAAATAATAATATTAGCCAACTTTACTTACTTAAGGCTAATACCAAATTATCGCTTGTATATATAAAGCAAGCTGTAGCAAATGCTGAAGCTACGGACAATGGTAAATTAATGTCATCTACCTATGCTGGCATGAGTATGTATTATGTTTATTGTGGCAAATACTCCGACGCCTTAAGTTGGCAAACAAAAGCATTGAAAATTTCAGAAGAAATAGACGATAAGCAACAACTCTCTCGCTTATATGTAGCAGTAGCTAACTTGGCAGATGGCACAAAAGATTCGGTGCTTGCAATAAGCTATTTCGATAAAGCTTTAGAAGTATCCAAAGCGTTAGCAAACAAGGAAAATATTGGAAATGTATATGAGAAAATGAGTATTTTTTACAACAAACATAATGACCATAAAAAAGCACTAAAGCTGTATAAAACTTTTATACTGTATAAAGATAGTATTAACGCTAAAAGCAATTTGAGCAAGATTGAAGAAATACAAACCAGGTATGAAACGGAGAAAAAAGATAATGAAATAAAAAAATTGCAAGTAGAGCAAAAAATAAAAGTGCTGCAAATAGAAAAACAAAATGCCGTAATAAATGGCAATACAATTTTAGCCAAAAAGAAAGAAACAGAGATAGCATTGTTAGCTAAAGAATCACTTCTATTGAAACAAGCAGGAGAGCTACAAAATTTACAAATAGCGCAACAAGACGAGGAGATTGATAGACAAAAATTGGTTGAAAAAAATACAGCACAACAGTTAAAAATTAATGTAAACGAAAAAATGGCTAAAGATAAAGAGCTAGTTGCAGAAAAAAAGATTCGTAGTTTTTTACTTGCTGGGTTGCTGCTTACCTTATTGCTTGCGGTGTTATTTGTAAATAGATATAAATTAAAAAGAAAATTGGAGCAGCAAAGTGCATTGTTAGAAATTAGAAATAATATAAGCAAAGATTTGCATGATGAGATAGGTAGCACGCTTACCAGCATTAGTATACTTAGCAATGTATCGGAATTAGCATTGGAAAAACAACCAGCTCAAGCTAAAGAAATGATACATCAAATAGCTATGCAAAGCAAAACCATACAACAAAACATGAGTGATATTGTGTGGAGTATAAGACCAGAAAATGAAAGCGTAGAAAATCTTACAACTAGAGTAAGAGAATATGCAGCACAAACATTGGAGCCTTTAAACATAAATTCTTCTATTGCACTCGATGAAAATATTATTGCACAAAAGTTACCCATGCGCTACCGAAAAGAAATTTTGCTCATTTGCAAAGAAGCAATCAATAATATAGCAAAACATTCTGGAGCTAGTAAAGCATCTGTTAGTATTAAAAAAGTAAAAGAAACAATATTACTTACCATTACTGATAATGGCAGCTGGAAAGGAACCACAAGTGGTACAGGTACAAAGAGTATGAAGGAAAGAGCTACTTCTATAGGAGGAATACTCAACTTTAGCAGCAGTGTATTAGGAACAAGTATTACTGCCATAGTGCCTATACCCTAAATATGGTATAGGAAAATTTAATAGCAATTCTAATTTTGTGTAATGATACCAATAAAAGTGCTTATATATGAAGACAACAATAGCTTGCGTAATAGTATACAAACTTTGTTGCTTTGGGACGCCGCTTTTGATGTAGTGGCTGCTCTACCAGATGCTGAGTGTGCCAAAGAAGACATAGCTGCATTAAAGCCCGATGTGGTTTTAATGGATATAGATATGCCGAATAGTAATGGTGTAAATGCTGTTTTACAAATACGAACGCAGGATACAGCATTACCAATAATTATGTTTACCGTATTTGAAGACGATGAAAATATTTTTAATGCTATACGTGCAGGTGCCAATGGCTATTTGTTAAAAAAGAATTTTGAACAAATACCTGCTTCATTAAAAGATGTATTGGACGGCGGTGCGCCTATGACAAGTAGTGTAGCCAAAAAAGTATTAAATTTTATACCAAAAAGCAATACAAAAAATAGTGAAGAAATTGACAGCCTTAGTACAAGAGAAACTGAAATTTTAGAACACATTACAAAAGGCTATAGCTATAAAATGATAGGAGAGCAATTATTTATAGCTACAGAAACGGTGCGCACCCATATAAAAAGAATATACAAAAAACTACAGGTGAATAGTGCAACAGAAGCTGTGTACAAGTTTAATAAAAGTAGGCACTAAGCAAGTTTTTCTATTTTAAACAATAACAGATATCTGCTATTGTTTTTACAAGTAATAGCAAATAATTTTGTCTTTTAAACCACCCCCAATACTTATCCAATATTTTACTGAAGCACTATTGTGAATTTCATAATCAGATGTATTAATCCATTTCTTAGGCTACAGAACCATTTTTTAAATAATTAGAAATAATTAAAAGGTAAATCTATAAAGTAATAACACATGCATAATCGAAAAATATATAAAAATAAAATTGTACTTTTTTTTATAGTGCAATATTTTTTATGCATCCATGCAGCTGCTCAAGGCGTAACTAATTTTGGCAACCTTCATCTCTTTACAGGCGGCAATATAGGTGCTAATGTTCCTTTTGTAAATAATGCCAGCGCAGGCACAGACTATGTAAACGATGGTAATTTTTTTACCACAAGTAATTTTGCAAACAACAAAGCCAATATGCCCGCAGGTGCAGGCTCCACTATATTTAACGGTACTGCGATACAATTTTTAGGCGGCAGCAATACGCCACAATTTAATAATGTAATCATAAATAATAACACAGGCGGCCTGCAACCACTAGCCGTAAACTATACCTTTAATGTAGCGGGCAATTGGGTAAACAATGGCTTATTTACACACCAAAAAGGTACAGTCGTTTTTAACGGTACAGCAGCAGAAATAATAAGTGGCACAGCACTTAAAACAGTTTTTTATAACTTTAATTTGAGTAACCCTACATCATTAACACTAGTAGAAGATGTAGATTTAATAAATGCTTTTGCCTTTAAAAATGTAAGCAATGCAACACTCGCAAGTGCAGGCTTTTTAACTGCAAAATCTGCAGATAGTGTAACAGCACAAATAGCGGATATTACTGACGGCAATACTTTAGTAGGCAATAGCATTACAGGCGATGTAACCATAGAGCGATATTTGTTTTCAAGATTGGCTTGGCGTTATTTAGCCACACCTATAGCCATAGCTGCTACCCCAACAATTACTGACTCGTGGAGAGAGAATAACTCATCTATAGCTTTAAGCACAGGCTATGGTACACGTATAACAGGCCCAGGTACAATAGGTGTAAATGGGGTAGACGCCTATACACAAAGAGGCTCGTTAAAATATTATAATGATACAGCCAACAGCTTTAGAGAAATAGCAGCAACTAATGTAGGTATTGCCAACACCCGAGGCTATTTTGTATTTGTAAGAGGCGATAGAAGTGTAGCAGCTGGTGCAGGCACAGGTGCAACCACGCTTCGCATGAAGGGAAACATACGCATGAACAACCAAGGTTTTTCTGTGCTCACAAATAGTTTTCAATCTTTTGGAAACCCATATGCTTCCAGAATTGATTTTAGAAACGTAACCAAAACTACAATAGTAGATGCATTTACCATTTGGGAACCCAACAATGTAGGAGCACACAATGTAGGAGGTTACGAAAATTATGCATTGGTAGCAGGTGAGTATTGGCTAAATGGCATTACCACAGGGGCAGGGGCAAAAAAAAGAAATTATATAGAAAGTGGTGAAGCCGTATTTATACAATCTGTAACTGGTGGAACTATAACTATAGAAGAAAGTGATAAGGAGGCGGGCAGTGCATTAGTTAGCAGAACAGTAGGGCGAAATACTGCGACAACAGCTACATTGGATATTAATTTATTTACAAAAAAAAATAGCGATAGTTTGATGTTAGTAGATGGTGTTTCTATAAATTTTGATGATGTATATAGCAATGGTATTAATAATGATGATGTAAAAAAAATAGCAAACAGTTTTGATAATTTGATGATAAAAAGTAGCTCTACAAATCTAGTACTAGAAAAAAGAGCCAATCCAACCGAAAGCGATACCATACAATTAAACCTTACAGGTACAAGAACAGGTTCATATAAATTTAATATTTACCCAAGCTTATTACAACAAATAAATGCGGATGCTTTTTGGGTAGATAGATTTTTAAATTTAACAACGCCGTTAAGTTTATTAAACCAAACTGATATGGAGTTTGCCATAACAGCCGATGCGGCAAGTAAAGCCGCAAATAGGTTTATGATAGTGTTTAAACAAGCAGTGGTACTACCTTTTAGCTTTGTTGGTATAGCTGCAATAAAAAATAACAATGCTACCCACAGCATACCATACACAATAATCAATGAGCGATACATTACACAATACCAAATAGAACGTAGTGATAAACCAATAAACTTTGTGAGCATAAAAAACCAAATAACATTGTACAATGCCAATGGAAACTATGCGTACAATTTTACAGACAGTTTGCCACTAAGCGGCGATAATTACTACAGAATTAAAGCTACAAACACAAATGGACAAATACAGTATAGTGAAATTGTAAAAATATTGGGAGATAAAAATGAATCCTCTATAAGCCTTTATCCAAACCCTGTAACAGATAAAATAGCAAGACTACGATTTATAAACAGCGAAGGTAACTATACCATAAAATTACTGAGCATAGATGGGAAGAAAATACAAATAACACAAGTAAGCATAACACAAAATGACGAAATAAAAATAATGCCCATAAGCAAGCAAATAGCAACTGGAAATTATATTTTAGCGATAAGCACCAAAACAAAAACCGAACAAATAAAAATAATAATAAAATGAGCAGATTAAAATTACTAAGTATCGTTATTGTTACACTTTTTGCAACCGCTGCAAAAGCTCAATTAAAAATTGGAGATAACCCCAATACTATTATTGCAAGTAGTGCATTAGAAATAGAAAGTACCGATAAAGGTGTGCTAATACCCCGTATGACAAAGGCGCAAAAGAATGCTATAGCCACACCAAGTACAGGACTGTTGGTTTTTCAAAATGCACCTGATAGTGTGGGGTTTCATTATTATAATGGCACAGAATGGGTATGGTTGCAAAACAGTGCCGAAGGTTGGAGTACAAATGGCAACAATAACATTACAGCTTCAAATTTTTTGGGTACAATCAATAATCAAGCTTTAAAATTTAAAGTGTTTAACCAAGAAGCTGGAATTGTAGATAGTACTACTGCCGATGTAGCTTTGGGATTTGGAGCACTAAAAACAGCCCATAGCGGCCCAGGGTTTTATGCAAATAATGCTTTTGGTTTTGGTGCAGGTCAAAAATTAAACTCGGGTTATGGCAATGTAGCTATTGGCCGCCATGCTTTAAGTAACACAGGTGCAAGTATACAAAATATCGCCATTGGCGATAGTGCAATGGGCAATGCAATAGCAAGTCAAACTGCTATAGCAATTGGCTATCAAGCTTTAAAAAATTATAACGGTATTAATAGTAACACCCATAATATTGCAATTGGCTATTTATCGCAAAGTGCTATCAATTCTCCCGCTGCATCAAATTATAATTATTTTAATACTTCAATTGGTGGCTATGCCATGGCCAATAATGTAAGTGGTAATAATAATACAGCAATAGGCATAAGTGCATTGCGCAATAACGTAAGTACTAGCGAACATATCGCAATAGGTTATAATACTTTAATCAATCATACTTCTAATAACTATAATGTAGCTATAGGAAATAGAGCCATGGAAAGCGACACCTCTGGGTTTTTTAATGTTGCCATTGGTGTAGAAGCCTTGTCGACCGAAAAAAATTCAGAATCAAATATGGCCATAGGTTTTAGATCTTTAAAATTATTGCAAAATGGCTCAGCAAATACTGCAATAGGTGTAGGTGCTATGGAGTATAAAGATAGTGCGCAAGAATGTACAGCAATTGGCCGTTTTGCATTAGGCGGTTCACCAGGCTTGTCAACAAAAAAAGACACAGGCTCTGTAGCCATTGGTACGTGGGCTGGGCGTTTTAATAATGCTAGTTATAATACATTTTTAGGTTATTACGCAGGTAGAGGCGCAAATGCAGCAACCCCAATTATCGGCAACGATAATGTTGGTGTAGGCTCGTTTAGCCTTTTTAGCTTATTAAAAGGAAAACAAAATGTTGCCATTGGCCGATATGCTGGAGGCATAAACAGAGACGGCGATGCCAATATATTTATAGGTTATAATGCTGGCAATAAATCTACCAATACGAATAGCAATAGGTTGTACATAGAAAACTCCGATGCGGACAGTGCCAATGCATTAATTTATGGCAATTTTGCATCCGATAGTCTTGTGCTTAATGCCAATGTAAATGTTAGAGATTTTACTAGGCTTGGTGCAGAAACTAGTGGAGCACCTGCTATAAAAATGAAAAAACTTACTGGTACAAATGGTGCAGCAAGTGCTACAACCTCATTTGCGCATGGTCTTACACAATCTAAAATACTTTCCGTTTCGGTTTTTATAACCTCAAGTGTTACTGGTAATGATTTAGCACCTCGTTCTACCTACCCCGGTTTTGAGTATGACTATTATGTGAGCTCATCAGCAATAGTTATCAGAAATATTGCTGCTAATGATGGTAGCATTACTGGTGGACAGGTAAGAATTTTAATTACGTATGAAGAGTGATTTTCTTAACAACACTTACTATAATTTAACAAAAGCTAAGCAGTAAAAACAAGAAATACTTACCAAAGCCACACCAATGCATCTAAAGCTGCATAGGTGTGGCTTTTTATTTAAAATAATTATGTGTTGATAGATGATAACCTTAGAGAACAGAGCATTTAGCAAGTATGGCAGTGAAGAAGATAGTAGTTGAAAAACATCTCTCATCTTTAAAAAACAGTAGTTGGCTACAATACTTGTTCATAAATTATTGCCGCACCTTGCCCCACACCCACACACATAGTTGCAAGGCCATATTTACTTTTACGTTTTTTCATTTCGTGTAGCAGCGTAGTGCTTATGCGTACACCACTGCACCCGAGTGGATGCCCAAGCGCAATTGCACCGCCGTTTACATTTACTTTTTCTGCATCTAATTTTAGTTCATTTATGCATGCCACACTCTGCGATGCAAATGCTTCGTTAAGTTCTATCAAATCAATATCGGCAATATTTAAACCTGCACGCAACAATGCTTTTTGTGTGGCAGGCACAGGTCCAATACCCATTACAGCAGGGTCTACACCAGCAACAGCCATGCTTACAATTTTTGCAATAGGTTTTAAATTGTATTTTTTTACTGCCGCTTCGCTAGCCAATAATATGGCCGCAGCACCATCATTTATACCACTACTATTGCCAGCAGTTACAGTACCATTTGTAGTAAACGCTGGCTTTAATGCAGCAAGTTTTTCTATTGCTGAAAGCCTCGGATGTTCGTCTACTGAAAATAATATTTCATCTTTTCCTTGCATTATTTTTACGCCCACCATTTCTTCTGCAAATTTATTTGCCTTTGCTGCGGCATCATATTTTGCTTGGCTATTTGCTGCAAATGCATCTTGTGCTTCTCTACTAATATTAAATTGCTTCGCTACATTTTCTGCAGTTTCGCCCATGCTGTATGGATGATGCAATTCACTCAAATTTTTATTTACAAAACGCCAGCCCATAGTGGTATCAAATATTTGTGCGTTTCTATCAAATGCACTCATGCTTTTTGGCATTACAAAAGGCGCACGACTCATACTTTCTACCCCGCAAGCTATCATCAACTCCGCATCGCCACATGCAATGGTACGAGCACTATCCATAATAGCTTGCAAGCCACTTGCACACAATCTATTTACCGTATTGCCCGCCACTGTTGTTGGCAAACCTCCAAGCAAAGCCGCCATACGAGCCACATTGCGGTTGTCTTCTCCAGCCTGGTTAGCAGCACCAGCTATTACATCTTCAATAGCATTTACATCTGCATTTGGATTGCGTAGCACAAGTGCACGTATTACATGCGCCAACAAATCATCTGGTCTCACAGAAGATAATGCGCCACCATATTTTCCAATCGGCGTTCGTACTGCATCAATTATATAAACTGTTTCCATAAAAATATTTTCGTTTTGGTTGGTTGTTTTATTGTTGTCCAAGCATTGGTTCTTTAATCATCTTCAGTGGCGTCGCACACTTCTTCTTCAAATCATTATTGAACTTTTATCTAAGCGTAAAGGCGAAGATAAAAGCGAAGTTAACCTAAAATAATATTTTTTCTTCTGTACACAGCCTCTTCGCTTCAATCTTCGCACGACCCTTCTCTCCCGCAAAATTGCGGGATGGAGAAGGGCAAGGGTTGAGGAAGGGAAAGGGTTGAGGTAAAGGGGGGCTTTCGTATCTTTGCATCTATGTCAGACAAGAAAAACATCCGTGATTTTGACCTCAACGGACTGAAAGAATATTTCGAAACCATTGGCGATAAGCGTTTTCGTGCCATGCAAGCCTACGAATGGTTGTGGAAAAAAAATGCCCGTAGTTTCGATGAAATGAGTAATCTGTCTCTGGATTTACGAGCAAAACTGCATGAAGAATTTACATTACCCGCCATAACGGTAGAAACGACACAACACAGCACCGATGGTACATTAAAAAGCCGTTTTAAAACTTGGGATGGACATTTAATTGAGGGTGTGCTAATTCCAACAGAAAAAAGATTTACGGCATGCGTATCATCGCAAGTGGGTTGTAGCCTTACTTGTGCATTTTGCGCTACTGGTAAAATGGATAGAAAACGTAATCTCACATTTGATGAAATTTATGACCAAGTAGCATTATTGAATGAGCAGTGCCAAGAAAAGTATCAAAAAAATTTAAGCAACATTGTTTACATGGGTATGGGCGAGCCATTGCTCAATTATAAAAACGTATTAAAATCTATAGATAAAATTACCGCTTCGGATTGTATGAACATGAGTCCCAATCGTATCACAGTCTCTACCGCAGGTGTTTCTAAAATGATACGGCAATTGGGCGATGACCAAGTACGTTTTAACCTAGCCGTATCCTTACATGCGCCTACAGATGGGCAACGTACGGAAATAATGCCGATAAACGAAAGCAATAATTTAAAAATATTGATAGAGTCGTTGCAGTATTTTCATCTAAAAACAAAAAATGAAATTACGCTAGAGTATATTTTGTTTAACAACATAAATGACTCGTTGGAAGATGCTGAAAATTTGGTAAAAATATATAAGCAAGTGCCCACACACCTTATAAATGTAATAGAGTACAACCCTATAGCTGGTGTAAGTTTTATGAAACCAGATGAAGAAAGAACAAATGCTTTTACAGACTATCTTATAAAACACAAAATAAATGTACGAGTACGTCGCAGCCGTGGCAAAGATATTGACGCAGCTTGTGGACAGCTGGCTAATAAGGGATAACATATTCTTTATACAAGACAAATATTATCTTCTCATTAGCAAATAAAGGATGTAATAAAATGAATAACGAACTAATATTTAGGCTTGCGAAAGAAGAAGACCTTATTGACATTGTTCGCATGTTATCTGATGATTCACTTGGTGCTACCAGAGAAAAATTTGAAAATAACCTTTCTGATAATTACATAAAAGCTTTTAAAAGTATACAAGGCGATTCAAATCAAGAATTGACCATTGTGGAATTGAATGGAGAAAAAGTAGCTACATTTCAGTTAACTTTTATACAATACCTCACACATCAAGGAGGGTTGAGGGCACAGGTAGAAGCGGTTGGCAAAAATAAACATGCTCTAAAAAATTGAATATCTAATCACTTTCTACAATCTTATAAATGTTAAATTTTAATTTTGTAGGTTTTTACCTACAAAAAGTTAGAAATTTTTTGTATATTATTGTATCGGCAAAATTAAACACAATCAATTCAAACTTTAAAAGCTCAAAAAGGACATTAAGAAACCCTTTACAACAAAGCATTTAAAAGAATAAATAGTTTGTTCTTATCCTAAGAAATTATGCTGACGGAAATAATAGCAACAAGCTATTGTTTACTCCACACGTCGACTTTATTGGATGGTAGGGCATAGAGTTGAACTATGTATGAAGTGAAAGCTTCTTCAACAATATTTTAAGCGTAATAAAATGAAAAATACATTAAAAGCGAGTTGTTTGTTTCTCATTATGATTATATCTTTAATTAGGTGCACCAAAGATAATGGCAACCCAGAAAATCAATTTCCAGAATTATCATTGGGAACAAATAAAGCCATTAATACTGAAAATTTAACTGCATTAAAACAAAGTGTTTCGCTATTAACAAATGATGAGAAATATAATCTTTGGCAAATAAAGTTAAGTGCAATTTTGGAAAATGACAGGGCAAAGTTAACATCTGACCAAAAAAATATTATTATAGAAGTAAAATCATTATTAGATAATTACAATTTTGAAGCACTTAAGCAAAACCCTGAAATTGGAGATAATTTTATAAAATCTAATATAAATCGCTTTGAAAAACATTTCGACAATGTTCAACTGTATATGCTAATTGAATGTCCATTTTTTTGTAAGAACTTTTCGCTTTTCAAATCAAAAGAATATCTGTCCAAAATTGACCCAGTAACAATTTCATCATCTATATATGAAGAAGATGCACCTGGTGATGGAGGAGGAGGCCCTTCTCTTAGCAACTGTTATTGCAAATACTCTATTTATTGCTCAAGTTCTCCTCAACCAAGTGGAGGTAGGGTTTGTGTAGATGGTTCATGCAATACAGTTAGCGGCTGTGGATTGTTTGGAAGTTCTAGCTGCACTGGCAAATGCAAATAAACTATGGTAAACCCAATCGGCATTCATTTTGAATGCCGATTTCTAAATAGTTATAATATGATAAAAAAAATAAACCTTCGATACATTATCCTTAGCACTTTACTAAGCCTACTATTTACTATTTTCATTTATAATTTTGATGTAATTATAAACTTCTTGTATTACCTGTATAGTTTTAGAATTTTTATATATTTCTGTATAAGTTTATTTTATTTTTTACTCTTCCTTTTTGTAAAAAAAAATACGTCATTAAAAAATTATGTAGTCATTATTTGTATAATCTTAATGCCCATAATTATAGACGCAAGTGTGATATTTACCAATCCGTTTTTAATACCTTTAAGGTTTCCATTCTCAAGTATTTTCCCAATTATTGGAAGTGGTTTAGGTGCGTTATACTTACGAAAGAAGAGAATCCTGTTTCTATTCGCAACAATTTGTTTTTTTATTTTTCTCTATCTTTCTCATAATTACATTATTCCAAAAATAATTTTTTTTACGACACAGAAAACGAGTTTAAAACTAGAAAAAAATATTTATGACTTTAGCTTTTATACTATTGAAGGAAAAAAAATAAAATTAAGAGATACGGCAATAAATAGATGTACTATCATAGAATGCTTTTTTAAAGGCTGTGCACCGTGCGAAAAAAAAATAGTCGATTTGAAAATATTAAAAGACACAATTAAAAGTGAGGAGCTCAATTTTATTTTCATTTGCGATGGAACTATTACTAGTTTTATTGATTTTATTGATTACAGTAAATCCCGAAGCTATTCAAATTTTACGTTTTTGTATGATAAAGAAGGGATACTTAAAGAAAAATTTAAAATAAACTCCTACCCATTCGAATTTTTCACAAAAAAGGAAGAGTTAATAGGGACGACTACAGGTTATGATGAAATGATGAGTAAAGAGTATCTTAGAATAAAAATAAAACAAATAAAACAAATAATAAATGAAGAAAATCATTAAACTGATATTATTAGGTTTGATTCTTAATTCTTGCAACTCTAAAAATAATGCGATACTCACATTGTCAAATTACAAATTGAACTTCGATACTATTTTAGCAAAAAAAAGTAAGACTATTAATCTTAAACTAACCAATACGGGTAATCAAAATCTTATTATTTACGATTATCAAACAAGTTGTGAATGTACTTTTTTGAATTTATCGAAAATGTCAATTATTAAACCAAATGACTCTTTAAATTTAAAAATAACTTTAACAGGTTTTACTGACGATATTGGCAAATGGAAAAGAGTATTATGCACCTTTAAATCAAATTCTGATAGTATCTTCACGTATTTAAACATTAGATATTTTACAAATTAGTTTATTCCTTTACTTATACCAATCTATATCGTGGGCAGGGCATAGGGACAAAAGTATTTAACTACATTATTAAAAGAGCAAAAGAAAAAGGACGCCATTTATTACAGTTAACACCAGATAAAAAACGAAATGAAGCCATAAAGTTTTATGAAGCAATTGGATTTATTGCAACACATGAAGTAATGAAACTAAAATTATCTTAATTGTATTGCATAATAAATGTTGCCCAACGATACGCTATTGAATGGAGTCCTTCGATGAACTCAGGATAAACTTGCCAATGAAGTTACACCAGGGCTCTGCTGCTTGTAAACAAAAATTCCTTTAACAATTTCTTAATTAAACCTTTTTAATCAATATTAGTCTATCAACTATAACATTAAAAAAATGAAAATGAAAAAATTACTAGTATTATCCTTAGCAGCATGTATGTTTACCCTAGCTACCACTGCACAAACAGAAAGACAAATAGAAACGAAACCCAGAGCTGAGCGCCATAAGGGAAAACATGAAAAAGCTAAGATGATGAAAGACCTTAATCTTTCAAAAGAACAACAGGCCCAAATGAAAGCCAACCACAAAGAAATGAAGACAAAGCGTGATGCTTTGAAAGCGCAAGACAATATTACCGTAAAAGAAATGAGAGAAAAAAAAGCGGCATTGAAAGCAGAGCAAGATGAAAAAATGGCAGCAATGCTTACACCTGAGCAAAAAGTAAAAATGGATGAAATGAAGAAGCAAAAAAAAGCTGAAAAAAAATCAAGGTCACCAAAAATGGAGGCTAGAGAAAATCAGCCTACAGCTGAATAACTATAATTTTAGATAAATAGAATGAAAAGGTGCTTTAGGGCATCTTTTTTTATTGCCTATATTTGCAGTTCACCTACTGTTGTAAAACAGCAAAAATGCTACATTATGGGACAAGATGCCTTTAAAAAGTTTATCAATCCAAAAAAAAACAGCGTAGTAAAAGAAGAGTTACGCCAAGAGAAGAAAAAAGCCCTAAAAGAAAAGAGAGCGTATTTTGAAGCAAAAAAAGCAGAAGAATACAAGGCAAGACAAGCAAAAAGAGGTGTTCCACTTAAAGATAAGTTTGAAGATGCAAAACCTGCAAAAATTTTTGCTAAAGGAATTAAAGTAAATGCTGCAACAGGGCAAGTACAAACCGACGACAAAAATCAAGTAACTACAGATGTAGCCATGCCATTAAATAAATTTTTGGCTCATTGTGGAATATGCTCTCGTAGAGATGCTGTAGCAGTTATCTCTTCAAACACTGTAAAAGTAAACGGCACTATTTGTATAGAGCCAGGCTACAAAGTACAACCTACAGATGAAGTTATACACAACGGCAAAAAATTATTTGTAACAAAAAATTTGGTGTATATTTTATTAAATAAGCCAAAAGATTACATTACCACAACTGATGACCCTCAAGGCAGAAAAACAGTTTTGGAACTCATAAGGCAAGCTACCAACGAAAGGGTCTATCCAATTGGAAGATTAGACAGAAATACATCGGGTGTATTGTTGCTTACCAACGATGGTGATCTTACACAAAAATTATCGCACCCGAGTTATGAAATTACCAAAATTTACCAAGTAAAACTAGATAAGAATTTAACTAAAAATGATTTTGATAAAATTATTACAGGACTTGTTTTAGAAGATGGGCCAGTGATTGTAGATGCGCTTGCATACTCCGACCCAAAGGATAAATCTATTTTAGGAATTGAGATACATAGTGGACGCAATCGTATTGTACGTCGCATTTTTGAAAGCCTAGGATACGATGTAAAGGGATTGGATAGGGTAATGTATGCAGGCCTTACAAAAAAAAATGTAGAGCGTAGCAAGTGGCGATATTTGAGCGAAAAAGAAATTCGTGTGTTAAAATACATGAACGAATCTAAGCGTGGAAAGAAATTTGTAGCAAAGGATGAAAAGCAAACAACTACTAATGAGCCTACAAAAAAAATAGTAAATGAAGATATGCGCAAAGGGAGAGATTTTACCAATGCAGAAATAGCCGCAGCTTTAGAAGAAACGGTAGTAATACCCGAACAACCAAAGCGGGTAAGAGAAGTAAAAGTGCCACAGCCTAGAAAATTTAAAACGCATTCAGAAAAAAAAGCTGCAGCAGCAACGTTGTTACAAGCTGATGCAATTAATAAATCTATTGGTACAAAAAAAAGAAAAGAAGCAAAACCACTAAATAAAAAAGCAATAGCTTCAAAATTAAAAGCAAAAAATACTAGCATTGGCAAAAAGTAAATTCGATACCATTTTCGAAAATGATGATTTTGTAGCCATAAACAAACCAAGTGGTATGCTTACCATACCAGATAGGGAGCAAACAGAAAAATCATTGAAGGAATATTTGATTGATAAGTACAAGAATATATTTGTGGTGCACAGATTGGATAAAGATACTAGTGGCTTAGTCGTCTTTGCAAAAAACGAAATAGCACATAAATACCTTTGTAAAATATTTGAAGAACGAAGAGTAGAAAAATTTTATTTAGGTATAGTTGTTGGTGAACCCTTAGAAAAAACTGGAATAATAGATGCTCCTATTACTGACCACCTTACCCGAAAAGGCATAATGACAGTACATCGTAGCGGAAAAGAATCGCAGACGGGTTATGAAGTATTAGATGCTAATCCTAATTTTTCGTTGGTATCTTTTCAATTGTTTACGGGTCGTACACATCAAATAAGGTTACATACAAAAGAAATTGGGCATCCACTTGCTTGCGACCCATTGTATGGAGATGGGAAAGCTGTTTTCTTATCTGCTATAAAAAAGAATTATAAACTTAGTAAGCATGATGATGAAGAAAGGGCTATCATAAATAGGCTTGCTTTGCATTCTTATAAATTAAATTTTGAAAATCAGGAGGGCACTAAAATGGAATTGTGTGCAGAAGCCCCAAAAGAATTTAGGGCATTAATGCAGCAGTTGAAGAGAAAATAAACGCCTTAATAAAGTATAAGCACTTTAATGAGGCAAAATGTATTACTATTTTATTCTTTGCATTAGAATTTATACATTTACCACATAAACTATGCTATCGAAAAAAACACAATATGGTTTAAAAGCGCTAGGTTACTTGGCTGCCAAATTTGGAGAGGGGCCAGTATTGATAGCAGATATTGCAGAAGCAAAGAAGATTCCTATAAAGTTTTTGGAAAGCATATTATTATTGTTGAAACAGAATAATATACTGGAAAGCAAAAAAGGTAAAGGTGGCGGATATTATCTTTCGGCTTCTCCCAAAAACATATCTATTGCAAATGCAATAAGAATTATTGATGGGCCGATAGCATTACTACCTTGTGTAAGTTTGAATTTTTATGAAAAATGTGCTGATTGTGAAGAAAAAAATTGTGGGCTAAGAAGAACAATGGTAGTAGTGAGGGATGCCACATTAAAAGTGTTAGAAAAAAAGAATTTGATGGATTTGTTAGATGATATTACTTTGTAGATGCTCTTTTTAGCATTTTTTTTCCAAATCTATTTTTTACCTCATCAATACTTTTATACAAATCCTTTTTCTTTTCCGTATCACTAAATAAATTTGTTTGTACGGCATTATCTGATAGTTCGCTCAAACGCACGCCAAGCAAGCGTATTGGTTCTCCTTTTTTATGTAATTTTTTAAAGAGTTCTTTAACCACAGGTATGATATCCTCATCTGCACTTGTAGCTGGTATGGTGGTTTGTTTAGAAAAAGTTTCAAAATTTGGATAACGAATTTTTACAGCCACACAACTTGTTACTTTTTCATCTTCTCTTAACTCGAAACAAATTTTTTCTATAAACCCTACCAGCTCTGCATGTATAAATTTCATATCGCCCACAGGTTCATTAAAAGTATTTTCTGTAGAAATTGATTTGGACTCGTGGTAGTTTGTAACCTCTCCTAAATGCACCCCTTCTGCTTTTTGTTTTAAATCTGTCCCCCATTTCCCTAATCTTTCTTCCAATATTTCAATACCTATTTCGCTTAATTGCTTAATCGTTTTTACGCCTATGTATGCTAGCACTTCTTGTGCATGCTTACCTACGCCAGGTATTTCACCTACAGCAAGTGGAGCTAAAAATTCTTTTTCCTTACCAAAAGGAATTTGCAAATAGCCATTTGGCTTGGCTTGGTTGGTGGCAATTTTTGCCATCATTTTATTACTCGACAAACCAAACGAAATGGGTAGCCCAGTTTCGTTCATTATTTGGCTGCGTAAATCTATTGTCCATTGAAGTGGGTTAAAGAATTTTTCCATTCCAGTAAGATCTATATAAAATTCATCTATGGATGCTTTTTCAAAAAGAGGCGCTTTGGCTGCAATAATTTGTGTAACCCATTTAGAATACCTACTGTATTCGCCCCTTGTACCACTTACAAAAATTGCTTGTGGGCAAAGTTGCCTAGCTTTAGATGATGGCATGGCAGAGTGTATACCAAACTTACGGGCTTCGTAGCTGCATGCAGCCACCACTCCACGCTCTTTGCCACCTACAATTACAGGCTTACCTTTAAGCGATGGGTCGTTTAATATTTCTACTGAAACAAAAAACGAATCCAAATCAAAATGTGCTATGATGCGTTGCTGGGGAGGCACTTTTATAAATTGTTTGTTTAGTAATTTGTTACGGGTTGTCGGGTTATGGGTTGCGGGTTTGTTTAATTAAAAAGTTAATCAGTTATAGGATAGCCTCTAGATATTACAGGGCTAATAACCCGTAACCCGCAACCAATAAACTCGCAACTCAACAACCCGTAACTATTTATCATCCGTAAATTTCTAACAACCCCTCTGGCACTTCTACATAAACTTTTTTATTTTTATTATCCATTTTTATAAGGTTAGCTTCATGTATAGGCACCAGTGCTTCTTTACCATTGTACATTATAGTACAAAGTATTTGGTGTGGCATTTCCATTACTTCTATTATAGGTCCAAGGTTGGTTTGTCCATCTATCATATCATAGCCAAGCAAGGCTATGGGAGCGGCTTTAGCTTTATGCTTATTAAAATCTTCTTCTTGCAACCATACTTCTTTAGGCGTAATTTTCCTAGCTACTTCTAAGCTATCAATTCCTTCTAATTTTATATACGTTTCTGTATCACTTTTTATGCTAGTTTTTTCAATAAAATGAGGTAAAAAATTATCCTTTGGTTGTTCTAAAAAAATAGCATCTACATCTTTCAATAATGTTCTTTTGCCTAAACTATGTTGCAAAATCAACTCGCCTGTGAGGCCGTGGCTTGCTGCTAATTTCCCTATTTTAAAATATTGCATATTGCAAATTTATTGTTTTTGAAGTATGTATTTTTTGCATAAATTAAAAAAGTCCCACAAAAATGCGGGACTCAATTAGTTGTTTTTAGCAACCGCAGAAATTACTCTGCTGTTGGGGCAGCTTCTTCAGTTGCAGGAGTTTCAGCTACTGGAGCTTCTACTACTTCTTCCACCGGAGCTTCAGCTACTGGAGCTTCTGCTACTGGTGTTGCAACTGCTTCTACTTTCTTTACTACAGGTACATTGCGTTTATCTTGGCGTGCTTTTTTGTCAACACCTTGACGTTTAGCAACGTTAGCATCATGCTCGCTACTCCACTTGGTAAACTTTTCCATAGCAGCAGCTTCGTCAAATAGACCAAGGCCTACACCACGAAGTAAATGCTTTAAGAACAATACACCCTTAAACGAAAGAATACGACGTACAGTATCAGTGGGTTGAGCACCTTTTTGCAGCCAATCTAACGCTTTCTGACGGTCTATCTGAATAGTAGCAGGAACCGTTAAAGGATTGTAAGAACCTAGTTTTTGAATAAATTTACCATCACGTGGGCTACGGGCATCCGCAATTACGATGAAGTAAAAAGGTCTTTTCTTAGACCCATGTCTTTGTAATCTGATTTTTACAGCCATAAAATAGAAATTTTTTGGTTGTTAATAAATAGGGTTTAAACTCTTCCTTTGAAAAGGATTGCAAATGTAATACATTATTTATGGAATAAACGTATTTGAGTATAGAAAAATTGTAATATCTAAAAAAATTAGTGTAAATATTAGTAATATGTTAACCTAACAATGTCTGCATATGCTGTAAATAGGCAAAATACTTTTACTCAATGAAATATAGTTTTCAGTAGATTGAGAATCAAATTATAAGAAATACCTTCGCACAATTTTTAACATAAAAAAACGTTTTGTTAACAATCCCTTACGCAAAATCAAAATGAAGACCAAAGCACGTTTATTACTTATACTTTTTATTTGCACAATGCTATTCTTTCTACTGGGAGTATTGTTAGACGGCGTTATATCCAATAAAATTGAGACCCTACTCGAAAAAAGGATAGAAGAGAATAAAAATGAAGTGGAGAAGCTTGTATTATTAGAGGGAGGGAGTGCTTATAGTTACGTACAAGAAAGCTCCTATTGGGATGAGCTATGTAAGGCATTTAAAAACACAGATACCAGTTGGATAAATGAGAACATGGCCAGCCCACTTTCATCACCAAGATACCATGCTGATTATTTATGGATTGTAGATTCCGTGGGTACTAATATGTATTTTAAAGTAATTGATAGCCCCATTAAAGATTACAAAATTAGTTTTTCGAATAACCTTGCACTGTTGGATAAAGTAAAATCAAAAACAATATCTACAAACTATGTAAAAGATGGTAATTATTATACTCAAATAACTGCAGCTTCCATTGTACCCAGTAACGATTATTTAAGAAAAACAAAACCACTTGGCTATTTAATTGTTGGTAAAATAATTGACTCAAATTATCTAAATCACCTAGCAGATTTAAACTCTGCATTCAAATATTCATTTGCAAGTGAAAATGATGCTGCCAAAAGCAATATAAATTTACAAGAAGCAACTATAAGCTTTACAAAAACAATTAAATGCGCTAATGCAAAAGACTTAAATATTATAGTCAAAAGTTACTTGCCAGAGATTAAACTGTATCGAAATTTTGTGCGTTACTCTTTGCTATTTTATATGCTTGCAGTAGGTGTATTGATAGGTTTTATTTTCCGATATTTTATTCAGTACTTTTTTAATCCACTAGAAAAAGTTACCAAAGCGCTTAAACTTAATTCTACCAACCCTATAGAAAACATAAAATTAAAAAATACTGAACTTGGCAGTGTTGCTAGAATGATAGACGATTATTTTAAGCAAAATGATGTATTGCAAACAGAAATTAAAGAAAGAAAAAAAACTGAGCTAGAGCTAAATACAGCATTATTTGATAAGGAACGTTCTGTTATAGAAAAAATAAAAGCGGAACAATCTGAAGCAGCTAAAAGTGAATTTTTATCTACCATGAGCCATGAAATACGCACTCCTATAAACGGTGTAATTGGTATTGCAAATTTACTGAAAGATGAGAAACTAACGACCCAACAAAAAGAGTATGTAGATGTATTGCATTTTTCAGCAAACCACCTTTTATCGTTGGTTTCAGATATATTAGATTTCTCAAAAATAGAAACAGGCAAAGTAGATTTTGAAATCATATCATTCGATTTAAACCAAGTTTGTGCATCCCTTTTTAATTTACATAAAATAAATGCAGAAGAAAAAAATATTGAATTACTTTATACACCTGATACTGCTCTTAAGCATTCTATTTATGGGGATCAAGTTAGACTTAACCAAGTACTAACAAATCTACTTGGAAATGCAATTAAATTTACGGAAAAGGGTAATGTAACTTTTTCTTATAAATTGCTAGCAGAAACAACCAATAACTGCACTATTGAGTTTAATATAAAAGATACTGGTATTGGCATTAAGCTAGAAGAACAAGCTTTTGTTTTCGATGGTTTTTCACAAGCTAATAGAAATATTTCAAGAGAATTTGGAGGTACAGGGCTAGGATTAACGATATGCAAAAAATTAGTAGAGCTACAAGGAGGTAAAATAAATATGACCAGCGAATTTGGCGTTGGTTCTTCTTTTACTTTTTACATCAGTTTCGAAAAACATGCTTTTACTTCTATTAACACCGAATTGAATGTAAATACTGCTAATCCCAATAAACTTATTGGAATGAAAGTAATGGTGGCTGAAGACAATCAAATAAATATTTTAGTAATAAAGCGTTTTCTTGAAAAATGGGGTATTTCTTATAAAATTGCTAATACAGGTTTGGAAGCTGTGAATTTGTTAAAAGAAGAGTCATTTGATTTAATACTCATGGATCTTCATATGCCAGAAATGGATGGAGAGGAGGCCACAAGATTAATAAGGCAAGATGCCAATACTAAAATAAACAGAATTCCTATAATAGCACTTACCGCAAATGCATCTACCGATACTCAAAACAAACTATTAAATAATGGTTTTAGCAATTATATAAGCAAACCATTTAATCCTGATAACTTATTTAAACTCTTAAAGAAATATTACTATGAAAATTAAGTTAATAAGCATTACTATTAAATTTATAACAATAGTAATCTTTTTACTGCTTAATAACAATACTAACGCCCAAAATATTGAAGTAAATAAAACTGATAGTATTTTAGTTGAGTCAGCAGCACTACTTGAAGTTACAGTTGAAATAAATTATTTAAAAAGTTATTTATGGCGTAGTATTTCGTTTGGAAGCAATGATGTAGCCCAGCCATTTATTTCTCTATCGTATAAAAATGTATTTGTTAATTTGGCTAGTAACATTAACTACATTCCTAAAAATTTACCAAAGGAGCAATACAGCAAAAAGGTAGCTTACGACGAACAAGATTTTGAAGTAGGATTTACAGGAAACATAAAAAAGTTAGACTTTGAGGTAAAAGCAGATGCTTATATATATTTTTTTCAACCAGTTTCTCCTAGTACAGCAGAATTAAATTTAAAATTATCGCATCCGATTTATAAAAATATATCTGCTTTTTCAGAAAATGTAATTGACATTGCTGCATATAGTGGGTCATACTTTAATAACTCTGGACTAAACTGGAATTACACAAAGGCAAATACAGATTTCGGGCTACAAACAAGCCTAGGTTTTGGTAATAAAAAGTTTAATGAGGCATATTTTGGTGGCGAAACCAATGGATTATTCTACTGGGGATCTAAGGCAGAAATAACACAAAACTTGAAAAGCTATTACGTAAAAATAATGGGAGAATATAATCTTTATGCTAAAAATGAGACAAGAACAATAACAGAGAAAAATAACACTACAAATTTTTCTTTTTCATTAGGCAGAAATTTTAGATTTAAGGTAAAAAAATAGTGTTTTCTAGCTATTTAAAAAATTATTATTCATAAAGTATTTTGAAAAAAAGTAACTGTAGTCTAGTTATTTTAATGCTATACATAGAAAGTGTATTCAACTATATAATTGAATCCACTTTTAAATAATTTTTATAATTGCTTACTCAATATTCTGAGTAAACTCTACTACGAAACAGCTTAAATCTTAAAGCGATTTTAATCTTTCAGACTCTTGTATAATTGCTGGCATATACTCTTCTAATTCTGTCTCAAACACTTTAAACAAAATAACAGCATCAACCGTTTTATTATCGTGAATAAGCGCTTCCATTTCTTGTGCCATTTTTGTTAATGAAGGTAAACCCACATTGTAAAAACATGGAGCTACTTTATGCAAAAGCAAAGCAACTTCATTAAAATTTTCAGCAGCAATTTTTTCCTTTATTTGTATTAAATCGCCTGGCATCTCATTTAGAAATAGTTCGAATATTTCTCCAATTTCATCTACCATATCCTTGTAGTAAGAATACAAAAAATCACGGTCTAATTCTTTTTCCATAGTTTTCATGTGCGTTAGTTTTGTAGAAGTTGTACTAATTACTCCTTTTACAATAACGAAAGTTAATAAAAATTATTGCATGCAAAGAAAATAATATATTTACACTTTATACTTTTTTATTATTTGTTATGCACATTACACACAAAAACAATTGATAATAAGTAAACTATTATAGACAAGCGTCCGCATAACGATTATTACCAATTATTTTGAGATTCTTGAAAAAAATAGCAGCAAATTTGCAAAAAAATAAAATATGCAGATACAAATATTAAAATCGAAAGTACATAGAGCAGTAATAACTGAAGCCAATCTTAACTATGTGGGAAGCTTAACACTTGATGAAGACTTAATGGATGCTGCCAACATGATTGAGCATGAGAAAATACAGGTAGTAAATGTGAATAATGGTGAGCGTATAGAAACTTATTTGATTACTGGCCCAAGAGGAAGTGGAGTGGTATGTTTAAACGGTCCTGCGGCTCGCAAAGGTGCTGAAGGCGATGTGGTAATAATTATATCGTATGCATTAATGGACTTTGAAGAGGCAAAGAAATACAAGCCAGTAGTAGTTTTTCCGACAGAAGGGAATAAATTATAAAAAAACTTTGGAAAAACTACAAATTCATTTGGGTATTAAGTTATGGATATGTATTTTTGCAACCCTTAATTGAAAGGAGAGATGCCTGAGTGGCCGAAAGGAACGGTTTGCTAAATCGTCGTACGGGTTACACTGTACCCAGGGTTCGAATCCCTGTCTCTCCGCAAATCTCTTTTAAGAAAAAACTAAATTGGCGCTACGACAATTTAATTTAGTTCGGGATGTAGCGTAGCCCGGTTATCGCGCCTCGTTTGGGACGAGGAGGTCGCAAGTTCGAATCTTGCCATCCCGACTAAACACTTGAAACCCTTACTTAGTAAGGGTTTCATATTTTAAAAACTAGACTTGCGACAAAACGCAAGTAAACTGCACCATTTTATTTTTTGCGCCAAAGGCTCAAAAATTTTATGAGTATAGAAAAAAAAATTTTTGCCGCAAATTTGTGTGTGTGCGGTTTTGATTTACAAAAGCGTTGGTTTGTAAAAGTTAAAGTTCCCCACTTTGAAAAAGGTTGTTTTGTTTGGAAAAAATGTTATGGTGACATAAATAAATTTACAACTGTAGATGAACGCATGGCAGCCCTTCACAATTTACTAGAGCATATAAATATTACTCAAAACTATAAGAACGTACAGGGCAGCCGCTATGTAGGCTATGTAGACGAAAAATTTGTAACTGATGTATGTTATCAACTCAATGTGCGCCTTTCCCTCAGATCACACAGCGTAAGAAAAAGCACGCACAGAAAATATGTATCACTTATAAGCAACATGCAACGCTGGTTAAAATCTATTGGTAATCCTAAATTGCCTGTAGGTGCTTTTACAACCGAACACACAAGTACTTTTTTGACATGGCTAAAGCATAACCAGCAACTAAGCAACTCAACATACAACGCCTGTATAGTTTTATTTCGTAGCTTTTTTTGCGAAATGGTAAAGGCAGAAATTATAAAGAAAAATCCATTTTTAGATTTTAGAACATTGCCAAAAAATAGCGTTCCATCTTTATACTTCTCAAACTTCCAGGCGTTGCAGTTAAAAAACGAAATAAGCCAAAAAGATAAAACGCTATGGCTATTTGTACAGATAATTTACTACTGTTTTATACGACCTAACGAAATTAGAAACATGAAAATTGCGGATATAAATTTGTGTGATCAAAGAATACAGATATTAGGCACAGTTAGTAAGAACAATAAAACACAATATGTTTCTATACCCTCGCAGCTGCTGGCATCGCTTAAAAGTTTGATCCTGCAGCACCTACCAAAAGATTGGTATTTGTTTGGCAAAGATGGAACACCTGGTCCTTACATGATTGGTGAGAATACAATGAAAACGAGACACCAAAAAATACTTAAAGGTTTAGGCTACGATACACGCCACAAGCTATATAGTTGGAAACATACAGGCGCAATAGCTTGCGCAAGAGCTGGGATGAGTTTAAAGGATTTGCAAATGCAGCTTAGACACCACAGCTTAGATCAAGTAAACACCTACCTAAGTGACATGCATGTATACGAAAGTGATTTTATAAAAAATAGTTTTCCTTCTTTATAAGCAAAACAAAACCCCTGTAGAAACAGGGGTTAAGCTAATTTATAAAACATAATAGAGCAACAAATTTAAAAAAACGTTGTAACCACCACCACACCAGCCGCACCATTACCACCAGCACCACTATTACCCACACCGTCTACGCTTGCACCACCACCACCACCGCCTGCACCGTATAGCGACCCATTGCCGCCATTGCCGCCATTGCCTGTAAGGTTACTACCACCACCACCACCACCAAAGCCAAAATATTTATTTATAGCTGTAGCACCAGCGCCAGCATTACCAGCGGCTGCGCCGCCATTTAAAGGCAAGCCAATAACATTTGAGAACGTTGGTACACTATTACCACTACCACCAGCAGATTGTGCATTTGCCGTGGTTATACCACCACCACTAGCACCGCCTATGCTGCCATAATTAGCAGCTGCCGAGCCTACACCTACTCCACCAGTAGTTGAAGCATTCGTACCTACACCGCCATTACTTGTAAGCCCTGTACCAGCCGCACCACCTGTACCGTTGGTAGCAGTACCACCAGCACCAAGTGCGCCGCCGTTTGCTTTCAAATAATTACCAAAAATAGATACACCACCAGCTGTGCCATTTATACCATTACTGCTATTTGTAGATTGCGGAGCACCACCATTACCTCCAGCACCCACAGTAATATTTACAGTAGCTGTAATGTCGTTTGCATCGTACAATAAATTAGAGTTACCACCTGCACCACCACCACCACCGCCAGCACGTACTGAAGCTGCTACTCCTTTTCTACCACTACCAGCACCGCCGCCGCCAGCTACAATTGTAACATGTATATATTTTGCATTTGCTGGCTTAGTCCATACGCCTGTAGTAGTAAATATTTGTACATCAGTTGGAATTGCGTTTGTACCATTTGTGCCAGCTGCACCAGTTAACCCTTGTATGCCTTGAGCACCTGTAGCACCTACTGCACCTGTTAAACCTTGTATTCCTTGCGCACCAGTAGCACCGTCTGTACCAGTTAACCCTTGTATACCTTGCGAACCTGTAGCACCGACTGCACCCGTTAAACCTTGTATTCCTTGGGGGCCTGTAGAACCTAAGCTATTCCATTTAGTAGAATTGCCAACAAATAAAATATTATTTTTTAAAGCAAGCCCTTGCTTATGGTTTAGTGTATCGTCAGGTAAACCTAAAAAATCCAAAACCTGTAATGTTTTGGCAGTGCCATTATATTGCAATGGGGCTTGTGCTTGTGCTTGCGCTGAATTTATTATAAATAAAAATGGGAGAAATATTTTGAATTTCATTGAAATATTTTATAATTATTAATTTAGTATTCTCCATTTGCCGCTTATGAAACGGATTAAATAATTTGTATTGCTTACTAAAGATGGTACTGTTGTAATACCATCGGAGTAGTACACAGGTGAGCCAGCCAGTAGCCAAGTAAATACAGACTCATTATTAAATATTTCTATAAAATCTCCATTAGTGCCTGTTGGTATTGTTATAGTTTTATTCGTACTAAGTGTAGCATTAGGTAAGTATGTTCCTGTGTTTACAACTATAGAAAAATTTACATCTGTAGCATCTGCACTAGTAATAATTTTACTTGGTGCTTTCCAAGTAGCTCCACCAGCTGCATCGCTTGTAAGTACTTTTCCTACTCCTTTTGACGGCATATCAAATTTTACGCCTCCTACAATATGCAATGTGTTGTCTGGTGAAGAAGTTCCTATTCCAACATTAGTGTTAGATGAAGAACCATTTACACCACTAATACTACCAAGTACGAGAGAATTGCTATTAGAAACATAAGCGTTTGCACCTATTGCAGTTGCATTATTTATGTTTGCATTTATCGTAGAAGATGCTCCTATTGTTGTACAGTTTGTCGAAGAAGACCCGCCACTAACTGACAAAGATGCAAAACCCAAAGATGTGTTATAATTTCCTGTAACACCCTGCCCGACACTAACACCAATACCTACATTACCAATTGAAGTAGTAATATTACCAAAACTAGAACCAATGCCTATATTAAAACTTCCTGTTGTATTATTAGATAATGATGAGCCTATAGCATAGTTGTATGAGCCTGTGGTATTAAATTTTAACCCGCCCCCAATTGCTACACTTTGACTGCCACTTATATTATTTTCTAGCGATCCCATACCAATAGCAACTAATGTAAATCCTGTGGTATTATTTAGTAAAATATTTTTCCCTAAACCTATATTGTTGTATCCTGTAGTAAGACTATTTAAAGAATTTTCTCCAAATGAAATGTTGTTATTTGTGTAATTTAATTTTCCGAATCTAAAATTATTAACTTTAAAAGCTAGGTCTTGATTATCTGTAGTGCCTATAAAATTCGTAGTTGGATTTGTACCCGCATTACCATTCGTTCCCCATGTATACTTTTTTAAAGTGTCAATTTTTTTATCTACATAAATTTTTTGTGTATAGTCTAGTTGAGATATGCTACTGGAATGGTCTACCTCGCTACTTAAACCTATTGACGAACCTATAGATGTGCCAAATTTTACATTTCCTTCATTCAAGTTTAAGTAAGAAAAATTACCAGTTAAAGAATTAAAAATTTGCATACCGACACCACCACCTGCTAGTAAATTAAAACGAGATGTTTTTGTTCCATGATTTTGATACAAAGAGAAATTGTCGGGTGTGCCGCCTGTTAGTACTTTTGCCTCAATATTACCGCCTACTGACGTGGATGGTGATGTTCCTGTTATTGGGATATATGCAGCACCACCCGAAATATCACTAACTAAAGCGAACACCCCGCTCTTATTCGGAAACTGATAATTATGCGCTTCATTAAATTGCAAGCTGTCCATACGTAAGGTTACACTTCTATTATCACCAGCACCAGCACCCTTTAAAAGACTCATTTGTATAGTAGGAAAATAACCAGCATTTGTAGAAAAATTTATTGTGGATCGCTCATCTTCGGGGAAAGGTCGTTCGTTTCTAATAACAATATCTTTTGTAGTTTGGTTGCCGTTGGTTGTGACAGCTTGCAAATCAAAACCAGTTAGTGATGTAGATAAAACTCTTTTTACAAATGCTGTAGATGCTGCTCTATTGCTGGTATCTGCATCGTTCATTGTAGTAATGGTAACGGTGTCGGAAAATTTAGCCGTGCCGTTTACATCAAGCGTAGCAGCTGGGGTAAGTGTATTTATTCCTATTTTTCCGTTGTCAATAATTTGACTATTGCCTATTTTATTTGCACCTGTAAACTTTGGTATACGGTTTTTTGTACCTACACCGTTTATCATTGTGCTTGTTTGTGCAGTTGCACCAATGCTAATAATTATTAGCAGAAATAGAAAAACTTTTTTCATATTATATTTTTGTGATTGTTAGTGAGCCTGTGCCTAGTGGGTTTCCTAGTTCGTCTGTATCTTCTAAAACTGCTAATGAAAAAGCAGTTTGGAATTGAGAAAGTAAAGTAAATCCTCCTCCCCCCGAACCTCCATTTTCAATTGCTATCAATATGGCTAGCAGCAAATCATTCTTAGTGCTAAATTGGTCGTTACCTACATTGACAATACTACCACCAAGCGCCATCAATATGCCTGCCATTAAATTCTCTTCTGTAGTTTTATATATGTTAGGAATAGCCATATTATTTTTTATTTACCAGTAAAAAAGAAACCAAAATAATCGTAAATATTACGAACGCTATTAGTAATGGATTTTGATATCCCCGTACGGTTTGAACTAGACTTTTTTTTTTCGTCTTTTACTAATGCTAACCTCATTAAATCAGCCTCACCCTTTCGCCTAATGATTAAACCATTTAAAGGTACACCTCCAGCTGTAAGAGTAGATACTTGTAACTGCGATGCAGCTTTTGCAGTATCTCCCGTATTTTTTAAAGTGTGAAAAAATAATTTATTTTGCAATCCTGCATCACCAAGTTTTCCTTTCTTACCTACACCTGCGTTATATGAAAATGATAACATAGCAGCAAATTCATGATTTGAAACATCAAAATCAATCACATTATTTAATTGATTCGCTTTTTTAATCATTTCAAAATCTAGTTCATATTGTGCTTCTTGCCTTGTGATAACATCCCCCATTTTAACACGAACCCCGTTACTATACACAGTTGTACCCCATCCAATTGTAGGCACGTCGTATTTTCCATTAGGAAGTCTTGTTTGATATGCTGTACAGCTTCCATTGGGCAATGATTTAGCATAAGATTCTCTTAATTTTATAAAGGGCTCTACAATTTTAATTGCCGTTTGTATATCGTAATTCATAAACTATTTTTTAAAAACTTTAGAAAATAAAATAATTATAGCGGCAACCATTACAACCGCTACACAAATTTTTATGATGGTTTCATTTTCAACAGTAACCTTTACAGGTACTTCGGGAACATCCCCAATTAAATTTTTTATATTCATTATCCAACTTTTAATAAATCCGCTAAGAAGTTTTTGTATTCTGTAAAACTAACAGACGATTTTCCCACAGCTGCTTTAGTAGCCTCACCAAAAACACCATCTATTTTTTGATTAAAAATTATTTGCAAAATTTTTACATAAGAAGATGAATTTTGTTTGCCAACCTCTAAAGGAAAACGTACACTTCCAGCTTCGGGAGCAATTATTTTTATAAATTCCCAAACGGTATTTATCGGCTTTAGTTTCTTTTTATTCGATACCAGCTGTGTATTATTTCCCCAAATACCGTCGGGGGTAACACCCAATAAAACTTGTACCATTTGTACCATTTTTCCACGGCTACCAATCTTTAACGGTGCAGTACCTACGGGCAAAATAACAGGGGTTTGTGCTGGTGTAGGAGTAGGTGTGGTAACATTACCATTGTCTACAAAGTTTAATACAGCGGCTTTTGCATCGTCATTTTTCTTTTTAAAATAAAAGAAAACTCCTATGGCTATGCCCAGGGCTATAACCAAAACAATTATTAAATTATTATTTTTCATACTAAAATTTATGAGTTAATTACTGCCAACCATTGTTGATTTACTTTTGCTCTGTCTGATGCTCTAAAAGATTTATCAACAACATCCCTCAACCTTTCGCCGCTTTGCTCTTGAAAAAACTGATCGAGTAAACGAACTTCTTTATCGATTACCATTCCGTTAATGGTGACAATAAACATTTCTTCATTATAATTTCTATTCCAAAAAATAGACCATACACCCTTTTCCCAAAGCCTTGCCGCTTCGCTTCTAATGTAAACTACCCTAGCCGTACTAATACCTAACTGTGTAGCTATAACCTCGTTTCCTACGGCATTTCCCACAACATTACTTGTAACTTTTATCCCCTTGTATATTCTGTACACAACAATAATTATAACTATAAAAATTGCAACGCTCACAAGCGTTGCAACTGTTTTGTTTTTCTTTAAGGATTTAGGTATTACATTATCTACAATAGACATAATAATTATTTTTTCTTTTTAAAAACAAAAACCAAAACAACAATAACCACAAGCACAATACCACCAATAATAAGAGGCATAGCTTTTTTCATTTTCTCTTTTTTGTTTGCTGCTGTTGGTTGATTGCCTGAACTTTTAGGATTATTTTCATAACCACCACCATCGTCACCGCCTTCGTCTTGTACAAATGGCTGTGTTCTTGTGCTACTACTTGCTCCAAAACTTCCCGTTTTATTTAATGCACCACCTATAACACCTACTGTTTCCGCTGCCTTTTTTACAAATGATGTTGGTACTCCTGCTTCAATTTGTTGCTGTTGTGCTTCATCACCGCCGCCACCCTTACCAAATATTGAAGCTATACCACCTATTGCACCACTTACCTCCGAAGGCATAGCAATGCCTTGGTTTGCTAGTATTACACGTGATTCCGCTTTACTTCTTTTATTAGCTGCGTTTGCTCTACGATTTTCTGCTGTAGCTTTTCTGTTCTCTATACGCACAGCCCTTCGGCTTTTAGTATTTTCTGTTTTATCTGCTTTTTTAGCTTGCCGTCTAACCCTGCCCTTCTTTCCAAAATAAGCATAATCACTATTGTTATTATTTTCAGCGTGCATCATAAAATTGATTTAAAACTTTATTTTTAATTGTTTGAGCGGTTTCGTATTCGTTACGAAAAGCTTTTTTATTTTTATTGTTTTCCCAGTCATATTGTAAAGCACGGTTATATTGTAACCATGCTCTAGCAATGTGAACAGGGTTATTTCTATCTAAGTGGTTGCTTAACGCCTTTACACTTTCAGAAATTTTAAAACCTGCTTTAAAATACTTTTTGGAAGCCCATTCGTCGGCTAACATTTCATCACGTGTACTAAACTTTATATGACCCTCCTCATGTGCGAGAATATAAAATTTATGCTCTTTTTTTAACTTACTCCAGTACCGCATATTTATAACCAACTCACCTGTACTTGCTTTACTTTTTGCAATACCTTCCGTTTCACTATTCATAAAACGAACAGTTTTAAAAAGAGGAAAATCTTTTAAACTCATAAGAAATATTTACTAATTATTTTTTACAACCTTTGCAGGCGTTACAACCTTTGCAGGCGTTGCAATATGAGCCTCACAATATTTATCATACGGCAAATCTTTGTCGGTTTTATTTTCAGCCATTTTACTATACTGCATTTGTACAAGTAAATCAACTGCATGCCCTTTTACGGTTTCTTTATTTCCACTAGATTTAGCCATTTCGCTTGCTATTTTCATGTATAAAGCATTACGCATTTTAGGCGACAATTGCCTAAGCATTTGAATTAGGTAAGAAATCTTCGTTTCAAAATTGGGAGCGTTTACAATTGCTGAACCTAGTTCCATAGCCTGTATTGCCTTAGATAAGTTTACACTAATCCACTCTCTTATTTTATCGTCGGCATCTCCGGGGATTATCATAACAACAACGTCACCAACTACGCTATCTACAATACTTTTTAAGCGTTGTATAGTTTCTATAGAAGGTTGTACATGTTCGTGTATCCACTCATCTACGTTGGTGAATAATGTTTTTAAAAATGATACTATTTTGTGAAAAAACTTTTTCATATATTTTGTTTTAGTTTGTTAATCTTCTTTGTTTTCTAGTACTGAAATTCTAACTTCATGGTTATTTACTTTGGCTTCGTTTTCGTCAATTTTCTTTACTGTTTTTTTCAAGTAATCAATTATTAAACCAAGCTGAAAAACCACCACAAAAGCAAGAACACTATTTATAACACTTTGCATATTTTATTTTCTTTTCGTGGTTTTTCTTTTAGCAGTTTTACGTGGTACTGATTTTTTTACAGGTCGTTTCTTTGGTGCAGCTTTCTTTTTTACCGCTTTTTTCTTTGGTGCTGAAGCGCATGTTTTTCTACCTTTCTTACCTCCCTTTCTGTTCATTGAGGCTTCACAAACATTGCCTTTAGCATCTATGTAATACAACTTTCCTTTTTGGCGTGTAATAGCTGATTTTACTAGTACTTTTCCCATTATTTATTTTTTTGTGTAAGTAAAACAATAACCAATATTAGGATTACTGCAATACCACCGATTAAAAAATATTTTTGATTTTGTTTCTTTTTATCTTCAACTGTAGAAGCTGGAATATATACCGAAGGTTGATTTTGGTATTGTCCTTGTGCTTTATTTTTAGCACCTACATAAGCCCCTGCACTTGTAACCAAAGTATCTAAAATAGATAGTAAAGTACCTTTAGCTTTTTGCGATTTTTTCTTACCCGTTACAGTTACATTTTGCAAAGTTTGTGTACCGTTAAAACCTCCCTGTATTGACTTTCGTTTTGCAACTGCTGCCTCAAAACCCTTTGGTAATCCCGCAGTAAAGTCACCTTCAAGCCCTGTGTATTCATCGGCTTCTATTTGCTCACCAATAGCATCTATTAGCGGCTGTTTGTACAGCACTAAAGCAAGCAACAAATCTTTTTTTGTTACGCTTGAATTTATGCCCATTTTAGAAAAAACTACAGCTACACTATTACTGTGTAGCTGTATGATGTTATTTATATTCACGGTGGAATTTTAATTTTACAATTACTACTTACGTGATCCCATTAGTGCCTTAGAACTTTGCACCATTGGGTGCTTAGATGCACGTTTAGACTTGCTAGTAAGCGCATGCGCATTGTTAAGCGTAGCACCTATGTAGAAAGTGAATACCGTTCTAGCACCTACAGGAATGGTAATGCTTACATCCGTTTGGTTGTCTACCTGAAAGGATTCAGGAATAGTCAACAACTTATCATTATTGTAAGTCTCGCTACTGTAGTCCGCTAAATTGATGTCATTGTCTCCCAATTTTCTGTATGGCGAAACAGATTGTATCGTCATCTTTACAGCCAACTGATCTGGCACGTTACTCGAAACCTTAAAACCTGCAATATTGGTAGGGTTAAGGTAAATGAATTCTAAGAAATCGTTTATTGGAGAAGGTGAACCACTACCAGTTAAGTCGGCACCTACTACACCTGTAATAATACCATCTTTTGCAATTACTAAACCTGCTGGGTTTAACCTTGTGCGGTAAGATGGAAACAAAATTAAATTTTGTGAGATACCTGTAAGGTTAACAATAGAAACTGTAAAAGCGTTGTTGCTTCTAATTTCGTTTGCAAAACTTGAGGCTTTACTTTTTTCGCCTCCAAAGTTTAAAAAGTCATCTCCAAAACCTGTATAATCTTCGTCACCTTCTAAGTTGGTAAAAGTATCTTCGGCTAATGCATTTATTTTTTCTAAATCGTACATAAAATTTATTTTAAAGTTTTTTGAAATGTTTTTTGTGTGGTTTATTTTTTACCTAAACCAAGGGTGTTACGATAACCGTCGGCGTTTTTAGGATCTCTTTTAATTTTTACAATTGATAGTGCAGCTACAGCGGCAACCATTACAACAGCAAAAAGAATAAGACCGTTTAAAAAACCGCTTCCTTTTTTTGACGATGAAATGAACATGTTAAATATTTTGTGTGATGAATAATTTGATAACACAAACTTGAGGGCATAAAAAAGCGAAAAAACATATGATGTCTTTTCGCCTACGTTTCAATGTGGGTGCGGTTTGTATGCTTATGGTTCGCCTAGGGTTGAGTATATTAAATCAACAACTTTGGGGGGCAATGTTTTTTGACATTTTTGATATCTATCTTTAATATGAATGTCTATTTCTTCTTTTAACTCCTTGTATGGTTCTATTAAAGCTATCAATGTAGATGGCATCATTCCGTAATCTTTAGCTATTTTTCCAAGGTTGCTTGCACCTCTAGTTATTCTACTCATCTACATTTATTTTTTCGCAGTAATTAAAAGATGTATTGGTTAAAATTCTTTTTGCTTTTTCTGAAATGGTATGCCAGTTAGCAAATTTCTTTTGTGGGTTGTCTAAATTATCACCTGTTTTAAAAAGCAACATGCTATCATATTGCTTCGCCAAATAAGGCGGCACGTCGCCCAAAAAGTGAAACATAATAATCAAATCAAAATTTCTTTTTCTATGATCGATAATAAAACTTTTAACACCACGCTGAACATTAGCTGTTACATATTTTGCGGCATCCTCTAAAATAATAAACGCATTGCTACAGTTTTTATTTATGGCTATTAGAGCCGCTTCGGGTTCGCTGGTTACTATCTTTATGTTTCCAGTTTTCCAGTCGTGCAAATCGGATATTTTCCACAACTCATAAGCATCATAGCTGGGGTGGTCGTCTGTATCTACCACACATATTTTTTTGCCGCTTACTTGAGCCAATTTTTGCGCTATCGTAGTTTTGCCAGTACCTTTTCTGCCAACGGCTAAGAAACATTTATTTAATCTTTTTTCACTCATAAAGTAAGTGTTTGTAATGCCCTGCTACCAAATATTTGCAACGCTGCAAAGGTTAACGCCCATTGTGGGCTTAGTGATCCCCCGCTTTCTTTTAATAGAGCCATAAGCGGCACTTTTATAGCTTCTTTTTCACTATCGGTAAATGGCAAATCGTCTACAATTTTATTTACCTCTTTTGCAAGCCGCAACATGCCCATTTCGTCGGGTGAAAACTCTCTAAGAATAGCATGTTGTAGTTTGTTGTTTTTACCTGCGTCCTGTTCGTTTATGAGATGCTCTAGCTTATCCAAAGCACCCTCACCATACAGGGAAATAAGTTTTTTATTTTTTTTGCTATTTACCAGCCATGTAAAAACAGATGTTTGAAAAAAATCGGCTAACCCAATACCAAGGTCACAGCTGCTATCTAACATTTCG
Organism: Ferruginibacter sp.; assembly: GCA_031408295.1. GTDB lineage: Bacteria > Bacteroidota > Bacteroidia > Chitinophagales > Chitinophagaceae > Ferruginibacter. The sequence continues at coordinate 39,180 of JANNVW010000083.1, forward strand.
GGAGAAACTTCGTGTGTAGCTTGCTCTTCTTTCTTATTAATGATTTCTTTTTCTATTAAAGGTTCATCGCTGGTGTTGTTTGCGCTGGCTTCGGCTTGTGGTTCTCTATCGTCTGTTGGCTGCTGTACTTCTTTAAAAAGAAGTTCTACGCTATCGTGCAATTTATTTTCCATGTGATTCTATTTTTTTATTGTAATCTTTTACAGCAAAGGCCAGATAAGCAATAACCCCGGCTTTACCTTTTTGTCTGTAGATTTCTTTTAACCTAGTTCTAAAATTTACCTTTACTATTTTGCCATTTACTTTTGTAGAAAGTAGCGGCATTTCTTTTTTACATTCATCAGCCATTCTCTTTAGCCAATTTTCTGTAGTTTCTATTTCTACAACTTTTTGCATTCCTACAACTTTTGCCATTTTATAAATTTTTATATTTTTCTAACAACGGATAAAAATCTTCAATAAAAGAAAATTCCGTTTTTATTTTCCCACTCAATACCATGGGGAGCATTTTTACCAATGTTTTTTTTATTGTATCTTCACCATTCATTTCTCCATCGTCATCCATTATGCCAGCTTTTTTTAAAATGAGTGTAATAAGTTCTTTTACTTGCTTCATGTCGGTAAGCAACTCGTTTCTTTCTTCTAGTAATTGCGTGTATACATCTTGAGATAGTGCGTCAATATTTTGAGGTAAGTTTTGCATTTTTTAAAAAGTATTTTTTAATTCTATTGAAAAATCTTCGGGCATACCGAATTTTGGGTTTTTGTATTTATGTGCATTGCAAGCAAATTGTATTATTTGCCTAAAAAATTGATTTCTATCTACAGAAACCCCAGCTTCTAAACGAGCATTGTACAACTCTAATATTTTTTCATATTCATCTTTTGAAAAAATAGCCGCCATAGTAAACTTATCTTTTTCGGTTTTTATTTTTTCTACAGTCGGCAATGTTTTTTTTGATTTCTTAACCTCTTTTACAAGATCTACAGGCGTTTCTTTTTTTTCTACTGTATCTACTGGAACTATAGGCTCATTATCTGTCATTTTTTCGCCTAGTGGTGCGTTTATGTCCTCATTATTAAAAGCTGGCTCAAATATTAATACGGGAGTATCATTTTTCAACAGCACAGGTAATTCATCATCTAAAAAATCGGATTCTAAACCTTTTATTTTTTCATCTAGTAAAAGTTCGGTGCTTATTTTTTCGTCTTTGATTATTTGGTCGCTCATAAAAAATATTATTATGCAGCAAAAAAAAACATAGTATTTGGCAATTGAATTGCAAATATTATGTTTTAGTAAAAAATCTCAATAATGGGTAATAAAACAGGGCAAATAGTGCGAAAAAATCAAAAAGTTCAAAAACTTTTACAAAAGTTTAAAAAAAACGAAAAAATGTTACTTTCCTACCTATTTGGCTTGTAACTCAGTAAAACAAGGCTTTTTTTTAGGTAACATTTTTCCAAAAAAGTAACATTTGAAGTTACTTTTTTTAGCAAATAGGTAAGAAAGTAACTTAGAGTAACATTTTTTTTACAAATGTTACCTACGTTTTGTGCAGTAGTAGCAAGAGTTTTGATAAAAATAGGTAGGAAAGTAACATTTTTTAAGTAAAATTTATTTTTTTTATAAGGATAGAAATAAAAAAACAGAGGCAATTTGCCCCTGTAAAATCGTTTTTTATGGTTACTTAGTGAAAAATAGCCCTTGATGTATAACAGGCGTTTTGCGCAAAAATGGCTTTAGTGGTGCTTCGCTCCGGGCAATAGTTTTTCAAATTCCATTGCTGCGCAAAGCACCACGTTGGCTGCAAGCAATCAGAACGGCAAATCGTCATCTATAACAGCCTTTGCATCTTCTGACTTTTGTAATTGTGTATATAGATAACTGTAATTGAACTCACGACTTCCACAACATCCACATCTTATGCGTTCTTTGAAATATGGATTATTAAAAACTCTTTTACATTCACTTCGTAACGGCTCGCCTTTTTCGTCTATTTTGACAAAAAATTTACCTTGATAAATTATTTCATAACACTTACTACAACTTGATTGAAACTCTCTAAACTTCATTTTGCCAGCAGCCAACATTGGTATTGCAGCAAGTGGGGCGGACGGAAGTGAATCAGCAATTGTACTTTGCTGTGCCTCGGTTTCGGCTTGACGTTCTTTATTGAGCATTTGTAAGTTATTTTTAAGTTTAGTAATTCTATTGGGCTTCAGTTATGGGCTGACGGAAGTCTATTTCCCCACCTGCTTCAATACCTGTTCGTTATACATCAATACCTGTAATCAGTCCAATGTATTATTTGCCCTTCAAAATCGGTATTAAAATATTTTAAAAAATGTTCATAATTTAATGTATCTGTAAATCCATCATTCATTGCTAAAATACTTTTGTCTTGAATTTCTTTTCCATCAATTTCAATTATACATGTACTAAAAAATGGAAATTCCTTCCAACTAATTTTAATATCTTGTACTGAAATACACCTTTGCAAACCTTCAATATTAAGGTTAAATTGCTCGTAATGTTTTGTACGTACACCAGTTGCCATGTGCAACTTTTCACCGCCTTTAAAACGGTTTCCTTTACGTATGGTGTGTATTTTTTGTATGTTAGCTGGCTTATTAAAAATATATGCTAGACAAATTTTGCTTACAAAATTTGTTGGTTTTCCGAAAATTTCTGTTTTAAATCCTAGTATCATAAAATAAATTTTTCTTTTAGTGAGTAAATAATAAAATTTCTTACCAAGGGCGACATCTTGTTAAACTTCGATACCATGTTATTTTTTTGCCTTTTATACATCTCCCTTTCACGATATGTACAACCAAAAAAAGAATAGTCGTGTAGTTCTGTAGGCGTGTCATAATTCATATATAATCGCTCAATACGCATACCATTGCGTGTGCGACCTTGTATATCTACCTTACGCCAGTTTTTTAGCGAATCGTCATATAGTTTATTTGGGTAATGAACCAAACAAACATTGAACGGTAATTTTTTGACAGCTGCCAACAATTTTTTATGAGATGCGGTACCAGTCATTTCATGCTTATATAAATTCCTTTTGCCGCTTCTAGTTTCTAGCAAATAAGGAGGATCAAGAAAAATAAAAATTTTCTCTTTAGAATCACCTCTATTATCATATAAAAATGCTTCTAAAGTTTTTAAAAAAGGTAGATTGTAAGTAATTACTCCATGTATTTTATTCCACGCATCCGTTATTGAAGCATCTACATCTATAGCGATGTTGGCCAGCACCGCCCTTTTCTTGTTTGCCAGTACTCCACAATTGCCAGCAAAGCCACTAATAAACATTTCGTGTGGTGGTATTTGGTTAATGATGGACTGGTAAACACCGCTTCCATTTTTGCCGCCGTTGTATGTTTTAAAGGGTTTTTTCATGTCTGTATTATTAATGTAGCTGTTATGGTTTCAAAAATTGGGCATTTGCTTGCATCGTCATTAAATTTTATTTTTTTGTGGTGGTTTCGCCCTTTTTGCGTTTCTAATTGTTTACCACAATACAGCCAATCCCTCCTGTAAGTATGTTTGTACGACCAAATGCAATTTTTGCACCTGGCACCTACAGGAGGTTTTTGATTGACTGCAGGGGTTGCGGGGGATATATCAAATAGTTGTAACTGCATCGCTTAAAATATTGCGTAAAAAAAATACTGATGTGTTTGTACGGCTGTTTTTGTATTCTAGTACTTTTCCTAATTCATTTACACGCTCTACAGCCCTTACCCAATGTTTAAAGCCTCTATGATTTACTATTTTTGCATACGCACTATTTACCTGCCATACGGTTTTAGTTTTATCGGAGGCGTAATAAAAACGGTCTCCAAATTTTAGTTCATAAACGCTGGTTAGTGTTGGCATGTTTTATTTATGGTTTTTAAAAAATTGTTCGCCGATGTATTCAGTATATACCCACGGAATGCTTTCCGATAAGTCTTTGTAATCGCACATCCAAAAATTACCACTAGCAAACTGCCAAATATTTTTTACACTTGTGCCGCTCAGATCTTGGTGTTTAAAATCCGAACTACTAGACCTACTTTTTTTACTGCCATTGCCTACCACGGTAGCATAATCTCCAGCTCTCACACTTCCTTTTATTACGGGGCGGCATGGGTTCATCATAAACCAATTGTTATTTTCAAAATGCCGCTTCTTTAAAATCTTCAAGCCAAACATATCTCCACGCAATACCACATCTGGCCTTAACGGTGCTTGTGGCACATTTTCTATAACACTTGGTAGGTGCGAAGCCCTAAAAATCTTTTGTACAGCTTCTAGTATGTCTTTATATTCCTTACCATTATTTCTAGCTGTTTGTGTACTTGGTGAGTATTTTTGACATGGAGGGCTGGCATGTAAATGCGTAAAGTTTTTTATGTTTTTATGCAAAAAAGAAAGTAAATCATCTTTTATGAACTCATATCCTGGTATTGGGGGGTGCGTTTTCTTATCGTCACAATCCACACCTACCACATGTATTTTTATACCCAGCTTTTGCGCTGCCATGTAGTAGCCGTAAGCAGCACCACCAGCACAGGTGCAACCGTCTAATAATATTATTTCTGTCATAATTAAAAAGTGAGTTTGTTATTGTTTATATAATTTCTGTAGTCAATATCATGCTCCATTCTCAACTCATGTATTTCTATTTCTAAATCAATATTTTTACAGATTAGTTTAAGACCTTTACAGTTTGCACTAGATAATAATATTTTCAATCTATTAATTTTTCTATTTTGCGCCCTTATTACTTTGTCCTGTGTTGTTAGTTTCATATTATTTTGTGTATTTATGTGCATCCAATACCGCCATGCTTTGGCAAACTCTTGTTACTTTAAAAAACCATTTTTTTGTACTGTACAAATCATCATCGCTTTTGTGGCTATCGTTTATAAAATCTAACGATTTTAATGCCTTACCTATACGGTAAGAGGATAGTTGTTTGTTGGCAGTTTCTAACATCATAAAGGCATGTAAAAAAGTAGTAGGACATACATGCGTAGCTTCTTTTTTATTTTTTACTGGCTCAAAATAATACTCTACCAGTTCATGTTCTTGAGATGCATCTACAAATTGCTTATTGCTTATTTTTAATTCTTCTGCATCATCACTTGTTACCCAATAGCAAAAGTTTTTACTTTCAAAAAGGCGTACAGCTTCACCCCACACATCATTTATTTTTATTTTTTCGTAAGCAGGTTTATTTATGCTTAAAATTTTAAATGATGGATAACGGCGGCTACCTGTACCGTCATTTAAAAAACCATCTTCGTTGGTGCTTGCAATAATATTACCTATGCGATAGCCCCTCGTATCCATAAAACCGTAAGGCTTGCGCCCTTTTACATCTGGCATAGTAATAAGTGCCTTCATTGTGTTTGCATCCTGTCTATTGAGTGCCTGTATTTGTTCTTCTAGGTTCACAATCCAATATTCTACAAGCTTCCAGTAGCAGTCTTTTTTTGTGTTTAAATCAAACTCACCATTAAACAAATATTTTTTTAATTCGGGTGGTAATAGATATTGTATAAGCGTTGTTTTTCCTGCACCCTGTCCACCTGTGAGTATAGGACATATATGATTTAAACAACCCTCTTTTACAATTACATTTGCCACACATCCCACAAGCCATTTTTTCATGTACTTAATCCATAGGGGTTGGTTGGTGGTAGTGATGCAGTTTAAAAATTTATCTATACTGCCAGTTGTGGTAGTTTTTTTTACACGGTCTAAATACTGTACTATAAAATCTTTTTTAGTAACGAGGTGACTATTTAAAAGCATTTTTATACTTTTTTGCGAAACGGCTTTGCATCCTGAAAATATAGCCTTTGAACATACTTCATCTAATTGTGAGTCTTCCATTACTGTCCATTCTTTTTCACCAATTTTCCTTATTAAAAACTCACCTTTTATTTTATCTGCATCAAATTCCCACTTGCTTATCATGTACATCCATAGCGTTCCTAAACTGGTGCTATATAGATTTTCTTCATTATCTTCAATTTCTACATTCATAATTTTGTTTCTATTTTTTCAACCATCTTATATATTTTAAGGAGCAATTTTTCATCACTATAAGCTGGCATATCTATAATGCGCTTTCGTAGGTAATTATCCTCGTCCTTAAAGGTTAATGATGTTTGTGTAGGTAAATGTTTTGGTGTCTGATTTATGGCTTCGCTGGCTGCTGATAGCAATTCTTTTACGGCTTGCATTTTTTTTATTTGGTTGCCTTTTCTAATTTCTAAGTACACGGTTTTTTCTCCCTTTTCTTTTTGCTCCGAAATATATAAATCCATTTTGTCTATTTCTTCGCTCCATGCCTGCCATGTAGTGTTTATAAATTGTTTTAGCAACGAAAAATAATTATCAGCGGCTTGCATATTATTGAGGCAACAAATATTTAATGTCTGTTTCAAAAGTTTCTGTAAGCATACACATAATGTCGCTGGTTTGTTCATCTTGGTAGGTAGCAACATTTTTCATGTGTTCCATTGCTTCTTGCAATTCTATGCTTAACGCCTCTTTATTTTCTAGCACCTCGTTTATTTTATCTTTAAAATTTAGTAATGCTCTAAAAATAAATGTGGCTTGTATGGTATCTATTTCTATTGATACTTTTTGTGTGGGGTTTCTCATGCTCTTTGTTCTTTTTGGTTTGGAAATAAATTTTGTACGTACTTTTCTAACACTTCGCCAATGGCTTTTTCTTCGGCTTCTGTTAGTTTTAGTTTGTTGGCTTCGCCTTGTTTTAGTTTGTTGTAGAAAGTACGTTCGCTCCATCCTGTAGCTTGCATAATTTCTTTTTTGGTTTGGTTTAAAAATTGCTGTACTAAAATCCAGCATTGTGTAAGCAGGTGCGTGGGCTTGTTTGTGGTAATGGTTTTAGACATGTTTTTTTATTTGGGTTAGTATTAGGGTGTATTTTTCAAAATGAGCATCTAAACATTTTTGCTCTAGTCGGCTGGGTGGTTGTGATCCGCTAATGCGGTTAAAAAATGTTGCCCGCTTCCATTCTGTTTCTTTCATTACATCATCTCTAAATGGCTTCTTTAAATCTTCGAGGGCTTTATAATTTTTTAAATTTTTGTTAATTGCTTTTTTCATGTTATTACTTGTCTGTTATTTGGACAAAATTGTTTATTATTAGATTGCAATACTACAAGTATTGGAAATAAAACTTCCATTTTTGGAAGTAAAATTTATTAACAAGGTGTGTATAAACTATCAAAATGCAGTTCCATCAAGGCTCGAGGTTAGAATTTTTTATTAGCAAAAACGGAATTAAAAAGAAAGATTTAATAGAAAAAAGTAATGTTCCACTCACTACTTTTTATAGAATAATAAAGCAAGATGAAATATTATCACAAAACTTCATGTCTATTTTAAAAGTTTTAGGTGTAACAGTTTCGGAGTTTTTTAAAGAAGATTTTCAAAATAAGGAGTTAGAAATTATAAAAAAAGAGTTGGCAGATTGTAAAGAAGAAAATGAAAAATTGAAAGATGAGGTTTTACAACTTCATAGAGAGGCTAGAGCCGAAAAAAAGCCGATTAAGAATAGTACAGGTGTTAAGTAGTTTTTTAAACAATAAAAATTAAGATATGACTTTAGGTGAGTACTTTAAAAAATCAATAAATAGGATAGAAATTACAGAACTTAAAATTTTTATTGAAGAAAATAGTGATTTTGATTTCAACAAAAGTGATAGTGAGATAATGAAAATATTAAAAGACAATAGTACGAAAGTAGGTGCATACTATATCGTAGTGGATGAGTATGAATCAATGAATAATGTTTATGGCAAAGGTAATTGGTAGTAAATATTGTATTCGCTGGTCTTTTTACATAAAAGTTAAACAAATATAATATGAATATTTTACCTATAGAAATACTTTTAAGCAGACTGCATATTGGGCAATTGGTTTTAATAAAAAGAGTAGGCAAATTACAGTATGAATATTTTGTGTACGTAAAGAGTACAGACACTACAGTTGATTTGCTGGCTATAGAAAATAAAAACCTACTAATGGACAATGATAAAAGGCAGAATCATAGGGCTGATACGTACAAAATAAATGAAATTCTTTACCTTTTTGATATTTCGGAGACTAGTTTGAAACTGGATTTTGCAGTTAATATTATTGAAAATAAATTATAAATAACCTCATTTTTAAACTTGCGAAAAGTAATCAAGTGCAGTATAAGGTATTTAAAAAAAGTTGGTGGTCTTGCCATCCCGACTAACATGGACAAGGTGGAGTTTACTCCACCTTTCCTATTTTTATTATCGTCTGAAACATCCACTACGCTTGCGATTTGATTAAAAACCATATTTACTTTCTCGGTTCGAAATGAGCCCTTTTCTTTATTATACCTTACACCATTAGGAAAGATAAGTTTTTGAAGGTTTTCTTTTGCCTTGGCATCGCTAGAAGCCCATACCATAGGGAGTTTTGAGGAAAATGTAAGGATAGATGAGAAGTATTCTTTGAGGTTCGAACTGGAAGACTTACAAATCTGTTGTACTTCTAATAAAGAATCCTTTTCTGCTTTCATATCTTTCATAAATTTTTCGAATGTCTCTTTTGGCATTTCTTCTTTAATGAAAAACTTTTTCTCAATCCTATCCATATTTGCATCTACTTCTCTAAGCTTATTTTCAATGGCTTTAAGTTCTTCCTTTTGATTGCTATTTTGATTGTCGAATAGGTAGTTCATTTCAAAAAGTATGGGTTCAATAAACTCTTTTTTGATAGTGAAGCCATGAAGAAATTCTATGAACTCATTATTGACAACCTTTGCATTTTTGTTGCAACAACAACCAATTGTTCTACATTTATAATACCATAAGTTTTTAGCTTTTACTATGTAGCCTGTATAACCCTCCCCGCATGTTTCACATTTCATAAATACTTTTAGCGGTACTTCACAACTTTCTTTTCTATGGGGTACACCAAATTTGTTTGCAGATTCTCTTATTTTATTCACTTGCAAAAACAATTCTTGTGGAATAACTTTTTCATGCTGCCCTTCAACCAATTTTCCATCGAGCATTTTATTGGAGATAATACCACAATAAAAAGGATTGGAAAAAATCATACTAAGCTTTTGCTTGTAAATGGTAAGACCTAGCAACTTTAATTTTCCTAAAATCTCTTCATTTTTCATTCCTTCGGATTTCCATATAAATGCTTTTTTAATTTGCTTACCTTCTTTATTTACTACAATTTTTCTTTCGCCATTTGTTCTTATAATATAATAACCCATTGGTGGTTTTAGACACCAAATTCCTCTTTCAAATTTTTCTTTCATTCCTGCTACCGCTCTTTGTTTGCGTAGTTGATTATCAAACTCACTTAATAATAAATGAATGTTTTGTTGAAATACACCGCTTGCATTGGAAGTATCGGTAGGTTGGGTAACTGCAAAAACAGATACACCATATTTTTCTCTTACATCTTGTGCAAGTTTTATAGCTCCGCCACCTGTTCTGCTAAACCTATCTAAAGTGTAAACTAAAATATGGGTAATTTTTCCTTTGTTCTTTTTAATAAATTCGAGCATTCTTCCAAATTCTTTTCTCCCATCTGTCTTTGCACTTTCATAAGTACCTCCAAAATAGTTTAGAATAGTAAAATCATTTTTGTTTGCATATTCATCAATTATTTTTTTCTGAAAATCAAGACTAAGATTTTTATCGGCTTGTTCTTTTGAAGATACACGAGTATAAATGAGCGCCTGTTTTGTCTTACCTGCTATTATTTGATTAGAAGAATATTTAGCCCATTTTGAAAATGTATTGTTTGCGTTATTCATGCTACTTTTAATTTTGGTTTAAGTTGAATGACTTTTGCTTTATTGTTAAACAAATTTACATCTAATTGATTATCAATTGATAATATTTTTTCAGTATAAGCACATTGGAACAATACAAGGGCTATTTGTCTAATTGCTTTTACAATTTCAGTTGCTTTGTTAGCACCATAATTTTCACAACCTGAAAATGCTTTAAGTTTTTCAACAGTCAATGGTTCTTGATGAGGATTCATTTTTTTGATATTTTTTACTTCATCATCTGTAAAAAAAATCCCAACTGTTTCGTTGAGATTTTGAGATTGGTTATTCATAGATTTTTCTTTTATGTTTCATTTTTCTTTATCCATTTAGTTTATACATTTTGCATTGATCATCATTACTATCATCATTATCTTCTTCTTCATAACCGCTAATCACACCATCAATATCATGAACGGTTTGTCTTTCATCCTCATCATCTTTGTCGTATTCAATTTCTATCAAAATATTATCTAGGTCTTCATCTATGCCGAGTATTCGATTTTTAATTATGTTATCTCTTAGAATTTCTGCCACTTCTGCTATTACTCCTACTGGCACTTCTAATTCTTTCACTTTAATTGTTTTTATGTATTAAATTTTGTTTGTAATAAAATATTTATGCAAACTTAATATGGCCCAAAAACCTACTTTCCTACTTAGGTAAGTTGAGGTACGTTTTTGCAAAACAATTCCAGTAAATTCCAAACAATTCCACTTTGTGTATGGAAATGATGTTTGTATAGCAACCTGTATTTTTTATCATTTTTCTTATGATAGGATTTGGGAGCAATTATGGAGCATTTGATAACATAAAATTTTATGTGGCTTAATGCTCGTAAAGTTTAGGGAAGGATTAGGGAGAGATTTAGGAGGGATTAAATGTACAGGAGTCTGCCTAAAAACTCAACTGACTCAAAACAAGTCTTATGAATTAGTGCCTTTATTTAGAATTAGTTTATTATTTTACTGAAAAAAAGTTTCTACTTCAACTTTCAAGGAAACTCACAAAATCATTATCGAAAACTATTTTAGGGTTGTTGATTTCTTTTAGTACCTGGTCGTAGGTTTCCAGAATGTGCTTTGGTTTCATTGAAATATAATATATGATTATTTTAAATAAGAAAATTTCTAAAATGCATATTGAAAATTTATTTTTACCTAAAGTCTAAAAAATATTTTTATCAAATGGATTATCTTAATTGTTTAAAAATCAAGATAATTTTATTCCTCAAAATTATTCTTCTTTATTAAATTGGGAAATCCATTTTTGTATAAAAATGAAATTCTAGATTGAGGTCTTTCGTTGCATTGATGTTTCATTAAATGATGCATTTCTTCCTTAAAATTTAATCTAGGATAATATTTTATGGTTTTGCTTAAAAATTCGGAATTGAAGTTTTTTAAATCTCGCCCGATAACATCGACAGCAGCACCTTTGTTTAACAAATATGCCTCTGGCAAATCTGAAGGAATTTTAATATTTAAGTGAAGTGAAATTGCATCTTGAATACGCTTTATTTTGTCTTCTTTTAAATTGTGTGTTTCAAGAAAAATTCCTGTTTCGATTGCTCCCTCAACAGCAAAACAAGAGCAATTTTGGTTTTTAAATTGATGGTTTTTTACAAGACCTACATCGTGCATTAAAGAAGCAATTACAAATATCTCTTTATCAAATTTAATATTTTCGTTTTGCCCAATAATATTTCCAAATAGGTATGTTCTAAAACAATGATTTATCAAAAAATCTTGGTGAGTATCTTCTAAAAACTCAATAGTTTGATTTATTAATGTTGAATTTGGAATTATAAAATCATTTTCATTGTAAATAAAATTACTAATTTTTGCATTTTTTGCATTCCGTTTTGCAATGATTGCCTCGTAGGCAAAGTATAGTTTTGCCATCAAAGTTAAATTCCCTTTGGTTTTTAATCCCCAGTTAAAATCTCCTATCATAATTTTATTGTTTGTTTTACACCTCTTTTAAGCCAAATTGTTTTGTCTTTAATAGAAGATTCATTTATTTCATTTTGCATTTTTTGTACAGGCTCTTTAAAATGCCACCATCCTTCATAATGAATTGGTATTACTTGCTCACAGGATAAAATTTCTGCGGTTTGTATTGCTTCTGCAGCGTTCATAGTAACTCGTAATTTAGGTTTCAAATATGGAAACGCTCCTGCTCCTAAATGAAGTATTGCGGTATTAATTTTAAATTTTTTAGAAATTTCATAAATCCCTTCAAATAAAACCGTATCCCCTGAAATGTATAACGCACCATTTTCTTGATTGTCCCATTCAATTACAAAACCAATAACGTGCCCAACTGCATAAAGTAATCTTTTAATATTTGTGTGTTGTGCAGGAACTGCTGTTATTTTTAATCCTTTCACTAATGGAGTATGAACATTGTAAGTTTCCCAAGGATTTAAACCAATTACCTTTAATCTTTGCAATCTTCTTTCTGCACCTTTTGTGGATAGAATTGTTGGTACATTTTCTAATAGTTTTTTACCTGAATTATCTAAATTATCCCCGTGATGATCGTGACTAATTAACGCTAAATCAATATTAGTATTTAGTTCACCTATTAATGGATTCATTGTTTTTTTTGAGAATATAAAAGGCTTGCCTACTAATTTAGGCAAAAAACCTGTTTTATTATCAAGTGCAGGATCCGTTATTATGCGAAAACCATTAATATTTATTATAACACAAGCGGTATCAATGTATGTTATTTCTATTTCCATTTTTTTAAGCAAATTTGAAATTAATAAATTACTTTATCGTTGACTTTGGTCAAGAAATGCGTTTCCTTATTCTGCTTAAAGTTTCAGGAACAATTCCCAAATAAGTAGCTAAATATTTTTGAGGTATATGCTGAAGAAGTCTTGGTTGTTCCTTCAAAAGATTCAAATATCTTTCTTCAGGTGAGTTTGTTAGTAAAGACAATTCTCGTTTAACTTTTTTTTCTAAAAGTTTTTCAACTGCAATTCTTGATAAATCTTTTGCAAACTCACAGGTTTGAAACAAAGAAGTTAAATCGTCAAAATGAATGTAATAAATTTCAATATCTGTTAACGCTTCTGAATTAAATTGAGTTGGTTTTCTGCTGTAAAATGAATCATAATGACAATAAAATGAATTTGGAAAAACAAAATCAAAAGTTAATTCTTTGCCATTACTATTTACAAAATAGCGAATGATACCTTTATTTAAAAAAGATAGATAACTATCCGTTTGTCCACTATTCAGAATAGAGCTCCCAATCTTATAAGTTTTTATCTTAAGAAGTTTTAAAAATTGTTGAAGGTCTTTTTCATCAATTCCAATTTGTCTAAAATAGGCTATAATTTCTGTCATTTATTTAGGACTATTCTTGTTGGTCTATATATCTTCTATATTGAATTCGTTAAGGAAGTCGTCAACTTCATAGACAGCTCCATCTTCGTTTTTTGTCTTTTTTATTGCACGCAAAATAAACTCATTGTCTGTTTCATATCCACCAGCCATTTCTGTGGAAGTCACTTTACCAAACAGCCATATCATACGATTTAAGGTAGTAGGTGCCTCTTTTTGTTGTTCAAGGCGATAAATGGCTTCCAAAAAAACTTCTTGTGTAATAGGATTTTTAATTAGAATAAGTTTTTCCTTCAAAATAGGCAAGGATTTTTTTACATCAAGATCTGCTAGAGTAGTAGCAACAAGAGAGAGGTTTTTAGTTTTGGTAGCATCTTTCAAATATTCGAGTGGTTTTATTTTATCTTTTTTGAGCATCCATAAGGCATAATGCATTTCTAAAACATATTCAGCATCTCCACTAATCCTTTCAAAAAGATTCAAAACATCCTGAAACTTTTCTAATTCTCCCTCATAATCAAGTGCGCTTAATGCAATAGCAAGTGTGCCTGTTTCTAAATTGAGCTCGTAAAACGACTCTTTTCTACCTGCATAAAGAAATTCGTTATAAATAATCTCTGCAAGCTCATTTTCCATAAGCATTCCTGCTGTCCTAGCTAAGGCACCAAATATAACGTGGTTGACAAATTCTTTTGGTACATAGCCTTCGTAGTAAGACTCCGGATATTCGTCCATTTCCGCTACTTCTTTTTCTTTTTCATCGTGGGCAGTTTTTCGTAAAATATCAAAACCATATTTAATATAGTTGATTATTTCAGATCGGTGTGAAGGGCTTTTTCCAAACTTGATTAAAGCATAAACGTTATCGGGTTTGGAATAATAGTATTGAAGTGTTAGCTCCAGTTCTGCCGCTTTGAGTATGGTTTCAAACGATTCAGAATTTTCATTGGATATACTCATAGAAATTATTTTCAGCTTTGCTTATTTTTTATCGTCTATTTGTTTTGTAAACTGTCGTTGTCTTATCCTGTTCTGGTTTGGCGGTTTCAAGTTTCTAGCGCAATTTGTGGTTTTCTAAATTTACCGTTTTTATTTCCCTCATTTCAGGATAACTTTTCATTTGAGTTCCAATCCTCAAATCTATTAGTCCTGCTCCAATTTTTGCGATACCTTATTGGTAGCACTTTTTCTTCGCTTTCTCCAAATTCTAATAGCAATTCCAAATACACTAATTAATAATATTCCTCCAAGAATTAGTTTTGTCATTTTTCCAAGAAGCATAGTAAAAAGCAAAGTATCCGTTTTTCCTGTTTCTAAAAACACCCAGTCGCTTGCTAATTTTGTGGCTAAATTAGGGTTGCCTGTTTCTAAAACAATTATTCCATCACCTGTATTTGGATTTATTCTAATTGCGGTATTAATTGGCGGTGTACTTTTGCCATCGTGCCCAAAAATATCTTCGCCATTTTCAATGTCAATATATAGCATACTTCCCAAACCATAAATATTTGCACCCATCATATTCCAATGTGATTTACGCATTAGCTTTAATGTTTCAGGTTTTATTTGTCCTCTTCCAATAGGTTCTCCATTTTTGCCTTTAAAGAACAATTGAAAAAATGTTTCTAAATCCGAAAGTGAAGTATATAAAGAAGTTGCAGCCAAAGAAGTATAATAAAAATGTGGTGCTGTACTTTTGTCAGAATTGTAAAATTCACATAGTCTATTATTCAATGTATCGTTTAAAATATAACTACTACTGTTCATTTTTAAAGGTATAAACAAACTGTCTTTCATAAAATCATTAAATGATTGTCCACTGGTTTCTTCTACTAATAACTGCAAAATTGTATAGCCACCACCGGAGTAATTCCAATTTGAACCTGGTTTTGTACCTACTTTTACTTCAACATTATCTGCATCTTTTGCTTTGGTAAGCGATTGTTCTAAAGTTTGAATTGAATCTTTGTTTTTAAAACCGTTATAACCTAATCCATCAGTCAAACCTGCCGTATGGCTTAACAATTTTCGCACAGTTACTTGCTCATTATCAAATTCACTTGGTGGAAGTTTCCATCTTTTTAGGTATTTGCTAATAGGTGCATCTAGATCTATTTTACCTAATTCAACAAGTTTCATAACGCCTACTGCAGAAACAATTTTAGAAAGTGATGATACTTGGAATATTGTGTTCTTATCAACTTTTTTGTTATAAGAATAAAAGAGCTCTTTTTCAACTACTCCATTTTTCATAATTGCCATAGCAAAGTTTCCAACAAATTCTTTTTTAATTTGTTGGTTAACCGCTTCTGTAAATAATTTTGGGTTGTTACTGTCTGTGAAAGGTTTGTGCCACCAACCACTGATTGTACCATAAAACGCAACACAGCTCCATAAAACGGACAATAAAATAATTGCAAATAAGTATTTAAATATTCTTTTCATTTCTTAATTTTTTTAATTTGTTAAGGTTCGGTAAAAATTGCTGCCAACATTAAAGTTGACCTAAATAACATTGTTGTGCCCAACAGATGTTTTATTCATCATACTATTATTTTTCTAACTATTAGTTTATTATTTTACTGAAATAAAAGTTTCTACTTCGGCATTTTCACCATCGTAATATTTTTTTCCGTGAATAGTAAAGTCGAATTTATATGATCAGTTTAGTGTTTTATTTTGCCAAATTTCCATCCAAGTATTAAAGACTGCTTCTGGCATTTTACCTTTTGAAACAAATTTTTGATATTCTGCTTTTTCAATTGTTATTCCAACAAAACCCTCGGGAATATTTTCTAATGAATTTACTTGCAATCCAACAATTGTTGTATATGCTCCGTTAAAGTCTGTTTCATAGTCTGTATAAACCGCATAAATATCATCATTTACTTTGTTCGGAATTTGCTTTTGTATTTCTTCGCCCCAAAATTTACCCCATAATTTTTCAATATCTTTAGCGGATTGTCCATTTTCGTTGGTCGTTCTTGTTGAAATTCCAATTACGTAAAATTTTTGAATAATTTGATTGTCCATTGTTTTAGATTTATTTGTTTGAACTTGTGATTGAGTTGTTAATGTGAATAGCATTAATGCAAAAAACATCAAATTTTGAAAGTTTTTCATAGTCTTTATTGTTGTTTTTTGTTATCGTTTTCCTTTTTTTGCTTAATTATTTTGAGTGCGGTCATATATTCATCTCAGAAAATGTTGAAATTAATTTTTTGATTTGTTGAGATTCGTTAAGATTGTTGTCAACATTAAAGTTGACCTAAATAACATTGTTGTTCCCAACAGATGTTTTATTCATCAGACCGTTATTTTTCTAATTAATAGTTTTTTATTTTCAATAACCGCTGTATTATATGTTTCAATGCAATTCATTAATGATTTATCTGGTCCAGTGATCCATTCTTGACTACTATAAAAATCATCTTGATTTTGTTTTCGTTGTTCTATATTTTCATACGTTCGGATTAAATAAAAACTTAGATTATCAATTATTGAAAATCCAAAATCAATAACATTTACATTCCATCGTTTTAAAAGCGGCAAACTTTGTTCTGTAAATATTTTTAAAAAGATTTCGCTACAATCTTTTTTTAATTTATAAGTTCTTATTTCGGTTATCATTTGGTTTTGAATTTAGAAAAATACATATACCAATTCCATTCCCAATTTTCTCCGTTATCAACTGAAAATGCTTGGCTCCAAATTGGGTTTTCTTTGTCTCTTGCATCCCAACGGAAAACAACTACAATTGGTTTTTCTTCAAAAACATCTTTAGCAAAAAAGTGAGCAACTTCATTTTCAAATGAACCTACAACTGGTGGGTCAAATTTTCCTTGGTTGCTATCAGCCCAATAAAGAGACCATAATTTTGTTTTTGGATTAAACAATCTCACTGTCATTCCTTCAAAAGGTTCTCCGTCAAATGTTGCTAAAAAATTATCAATATTCCCTATTCCGTTCAGAATTCTGTACATTTCTTGGGTTGAATGAAACTCAATCCATTCGTTGCAATTATTTAATTTTGATTTGAGTTTTTTGTTTTTTAAATCCCATTTACCTTCATAAAAATCAAAATCATTTTTCGATGAGTTTGTAGAAGCTATAATGATTAATTCTCCATTTTTGTCAAAATTCAGTTTTGGAATTTCTATATTTTCGTTTTTCATAATTTTTAATTTTGTCTGTTTTGTTTTGCAATCGGATAATACCAAAGTTGTTTATACCATTTATCTTTTTGATCATTCAAAATACCGTATTCTGAAGGATAACGATGTGGAAAACAGGCAGTTTTAAAAATAACATCCCAAATGATTAAGACTGTTGCATAATTACCCATTGGTGCAGAATGTTCGTCAATTCCGTGATGAGCGTGATGTGTAGAGGGTAAAGTAATAAAACGTTCTAAAATCCAAGTTATTGGTTTTAGAAATTTATGTTTGTATAAAAAAGCATCCCATTTTATGTTTGTGTGGGTAATAACATCAATGATTCCAATTATCATTGTCGAAATTATATAGGCTTTTCCTAGACCAAAATATACCATTGTTGCAGCATACCAAAGATTTGGCATTAAAACAAACCACAACCAATTTTCTCTGTATGACACTGCAATATTCATATCTGGTGAGGTATGGTGCGTTTTATGAATATTCCATAACCAAGTCCATTCGTGACCTTTTCTGTGATACCAATAATGCAAAAATTCATCTGGAATAAAAATTATCAATACACCAATCCAAATTGGCAAATGACTTAAAGCATTAGAAAAATTTGGAAATAAATATCCAGCGATTAAAGCTGTTAAAAGTATTATTGCAGGTTTAATAATAATTGCTAATTGTGCAACACTAACTAAATCTATAATCCAATCGTCTTTTCTTCTTTTTGAGTTGGCATAAACCCCAGTTATTGCCTCGAGAATTCCAAAACCTACTAAAACCGATGTTACTACTATTGTGTCTTGATGTATCATAATTTTTAGTTTATTAACAACAAGTTATTTTAGTTCTAACACTATTCCAATATTTTTTTGTTGATGCAAATAATGTTGCAATATGAATAATTGCAATTATGATGGCTCCTGGAATAAGGTTTTTTACAATGAATAAAAAGATAGCGTGGTTTTCAATACCATTAAAGTTTTGTACCAAAGTCAATTCATTGTTAACCAATTTAATTTTAATGGCAAGAAAAACTGCAATAGAAGCGAAATGAAATCCGTTTACAAAAAGATGCAAAATATATTCCCATCGAGGTAAACCGCCCATAAATTTTCTGCTATTTGTTTCCGAAAACGCATCGATTCCTAATACAATAATGTCTAATAAAACAATACTGATTCCAATAAAAAAACTAGTATTACAATCTTGTTTTATGAACAAAAAATATAAAATAGCAGGAAAAAAAACAGCCCGAATAGTATGAGTCAAATGTTCAAATCTGCTATCTGGATTGTTATGCAATTGGTATTTGAAAATATGCAAGTAAAAGCCATCATAAACAGCTAAAAGAGCAAAAAGTGTAATTAAAATTGATGAGATAATAAAAGCGATTTCCATTTTTTTAAAATTTAAGTTTATTTGGTCAAAATTACAAATGGGACTTTTTATAAAGAAGGACATTTGTCCTTAAATTTCTTTAGAAATTTCTGATTTTATTCTGCTTAAAGTTCGGGTTGATATTCCTAAATAGGATGCTATGTATTGGTTTGCAACTTTTTGAACAATTTTAGGTTGTTCGTTCATTAATCGTAAATATTTTATTTTTGCTGATTCATTATTTAAAACCGAGGCGTATTTTTCCATCCCTATATATTCTCTTTCGGCAATCAGTCTGCCTATTTTCCCCCAAATTGGACTTTCAACATATAACTTTTGTAAATAGTCATAGGTAATAACCCATAATTCAGTTTCTTCTAATGCTTGAATACTTAATTTTGAAGGTTCTTGAACTATAAAACTTTTATAAGATGAAGTAAGATTGTTTTCGGTACAAAAACACGCAGTTGTGTCTTCAGAACTTTCATTTAAATAGAACGTTCTTAAAATTCCAAAATTTATAAATGCAATTTGCTTGCAAATTGTGTTTTCTTTGACAAAATAATCGCTTTTTTGCAAAGTTAATTTGTTAAAAAACTGAAATCCATTTTCAAAATCTTTTTCTGAAATTGGGGTTATATTATTTAAAAATTCAAACAACTTATTTTTCATTTTAGTTTTTTATTGGTTATTAAAAAATCATATCAATTAACATTTAATAGGTTTGAGTTATTTGATAATTTAGCTAGCCAAATGTATAGAATAAAACAACATAATTCCACTCATTGCAATCATTAAGGCATCTTCAATAATGGTTACTGTACTCATTGGTAAATTGAAAACTGAACTTGTTTTCTTTGATTGTGCAAATGATGAAATACTATAAATAAGTATTAATAGTGTGAGTAATTTAGTTTTCATTTTTAATTATAGTCTAATAATAGTTTTGTTATATTTTGATATTTCTTGCCGTACTGTTTACTAATTCTGTCAAGGCAATGGTCTATGATATATTGTTTTTTTAAATCGTCATACTTTACTATTTCAATATTTTCAAAATATTTTTCGTCTACTTTTGAAAACAATGCTGAATTTAGAATGTGTAGTTCATCTAATTTAATTGAGTTAATATCTCCTGTTGGGATAATTGTCAATCCATATTTTGAAGTAATATTTTTGCCAACTGAAACAAAACTTTCTATTGAACTTGGAAAAGTACGATTGTAAGTATCTGTAATTGCAGCCAATTCAAATTCATTTACTCCGTTTTGTAAAAGCAAACCAACTCGTTTGTTTTTTTTGAAAATTACTTTGTTTCCAATAGTCAATTTATTATTGAAATTAATGGCAATACTTTGATGTACCATTCTTGGCAAAACGTAAGGATAGTTAATGTCTTTTTTAACCTTCATCATTGTTTCTGTTCCAAATATTTGATTTATGACAGTAAGAGAGCCTTCTACTGCATTAGAAACACCTGCTGTACTAAATAAATTACCATCGTTTGTTACGCTTGTATCTTTTGTCCAGATTGGTTTTGGATATTGCTTTTTAATGCTGGCATAATCCGAAGCGTGGGTTGTTAACAATTTGCCGTCATAAATTCCTGTAGCTGCGGCTGTCATAGAACCACTGCAAACTGCCAGCACTTGTGTTGTCTCTATATAGTTCTTTTTTATCCAATTTACAATCACTGGGTTTTGATGTTTTGCATCCATTGCCGATAAGTTTGGAATTACGATTACATCTGGCTTAATTGCTGATGAATCAAATTCATCAAAAGAATAATGCGGAAGTACAAAAAACCCTTTAACTAATGTAACAGGATATTTTTTTTCAGCTACGATGTAAACGTTTGCTTTTTCCGTGGCATTAAAAAGATAGTACGGTGCCATCATATCAAAAATCTCTGTGCCATCATTATCAGCAATAATGACAACAGTTTTTTTGGAGCTGTCTAATTTTGGATGTGTATAAATGAAATCATTATTCCCTTTATAATTTTCCCAAGTCATAAATTTACGAATTGGGCTACAAGCCTCAAAAAGCCAGACAATTAGAAGGCTTGTTATAAGTAGAGTTGCGTAAACCATTTTTCTATTTTTCATTTTCTGTTGCTGATTTTAATATTCTTTGCAATTGCCTTGCCGACTTATACCCACATTCTGAAGCAATATATTCAATAGTAAATTCGGGGTTATTTTTCAACGTTTTAGCTTTTTCTATACGCAGTTTGGTAAGATATTCCACAATAGTAATTTCGGTAGTATCTTTAAAAACCCGACTAAGGTTTCTAGGACTCATATTAACAATATCACCTAATTTTTCTATAGAGATTTCACTTGCAATATTTTCAATTAAAAAATCTTGAGCTTGATGAATTTTTGGATTTATATGATTTCTGTAATCAAGATAAATACTTTGTTGGGTGTGTTTGGAACTTCTGCGGTGATATACAACAAGTCCACGAGCCACTTTATTTACAAATAGTGGGTCTGTTAATTCTTCAAGTATTGACAAGGCTAAATCTATGCCTGCACTAATGCCAGCACTTGTATAAATGTTACCACTTTTTGCAAATAAAACATCAGTTAAAACTTTTGTTTTTGGGTATAGCGTTTGTAATAAATCAATTCTTCGCCAATGTGTAGTACATTCTTTATTGTCTAACAAACCTGCTTCTCCTAATACAAAAGCGGCATTACATACAGAACAAATATTTATTTTTCTTTTAGAACATTCGGCAAGCCATTTAAAAAATTCTTTTTCGGTTAATAAATGTCTTTGTAAACTTTCAAAATGTATTCCTGGAATGAAAATAAAATCGTTCTCTTGGAGTTTAGCTTTTTTGTAATTTTCAATTTTACCAAATGGCAGTCCAACGGCACTTACTGTATCTGCTTGAAATGAATAAAATTCAATGCAGATTTCAAAACCATAAAATTTGGCTTCTGTAAAAACTTGTACTGGCCCTGCAAGATCCAATAGCTCAACTGATGGCGGTATAATAAAAATTATTTTCTTCATATTACAAAAGTATAAGAAGTTTTTAGAGAATGAAAGGACAATGAAACGTCATATACAGACAGAGTGTAAAATAGATTTTAGGGAAGTCCTTGTGAATTGTAGATTTAGTATATAAAAGTATGTTTTCTAAAAGCAGTAAGAAAATACAAAGCACTAAACCATTGATTTGCCTTGATGTTTAGCTTATTTGTATTTAAAAATATTAAAAATGTTACTCCGCAAAGTATCGAATCTATGAGATAACTATTCATTTTTTGATTAGTTATAATTGGCAAAATACTATCTTCATTTAAACATCGTGGATGACTGGCATATTTTTGAATGATTTCTTGTGCAATTGGCAATAATTTCTCCTATAAAATCATTTTGTCCAATATGATATGGATAATGCGCTAATTAATCTATTAATAGCCTCAGTAATACTTTGAACCTGACTCTTTTTGTGACTCAATTTAACCTATCGTGTTTGTGTATAATTAGTTGCGTGGTTAATCAGGGAAGTTAGCAAATAAAAAACGGATAGAAAACCCACAAGGATTTTCGTAAGTAAGCTGGAAGCAAGTAATTAATTATATATGGTATTGTAGCCAGTTATTTTTTATTATCATATTTTATGAATTCCATTAAACTACCATCAGGGTCTCTGAAATAGAAACTGATTCCTTCTCCATTAACACCAAATCTTTTAACCGGCCCGACTTCGATTTCTATTGAATTTAGGGCTAAATGTTGTTTTAACTCTTCAATTGATTTTTCCCAGATAAAACATAAATCGCTACCTCCTGGCATAACTTTAATTTTTGCAACAGGAGTTCCGTCAATATTTGGTCCGTGACAATTCAATTGAGTTTTGCCAAATCTGTATGAAAAGCCATTACCAATGGGTATGATTTCCGCACCCAAAACTTTTGAATAAAATTCGTTTGAAAGTTCCCAGTTTGAAACGTGAATTACACAATGATCAAGTTTAATGTTATTCATATTTATAAATATTAAAATGTTAGCACTTTTTGCAAATAAAACATCGGTCAAAACTTTTGTTTTTGGGTATAGTGTTTGTAACAAATCAATTCTTCGCCAATGTGTAGTACATACATTATTATCCAACAAACCTGCTTCTCCTAATACAAAAGCGGCATTACATACAGAACAAATATTTATTTTTCTTTTCGAACAGCCCGCAAGTCATTTCAAAAATACATTTTCTGATGATATCTGTCTTTCTAAACTTTCAAAATGTATGCCTGGGATAAATATAAAATCGCCTTCTTTAAGTTTTGCCTTTTTATAATTCTCAATCTTACCAAATGGCAGTCCAACAGCACTTAATGTGTTTGCTTAAAATGAATAGAATTCAATTCTAATTTCAAAACCATAAAATTTGGCTTCTGTAAAAACCTGTACTGGTCCTGCAAGGTCCAATAGTTCTACTGATGGCGGTATAATAAAAACTATTTTCTTCATAAGAATACCACAAAGGTAGAAGTAGTTTTTTAAGAAAGAAAGGACAATGAAACGTCATATACAGACAGAGTATAAAATGAACTTTTAGAAAGTTCTTACGATTTGTAGGGTGTCGCTTGCGGGTGGGTTGCATCTAACGATAGGGCTTGTGTTGTTGTGGAATTTGAAATTCTTCTGCCCGCTGCCCAATTGAAAAACTTAAGATAAAGATAAGAACAAAAAGCTAAACCTGACTGCCGTTCGGCAGGTTGAAAAACTTCTGTCCGAGCTGAAGCCAAATAGCGAACCAATGCTGATGGATATTGCTGCTGCCGCAATAACACAAAACCCCATATTGAAGTCGTTTTTAGATTTCGATTGTGATTGATGTCATTAGTATTCCTTTTCCACCTGCCATAATTTTGGTGATTTTTCCATTGTCCAATGATAAGTCTACAATGATTAAACTTTGCGAAGGCGAATTCATAAACCAACCTTGCTGAATTAAAAATCGGTCTTTTTTTAATTTAATAATGTCAAACAAATAACAACCAAGCGGTCCTGCCGCCATTCCTGTCCCCGCTTCTTCTTCAATTCCATATCTTGGCGCAAACATTCTTGTGTTGACATCTCTTGTAGCATCATCTGTTTGCAAACAAAATGCATAAAAACCAATTAGGTCAAACTCTTCACTTATTTGATTTATTAGTTCAAAATTAGGAACAATATTTTTCAAAATATCTTCATTTGCCACTGGAATTATTGCAAAAGAGTTTCCTGTATTTACTATTGAAATTGGTGCATTTGGTAAAACATCATTTTCTGTTAAACCCAAAGCGAATAAAATTTTTTCATTTTGTTCATTAACATCAACGTAGGTTGGAGGTTTTTGTTCCATAAATGCCAAATCGCCTTGTATTAAAATTTCTCTGTTTCCGTCGATTGTTTCTTTTGAAGAAAGTTTATTTTTGATTAGTCCTAACTGCGATAAATAGGAAAATGTTGCAATGGTGGCGTGTCCACAATGCGCAATTTGTCTAGTCGGGGTAAAAAAATCAAGTTTAAAGTCAGAGATTTTTGAATTGGAAACAAAAGCAGTTTCAGAAAGTCCAACTTTTGCTGCAATTTTTAATTTTTGTTCGATGGTAAGATTGTCAGCATTTAGTACTACACCTGCTGGATTTCCGCCTTTGTTATTGTCTACAAAGGCATTAATAATTTGCACTGTTACTTTTTGAAAATTGTCCATTTGAAAATTTAATTTAGATTATTAAAATACGTACAATCAATGGACGTAACAAATGAAAAAAAGACGCAAATTTATTTTTCACTATTTTGATATGTAATGAGATTACCTTTATTGTCAGTTACTACATTCTTGCAGTCTATAACGAGGTCTTTCAATTTTTCTCTGCCTCTTTGCACTCTTGTTTTTGCTCCTGAATAAGATAAATTCAATTCTTCGGCAATCGTAATTTGAGAATATTTGTCAAAATAAGTTAGCAATATGGCTTGTTTATATTTTTCTGATAGTTTGCTAATTTTTTCATTTATGCAATTGCTCAACGAAAGATAAAGAGGTTCTTCATTTTCTTGTTCTGCAAAGTCGAAACCGTCAATCTGAACCTCTAAATTAGTTTTACGATAATGGTCGGCAACTGTATTTCTAGTTATTTGATATACCCAGGAAGTAAGTTTTGAACAGTCAGAGAGTGTATGAATATTAATGTGAATTTTCAAGAAAACGTCTTGCAGAATATCTTCGCATTTGTCAATGTCCCTCACCTTACTGAAAATAAATTTTTTCAATTCTTGGTGTAAATCTTTCCATATTTCTTCAATTTGTCTGTTCATAATTGGTATAGTGTCCGATATGTTTTCCTAGATAGGGCAGGTATTGCTGCAGGTGGAATATTTTATAACGTCCAGCCAGTAATCGATGCCCATTTGAAAATATAAAGTTGAAGTTAACAACAAAAAGCCAAATAGGTATTCGTCTGCCAGAACAAAAGTACAGCGATGCAAACAGCCGAATTTTCAACGTCTAGCCTCACTTGCAGCAATACCAATGTTACTCGCCTGTGTTTTGTCTAAGGATGTTTGATGATTTAATTTCCTGAAATTTGTCGGGTTCATTCCCTTATATTTTCTAAACGCTCTGTTTAAATGACTTTCATCAGTGAAATTAAACTCGTATGCAATTTCGTTAATCCGCATATCGCTGTGCAGCAACCGGGTTTCTACCAAACGTAACTTATAATTGGCTATGTAGTTCTGTAAAGTATCTCCGGTTTGTTTTTTAAAATAGCGCCCTAAATAATTATATGATATATTACAATGACGGCTCAGCTTTTCTGCACTCAGCATTTTGGGTTCAAATATATTTTGCTGTATGTAGTGCAATATTTCCAATACAGGTTCGCCTGTTTTTTCCTTAATATTTTTTGGCAGTTTAAGAGCTATATTTCTTGCAACAATGGTAATCATGGTGTTAATGATTTGTTCCGTTATTCTGTTAAAATATAACTGGCGGTTATTTTGCTCCTGCAATATGCTTTCAACCAGAGATGCAATGAGTGGTTTGTCAGCCTTGTTTTTTAGTATACAACCGGGGCGGTGGCTGGCATTTTGCAGAATGTAGTCCACTTGCTCAATTGCGTTTTTATCTGTACTGATTTTTTCTTTTACATATGATTCATTGAACCGAAGAAAAAAGAATGTGGTAGAGCTTGTAATATCAAACGAATAAATATCCTGAGGTGTTAATAAAAATAAATTTCCTTTGCGATAATTGAACTTGTTTTTATTTACGATTTGTATGCCTGTGCCTTCAATAATATAAATGAGTTCAAAATAATTATTGCTTTTCATTCTTTTTGTAAAATGCTTCAATTCTTTACACTCAATCTCAAATGGCTGATATAAATTTTCTTTTGTCATTGACGCAAAAATACAGAATTAGTACAAAATTATACAAATGAGAGACTGTATTTCTTGTATAATTTTGCTTTACTAAAACACAAACAATGAAAATTTTATTAATTGGTGCAGATGGTTCTATTGGAAAAATAATAACTCCGGCACTTAAGCAAAAACATGAAGTGATTACTGCCGGACGAAGCGGCGGTGATATAACAGTGGATATTTCTTCGGTGGCTTCCATTGAGTATCTATTTAAACAGATTAACAACATAGATGCAATTGTGTGTGCAGCAGGGGATAGTGCTACCAGTGATTTATCTGTACTAACAGAAGAACAATTTAATACAGGAATAAAGCAAAAACTATTGGCACAGATAAACCTTGTATTAATTGGTCAAAACTATTTGAACAGCAATGGTTCTTTTACTTTGGTGTCAGGCAAAATGGGCGATAAGCCTGCAAAGGGTTCGGCAGGCAAGTCTGTAGTAAATGGTGGTATCAACAGCTTTGTATTGGCTGCTGCTTTGGAAATGCCCCGTGGTATCAGAGTAAATGCTGTAAGTCCTGCCAAGGTTAGTGATATTGCTGGTGCAGACTTGCTAGCAGGGTATTTACAGGCTATTGAAACTTCATCTAATGGTGAAATAATACGTATTGGTTACAATTAAAACTTATAAACCATGCCACATTTTATTATTGATTGCTCTGCAAACATTTTAGCAAGAGTACAAGAACAAAAAATCTTGACAACGATTTTTGAAGCCACACGTTCAAGTGGTCTTTTTGAAGAAGCCGATATTAAGGTAAGGGTGAATCCTTATTCAAGGTATGAAGTTGGCGGAAAACCAACGGATTTTATTCATGTCTTCAGCTATATTCTTGAAGGAAGGACTAACATGGAGACAGCAGATTTATCGCAACGTATTGTAAAGCCATTAGTTGATTTGTTTCCCGATGTTGAATTTATTGCTTCAAGCATAGATGAATTTACCAAAGTTGGTTACTGTAACAGGCATTTATTGCCACATTAATTAAAATAATAAAAATTAAGGTTATGAAATATTTAATGGTTACGGTATTTACAATGTTATTAACCGGATTACAAGCACAGGAAATTCAGCTCTCAAAAAAAATAAAAAAACAATTTGTAGGCACTTGGTCATTAGTAGCAGTTGAAAATATTAACCCTGACAGCAGTAAAACGCTGCCTTACGGGGAAATTCCACAGGGCTTACTTGTTTTTGAATCTAATGGTGAGTATGCCATTCAAATTTTAAAAGCGATTCGTCCCAAAGTAGCGGCTAACGATAAAAACAAGGCCACCCCCGAGGAAAATGCTGTATTGGTTAAGGGCAATAATTCTCATTTTGGCAAGTATTCGGTTGATGAAAGCAGGCATACTATTACATTTAAAGTGGAACATGCCTTTTATCCAAATTGGGAAGGTACTATTCAGGAAAGGTCATATACGCTTGAAAATAATGTACTAAGATATGTTGTAACGCATACAACAAATGGCGGTGCAATAACCGCAGTTGTTATATGGAAGAGAAAATAATTTCTTGTTTCCTTTTGCTGAACTGTCAATTTAGTACGGTCTGTGTCTTAACATGGTGGGTAAAGAACAGTGCTTGCTGCTGTGCTGGAATTTTATAACGTCCGGCCCGGAACCGCAGCCCAATTGAAAAACTGATGATGAAGATAACAACAAAAAAACTAAGTAGAAATTCGTCAGCCGGATAATAGCTGATAGCGATATGAAGCTGATTGTTACTACGTCTGCCAGCATAGCAGCAAACCCAATCCTATGTTTGCAATTGTCGCTTTAAGTTAAAGTCTGCTGCCAATTATAATTACTCTACAAAATGTTTCTTTTTAAATGCAGAAGGATTTTCTCCTGTAACTTTTTTAAATGTTTTATTGAAATAGGAAATATTTGCGAAACCGCTTTCGTAACATGCTTCTGTAACGTTCTTGTCTTGCAACAATATTTTTTTTGATTGATTTATCCGAAACTGATTTAAAAAATCTGTAAAAGTGTAGTGAGTTGATTTCTTAAAATACCTGCAAAATGCAGCGGTTGTCAAGTTACATAATTTGGCAACAAGATTTACATCAATTTCATTTTGATAATTGGCTTCAATAAAATGATAAACTTTTTGTAACCGCTGCTGTTCCTTTAATACCGATGCACTTGCAATAGGTCTTGCTTTGAGCATTTCTACTTCGTTACTGTTAGCCAATAAATTAAAAACCTCCAATAACGTAATGAGTTGTTCAAAATGCGGTAATGCTGTTAATTGCTTTAATTTTTCACCGGCTAACTTTTTTGTCTCGCCATAAAATGCCACACCGCTTTTTGCTTTTTCAAACAAAGTTTTTATGGCTGCTATTTCAGGTAATGAAAAAAAGTCCTGCCCTAAAAAATTTTCTTTCATTTGAACCACTACTGTGTCCACCGTTGCCTTTACGCCATAATCAAAATTCAAATGTGGTATGTTAGGTCCGATTAAAGCAATGTCGCTGCCTTTATATTTGGAAATATGGTCGCCAATGTGGCGGAAACCACTTTCCGTTTCAACGTAAACGATTTCATATTCTGGATGAAAATGCCAATAAAATATTTCATTCAGATTGGGTGTTAATAATATTCTAAACGAACTATCACTATCGCTGGTTATAGATTCTAATTTTGCTTTCATTTGCGCTGATTTTGCACCATTATTCCTAAAAGTACCAAAATTTATCAATACAGTACAAACATCTGCCATTGAAGATGTTGATTAGCCTTCTCCTGCAAAGCTATTTTTGTGTTATCAAAAACGGAGTGCCATGCTACAGCAAAACCTCACTTCAAATCAATTACCTGTAAAAATTATACAGCCGTCATTAGCGGTTAAAAATAGTTCACAGGCAAAAAGAAATGATGGCAAAGAGAAAAACTGTAAACATAGAAATGAAAATGGCTGGTGTAGTAAAAGCCAAAGACAATGTTCGTTAATAACTGATTTATTTTTTAAACATTAAATATTGTAGTATGGAACAAAAAACAATGGTGCCAACAATGACACCCACAATGCTGTCGGATAATGCTCATAAAGATATTCCCGGCAATCCTTCAACAGCTAAAAGTAGTGCTATTAAATTAAACGACCGTAGTAACGGTGAACCACTTCGTGTGTTAAGCGAAGCCGACTGGAATTTTTGGATTACCAACGGGTACATTGTAATTAAAAACGCCGTACCACGGGAACAGGCTTTAGCCACTGCAAATTTTTTATGGGAATTTGAAGAAAAAGACCCAAATAACCCCGACATTTGGTATGCACCACAACGGGCAGAAATGAAGATGAAAGAATTGACCAATACCGGAATGGTAGAAGTTTATAACAATCAACATTTATGGAATAACCGCATGACGCAAAAAGTGTATGATGCGTTTAAAGATATTTGGGGAACAGAAAAATTGTGGGTAACAATTGACAGGGCAAACCTTAATTTTCCAATAAAGCCGGGCTTTGAACAAAAAGGTTTTATTCATTGGGATTACGACCCCGAAACAAAACCTGTTAATGTGCAAGGTGTGTTGGCGTTGGCAGACCAAACGGATGAAAATATGGGTGGCTTTCAATGTATTCCTGAATTGTTTCGTACCTACAATACATGGAAACTGACACAGCCCGAAGACCGTGACCATTTTAAACCTGAAACCACAGGTTTTGAATTTGTAAAAGTAAAAATGGAAGCTGGCGACCTGCTGATTTTTAATAGCCTGCAACCACATGGCATAAGACCTAATATGAGTAGCGATAAAGTTCGTATTGCTCAATATATCTCCATGATGCCTGCAGAAGAAAACAATGAAGCGTTGTGTATATGGCGAATCAATTCCTGGAAAGATAGTGTTGCTCCTGAAGGCTATGCTTTTCCTGGCGACCCCCGTAAATGGGAGCAAACAAAATATGGCAGAGCTGAACTAAATGAACTTGGCAAAAAATTATTAGGCTTGGAAAAATGGTAGTTTGTAAACTTGAGTTTGACATTAGTTGTCGCAATTGAATGCTTCATTTAATTTCAAAGCAGGGTTCTTTTTAGAGTCCTGCTTTTTGTATTTCAAGATTAACGGACTGTAAACTAAGGTGACACACAACGATTGTATTACCGCAATAATATTATAAAAGTTGCAACAATAAAGCTAAGATAAGCTTTATTTGCGAAAGTTTTCTATACCCGGGAAGAAATACATGGGCATTATTACACAACAAATATTGCAGCAAAATATCTTAATGGTAATTTAAAAATAGCACCTCTTATATTCGCTTTTATTGACTGCTTTGATAAGTTAGCCCTACCTCTCTTACCCCAAAATCACTAAACACTGGAAACATATTTGCAATACTTATTGGTGTGAGTTAGAAAATGTGTGCATCATGTTTCAAAAAATGAAAAATATAGATTCGGCATTCCGCTATGTGCGGATGTTTTCCATTGCCTTCATACTGGCATGTTCATTACTCTCTGTTTTTATAGCCTACAAAAGTTTTCAGGTGGCTGCAAATTCTCAACAAAAAATTTTCATACTGGCCAATGGCAAAGCTCTGGAAGCATACTCTGCCGATAGAAAGGACAATGTGCCGGTGGAGATAAGAGACCATGTAAAAATGTTTCATCATTTCTTCTTCACCCTTGACCATGATGATAAAGTAATTCAGGCAAACATTACTAAAGCATTGTACTTGGCTGATAACTCTGCCAAACAACAATATGATAATTTGAAAGAGAATGGTTATTTCTCCAATCCAATCTCAGGCAACATCAGCCAGAAAATTCAGATGGACAGCATTGAAATAAATGTCAATGTGTATCCCTATTATTTCAAATACAAAGGGCAGGAAAAAATTATACGGCCAACATCAATCATTACAAGAAGAATGATAACCGATAGTTATTTAAGAAATGTGTCAAGGTTGAATAATAACCCTCATGGCTTCCTGATTGGGAAATGGAAAATATTAGAAAACACAGACATCAACACTCAAACAAGATGATATGTGGTCGTTTAATAAACAAAAGAAACAGATTTAAATAGGGGATCCAGTTTTTGATAACGGTTGGCATGCACTCTCTCAATCTAAATGACTCTATAAGGATAATCTCACTCAAATTAATTACTATAACTACATTTCATTAATTTGATAATTAATGAAATCATTGATAATTTAAAAATGCTATTATTTGTTCAAAATCTATTAAGAATTGGTTCGAAAATCGTCCATTGCTGCCGACTAAGAGCCTTGATTTTTCAAGGCTCTTTTTTCTTTTTAAAAGTCATTTAAACTTTTTGTTACTTTCCTAGCCACTCTTTAAAATCATTCACTCGCTCTCTACTTACAATTGTTTCTATACTGGTTACTGGTTTTATTTCTAATTTAAACCTGCCCCCAAGCCAAGTATGTACTTTTTTTATAGCTTCAATGTTTATTAATAGATGCCTATTTATGCGAAAAAATATACTTGGCTGAAGTTGCTCTTCTAATTGTGAGAGGTTACTTTCCAATAAATATTTAATCCCAGCAAAATCGACAGCATAACAAAGCTTTCCGTCTGCATAGCAATATGCGGTGCTTTCAATTTTTAAATAACTCAGTTGCAGACCTCTTTTAATTAATAAACGTTCTTTATATTTCACCGCATTAATGTCCATTATCAGCTTCTGCATTTTGTCTGAAAAATCATTGCTTCTTTTAGGATAAAGTTTTTGGTATTTTTCTAAGGACTTTTGTAATTCGCTTTCATCAATAGGCTTTAGCAAATAATCAATGCTATTTACTTTAAATGCCTTAAGTGTATATTGGTCAAATGCTGTTGTAAAAATTACTGGAGTTGTGATTTTCACTTGGTCAAAAATATCAAAACTTAGCCCATCGGCTAATTGAATATCCATAAAAATAAGGTCAATATTTGAAGCAGAAGATAGGTATCTCACACTTGATTCTACACTATCTACAGTATGTACTATTTCAATGGCATCATTGTAGTTATACAATAATTTTATTAGCCGTTTTGCCGCAGGTGTTTCGTCTTCAATAATTATTACTCTCACATGTTCATTTTTACTATTTCTTATACTTTTATTCTTTAATAAATACTCTTACAAATTATTCCAGCGCACATTTCATATTAATTATCTATCAATGGAATGGAGACGGTAAAATTAGTTTCACTTTCAGTTACACTAACTAGCTTTTCACTTATTAATTTATAGCGATTTCGTATATTATCCAAACCTATACCAGTAGACTCATTTATCTGATTTTTCATTTGCAGATTGTTACTTACTACGACACTTCCATTTTCGGCAAACACATGTATAACCAGCGGTTTTTCAGCAGAAACAATATTATGTTTTATGGCATTCTCCATTAAAATTTGCAAAGAAAGTGGTACAATTTTTTTACCTAATTTTTCAATAGGAATATCTATTGTTACCTCTAGATTACTACCAAACCTTGTTTTTAATAAAAAAGTGTATGCATTCATCACATCCAACTCATCTTTTAGCAAAATACATTTTTCATCTTTTACTTGTAAAATATGCCTATACACTTTTGATAACTGTTGCACAAAATCTACAGCATGTGTTGGATTTTCAGGTATCAAAGAGCTAAGTGTATTTAAATTATTGAAAAGAAAATGTGGGTTTACTTGGGTACGTAATGCATTTAGTTGTGCTGAAAGATTTTCACGCTTTAAGTTTTCTGTTTCCTCTACCGAATGACGTAATTCGTGCATAAAATAAATACTTTCATAAATAGCAATTATCATTATAGTACAAAAAATTACGGCAGCATTGGATTGAATTAAAATATCAGTAAAATCTCTAACCCCACCATCTTTAGCATAAACACACTCTGAAAACTGACCAAGTAAAATATTAGCTGTTAGTGTAAATACCAACATAATTATTGATTGTATAACCAACCTTCTACGTACGTCTTTAAAATATGGATATTTTTTTCGGCAGTAAATCATTACATACCTATTGCCAAGCCAAATAACTGTTGTTATAAGTATTGTTACAATGTATTTTTCCATGGTAAAAAGTGGCAACTTATTAAAGCGGCAACCCATAAATACTAAAGGAACAACAAAGCTTAAAAGCGGTATTCCAATAGCCATTAAAAGACCATCATTAAAACCTATTCTACAATTGTGTTTACGCATATGGTAAAGTTACTAAAATCAAAATGTGATTTGATAATTTATGTTAGGAAAGAAACCCATTTGATTAATTTGATTTACAGCACCAGTTTTAGGGTTTAATGTTCTTACATAAATGTTTTCTTTGCGAGTAAGATTTTGCAAATCGGCATACAATTTTTGAGTAACCTTTCTACCATTTCGTATAAAAGAAAATTTTAAATCCCACCGCACATAAGTATCATTTTGTTTGCTATAAGCTTCATTCTCTTTATAAATAACATAGCCTGCATTTTTAGATGCCACAATATCAAACGGTGTGTAACGCTGACCACCAGTTACCGTTAGTTTGGTATCAATACCAAAAGAATTTTTACTGTTTATTTTAAATTCTTTTCCACCCAGTGCATTAATTACATAATTACTGTTAAAGGCAGTATTGCGCCAAATATTATCGCTTCCTTTATATTTAGATTGAAATACAGATGTAGTAAAAAGATAGTATACCCCTTTGTGTAAAAAACGTTCTAACGTTATCTCAACACCGTAGTTATATCCTTTACCATTGTTTATCAAATCGGTTTTATCTGGAAAGCCAAAGTCTGAACCAGTATTTAACATACTAAAGCTGCTAGCTGTTTTTTCTACTGCCGCATTGTAAATGTATTGCGAATATATTTCTGATTTAAAGCGTAACTGTTTGCTAAGACTAATATCGTAACCAAAAACAGCGTGGAGGCTTTTCACCATTTCAAGATTTTTATTTGTAAATAGAGTTTGCCCTAGGTTATTTTGTGTTTGATAAAAATATACTTCCAAAGGTTGTGTTTGGCTATGCATACCTGCACCAAAAGAAAGCGCCTGTCTTTGTTTAAACTGGTATTTCAAATTAAATCTCGGTTCAAAATTTTGCGTATTGTTTAACGCCAGATATTGATAGTACAAACCAATATTAGACGATAATTTATCAGAAAACCGGTGCCCTACATTAGCGAAACTTCTAAGCAAGGTGGCATTTTCGTTACTGTTAATAAAAGTTACTAAAACAGAATCGCCATCTTTGATACGATCCTGTCTTACTTTTAATTGGTTAATATCTGCAAAAATACCAGCATTAAATTGATTGCGGGCATTAAATTTTTTATTTAGGTTATAACCAAGCGAATACTTAAGTTGGTCATTCTTTCGATAAAATGCTAGCGCATTTGGTTTATTATTTACAACAATATCTTCATTGTATTTAGAAGAGAATGTGGAAACTGCCAATGCTATTTTGCCTGAAGTGTTTGAATTAAAAAAATAATGGTGCGATAGTCCGAGTACTCCTGTTAGTGATTTAAATTTCCTATCCCTTATGCTACCATCGCTGGAAGAATACAAATTATCTTTTCCATCAGTATCTGG
Source organism: Ferruginibacter sp. (assembly GCA_031408295.1). GTDB lineage: Bacteria > Bacteroidota > Bacteroidia > Chitinophagales > Chitinophagaceae > Ferruginibacter. The sequence continues at coordinate 73,957 of JANNVW010000083.1, forward strand.
TAAAAAATGAATATGGCTTTCGCCACCCAACCCAAATAAACTAAACGTACCTGCTTTTTTTGTGGGCAAATTAATTTTAAAAGTAGCATCTTGAAAATAAGGTGTTGCAGTACCTGTGCCAAAATTAAGCCCGATGCTTTGTAGTGCGGCAATAGTAGAGTAGCGGTAATTCAGCAGATAAGAAGCTTTTGTTTTTTTACTCAGCGGACCTTCGGCACCAAACTCAAAACCATTAAAACCTATTTGCCCTATAAATTCATTTTTTTCGTTGTTGCCATTTCGCAACTTTAAATCAAATACCCCTGCAAGAGCATTACCATATTGTGAGGGAAAAGCACTGGTTAAAAAATCAGAATTTTTTAGTGTGCCAATATTTAAAATGCTTACAGGACCACCAGTAGCGCCCAATGTACTAAAGTGATTTGGGTTGGGAATATCAATACCATCCATACGCCATAGTACACCAGTAGGAGAATTACCACGAATTATAATATCATTTCTGCCGTCATTAGTGCCACTCACCCCTGCAAAGTTTTGTGCCATTCTACTCGGGTCGCTCCTTGTTCCAGAAAAACGAAATGCCTCATCTATACTGAGTTGTCTTGCACTTACCAATGCCGCCTCATTCAAGGCTTTTATTTTTGATTTGTTAGATTTAATAATTATTGCATCTAGTTTTTTTACTTTTTCTTTTAACCGAATTTCTAATACAACTTCTTTTGAAGAGGTAACTTCAATATTTGTGATAAAAACATCTTCATATCCAACGGCAGTTACTTTTAAGCTTTGCCTTCCTATTGGAATATTGGTAAGTTTAAATGCACCATCAATATCTGAAATAACAATTACATCGTTATCGAAGGTTATAGTAGCATGTGCTAATATATTACCTGATTGCTCATCTAAAACAACACCTTTTATGGTCTGCATAAAATTTGTATTTTGTGCAAATGATTTTCCTAACACAAAAAATGAAATTATAAAAACGATAATCTGCTTCATATATTTAATTACTTAGTTGATTTGTTATAAATATCAATTGCGTCTTTTAGTTTTGTAACATCTCCGTTTAAATTTTTTGCTTTTTCAGTTGCTACAATATCATCGGCTAAATCTTTATTGATAAATGCCTCAATCGTTTTTCTATTAATAATATTTAGTTTACTATTTCTATAAACAAAATAATCGCCAATACTTCCTTCTGTTCCATTATTAAAAACAGGTTCATTTCCATTGTATGAAGGTTTGTTAGAAGCGTCGCTTTGTTTTTGAACGAATGTTATTTTTCCTGTAGAAATAACTTTAAAAAAATCGCCACTTACACAGATATAATTATCATCGTTTATTTTAATACTGCTTATCTGGTTTCCATCATAAATAATCTTTTTATTTTGGCTATCGTTAAAGAATACTATTGAAGCTGATTTTTTTATATTCTCTTTCACATATCCACTCAAAGCAGAACCTCCATACAAAACTATTGTAGCTTTTGCAAAGCCTGCTGGCAAATTGATTTGTGCATTTGTAGTAGTGGCAATAAAAAGAATAGCTATTGCAAAATAATTTTTTACTTTTTTCATGATGATAATTTTTTTGATAAATAAATTGATTGTGTACTGCAAGAATAAAATGCTTAATACATTTTTGCTACAAAAAAAGAGTGAGTTGAAGAAAAAGTGGATTGAATTGAAAATAGACACTGCCAACTTGATTTATTTCCTCATTTTGGGAAAAAGTGATTGCAGCAAATCAAATATAGATTATCTAAAAAAAATAGTTAAGTAAACAATGGCGTTAGGCATAACAAAATTAGGGGCTAAACGCCAGAGGTAGTTTGGCATTGATTTTTAAAAAAATTATTGTTGAAGAACACAAAAATCGTTTAAATTAAGTGTTTTGAATTTATACAGCTAGGCAAATTTTGTAGAATATTGTTCTAAAACATCAAACAATTTATCAGGATTAAAAGGCTTAGTTATGTAATCATTAAACCCTGCCTCAAGCATTAATTTTTGAGTTTCGGAAGTAGCGTCTGCTGTTAAAGCAATAATAGGAATCATACTATAATTAGCATTGCTATTATTTCTTATTTTTCTTAAGGCTTCTTCGCCTCCCATTAAAGGCATATGCAAATCCATCAATATTAAATCATACGCTTCATTTTCTAACTTTATCAATACCTCATTACCATTTTGTGCTAAATCCATTTTTACACTCCACTTACTTAAAAATTTACTAAGTATAGAAGCGTTAATACTATTATCCTCTGCAACCAATATTTTTAACCCCTCTAAGTTTAAAATAGTATTTTTTCGTTGGTATTTTTGAATGCAATAATCTTCCACGTCGACTTTTTCAAACGCTAGTATAAATGCAAAGCTTGTACCCTTGTTAAGTTCGCTAGTAACAGTAATATTACCTCCTTGCATTTCAATTAGCTTTTTTGTAATCGTAAGCCCTAAACCTGTTCCACCATAATTCGTGGATATCGTTCTGTCTGCTTGGCTAAAACTATCAAAAATACTATCTAATTTATTAGCGGCAATACCTATACCAGAATCGTTAACTGAAAATTCTATTATTTTTCTTTTCCCAATTTCTTTTCCTATTTTATAGCTAAGCGTAACATCTCCCTTGTTCGTAAATTTAATGGCATTCCCAATAAGATTATTTAATATTTGGCAAAGTCTTAAACTATCTCCTTGGAAATATTCTTCAGAAAGCTCATCCGCATTTAGTATTAATTGCAAATTTTTGGATTGAGCATTTGCTTGATTTAATGCTACAACATTCTTACAGATTTCTTTCAAATTAAACTGAACACTATCAAAAGTAAGGTTGCCAGATTCAATTTTAGAAAAATCAAGAATATCGGTAAGTATTGAAAGTAAATAATTTGATGAAAACACTAGGGTATCTACCAGTTCGTGTTGTGCTGGATTTAGATTTTCCGTTTTCAATAAATTTGCTATACCTATTACTCCGTTTATTGGTGTTCTTATTTCATGACTCATTGTAGATAAAAAGTCTCCTTTTGCAATTTTATCTTGTTCAGCCCTTATTTTTTCTATTGTTGCGGTTTCTAGTTTTACTGCAGCCATTTTAAGCTCTTCTTCTGTTTTTATTCTTAACTCAATTTCTGTATTTAATTTTTCAATATTAGAAAACGAATTATCTAAAAGTGTGGCAATATTTCCAAACTCGTCGTTCTTAACTTTTAAGCTTCCTAAATAAGTAGCATCTTTAGTATTTAAAGCTTTAGATAAAATTGATATCGGCTTTAAAACTTTTGCTCCCAGAAATGTATAATAAGCAAAACCTAAGAGTAATAAAAGCGATAAATAAATAAGTGAATATTTACTAAAATAATTATTGTAAGTTGTAATTTCTGATAGTGTTTTAGATGATTCTAAAGTAGCAAAAGCATTCCCAAAAAAATCTGTTAGATTATAGTTATATGAAATAATGTTATCCGCAGTATTTATTGAATCACTTAATAAAACAGTTTTTTCCTTAATTGCAAAACTTGACCCGATAGAAATATCACTTAAATTTTTTAATGCTATTTCATTGTATTTCTTTCCAAAAACCAAATAAATAAATGAACCCTCTTTACCATCAACAGAAAACATACTAAGATCTACTGGTGCAATAGTAATTTGAGTTATGACATTCTTAAAATTTATGTAAAAATTTTTGTACGGATTTTCTGCTAATTCATTAATTAAGGTTTCTTTTTTTATAGCTAAAAAATTTGTTGCTTTACCCTCATCTCTTGCAAACAAAATATCTCCTTTTGTATTTAAAATCCAAACACAATCAATATCATTATTAGAAAGAGAAGGCAAAAAATTTGATTCGAGCCAATTGCTGTCTCTATTACAAACCGCTTTTATTAAATCGGTTTCATATGAAGCATTTAATATATAATTTTCAAAATTTCTGTTGTTGGCCTCCAATAAAGCGTTGGTCCCTTTTTTAAGTTCCACATATCTATTAATTAATAGTTCTTTATTCTTAGATTGTGTTGCTTTTTTAAACACAAAGAAAAAGACTACCATCAGCATTAAAAATAATAATGATATATAAACAATAGCATATCTTGTCTTCATAATAATAATACTTTGTTCCTAAGTAGATTTTAATTTTTTCGGTAAATAGCAACTAGTACTCAATATCTACTTTTTTAATAAACATGAAGTCCATATTTCTTATAAAACAGCATTAAGTGCTTATTAAACGTTACATATATACAAAAAATTATACGATTTTGATTTATTATTAAAAATTTGGCTATTTTTTTTGTTTTTTTTGAAAAGCAGTAAAACAATTAATTGTAAACTTGGTTTACAGTTTCAAATAAATTGAAAACTTTAAATCTAAATGGAGCAAAACAACGTTTAATGAATAGTATTTTTGAAAACACAATTTGAGACTTAAACAACAGCATGACATCAGCATACAACTTTATTGCCGCTTGGCAACTCTTTCCCGAAAAAGGCACTTATGAAAAAGGCAATAGACCCAAAAGTGGTTACTTTCAAATAACAGCAGCAGAAAATAAAAATCAATTAACGATAAACAATAGTTGGGTTACATTAGAAAACGTTTCTTATGGTGCCAAGTACGATATTGTAATTGATGACACACTGCAAGATTTTTATGACAAAGATTTTGCTACTTACGTTCGTGGCAAGGTACTAAGCTCTATTGTTTTTGAAATACACTTTGTAAAAAATGACGAGGTAGTTTTAGAAGTGGTACACCAAATAGAACCAAATGGATATTTAAAAGTAACACAAACAGGTACTAAAGAAGATGGCACAGCATTTACAAATGTGGAATTTTTTCACAAGCAAATGAGTGTACTTCCATACAGCGCAAGTGTTAGTGGGGTTGTAATACGCCCTACGCAAGAGGGTGTAATAAGGCATAAGGTTTTAACCGCTATGGAAGAGCAAACCAATATGCAGTTAGACCAAATAAGAAAGCAGGTAGAGTTGCTCGCATTACAAGCGCAAGAAATACAATCGAGAAAAGAATTATCAATGATTGTGTATAGTGCTAAATTAAATTTTCAACCCATTATTGGAAACATTTATCACTTATACGAAAACAATGATGGCTCTTATATGATAAGCATGATAAGCCCAAATGAATGGGGACGAGGCAAAAAATCTTTTAAAACACATCATGCAAAAGTGCAGTTGTTAGCAGATCATACTTGGAAGGAAGTGTTATAAAAGTGAAAGCCGTTTCAAAAAAAGAAACGGCTTTTGCTTTTCAACCATATTCAACCACATTCAACTTTTTTCAACCATTTTTCAACTTCTTATAACTTCCCCACCATCTCTGCTGGCACTACCCAAGCATCAAATTCCTCCGCAGTTACATACCCCAATTTTACTGCCATTTCTTTTAATGTGGTTCCTTCTTTATGAGCTGTCTGTGCTATTTCCGCTGCTTTGTAATAACCAATTTTTGTATTTAAAGAGGTAACCAACATTAACGAATTATCAACATGTTTTTTTATGTTTGCTTCTATAGGTGCTAATCCTACAGCACATTTATCATTGAAAGATACACAGCCATCCCCTATCAATCTTGCACTGTGTAGGAAATTATAAATCATTACAGGTTTAAAAACATTCAACTCAAAATGCCCGTTGCTGCCACCAATACCTATGGTAACATCGTTGCCCATTACTTGTGCAGCTATCATGGTAAGTGCTTCGCATTGTGTAGGGTTTACTTTACCTGGCATGATAGATGAACCAGGTTCGTTATCAGGAATAAATATTTCTCCAATACCACTGCGTGGGCCACTACTAAGCATGCGAATATCATTTGCAATTTTCATTAAACTTACAGCTACCATTTTTAATGCCCCGTGCATTTCTACAATGGCATCGTGTGCTGCTAGTGCTTCAAATTTATTTTCGGCGGTTACAAAAGGAAGACCAGTGAGGGTAGCAATATGTTTGGCTACATTTTCAGAATACCCTTCGGGTGTGTTTATGCCCGTGCCTACTGCTGTACCTCCAAGTGCAAGCTCACTCAGGTGAGGAAGGGCATTGTTTATAGCACGTAAACCATGGTCTAGTTGAGATACATATCCGCTAAACTCCTGCCCTACTGTAAGCGGTGTAGCATCCATAAAATGTGTACGACCAATTTTTACCACATGCATATATTGTACAGACTTTGCTGCTAGTGTATCTCTTAGTTTTTTTATGCCTGGTATAGTTACATCTTGTAAAATTTTATAAGCTGCTATATGCATAGCTGTAGGAAAAGTATCATTGCTACTTTGGCTCTTATTTACATCATCATTTGGGTGAAGAAACTTTTCTTTATCTTCTAACTTGCCGCCATTTAATACATGCCCACGATATGCCACTACTTCATTTACATTCATATTGCTTTGTGTACCGCTACCAGTTTGCCATACTACTAATGGAAAATAATCATCAAGTTTTCCTTCTAAAATTTCATCGCATACTTTTCCAATCATATCACATTTATCTTGCGGAAGTACACCTGCATCTTTATTGGTAAGTGCTGCTGCTTTTTTAAGATATGCAAATGCCTTTATAATTTCTTTGGGCATTTTATTGATGTCTTGTGCTATTTTAAAATTATCGATGCTACGCTGTGTTTGTGCGCCAAAATATGCATCTACAGGCACTTGTACTTCGCCCATGGTATCTTTTTCTATTCTATATTCCATTGTAAAAAAATTAAATTCTTAATAATGGGCAAATATAAGAAAGGATTGGGTGTTAATTGAAGGAAGAAAATCAAGAGGTACATTTAAACATATCGCAAGGGTCGTCGACCTTAACTGGTAATTTCAAAATAAATCTACTATGTAAAGGGTGGCAACCCTATTTACTAACTGGGACATTTTTAAATGCTCCCAACCAATACCGGTAAACTATTTGATTGAATGTATTTGGGATGATTACCCATACTAAGGTTAAAAAATTGTTATCCTTAATAAACGAAAATGCCCCTCAGTAGAAACTGAGCGGCTTTAACGATTGCTTGCTATATATGAAAATTTTAAGTTATTTTATTTGATATTTGCATAAATTATTAAAAAAGCTTTCTGGCAAATAGAAAAACATTTTTTATAATTCTCTCTTTAATGGTTGTTTTTTAAACTTGCATTGTAAAAATAAGACTGTCAATTATTTTAAAAATATCTTTTTGATAAGCTTTTTATTATCGTAAAATCTATTTTAAAATATACAAACCCTTTACGGTATTGGCTTTTATAAAAAATAAATCATTATGGTCAACAAGTTTACAGATACATTATTCCAGTTGGTACGCTCCTTAGAAAAGGCAGAAAAAAGGCATTTTAAATTATTTATTAAACGTAGCTCTGGCAATGAAGATTTAAAAATAATAGAACTTTTTGATGCGCTTGATAAGCTAGAAGAGTATGATGAAAACTTATTGTTAAAAAAATTAAAGACAATAAAAAAACCACAGCTATCTAATGTAAAAGTGCATTTATACAAGCAACTATTGGCAAGTCTACGATTATTAAAAAGTACGGATAGTATAGACTTACAATTGAATGAACAATTTGATTTCGCACATATCCTCTATAAAAAGGGTTTGTATTTTCATAGCCTTAAAATTTTAGATAAAGCAAAAGAAACTGCAAAAGCAAACCATAAAGTAAATTTTTTATTACAGGCTATTACGCTGGAAAAAAGAATAGAAACTTTGCACATTACAGGGCCTACTAAAGCACGTATAGTAGATTTGGCAGAAGAAATAAATGAGGTTACTTCCAAAATAGATACGCTATCAAGACTAAGTAACCTAAGCATGCTTTTGTACAATTGGTTTATAAAAAACGGGCATGTTAAAAACAAAGACGATGAAAAAGGGATTGTAGATTATTTCCATAAACATTTACCAAAATACGACTTAAATAAGGCAGGTTTTTATGAAAAATTATATTTATACCAGAGCTATAATTGGCTAGCCTATATTAAACAAGATTTCGTAAACTACTATCGTTGGAGCCAAAAATGGGTAGATATTTTTGAAGATATACCCTTGATGAAGCGAGTAGAAACAGGGCATTACATAAAAGGGTTGCATACATTACTAAATGCTCATTTTACTTTACGCAACTTTAAGAAAATGGATGAGGTACTTACCCATTTTGAAAATTTTGCTGAGTCTGATAGAGTAAGGCTGCATGATAATTTTAGAACACAGGCATTTATTTACATATACAGCGCCAAAATAAATTTACACAGCATTACAGGGAGTTTTAATGAAGGGATTTTATTAGTACCCCATATTTTAAAAGCTTTAAAAGAAGATGAATTATTTATAGATGAACATAGAGTAATGCTCTTTAATTATAAAATAGCAACCTTATACTTTGGCAGCGGCAACTATAGCACATGTATAGATTTTGTACAAAAAATTATAAACGAAAATACAGAGGTAAGAAATGATTTACAAAGCTATGCTCGGCTAATTCACTTAATGGCTCACTATGAACTTGGTAATTACGAGTTAATGGAATACCTCACCAAATCAGTCTATAGGTTTATGGCAAAAAAAGAAAACCTTACCATTGTTGAAGAAGAGATGTTTAAGTTTCTTAGAAAATCATTTCATAACTCTAGAAAAGAAATGGAGCAAGCATTAAAACTATTGCTAGAAAAAATAACAAGCTTACAAAAAAGCAGGTACGAAACGAGAACTTTTGCTTACATAGATATTATTAGTTGGTTAGAAGCAAAAGTAAATAAAGTAAGCATGAGCGAAATTTTAACAACCAAGTATCAACAGAGCCGCCATAAAATAATCTAGATACATTTCAACTTTACAATTCATTTTTGGTTTAAGTAAATGTTAGGTCTTAATTTATTTTTTATATAAAAAAAATCGTTGGCTATAATCAAATAGCTTTTACAAAACCATTGCCAACATTACCTTTCAGCGTATTCATTTTTATTTTGCTGTAATAAAAATTGTGCAAACACTTTTTTAACACACCAAATGCGGCAGTATGTTTGCATTATCAAAAAGGTATTTAATTAAAAATACTTTGAAAAAAATGTTAAAACACTTAAAATTTAAAAAAATGAAAGCTTTAAAATCAATTACAGCAATCCTAATCGCAAGTACACTTATTGGCAATACAAGTATGGCGCAAACAAATACAGCCCTAAAAAATAATGACCATTTTTCAGTAAAATATACAGGAGTAGAAGGCGACTACATTTGCTTTCTTTTAGAAATAAAAGGAATAAATGCTACAGACAAAACCTTAAAAATAAATGACAAAGTAGAAGGGGAATTGTATGTTGAAAACTGGAGCTCTAAATCAACCTTACAGAAATTTAAAATTGAAAGAAAAGATGGACAGGTGCTAATATTCAATTTATCAGTTGGAAATAAAGAATATTCAAAAACCTACAGTTTTAATACCAACTTAGCCGAAAATGTTGTTGTAAAAGAAGATGATTTGGTAACACTTTAATTACAACATCAATTGTACTTGATGATGAAGAAATAATTTATTTAATACAAATTATTTCTTCATCAAAAGTATTGTTCCTATTTTGCAGCAAATAAAATCTATGATCAAAATTTTATCTGCACTTATATTATTTTCAATACTTTTTTCTTCTTGCAGTTCTTCAAAAAAAATATCTACTAATGAAACTGTAAACAAAACAGCAAAACCAAAGCCTATTGTTACAAATACAGCTTCAACAAAAACAAAAGTATTTGTAAAGCCATTAAAAATAGATAGAAATGAATTTGTAGAGTATGCAAAAACATTTATTGGTACGCCTTACAAGTTTGGTTCTTCCACACCAAAAAATGGGCTAGACTGTTCAGGATTTATAATGCTTGTGTTTGGGCACTTTAATGTAAAAACACCCCGGGTTTCAAAAGATTTTACAAATGAAGGTGTAGAAGTAGAATTAAAAAATGCAAGACCTGGAGACATTATTTTATTTACAGGTTCTGATAACTCAACTGGCATTGTAGGCCACATGGGCATCATAACAATTGCAGGTACTGTGCCAACTTTTATCAGCTCTACTTCGGGTAAAAATATTGGTGTGGTAGAAAGTAAATTGACAGGCTATTGGAAAACACATTTTGTGAAAGTGATACGGTTGTTGGAATAGCATTTTACCTTACCCAAATACTATCCTTACTATTAAATTCCATTGGCATCCCATACCTATCAAAATAATGTATAGTAAAATTCACTAGAGATGCATCAGGGAAATAACGAAACTTTTTGGTATCAATACCAGCAGAAATAGCATCGCTTGGAAATTGGTTTTGTAATTTTTTATACATATATATTTTAGAAACTGCTTCATCTCTTTTCATTTCTAAATATTTAAAATACAAAGCATCTATACTAAAAAAGATAAAAAAGGGAATTAAACATAAAGCCAAATACCTTAAATGTATTTTTATTTTTTCTTTTGCATTAAATACATCAAATAATAAAATAAATAATAAGACAATTGCTGCAAGCATAAAAATGTAGATTGCAATGGACATAAGTATTCCAAATGCAATTGAACAAATCAACAAAAAATGATATTCTTTTTTGCTTAACATATTTATTAACTTTTATTTTCCTGTAAACACCGCCTTCCGCTTCTCCAAAAATGCTGTCGTACCTTCTTTCATATCTTCTGTAATAAAGCATTGAGAAAATGCTTCTATTTCTTTATCAAAACCACTCTTGCCATTCGTGTAAGCACTATCGCTTACCACTGCTACATTTACACATTCTATAATTTTACCCACCGCAATGGGTGCTTTGCTTTGTATAATTTGCAAAATATCTTTTGTTCTTTCTAGCAAACTATCTGCTTTGGTTACATGATTTACCAAACCAATTCTTAGTGCTTCGTTGGCATCAATAATATGCGCTGTCATTTGCAGCTCCATACTTTTGCCTTTGCCTACTAGTTGTGTAAGGCGTTGTGTTCCGCCATAGCCAGGTATCAAACCAAGGTTTACTTCAGGTTGTCCAAACTTTGCATTTTCGCTACACAACCTAAAATGACAAGCCATGGCAAGCTCACAACCACCACCTAGTGCAAAACCATTTACAGCAGCTACAACTGGTTTATTGCTGTTTTCAATTTTAAAAAATATATCCTGCCCACGTTTGGATAATGCCATGGCTTCTACCAAGTCTAACCCACCAAACTCACTAATATCAGCACCTGCCACAAAAGCCTTTGCACCAGCACCAGTTATAATGGCCGATTTTATTTCGTCATTGTTCATCACTTCGGTCATGGCATCATCCAAGTCTGTAAAAACATCTTTGTTTAATGCATTTAATTTATCGGGTCTATTAATGGTAATAATGGCTGTGCCGTTTTCTATTTCAAAAAGAATGGTATCAAAATTCATACTATAAAATTTTATGATATCGAAGATAACACTTTATATAACTTTACAGCATGACATTGCTAAACATTATTACCTACACTGGTACATTTGTATTTGCCCTCATGGGTGCGCTCAAAGCCCGAAAATTTAAAATGGATATTTTTGGTGGCTTGGTTGTAGCCTTTGCCACAGCTTATGGTGGTGGCACTATTAGAGATTTACTTATAGGTATACGCCCTGTAAATTGGGTGAATGATTATTTTGCACTTGGACTAGTATTTGCAGGAGCCATCATTACATTTTTGGTAAAAGAAGGTGTACATAAATTTAGTAAAACCATTTTCTTTACTGATGCATTGGGTATTGGTCTTTTTACCTCCGCAGGTATAGAAGTTGCGCTGCGTAACGGTGTAAACGATACTTACGCTCTTATTATGGGTGTAATATCCGCAACATTTGGTGGGCTCATTGCAGACATTTTTTGCAACGATGTACCCAATCTTTTTAAAAAAGGAGAACTGTATGCAACAGCATGCGCCATAGGCGGCGGCATTTATTTACTATTAAAAAATACGCCTATACACAAAGATGTAAACTTAATAATTTGTGTGTTGCTTGTTTTGTTTATCAGAATTTATTCTAAGAGAAATAGATTGCAGTTGCCGAATATTTAAAAAGAGTTATGAGTTTTGGGGTTGTGGGTTTCGAGTTGGGGGGTGAGGGTTTGGATGGCTTTGTTATTTTTTGGGGCTTTGAACGATACACATTAATTCAGCTTTTGCTGCGGCTGTCTGCACTACCTGCCTGTCCGGTAGGCAGGCTTCTCGTAGTTCGTGCCTCAGCTCCTGTGGGGTAGTGCTGCCCATCCGTCACGTGTTCGGTACATCCATGTCGGAAGCCTTTGGGCAGAAGTACATTATTCAACAATAATGCGAAGTATTCAATATTAGTAAACAAATAATTAGGGTCTGCTGATTAAGTCACCAGACCTACCCTGATTTTTTTTTGCGATAGCTCCATTATTTTTTCAACATAAATCAGCACTCTATTTGTTTTATTCAAATATAGCAATAAGGATGCCCTCCCGATTAATTTAATCAGGTTGAGCACCAATACGATTGAGGCGATCCAAGATTCACTTGTGTTTTGAAGCCTTGCTTTTATACTATTCATTCCATACGTTGTCTTAGCCTGTCCAAACTTACCTTCAATCGGATTGCGATCCCCAGGTCTTATGTGATTGTCCACTGCCTTTGCCGAAGGTCGGCCTAAGGGTTTGGCGACCAAGATAATTTTAAGTATTTTTAGTTTAGCCCTATTTTCTCTATTGCAATAAATTTTATCCGCAAATACTTTTTTGGGGTAGTGTCCAAATCGTCTTTTATAATTTTCAACCGTACTTATCAATCTAGTGCCTTCATTAAAAGCTTCCCAGGATATATCTTCTAAAAAAGTTATGCCCTTCATAATGCTTACTTGAATTTTAGCGCCAAATTCGACATAGGCATTTGTTTTTCCTCTAACTATGGGGCGTACATGTGGTTGATGTATGCTTACAATACGATTATCTATGGAATGCACTTTGTTGTCGTACATATGTTTTTGTTGGTCATACAAAGTTTGAATCACTAACAAATACTTGTACTGTTTTTTATTAAATGGTATTTTTTCAAAGTGTTTTAATAACTGATGTATGTACTTGATATTTCTATTCAAGTAACTCAATTGTTTTCGAAGGGCATGGCGGATTTCTCTTTTTGTTTTATGTTTCTTTTGAGCAATTTTTAGGTACTCCTTGCGTGCTATTTGACGGTAAGTTCTTGGCTTTAAAGCTGAGTCATTCAAAAGCTTCCATTTTGAATACAAAACATCAATCAACATTTCCGACTTTTCTCTAGAGTCATTTAGCAAGTTTAAATCTGTTGGATAACCTATGTCTTGTGGACAAGCCGTGGCATCTACTATTAAGTCGCCTTCGTTGGGAGGCAATTCCACTTCTTTGGTAGCTGTGAGCTCTACCATTGTTTCTTGCTGTTTTGAACTCGGGGGATTAGTGTTACTAGTAGGCGGACTATCTTCTCCTTGATGTTGTTGTTCTGCAACCATCAAGCCCATTATTGTTTCATTGATTTCATTTATTTGCTCCGCACCAAAACGTTTGCGCAAATCCACAAATAAAGATGCGTCAAACACAGGCTCATAATTATAGTTAGAATAACCTATAAAATATTGCATGTAAATATTTTCCTGTATCTGCTGTATAACCTCTCTATCGCTTAAATCACAAATATGTTTTATAAATATTGCACCGATAGCTACTCGAGCATTAATACCGGAGGCGCCAGTTTTGGAATTCTTTAACTGTTTTTGGTACACATTTGCAATCTTATCCCATGGAATTTGTTTTGCTAACTTAACCCAACGATTGGTTGAATCCAAATTCTTGGTAAAAGGCGATTCAAATCCCACTAGCTCTAACTGATTTGGGCTGACATAATGAGATTTTGATGCACGGTTCTTTTGAGCTTTTGCCATTTTTCCTTGCACTTTTAGTTTATGCAATTTAAACAAAACATAACACAGACGGAAAGCCGGATATTAATCAGCAGACCCTAAGTAGATGAAAGAAAAATATTTTTTATTTCATACTATTTTTCTAAGTTTTTCTAATTGTGCGATATCCAACATATCTTTCTCTCTAAGAGACCGAAGTTTTATATCTTTTAGAAATTCGTAAGAAACCAATTTCATCTCTATAGATTCATTTACTAGTTGTATTGCTACACTTCTTTCAGCATCATCAAAGCTAATACTATGATGAACTATTGTAAGCACATCAATTACATTCGGCCTTGCACCAAGCGAGCATATAAAATAAGTAGTAAAATCTTCATCCCTTATATCATCAATCTCCTTTTCAGAATATCCCATACAAAGCATGGTATCTAAAAAGGCTTTTTTATTATCCTCTGTCGGAGCTATCCAAATATCTAAATCTTCAGTAACTCTATGATATCCATAATAATTTACTGCATATCCACCAATACATAGATACCTCAATTTATTTTTTTGAGCGCACAATAAAAAATTTACAAATTCTGGATGTTCAATATCCATAAACAAAATGTTTTCTTATGGTAATTTTTTTAGGCGAGGGTTGTAAGAAATTATTGTTGTTCTTTTTTTGCAAAGCAGATAAAGCTCTAAGCCTATCCAATGGTGAAAGCGAGAAAAAATATTCTAAGAAATAATTTTCTTGCTCTTCAAAACTTTTAAATATTTTAATTCTTCTTTCCATTTGTCCAAATTAAAAATTTCTATTTTCCGCCACCCAATTTTTTATATAGCCAGTAATTTCATCAAAAGTTGTTCCTGGTGCAAATAGTTTACCAGCACCCATTTCATTAAGGGTTTTTATATCATCTTCGGGTATAATACCGCCGCCAGTAAGCAATACATCGTCCATCCCTTTTTCTTTTAGGAGTTTCATTATTTTAGGAAAAACCGTCATATGCGCACCGCTGAGTATGCTTATTCCTATTACGTCTACATCTTCTTGCAATGCAGCATTTACAACCATTTCTGGTGTTTGACGCAAGCCAGTATAAATCACTTCCATACCAGCATCTCTCATAGCAGAGGCTATTACTTTTGCTCCACGGTCGTGCCCATCTAAGCCTACTTTGGCTACTAATACTCTTACTGGTCTATTTAATGTTTTGCTCAATGTAAATATTTAGGTTATGTAAATGTAAATGAATTTTTGTTTTGTATAATTACAAAATTTTTAATTACAAATACTATGCTATTCCCAACATCTATTAAGATTTAAATTTGAAGGATTATAGTGAAAACAAATTTTTAAGGCACAAACGTAATATAACAGGTGAATAACAGGCATTTAATTACTCATGCTCCTACTCTTACTTACTTCAGCGTGCAAGCCCAAAAAATAAAAATCTTCTCCATGTTTCTGACACTTTTGTAACTAGCCTGAAATAAATAACAAAAGAGAACGCATAAAAAAACCGTCACAATTTTACTTGCAACGGTCAATAATCTTATATCAAAAATCTTCAATCTTAATTCCGAAGTGGCTTCCCCGTTTTCAAAATACTCTGTATTCTTTCAAGCGTTTTCTTTTCGCCCATTAGGCTTAAGAATGCTTCTCTCTCTATGTTTAAGAGATATTGCTCACTTACCAATTGTTGTTCGCTAAGGTCGCCGCCACACATTACATAGGCTAGTTTTTTAGCTACGGTTACATCATGGTCGGTAGCGTATTTACCTTTGTGCATTCCGTTTATGCCCGCATACATAGCGCCCAGGCCACTACGGCCAAGCACTTTTATATCGGTACGTTGCACAGGCATTACATAGCCTGCATCATACAAATTTATTACTGCATTTTTTGCATCTGCAATTCTACGACCAATATTTACACACACTTCGTCAATGCCTTTGCGGTATATTCCAAGGTCAAAAGCTTCGTACGCAGAAGTAGCCACTTTTGCTGTGGCAATATTTAAAAAGCGATTTGTAAGCGTTATTGTTTCGGGCTCTCCAGCATGCATTTCGTCTGCTGCACGAAGTATAAATTCTTTTGTACCAGCACCGCCAGGAATTACACCAATGCCTACTTCTACCAAGCCGGTATATGTTTCTGCTGCTGCAATTACTTTATCTGCATGCATACTCATTTCGCATGCGCCACCTAACGCAAGTCCGTGAGGTGCAACCACCACAGGGATAGAGGAGTATCGCACTCGCATAATCGTGTTTTGAAATTGACGTACTGCCATATCTATTTCATCATAATCTTGCTCTAAGGCAAGCATAAAAATCATTCCCACATTTGCACCTGCACTAAAATTGGTGCCTTCATTTGCTATCACCAAGCCTTTGTATTTTTCTTCGGCAAGCGCAATAGATTTATTTAATCCTTCCAACACTTCACCACCAATGCTGTTCATTTTTGTGCTCCATTCCAAGCCCAACACATCGCCACCTAAGTGATACGTTCTGCATGCACTATTCTTCCACACGGTTTCATTTTCAAAATTGCGCATTACAATAAATGAATTGCCACCAGGCATTTCTTTGTACGCTCCTGTAGCAATATCATAACAATATTTTTTTCCATTTTCTGCTTTGTAAAAAGTTTTTATTCCTTTTGCCAGCATATCATCCACCCATGTAGCCAGACTACAACCTGCAGCCTTCATGGCTTCTACGGTTTTGGCCACACCAAGTGTGTCCCAACTTTCAAACGCACCTATCTCCCATCCAAAGCCCGCCATCATACCATCATCTACTCTGTAAATCTCATCGCTTATTTCAGGAATACGGTGGCTAATATATGAGAACAATGCATTGTGAAACGAACGATAAAACTCTCCTGCTTTATCTTGCCCAGCATTCAAAGCCTTCAATCTTGTTTTTAAATCTTCAATTGGTTTTGCTGCTTCAAGCGTTGCAAACTTTGCTTTTTTACGAGGCTCGTATTCAAGAGTAGTTAAGTTCAACACATCAATATCTTTTGCACCGTCAGCACTTTTAGTTTTCTTAAAAAAACCTTGCCCAGTCTTATCGCCTAGCCAATTATTTTCTACCATTTTTGTAAGCCAAGCAGGAATATTAAAAATATTATTTGCTTCATCATTCGGGCAATTTGCTGCTACACCATTGGCTACTTTTACCAAGGTGTCAATGCCCACAACATCGGCCGTACGAAAGGTTGCAGACTTTGGTCTACCAATAACTGGCCCAGTAAGTGTATCTATTTCATCGATAGACAAACCCAATTTTTCCATACTATTCATTATCGCCATCATGCTAAAAACCCCTACTCTATTTGCAATAAATGCAGGAGTATCTTTTGCAAGCACGGTGGTTTTACCCAAGTACAAATCGCCATAGTTCATTAAAAAATCTACCACATCTGCATCGGTATGTGCCGTAGGAATTATCTCCAACAAACGCAAGTAACGTGGTGGATTAAAAAAGTGTGTACCACAAAAATGTTTTTTAAAATCATCGCTCCTGCCTTCCGTCATCATATGTATGGGAATACCCGAAGTATTAGATGTGATAAGGGTTCCAGGTTTTCTGTATTTTTCTACATCAGCAAAAACGAGTTGTTTTATATCTAGCCTTTCTACCACCACTTCTATAATCCAATCTGCAGTGGCAATATCTTTCATGTTATCCGTAAAATTGCCCGTGGTTATTTTCTTCACTACATCTTTTGTATATAATGGCGATGGATTTGATTTTACTGCAGCTGCAAGCGCATCATTTACTATCTTGTTTCTGTCGGCAGGTTTTGCATCATCAGCTATATCTTTTGGCAAAATATCAAGCAATAAAACAGGCAAACCAATGCCTGCAAAATGACAAGCAATGCGGCTTCCCATAACACCACTTCCTAATACGGCAACTTTTTTTATTGTACGTTTCATCTTCTAAATTTTATACATTTTCAAGTAAAATAAAAAATAGTTAGTTAAACAACTATTTTTCACACATCGAAGTTAGCATTTTTAATTTACGGGCAAAATGAAATTTTAAAATTAGGAGCATCGCCTACTGAAGTTCTTATGAACATTGGCTCCCTGCTATCCGTTCCTATCTTTTGTTTCCCGAAAAATCTAGCCAAGCTCTACCTCTCAAAAGCCCACCTGAATAACGAAGTCGGGCAGGGATATCCACCCCTATCAGGGCTAGTTTAAGCAGTACCGCTTTGTTCATCTTTTATTATGTAATAAGAAGCTGGCTGAAAAAAACTACGAAGTAGCTAAAAAAAAATCGCTTCCAAGAAGCTACTCCCATAATGATGTAGCATAAAGAGCTTTAAGAATTACAAAGCTACATTTAAACCTACATTAAAAAACATAGTAAGGTTATGGCTATTTAAATTTGATGGATTGTAACGATTAGTACTCCTTAAATCAAAATTATTTTGATTGTAATTTGTTCCTAAACTAACATTAAGTTGGGTATTGTAACTAATAAAATAGTTTGCATTGGCAGCCAAAACTGCCGTATGATATAGTTTGTTTAAACCATTCACTGATTGATAGCCATTTTCACCCTGTAGTTTAATATCAATTATAGTTCTTGTATTTGGATACATACTATAGCTGAAAAAATAATCTAACCCAATTTTCTTCCATTCATCATTATTGTTAAAACCATAATCAAGGCTGGTGTTGGTGTAGTAATCGTTTCTACTATTATATTTTCCATAATTAGCTTTAGCGGCTATTCCGTAGTCTATTTGCTGTGTAAGACTTAGCGGTTTAAATTTTTGTAATCCTATTTTTAAAACTACTTCTGCTCCATCTTCATTACGGCTATTTTTGGTAGTTGGTAAAACTTTATTTTCATCTTTACTAGAATAGTTTACTAAACTAGGTATTACCCTTATATATTTTTCACTGCCAGCTTGCCTTGCAGTATTGTTGGCAAAAAATACAACATCATTCAAATTGCTAAAATAATTTATATCTGTTTTAGTTATTACATCTTTGCTCTGCAAATACCCATCTATATTTTTAAGCACAAACTGTATTCGTCTTCTCCCGTCTAATATTCTTCTATTGTTAGATGCAGTTATAACTCTTGCTAATCCAATTATTTCTTCCTCTGTTAATTTTCTATTTAAATTATTATCTTTAAATAAAATATTATGCAGCCATAGTGCATTTTGCATATCAGTAATATTTTCTAATCTTCCTTTGCCCACCCCTAAAGTAACATTGCCATTTAAGTAATTACTGTTGTAAAATCTATTTTGCACTGACGCTCCGCTTTGGTTAGTTCGAGAGGTTGAAAAAGCATCGGAAAAGCTAGTTCCAACTTCTACAAAACCATTTTTAGAATACCATTTATTATTCATAAAAAAAGAAGGCAAAATATTTAAACTTTTTAGTTTGCCATTCTCAAAATTATTATTTCCTTTTGTAGACCCACCGCTTAAACCCAAACCTGGTGATATAGTCTGTAGCAAATTGTTAGTACTCTTTGTAGAAAAAACCCTTACACTAAAACCTCCGTTTACTGCTCCACTAGTGTTAGTGTTAAAGTCATAATTATTTTGTTGTTGCCCACCTGCACCAATATTAAAATCAAGTGC
Organism: Ferruginibacter sp.; assembly: GCA_031408295.1. Classification (GTDB taxonomy): domain Bacteria; phylum Bacteroidota; class Bacteroidia; order Chitinophagales; family Chitinophagaceae; genus Ferruginibacter. Next base: position 93,515 of record JANNVW010000083.1, read on the forward strand.
TTTAAAACGGTCAATTCGGAAAGTATAATTTTGTAATAATTTTTTATCTTGGCAATAGCCTGAAAAAAATACAATAAGCAAAGTGGTAGTGAGTAAATATTTTCTCATAAATTAATTTTCAACAAATATATTTCTAGAAGTCATAATTCATTGTTAAACGGTTTCTTACAAAAGTTAAACTTTATACAATTACACAATTAAACAAAATCTACTACACAGTATTTACTTTTATTTTTCTAAAAACCAATAAAGCCATAATGCCAAAAACAACACCCAGTATACCAAGTATGGGATAATCCACAACTCTTTTTGCTTCATCGTTGCTTACTATTGCGCCGCCTACAGCAGCTATTACACCTGTACTTAATTGTAAAATGCTACTGTTTACGATAAGAAAAGAACCTCTCTCTTGCATAGTAGCAGTACTTGTAACCTGCGCATTTGCTACTACCATTCTGGTACCACTAAAAATAAATAAAGTGCTAAATAATGACAACAATAACCAAAAATTATATCCACTCATATTGGGTATGCACAATAGTGGGATTATAGATAAAAGGGAAAGAATAGCGAATATTAATAAACGCCCATGCTTATCGCTAAGCTTACCTACCAGTGGGCTTATAAATACAGAAAGTAGACCACCAGCAATGTAAATAAGTGGTATATCTGTTTTATAATTTACGCCAAGGTTGTATGTAAAAAAATCTGTAAGAAAAGGAATAATACTAAAGTGGCTCATTAATAATAAGCTACTAAGCAATAATGCCAATCGTTTATTTCTGTCTCGAAAAATATTTGCTATAATTGCAAAAGCAGTTTGTTTTGTATAGCCATTTTTTAAATGATGGGTAAAAGAGGGAATAATAAAAGCTGCCAACACAAAAACTATAGTACACAAACTTGCCAATACAATAAATGGTGTATGCCAAACATAATGCCCTGCAAGCCACAAGCCACCAGGCACACCTACAATACTTGCACATGCAAAACCTGTCATCAGCAAACCCATTGCTTGTCCTCTACGTTCCGCAGCCACATAATCTCCTACCATACTTAAAATAGTGCTACCACCAATACCACCAAATAAGCCTGTTAAAAAACGTGCAGCCAATAATTGATGATAACTCTGCGATAAGCCGCATAAAAAAGTTCCCACTGTAAAGCCAGCATAAACGACTAGCAACACTTTTTTTCTATCAAACCTATCTACATAGGCAAGGCATGCCATTGAACTTATAAATGCACCAACACTAAATACAGAAACTATTCTGCTAAACTGTGTACTATCTATTCCCCAAAGTTTTTTCAACACAGGACCTAGTGGCATTACAATCATAAAATCTACAATATTGGTAAACTGTACAAGCGCAAGTATAAGTACTAGTATTATCTCTTTTCTCTTCATGTAAACATTTAGTTGTGGCAAAACATCTTCACCATTCAATTCTTCCTTTACGAACACCCGTTCAACCCTTCAAACAATTTTCAACAACTTTCAACTTTGAACCATCAACCTTGAACTTTTTTAACTCACTCCACTCCCATTCCCCACCACATCACTCGGCGCTACAAAATGCAATTTACCATCAGCATCTTCAGCCATTAAAATCATACCATTGCTTTCTATGCCACGCATTTTTCTTGGTGCAAGGTTTGCAACCACTACTACTTGTTTGCCCACAATGGCAGCAGGCTCAAAGTGAAGCGCAATACCGCTTACAATCGTTCTTACTTCAAAACCTAAATTTACTTCAAGCTTCAACAACTTATCTGCCTTCTCTACTTTTTCTGCAGAAATAATTGTACCTACTTTCAAATCAATTTTTGCAAAATCATCAAAAACGATTTCTGATTTCAAATTAGTGATTTGAGATTGCTCATTTGCCAATTGCCCACTGCCTACTGTCTCTTGCTCTTTGCTAATTGCCAACTGCCCATTGCCAACTGCTTCTTGTCCGTTGTCCGTTGTCTTTATCATCGCACTTTTAATTTTCAATTTTTCAATTTGCTCCGTTACTTCTGTATCTTCTATTTTTCTAAACAATAATTCGGGTGGTCTAAGTGAATAACCTACACTTAATAATTTTGTACTGCCAGCATTTTCCCAATCAAGCATTTTATCTACCGTCTTCATCATCGTACACATTCTCTTTGCAGCGTATGGTAAAAATGGGTTGATAAATATGGCAAGGTTGGCAACAAGCTGCAAACAAATGTGCATGCAGTTGTCAATTTTTTGCTGAGCCTCTGTTGTAGGTTGTCCGTCGTCCGTTGTCTGCTTCGCAATAATCCACGGCTCCTTATCCTGCATGTATTTGTTGCCTTTTCTTGCAAGGTCTATCACAGCAGTTTGTGCATCTCTAAATTTATATCCTTCAATATTTTTTTCTATTAATGCTTTTGTATTTTTTATTTCCTCTAGTAATTGTTTATCCGCTTCATCAATAATTTCATTGTGAAACTTTGGTACTTTTCCACTACACAATTTATGCATCAATACAAATGCCCTATTTACAAAATTGCCAAACACCGCCACCAGCTCGCCATTCACCGCATCTTGAAAACCCTTCCAGGTAAATTCACTATCTTTTGTTTCAGGTGCAATGGCATTCAAATAATAACGAAGCGCATCCACCATTTGGTCGCCACCATTTTCTTTTTTCACAAAATCGTTAATGTAATCATCCATTTCAATACTCCATCCACGGCTTGTGCTCATCTTATCACCTTCCAAGTTCATAAACTCATTACTTGGTACATTATTTGGTAAAATATTTCCATGCAGTTTCAACATTATAGGAAAAATAATGGCATGAAAAACAATATTATCTTTTCCAATAAAATGAACCAATTTTGTATCATCATTGTACCAATAAGGTTTCCAGTCTTTATCATTATCTATTGCCCATTGTTTGGTTGCACTTATGTATCCTATGGGCGCATCAAACCATACATACAAAACTTTTCCTGCCTCCCTAAATCCCTCCACAGGAGGGACTTTAGACTCTGATACTTTAAGGTTCTCTTCTTTCTTCACATCAGAATTCTTTAACTCTATTCCAGAAGGTATTTTTTTGCTTTTCTCCGTTAGTTCGTGAATAATTATTTTAATAACATTATCGGTATCATTTAAAACTTCTTCATTTGTAAATCTAATTACATCAAATCCCAATCTATTTAATTCTAAAGTTCTTGCTTCATCACTTAAAATATTTTCAGGTACTTGATGAATTAAGCCGTCAATTTCAATAACAATTTGCTGAGTCAAACAAACAAAATCAGCAATGTAACTTCCAATAATATGTTGTCTTCTAAATTTAAATCCACCTATTTTTTTCCCTCTTAATATTTGCCACATAAAATTTTCCGCTTCAGTAGGATTACTTCTATGTACTGCAACAAATTGTTTTAGCAAACCATAAATCATTGGGTCTGCCACATTGTATTTAAATGAGCCATCATCACTTTCAGGCTCCAAAGTCCCCCCTGTGGGGGGATTTAGGGGGGCTGGCACTTTAATCCCCCAATCCAAATCTCTCGTTACCGCCCTTGGCTGCAATCCCATTTCTATCCATCCTTTGCATTGCCCTACCACATTGGCTTTCCAATCTTCTTTATGGTCTTCCAAAATCCATTTGCGCAAAAAATCTTCGTGTTTGTTTAATGGTAAATACCAGTGTGTCGTGGCTTTTTTTATCGGCGCATTTCCACTAAGTGTACTTCGTGGATTTATCAGTTGCTCCGGACTTAAATCTGTACCACATTTTTCGCATTGGTCACCATAAGCACTATCATTAGCACACACAGGGCAAGTACCAATAATGTATCTATCTGCCAAAAAAGTATTGGCTTCTACATCAAAAAATTGTTCAGTTTCTTTTATTTCCAAATCACCATTATCGTTGAGCATGGTAAAAAACTCCTGCGCTGTTTCATGGTGTATTTGCTCACTTGTACGATGATAAATATCAAACGAAATACCCAAATCAGCCATATTGCTTTTCAGCATAGCATGGTATTTATCTACAATAGCTTTTGGCGTTGTTTTTTCTTTCATGGCCTGTATCGTAATAGCAGCACCATGTTCATCGCTTCCGCATACATACACCACATCACGCTTTTGCGCACGTAGGTAACGTACATATATATCCGCAGGCAAGTATGCACCCGCAAGGTGTCCAATATGTTTTGGCCCATTGGCATAAGGCAGGGCAGAAGTTATTAAGTATCTTTTTGGTTCAGTCATTTTCATTTTTTAATACAATTCAATTTTTTTTGTTACACAAAATAAATTTTGTGTCCTAGCAAAAACACAGCTATGTTCAACTTCGGTGGTCCCGCATTCGGCGCATTGGCGTCAAGTTAACTTTTTATATTTTTATACAAATCTGTCATATTAATTCTATTGGGTCGTTTTTCGTAGCAACAATGTTTCATTATTAAATCTTTTAAAACCTTTTGTGGTAATGTTATTACCTCTTTAATGTT
>JANNVW010000084.1:0-15386 GCA_031408295.1 Ferruginibacter sp.
TTCTAGCCTTGAAAAAAAGCTTACAACTTTCTTCCGTTGCATAATTACTAAAGAAAAATGACATATTCATAACTAACTATTTTAGACAAACATACTAAATAAATTAGTTTATTCCAAATTGCGTACAGTCATTAATTTTTACAATCCGCTTCGCTTCGCACATCACATGGAATACTAATAACTTTTACACCTAAATTTTTACATGCTGCTGCTATTTCATTCATTTCAGCAGTAGCACCAATATGCTCTGCAGCAAATTCATTTCCTTTGGCTGCGCCAATATCTGATATTACGATATTACAGCCCTCGCTTGCCAAGCGCAATGCTATAGCTTCGCCAATGCCTTTGTGACGGCCAGAACCTGTAATTACTGCTACTTTATTTTGTAAATTATACATAAAGGGAATTTGATAATGAGCCAATGTGCCAATTAGCCAATATGATTATGTGATATTGTTTTAATTGGTTAATTAAATTATTGGCTAATTTTTATATATCATTTGCTACAATAAACATTGGATTATCTGCAAATTCTCCAAATGCTTTTGCTCCAGCTTGTACATCCTCTCTACCAAGGTCTGCAAAAAATGCATCCATATCTTTTACTTCTATCATTTCGCAATATTGATAAGGAGATGCAGTTTCAGTACCTAGCATATTGCACATTTTCATTACTCTAAAATCACTTACAGATTGCAATGAATTTACTGTTGGTATGTCTTTAGCTTTTGCCCAAGTTTCATAATCTGAAATAGATGCGCCAGCTTTTAAATTGAAGAGAACTACTATTGTTGACATGGTAAAATGTGATAATTTGTGAATTAGCCAATTAGCCAATTCTATTTAAAATAATTGCTTTAAACTTATTGACTACATTTTATTAGCCATAAATGTTTTTACAGAAGAAGTTAATAATCCTTGCACACTATTTAGTAATAAAGTAACTCCTTTATCTGTTAAGTCTTTTGCTTGCTCGGCTGTAGCGGCTACTGTGCCAAAAACTTTTCCTGCTTTTGTTACTATTTCTATAGCTTCGTTTATTACTTTTTTTACTTCATCATGATTAGGGCCATCTATAAAACCCATGCTCAATGCTAAATCTCTTGGGCCTAATATAAAACCATCCACACCATCTACCTTCACCATTTCACTTAAATTTTGCATACACTCCATTGTTTCTATCATAGGGAAAACGAGGGTTTGCTCATTGCTAAAATGTATATATTCTGCTTGTGATAATTTACCTGCCATATAATCCGATGAACGAACAGGCCCTAGCCCACGCTTACCCTTTGGAAAATATTTTACAAAAGATACTAATTTTTTACAATCATCCACTGTATTTGTATTAGGCATCATTACACCCATGCAGCCAGCATCAAAATATTGTAGTATTACTTTTTCATCAAGCGTATTTATTCTTGCAAGTGGTGTAATACCCACACTCTCGCATGCACGTATCATGTGTGCCACTTCGCTTATGCTTAATGCACCGTGCTCTGCATCCATTATGTAAAAATCCATTCCACACAAACCAATGTACTCACATATAGTTGGGTCTGTAGTGGGAGATATTACACCGTAAGATGCTTTTTTTTCTAGCAATCTTTTTCTTAAAATATTTTCTTTCATAACAAAATTAATGTGATAATATGCCAATCCCGAAAAATCGGGACAAGTTGTGATAATGAGCCAATGCGTTGACGTATTAATTGGCTAATTGACGAATTGGCTAATTAACTAATTTGTATTTTAATGTAATTCCGCAATAGAACCATCCTCAATTTTTTTTCTAATAAAATTCATTAAACCGCCTTCTACTGCTACTTCTGCTACAAAAGGCGCTACAGGTACACTGCTAAATTCAGTACCCTTCGTTATGTTTTTTACAATGCCTGTTTCAGAATCGTACTCCAATTCATCACCCGTATCACAACCAAGGTTCATATCTCTTGCGGTAATAAATGGCATGCCGTAATTAATGGCATTTCTAAATTGTAATCTAGCAAAACTTGTGGCAAACACCGCTTTAATATTAGCACCCATTAAGCCAGTAATGCAATGCTCAATGCTTTTGCCCCCACCTGCAAAATTATGCCCCGCTACAATAAATGTATAACCAAAATCTTTAAAGCCATTCTCTTTATTAAATGCTTCGTCTACCCCAGCCATTACCCATTTGCTGTTTTCAATAGGGTCTATTGCAGATGTCCAATATTTTTGTATTATCATATCAAACGACATCACGTATGTTTTAGCAACCCAACATGTTCCTTTTATAATCATAATGAAAAAAATTAAAAAATGTGAAAATTAAAAAATTTGAAAATTTAATAAATTCGCAGAAACATCATAATACTTACTAGTAAAAAAGTATATGGTTTATCTCGTTTAGAACTTTTTATTATACTGCCTAATATTTTATTTATTTCATATAGTTTCTCATATAGAACATCCACTTTTGGATAATTTTCTAAGCGTTTACAAACCATTAACCAGTATTGAGTTTCCTCTGCTTCTTTTGCAGCAATCTTAAATTTATGAATAAAATCTGCTTTGCTTTCTGCATTTTGTGCTTCAAAAGAATTTGCACCAATTGAAGTGGCACTCTTTAATAATTGGTTAGCTATTACATACTTTTTTTCTAGCTGTAATATTTCGCAATATTCAACTGCTAATACAGAAAAATCTAAAGTCAATCTTAGAATAGGGTTTTTATTAATTATTTCCTCTGTCATTTTTTAATTTTTACATTTTTTAATTTTCAAATTATTAAAGTGCGAGGGTCAGTTATTTCCCCAGTGATAGAACTTGCGGCAACTACTGCTGGGCTTGTTAAATAAATCTGTGCATTTTTACTACCCATTCTACCTTTCATATTTCTATTGCCTGCGCTCAACACTACATCACCATCGCCTGCTACGCCTGTATGTATACCTGCGCAAGGCCCGCAGCTACTAGTTTCAAAAGCTGCTCCTGCTTTTACCAATGTTTCTATATATCCCTTTTGCAAACATTCTAAATACACATCTGTACTAGCTGGTATACAAATCATGTTTACAGAACGATGTATTTTTTTGTCTTTTAAAATCTCTGCCATTATTGCAAAGTCTTCTGTGCGCCCATTGGTACAAGTTCCTACAAATGCTTTATTAAATTTTGTACCAATAAGTTTTTCTACAGGTACAACATCATCTAGTTTATCTGGCTTGCTTACAGTAGGTCCTACATTCGTTACATCTACTTCATACACGGCGTCATAATGTGCGTCTTCATCACTATTTATAAAATTCCATTGTTCGTTTGTTCTTCCAGTTAGGTATTCTTGAGTAATTTTATCTGGAGCAATGATGCCATTTTTTGCACCAAGGTCTACTGTCATATTGCATAATGTCATACGGCCTGCCATACCCAAGCTTTCAATTGCTTCACCAGTAAACTCTAAAGTTTTATAAATCAAGTGCCCGTTCCAATGCATCATACCCATAATGTGTAAACTTAAATCTTTTGCCATTACCCACGGTTGCCATTGCCCTTTTATTACAAACTTTACACTCTCTGGCACTCTAAACCAACACTTACCTGTAGCCATAGCAATTGCAGCATCTGTAACACCAATAGCATTGCCTACTGCACCTACGGCACCATAAGTATTTGCATGGCTGTCGGTCCCAATGCTTACTTTGCCTGGCAATACATGCCCTTGCTCTACCATTATTTGATGTGCAATACCTTGCCTACCGAGGTCATAAAAATTAGGTATGTCATAACTGTTTACAATATCTCTCCACTCATTAAGCATGGTTGCAAACTGCTCTGTTGGTGGTGGTGCAAGATGGTCGCTTACACAAATCACTTTGTTTTTATCAAACAATTTTTTTGCTGGCGATAAACTTTCAAAAGCTTTAAAACAGGTTTTACCAAGGTAATCCATTGTCATAACGGTATGTACATCTACCCATACAAGTTCACCTGGTTTAGACATTTCTCGGCCACTGTTTTGCGCCATTATTTTTTCTGTAATAGTCATAATAAAAATTTGTCAATTAGCCAATATGATAATTAGCCAATGAATGATAGAAGTTTTTAAAGAATAAACCAACCAATAAAAAAACTAATTGGATTTTTCTTTTTTGATGATGAAATAATACTATTCAAAATCCTATTTATGTTTTCTAATTTTTCTAAAAGCTCAGGACAATTAGGAAACTTTGGAGATTTTAAACATAATAGTAGCCAGTACTGAGTTCTCCCGCTTCTTTGGCTGAAATTTTAAACTTATGAATAAAATCAGCTTTACTTTCACTGTTCTAAGCCTCCATTGCATTTGCACCTATTGATGTACCTGACTTTAATAATTGTCTAGATATAACCCATTCTTTTTGTTGTTCAAGCAAAGTGCAATAATCAATGATTGCTTTTGAAAATTCAAAACTATGTTTTAAGATTGGGTTCTTTTCAATGTCTTCTAATTTCATTTTTTGAAAAATTTGTCAATTAGCCAATTCGTCAATTAGCCAATTTTGTTTGTATTAATTTGTTTTTAATTCTCGAAGATTTTCATTTAATTACTCATTTAATAATTATTACATTCCCACATTATCACATTGGCTAATTATCACATTGGCACATTATTCCTTTACATAAGATTTTTGGTCATAATGGCTCATTGGTATTTCCTCTTGTGAAGATGTTTTCCATTCTTCTATCATGGTTAATCCTTCAAAAATACCATTACGTGTATGCTGCCAAACCCTTGTGCGGTGTGTGTTTGAGATAGGTGTTATCATTTCATATAACATAGTGCCAGGCTCTTGCAAATAGCTCCACCAAAGTAAAATATTTTTTCCTCCATTGGCTTCCCAAGCCTCACCTATAATGCGTGGGTTATCATATTTCATTACACCAGCTTCATTAAATAGGCTCATTCCAAAATTGTGAAATTCTGTACGCCCATTATCAAATTCATAATAATTTGTTTGGCGCCATTCATTACCATCAAGCCTAAGGGTAAGTTTGCTTTTGTGTTTAAACATTAGTGTTGCATCTGCTGCTAGCCTTGTGTAAGTGCCTTCCCATATACCACTCATGTGTGGAAATAATTTAAAATCCATATCGTGTTTTTAAAATAAAAATATTAAAATCTATTTTTTATACTAAAGCTATTTTAAAAAAATCTTTATAAGTATCAAAATCTAAATTAGTTAATGAAGTTAATCAATTTAAATATTAAAAATATATTTTTTTCTTTGAAAAATAACATTATCTTTAAAATTGATTAACATAGTTAACTATATTAAAACTTACCAAACATGATAAAAAAATTATTTCTACAAAAAAAGCTTATTAGTATTTTAGTATGCCTGTTTCTAATAAGTTTGGCCAGCAAAGCACAGGTTACAATAACTGGTACAGTATTAGATGAAAACAAATTGCCTTTAGAGGGGGTTTCCATTACAGAAAAAAATAGCAAGAATGGAACAGTTTCAAATACAAGTGGTACATATAGCATCACTGTAAAAAGTGCCAACGCTGTATTGATATTTGATTATGTAGGAAAAAAATCTAAAACAGTAAAGCTTGTAGGAGAAACATCCGCTACAGTTACATTAACGAATGATGCATCGGATTTAGGTGCAGTAACTATTTCAGCTGGAAGAAAACCAACAAGAAAAATAGAAACAACAACAGCTGTAGAAATAATAAGTGCAAAACAATTAAAAATAATAAAACCAGAAGGTATATCAGAAGCAATAACAGCTGCACCTGGTATTTATGTAAACCAGTCGCAAGGGCGTAGAGGAGGAATTGTAACAAGAGGTTTTCCTGATGGTGGTAACCCACTTGGCGGGTTGGATTATACAGCCATATTAATAGATGGTTTACCTGCTTTTGGAAGTACAGGAAGAATACCTGAGGCTGGATTTGGTTTTGATATGAATGTAGATAGAGTGGAAGTTGTAAGAGGTAGTGCGGCTACATTGTTTGGTAGGGCATCAGCAGCAGGCGCAGTAAATGTAATTAGTAAAACTGGTGGAAATGAATTTGGAGGAGCAATAAGAGTAACAAATTACAATAATGTATTTTCCGAAGGTGGAAATAATTTTAATTATAGATTAGATTATAATTTAAATGGACAACTCACAAAAGACAAATCAATACGTTTCAATTTGGGAGGATGGTTTCTAGATGATAAAGGATATAAAAACACTGGTTACAAAGACAAGGGATACCAAATAAGGGGTAATGTGGATTTTACTTTGGGAGATAATTTTGGAAAAATAAATGTTTACTTTTTAAACTCTAACTATATTTTTCAAAATCTTACGGATGTGCCAGCCGATTTGAATACCATGAAAACTGCTGGCAATTGGAAAAATTATCAAACGATGCAAAATTTTCCTGCGTTTTATGATACAAGATATACAATTTACGAATCAGGCTCTGCACCAAATGCATTTCCAACACGTAGAGTAAATGGTGTTGATAGTATTAGCAGAACAGTAAGGAAAGCAATGGATGATAATAGTTATGGTAAAGCTACGCATGCTGGTTTTACTGCTAACTTAAATTTAGGAGGAGGCTTTAGTTTTGAAAATAGATTTAGATACCAGGAGATTAAAAGCGGAACGAAATATAGCTTTGCATTACCAAATTTTTATAAAAATAATACAGTACTTCGCTTACTTTTAGATGGCGATGCAAATGATAATGATATTATAAACGAAGCAAGATTGAAGAAATTTATAAATGGTAAGAATGTAAGCCATGATATAGTAGTAGGCGCATTTTTATCATATACATCTTTAAATCCAACAACATATAGTTTTGCTCATACTGTAAATCCTGCTAACGCTGATACTTTAAAATTTGCCCCTTTGGCTCCGCCATTTGTTACTGCGCCTTGGTCTGGTTCAGTTGCATTTCCACGAGGTAGTATTACAAGAAGAGGAAGTTATTCCGAATCTGTAAGCTCTGTATTTGTAGGCGATGAAATTAAAGTAAACAGAAAACTTACCATCAATATGGGTTTGCGTTATGATTGGATGGCTATTAGAATGATAGAGTCGAAAAAGCCATATGATGTTAGAATTTCTAGGGATGAAAGTTTTAAAGATTGGAGTGGCTCTTTGGGTATAAATTATTTATTGAATCAAAATAGTTCTGTGTATGCTAATTTAAACAGGGCATTCCGCTCACCAGACTATACCGCATTTACTTCGCTAGAGTGGACATCAGCAACAAATAGAACATTAATAAAAGCTGCAAATGGTATAGATAAAAACGAGAATATAATAAGTTTTGAAGCTGGTTATAGGGGCGGGTTCGGCGACTTTAGTTTTGATTTAGCTGGCTTTAGTACCAAAATAAATAATAGGCTTGCAACAATATTTCAAAATGGAGTAGCTACTTCTGTTCCGTTTGGTAGTAACAAAATTACAGGGGGAGAAATTTCTGCTTCCTATAATTCATCATTAATAAAAGGATTAAGTATTCGTAGCAATATTACTTTACAAAAAGCAGTGTTTACAGAATTTAAAGTTAATATTGGAAAAGGTGGCGTCTTTAATCAGAATGGTACAACGATTGCTGCTACTGCATTGAATGTAGACCCAACAGGTAATTTATATGGGCAAACTTTAATAAATGAAGGTGGTGGGAATTATGCAATTGATTTAAAAGGCAAACGCTTGCCTGGCATTCCTGCTTTAATATGGAATAGCAGTATTAACTACTCACACAAATATTTCGGACTAGATTTTTCATCTAACTATAATGGTAAGCGATTTGCAGACCCTACAGAGCTAATAAAATTTGATAATTTAATTGTATTAAATGCTGGAGCTTTTGTTAGATTACCAATGAAAGTTAAACAAGAAATAAGATTAGGTGTTCAAGTAAAAAATCTTAGTAACAATCAATCTGTGCAAAATATTGCTGGTTTAGGAGCATCAGATCAAACGCTTGGGCAAAAGCAGAAAACGCCTGATTGGAAATTTACTTCTGGCACTGCAACAGATATTTGGGGGCAAGGATATGTGCAGCTCCCACGTAGAATATTAATTACCCTTGGCTTTGATTTTTAAACAATATCAATATCCCCCTAATTACTATGCCCCGTTTATGATGGGGCATTTTTTATCATAAATAAAGTGTATGAAAAAACTATTTTTATTTCTATCATTGATTTTACTTTTTGCAAATGTGTTTGCACAAAAAAACAAGCTTACCCTTGCTAATGATATGCTACAAATGCTAAGTATTTTTGAAGGTGAGTTTGATAATTTTCAACAGGTATACAAACAAAAAGAAGATAAAGTAAAAGATGTACATGAGCATATTCATTCTATTTTTAAAAAAGTAAATTTTGCCCCACTAGGTAATAATGTATTTTATGTAATACAATACATGGATGGGGATACTACCAAAATATATAGACAAAGAATGTATGCATTTGCAGAAAATAAAAAAGAGAATGCCATTAGTTTAAACATTTATACTTTTAAAACAGATAGTTTGTTTTATTACAGCAATGTGCATCCTGAAAGACTTGCAAAACTTACAATAGATGATATAAAGCCCGTAGAGGGTTGCCAAGTTTATTGGAAAAAGCAAGGCGATAATTTTGTTGGATATATGCCGCCAAAACTGTGCAATTTTATTAGTAAAAGAAGTGGTAAAAAAATATATGCAACTGATAGTCTAATGCTAAACAAAGATGAAATATGGATAAGAGATGAAGCTTTTGATAGTATTGGTACACGTATTTATGGTAGAGAAGATAAAGTGCATCATAAACTAAAGCGTTGTCATTTTTATAAGGGCTGGTTGCTACTTGAAAAAGCTGGCTTAAAAGATGAATACCATAGTATGCGAAATTTAATTTGGCATGACCAAGGAAAAAGGCAACGACTGTTTTTAGAAGATGGAAAGCCTACTAAATATGAAGTAGAATTAGCAGCTGTAGTGTATGGAAAAGGTTTGGAGGTATTGAAAATAGCTGTATACGAAGTAGGCGTTTCTAAAGCTATTATGTATGCATGGGCAAGCCCAGGGGCAAAAAATATTGGAGTAAACTTGAGGTGGTTGCAGGCTGGATTGACGATAGTAGATTGAGTCAGTCTTGGCTGAGACTGTTAAGTTTGTTAGCCTTTGCTAAGATTGAGTCAGTCTTGGCTGAGACTGTTAAGTTTGTTAGCCTTTGCTAGACTGACTCAATCTAGTGCGAGCTTACACTTCGTCAGTCTAACGTATCCCCCAACCACTTACCAAAACTAATAGCAGGTGTAAGCAACATACCACCACAAAATGCATTGCCACTAGTAGCAGCAGCTCCTAATATTTCGCCTGCAGCATAACAATTTTTTATAGTTGTTCCATCATCACAAAGTATTTGCAATTGGTCATTTACTTTTATACCACCAAAACTTATAAGCGAATAGGCATACACTAGCAAAGCATAAAAAGGTGCAGTAGATACTTTATGTTCTAATACAGTTCTGCCAAATTGAGCATCCTTTTTTTCATCCACTGCTTTATTAAAATGTGTAATACTTTTTTCTATATTTTGAAAAGGTACATTTATTTTTATTGCTAACGCTTCAATAGTATTTGCCTGCCAACAACATTTTTCTTTTGCAGCTTCTTCTTTAAATTTATCGGCATTCCATTGCACCACCACACAAGGGCCAGCTTGTAATGAAGCTTCATCAAACACTACATAAAAACGCTGGTTGGGTTGTTGTAAAACAATGCGTTCTCTTTCATCTACAGTAAGGTCATGTTCATTCATAAAACGCTCACCATTTTCATTTACATAAATTTCTCTAGGCGTACGGTCTTTGCTATTGCTCACTCTTGCCCATGCATCCCAAAAACTTGCTCTGCCACTATTAGGTTCTAATTCTATACCTCCAAGTGTGCTCATGTGTTTTTCAGCACCGTAGAAAGTTGCACCGACTTTCATCAGCGCTTTTGTTCCATCGCCTTGCGAAAATTCATTGGCTGTACTCAATAATCTTTTTGGATAATGAATATTGGGATTACCTTCATAAGGCTTCATAACATCGTTGTAAAAAGCGGCATTAGCAGCGTATCCTCCTGTAGTAATTACTATATTTATATTTTTACAAACGATACTGAAAAATTTATTTTTCAAACAATTTTTTACTGTAATATCTGTTACAATATTTTCAGCTATTTGCAAGTTTTCAAATGAATGATTTAGTAAAATGTCTATTTTCCCTTCGGTAACATATTTATCCCATAAAGGCATGAGTGTTTTTAAAACCATTTTACCACTACCTGTAATATCTTTTGCGGCATAATCATCTTTGCCAAAGTAAGTACGTGCTACACCATAAGGTTCGTGCCCGTGTATGATAATAGGTGTGAGGTCATGAAAAACATATCCCAACTCATGTAACCAATTGATGGTATTTGGTGCAAGTTCAACTGCTTTTTTTGCAATTGCAACATCCATAGTGTTGTGGCTTATGTGTATAATATCTTCGTAATGATTTTCTACAGTATCTGCTATACCTTTTTCCTTTTGCCTGTTTGTATTTGCAGCACTTAAATGCCCAGCTGTGAGATGTAGCGTACCTCCCACTTTACTATCTTTTTCTATAACCAATACTTTTAACCCACGCTCTGCAGCCCTTATGGCGCATGGCATACCAGCGCTTCCTGCTCCAATAATAATGAGATTGTAAGGCATATTTTGTGAATGTGAAAATTACCCAATGTGGCAATTAGCCAATGTGGTAATCAGTAAACTTTAGTTTAATAAACTGACTTGATATTTTGATAATAGTTTAAGCCTTTGGGAAATTATCACATTAGCAAATTGGCTAATTATCACATTTCCTCATTGGCTAATTTTCTTATTTCTTCCTTTCCGTCATTTCTTTTTTAAAATATTTCCAACTGGTCATATTTGGTTTTACATACGTTGTAGGAGCATGCTCATAAGTAGGGTCTGTAGCTGTTACAAAGTCTTTTATATTTTGTGGTAAGTCTTTATATCCACCTTTAAGTTTACTTCCTCTGCTGCTGTACATTAAATAACCAGGCGCATCAGCCATATTCATCCAAGGCAAAAAATCGCTAAACCTTGTCCAAGCAATATCGAATGGTACGGATTTTAATTTTTTATTCTGCACATCTTTTTCGCTCACAAAAAATTGAAACAACTCTGCTGCTTGGTACATATCGCTTCGGCTATTCTTTGGCCACTCTGCTTTTTTTAATGGTGATGGATAAAATAATGGAACATCTATATACATGCACAATCTACCACCACTTAGCTTCATCATAGGCAAAGAAAAATCACTTGCAAAATTTTGGCTATTCACTGGGTCGTTCCAAACATGCAGCACTTCTACAGTATCTTTAATAGCAGGGTTAAACCATTTGTTTAAAATTGTACCCGTTTTTAAATCTTCATAGGCCAGCATTTCTCTTGTAATTAAATTATAGCCGCTATCCGTTTTTTCAAAACGACTAATATTATACATTTGAAATTTCATAATTGCTTTTATCGGTTGGTTGGGAATAACGGTATAAATAATTCCTTCATCATACACAACCGTTTCTTCTTTTGGGTCTAGCGAGCCTCTAACTTTTACATAAGCAGTTAAAAAATCTGGCCCTTCTTTTGTTAAATCTAAATACTGTGCTTGCAAGGAAACTGCTATTCCTACAAGTGCAACTAAAAGCATCATTTTTTTCATACTATACATTTTTATTTTTTGAGTTTTGCTAAAGTAATTTTTATCTAGTTTTTTATAAAAACAAATTCTGTTTTTGTTATGGGTATATTTTTAGGGTCTGCTAGTTTTTCAATTATTTGCCAACTTGCTCCCTCTATACCTTTAAAAATAAAGCTTCTTTCTCCAAATTCATTTAATAAAATATCAGATGGTTTTATACCATGTCTTTTTACTAGTGTATATATGTACTCCAATTTTTTTGTATAAAAAGAGTGTACTGTTATTCCTAATTCTCCAATACGCTGGCGAGCACTATTGTCTGGCTTAGGGCCACGGGGCATAAAAAACTTTAGCTTGCCACAAATATTATTCGGGCTTACAAAGCCTTGATACCAGTGTGTGTAACCATCTTTCATTTGAAAAACAGCCTTTGCACCTTTTAACCAATCACCATCAATTTCGGGTAGTTTTTCTGCTCTTAAACCAAGTGCAGTTTGCAAGTACATAAGCTGCTGCATGCTATCTACTTTTATAAACCAATCATGGTGGGTAAGCTCACTGGTTTGTAAATTAGTATTTGCATTTATAGTACCATAGCCAGGTATTTCGTATCCATATCTCTGAAAAAACACATGCGTAAAATACTCTCCGTACACCGCATTTTCTCTTACACCAACTGGACGTTTAAAAAAATCTGTTTCTCCATTTTTATTTATTCTTAATGGGTCGTCAAACAAAGGTTCTGTAGGCAACCATTTTTCTTGTTTTTCAAAGCGCAGTATTTTAAATATATCTGTAAGGCGAACAATATCTTTTGTTTTCATAACCATCATCCTACTACCAATTGTTTCTGGCTCGGCATATCCAACTCCATTGCCCAAAGGCTTTTCCCAAACAAGCAATCTAATCAAACCATGCGCATCTACATCGCCATTTTGCAAACGATAACTTTTTAAAGCAGATGGCACACCGTATAATTTTATAGCTTGCTCTTTTGTAAAAGTGTTGCTGTCTTTTATAGCAAAACCAAACTCAGCAAAATATTTTAAATGATAAGTAGGCTTGTCTGTAGCAATCATAGTTTCATAAATACCAGATATGCCTGTATTTGGTATAGAATCTTTTATTTGTGCGATAACATTTTTTTGTATAAACAAAAAAAATATCAGCCCTATCAATAATTTCATTTTCATATTTAACTAAATTTTCAAAAGCAATTTACCATAATTTTCTCCTGTAAATAACATTCGCAACGTTTCAGGAAATTTTTCTATTCCTTCTACAATATGTTCTTTGTATTTAATTTTTCCTTCTGTCAACCAAGTACTCAAATCTTTTATGGCTTCTTCAGCTCTAGGGAAATAATCAAATACAATAATACCACTCATGGTGGCACGAGCACTCACAATTTTCATATAATTTTTTAACCCATTAAACTGCGCATCGTTGTATTGAGATATAGCACCACAAATAACTACTCTGGCTCCCAACGCTAAATTAATCATAGCAGCATCTAAAATTTCACCTCCTACATTATCAAAATAAATATTTACTCCGTTAGGTGCAAGTTCTTTTATTTTCTTGGCTACATTATCATTTTTATAATCTATCACTTCATCAAACCCTAGTTCGGTTTTTGCATAATCACATTTATCTTTTCCACCAGCTATACCAATAATTTTACAGCCCTCTATTTTTGCAATTTGCCCTACCAAACTTCCAATCATTCCTGCTGCACCGCTTACCAATAATGTATCTCCTTCTTTTGGTTGTCCTTTATCTAACAATCCAAAATAAGCCGTAAGTCCTGGCATCCCAAGTATACCTAAATACCAACTTAGAGGAATATTTTTAGTATCTATCTTGCTAATATTTTCGCCATTACTTATTACATATTGCTGTACTGTAAAAAGGCCTTGCACAGCATCTCCTACAGCAAAGTTTATATTGTTTGATTGTACAACAATACCTGCTGTAAAGGCTCGCATAGGTTCATTCAAGCCCACTCCTTTTATATAGGTAGTGCCTTCGTTCATCCATCCACGCATGGCAGGGTCTAGTGAAACGTATTCATTTTTTATTAATATTTCATCAGCAGCAATTGTTGGAATAACTGTTTCTACTAATTGAAAATCTGTATCAGCTGCCATGCCTTGTGGGCGTTTTATTAAAAGTATTTGTTTGTTCATGTTTGTTTATTTAAGATTGGGCCAGTCTTAGTAGAGACACTCTAGTCATAATGCTCTTGCTAAGACTGTCTCAGTCTGTCTGAACACTCTGCTGAGACTGAGTCAGTCTTGGCAGAGTGTATTGAATTCAATAGACTGCAATAGACTGACTCAGTCTATTGCAAGGTATCTGCAACCACCAAGACTGAGTCAGTCTAAGTGGAGTTTCTGCCAAGACTGAGTCAGTCTTGGCAGAGTGTATTGAATTCAATGGTCTACAATAGACTGACTCAGTCTATTGCAAACACAACTAACTTGTACAACCAAGACTGAGTCAGTCTTAAAAAAATTCAAATTAGTTAATGAAGTTAACTAATTTTATGGAATGGAAAACAAATTTCTAAAAATAGATGATGTAAATATTCATTACCGTTGTAAAGGCAGTGGAAAAGTATTGATTTTATTGCATCCTTCTCCAAGAAATAGCAAGATGATGGAGCCGTTGATAAACTTAATGTCATCGCAGTTTTTTGTAATTGCGCCAGATTTGCCAGGGTATGGTTTAAGTGATGCATTACCACAAAGGGTAACAAAAGTGTATGATTATGTACCTTATTTACATACATTCATTACTAGTTTTACTAAAGAACCTATTATCATATATGGCACTGCAACAGGGGCTCAACTTGCCATTGCATACAGCCTAATAAATAGCAATAATGTAGCACATTTATTTTTGGATAATGCTGCACATTTTGAAGAAGCTGAATGCGAAGAGATTTTACAAAATTATTTCCCAGATTTATCAGAGCAAAAAGACGGAAGTCATTTACAAAAAATATGGAATCTTGTTTGTGATAGTTGTTTATATTTTCCTTGGTATAAAAAAGATGAAGAACATAGAATAGGAAATGAATTACCTCCTACGAATATTATACAAGCAATTGTAGATGATTATGTTTTAGCGGGAGCTAATTATGCAGATGCATATATTGCTGCATTTAAACATGAGCGTGCAGAAAAAGTGCAACAACTTACATGTGATACAACGATTTTTAAATGGCTAGGAAGCCCCATACTTAAACATATAAATGCATTGATAGCACATGAGTTTAAAGAAAATATTAAATTAATAGAAACTTCGATAGATATGAAACTAAGATACGAAGTGATAAAAGAAACCATTATAAAGAGTTAGTGTTAATTGTAGATTATGATAAAATATAAAAACAGTTTTCTTTATTTTTAAAAAAGTTTTCTTTATTGCATAATCTATTATTCTATCTATTGCATAATCTACTATTTCATCTATTGCATAATAAAAGATGAATAAAGATATAAAGATGAATGGAGTCCCGAAAAAATCGCATTGGCGTCAAGTTAACTTTTTATATTTTTATACAAATCTGTCATATTAATTCTATTGGGTCGTTTTTCGTAGCAACAATGTTTCATTATTAAATCTTTTAAAACCTTTTGTGGTAATGTTATTACCTCTTTAATG
>JANNVW010000085.1:0-18619 GCA_031408295.1 Ferruginibacter sp.
GAAAACAGTGGAAACCCTAGGTAGTGCAACAGTAATTTGTACAGATAAAACTGGCACTATTACAGAAAATAAAATGAGTTTGGCAAAAATATTTGTACTGGCTACTAACAAAACTTCTACAGTAGAAAATGTAGCTGCTGAGGAAGAAAAAGAATTGATATCATTGGCCATGTGGGCAAGTGAGCCTATTGCATTTGACCCTATGGAAGTGGCTTTGCATGCGGCATACCAAAGCATAATAAAGGTGGATGAACGACCTATTTATAAAATGATTCACGAATATCCTTTAAGCGGTAAGCCACCGATGATGACACATATTTTTGAAAACAGTACTGGTAAACGCATTATAGCAGCCAAAGGTGCACCCGAGGCTTTGATGAATATTTCCAACTTAAGTGAAAAAGAAAAGCAACAAATTGAAGAAGCCATAAAACTGATAACAACCGATGGTTATCGTGTATTGGCAGTAGGGCAAGCTATTTTTGATGGCAATAATTTTCTTGCTACTCAGCAAGAATACACATTTATTTTTAAAGGCCTTGTTGGATTTTACGACCCTCCAAAGAAAAATATAAGCAAGGTTCTACAAGATTTTTATACCGCAGGTATTACTGTAAAAATAATTACTGGCGATAATGCAGCCACCACAGCAGCCATTGCCAAACAAATTGCATTTAAAGGATATGAAAAAACGATAAGTGGCGATGAACTGATGAAATTGAATGATGCAGATTTAAAAAGAGTTGTTGCCGATACAAATATTTTTACAAGAATGTTTCCTGATGCAAAATTAAAAATCATAAATGCATTAAAAGCCAATAATGAAATTGTAGCCATGACAGGTGATGGCGTAAATGACGGACCTGCGCTTAAAGCAGCGCATATTGGTATTGCCATGGGTAAAAAAGGAACAGAGATTGCCAAGCAAGCAGCCTCACTTATTTTGGCAGACGATGATTTATCAAAAATGGTAGATGCGGTGGCCATGGGAAGAAAGATATATGCCAATCTTAAAAAAGCCATTCAATACATTATCTCCATTCATATTCCGATTGTGCTTACGGTATTTATTCCTTTAGCGCTGGGTTGGATTTATCCCAATATTTTTTCACCTGTGCATATTATTTTTTTAGAATTAATTATGGGGCCAACCTGCTCCATCATTTACGAAAATGAACCAATGGAAAAAAATACCATGCAGCAATGTCCACGCCCATTTACCAATACTTTTTTTAATTGGAGAGAATTATCGACAAGTATTATGCAAGGTTTAATGATAACTGCTGGTACATTAATTGTGTATCAATATGCGGTGCAAAAGGGCTATACAGAAGGGCTTACCCGTACGATGGTTTTTACTGTTTTGATAACAGCTAATATTTTTTTAACGTTGGTAAACCGTTCTTTTTATTATTCTTTTTTTGCCACTATGAAATATAAAAATAATTTGGTTTTGCTGATTATTGGCATAACAATTGGCATCACTTCTTTGTTGGTATACATAAAACCATTTGCTGTGTTTTTTGGTTTTGAATACTTGAATGTTGAAAAAATTGGAATTAGTATTGGTATTGGTTTTTTAAGTGTAATGTGGTACGAAGTAGTAAAATTGGTTAAAAGAAAAAAGATTGCAACTGTATAATTTATTTTATAAAATTTTAAATAATAAAATATGAACTGGTACGTAATAATAATTTTGGGTATTTTGGCAATAGGCCTAGTGGTTTTTACCATTATTCGCAACCAAAAAGATAAAAATGAATTTGTAAGGAAAATGAATCATGATTTTCCTACAAAAAAGGAAGGAGAGGGTGATGTGGAAATTGAAGAAGAAAAAGTAAAATAGGCAAACAATTAAAAATATAAAAACAATGGCAACAAAATTTTCAGAAATAATACAAAGCGATACACCTACTTTGGTAGATTTTTTTGCAGAATGGTGTGGACCTTGCAAAATGATGAAACCTATTTTTGCAGAAGTAAAAAGTAAAATGGGAGATACCATTACTATCTTAAAAATAGATGTAGATAAAAGTCCAAAAGCCGCTGCTGCTTACCAAATACAAAGTATGCCCACGCTGCTGTTATTTAAAAATGGAGAAATTAAATGGAGGCAATCTGGTGTAGTATCTGCTAAACAACTGATGCAGGTTTTAGAACAGTACGCAAACTAAATAGGTATCTTACTTTGAGATTTAATATTATCTCTTTTCATTTCATTATTGGTTTTTAGTATTAAATTTACGTATGGAGAAACACAAACAGGAAATGGCTAACGAAGCACATCGTTACGAAGCCTTATTTAATCATGCTTCTATGGGTATTGTAGTAGTAAATAGTACTGCACAAATTCAATCTGTAAACCCGTTTGCCTTAAAACTTTTTGGATACAAAATAGCAGAACTAATTGGTAAACCAATTGAAACACTCATCCCTACTAGGTTTAAGAACAGACATATAGACCATAGGTACGATTACTCACATACACAGAAAAGCCGCTCAATGGGTGTTGGCTTAGATTTATTTGCTATTAAAAAAAATGGAACAGAATTTCCGGTAGAAGTAAGTTTGGGTAATTATGACAACAATGGTGAGAAAAATATTATTGCATTTGTAAGTGATATCTCTATTAGAAAAAAAGCTGAAGCAGAGGTAGAAAAATTAAATGACGAATTAGAAGCTACGGTAGAACAAAGAACCAAGGACTTAACAGATGCTATGCATCAACTAGAAAAATCAAAAGAAGAGTTATCTGCATCATTGGCTAAAGAAAAAGAGTTGAGCGAATTGAAATCTAGATTTGTTTCTATGGCTTCTCATGAGTTTCGTACTCCACTGAGTACCGTACTTTCTTCTTCTTACTTAATACAAAAATATTTAACCACAGAAGACCAATCTAAAAGAGAAAAACATTTGCAACGAATTGTTTCATCTGTAAATATGCTTACAGATATTTTAAATGATTTTTTGAGTGTTGGTAAAATTGAAGAAGGAAAAATACAAGTGCGCTTATCTCAATTTAATATAGAAGACCATATTAATGCTATTGCTTTAGAAATACAACACAATTTAAAAAACGGGCAGCAAATAATATACAGTCACCATGGCAATGCAGATGTATTAATGGATGCATCATTGTTTAAGCATATTATCATGAATTTGGTTTCTAATGCTAGTAAATTTTCACCGGAGGATAGTCCAATAAAAATAGAAACTACAGGCAACAAAGAGCAACTTGTACTTAGTGTAAAAGACCAAGGAATGGGGATTTCTAAAGAGGACCAAAAACATTTGATGGAGCGTTTTTTTAGGGGCACCAATGCAGGTAACATACAGGGTACGGGGCTTGGGCTACACATTATAGCAAAGTATGCTGAGCTTATGAAGGGTGAGGTAGTTTGCGAAAGCGAATTAGAAAAAGAAACAACATTTAAAATAACTTTTACTAAAATATAGGCACATGAAAATAATATTATTGATAGAAGACAATGATGATATTCGTGAAAACACAGCCGAGATTTTAGCATTGGCACATTACAAAGTTTACACAGCTCCTAATGGCAAGCAAGGTGTAGAAATGGCTTTAGAACATACCCCTGATTTAATTATTTGTGATATTATGATGCCTGTGCTAGATGGCTATGGCGTATTGCATGCTATTCAAAAAAATGAGGAAATAAAAAATACACCATTTATTTTTCTTACAGCAAAAACTGAAAGAAGCGATTTTAGAAAAGGTATGGAGCTTGGTGCAGATGATTACATTACCAAACCTTTTGATGGTACAGAATTGTTAAATGCAGTAGATAGCCGTTTGAAGAAATTAGATGTATTAAAGCAGCATCTAACACCCAATATGGAAGGGCTAGAACTGTTGATGCAAGCCTCTTTTGGCAAAAACAACTTAGCCTCTTTGGCAGAAGATAGAGATATAAATAAATATAAAAAGAAGCAAATTATTTATACAGAGGGTAACCACCCAAATAGGTTGTACTATGTGGTAAAAGGAAAAGTAAAAGCATTTAAAACGAATGATGATGGCAAAGAATTGGTAACGGAGCTTTACAGCCCTGGTGATTTTTTTGGGTACATAGCCATGCTGGAAGGTACGGTTTATAAAGATACCGCCGAGGCTATGGAAGAAACGGAGCTTTCAGTAATACCAAAAGAAGATTTTGATGATTTGCTAAACAACAATGCAGAAGTATCTAAAAAATTTATACAGCTATTGGCAAAAAATATTTCTGAAAAAGAAGGCCAATTGCTTGGTTTGGCGTACAACTCACTACGCAAAAAAGTAGCAGAAGCATTGCTACTTTTACAAAAAAAATACCAAGAGAATAAAGATGAAAAATTTGCCATCACCATAAGTAGAGAAAGCCTTGCTACGATTGCAGGTACAGCCACAGAGTCGCTCATACGTACGCTAAGCGATTTTAGAGTTGAAAAATTAATTGATATTCAAGATGGGAGTATTATTATTTTAAATGAAAAGAAATTGGAGTTTTTGGTGAACTGATGTTCTAGTTTTTCTTCTCACAAGTATTCATACCCAGCAAACTGTACAATGGGCAATTGCCTGTAAACGCAGTAACCAAAGGAACAAACGCTAATAAGCCCCACCAAGATTTGTAATAATAACCTACAAAAGCAATTACAATACTTAATACCATTCTAAAAATTCTATCAGATTTACCAATATTTTTTTTCATAATTTTATTTTTAAATTGTTACTCACTTACTACTTTGTTTACAACAACTTGTTGCTTTATTATATCTTGCTTTATCATATTTTTTACAATCATCTTTCCATACTCATGCCCCATACTTTCAGCATCGGTAGGTGCAAAAGTTTGTGTCTGTACAGAGTATAATAATTTTTGATTAGCCATATCATAAAAATTACTCTCCCAATAATATTTTGTATTAGTCACATAGTATCCTGGTTCATAAATACGGTTATAAATATCGTATCTATAATTCCACATGCGGTTGTTATAAGTAGGAGGAATATATTTTCTTTCTCGTTCATTTTTCAGTAAAACAATTGTTATCACAGCATCATAGCCACTATTTTTTAATTTAGCAATGCCTTCATTTTCGTCTATTTTATCAAAAACTTTTGGCCCATATTCTTTTAAAGATGATACTGCATTGTATCCCAAAGTTTGCAAATCACCTACAAAATGATTTTCCATTTGTTCTTCTATATTCCGATCTGCATTTCTTATAAAGCCAAGTACCAATATTTTATTATAATTTTTTGGAGATGCTTCTTGCGCTTTCCATGAGTGTGTAATTTTTGATGTGCGGCAAGATGCTATACTGAAGAATATTATTGCTAGTACTATTTTTTTTATTTTTTTCATTTTAGTAATTTTATATCGCTGCAATTTATTATTGAAATAGTTTCTTAAAAATGATAATAGTCACTTCAAAAGGAAATTGTTATCAATACTGTTGGTATTATTTCATATCCAGAAACTTCCCATACACATCTTCAAAAAACAATACCCTACCTGCCTCGTCTATACCTACAGGGTTATACCATACAAGTACGGGCATGTGTACATCTGCGTGTACTTTTATTGGAGCTTGATTTTGTAAGCAACCTTTTTGACTTAATGTATCTATGGCAATCATATTATTCTTTACAACAAGATGCCCCAGCTCCATTGGTTTTTCCATACGCATACAGCCATGACTAAAATATCTTTTTTTTAAAGTAAATAAATTTTTGGCCGGGGTATCGTGTAAATAAACGCCATCAGGGCTGTAAAAATTTAATTTTAATAAGCCCAAAGCATTGTCACAGCCTGTACTTTGGCGTATTGTATATGGAAAGTATGAAGTGCTTAATGCTCGCCAATTAATACTATATGGGTCCATAATTTTTCCAGTGCTATTTAGTACTTGATAGTTTCCTTTATCAATAAAAGAAGCGCTTTGCTTAATGTGCGGTAATAATTCTTTTGTAGCAATGCTGTATGGCACGTGCCAGTAGGGGTATAAAATAACTTCGTTTACTGTACTTAAAAGGGTAGGTGTAGGCGTTGTTTTTTTGCCCACAATCACTCGCATATCTAATAAAATATTATCATCTCTATATACTTTTAAATATGCAGCTGGTATGTTTACAACTATTGTTGACCTATGTTGTGAAAAACAACTCAGCCATCGATAATAATTTATAGCTAGTTTTAATTGTGTTAGCCTTTTTGATAAAGGCACATTCAATTCTTCTAAAACAGTTTTGCGAAGTACCCCATCTGCCATTAGCACAAATTGCTTTTGCGCTTCTTTTACCTTGCTAATAAGTGAGCTGTCTTTTAAAAATGTATTTGCTTCGTTTGTAATGCCGAGTTGAAATAGTTTTGTTGTTAATGCTTCATTTGTTGCATTTACTTTATTAGATGTTACATGTACTTCTTTAAAATTAGCTTTTGCCATTAAGTCCTCTATCCATCTTATTTTATGTTCAATAGCAGCTACCTCTTGTAATGCAGGTGAAATGTCTTTTTGCAAACGCAATAATTTTTTCCGCTCAATGTACTCCGCTAAAAGCATGGGGATATTTTGGCACTCTAAATTTTCATCAATACCATTGAAACTTAATGATGGTTTTGTATTGCCATAAACTACGTCATTGTAAAAATGTATGGCAGCATCTGTTAATAATACTTCTGCCTCTAAAGAATCGTTTATATTGTGTAAATAGGTATTGCCTTTATTAAGTGTTTCTATAAAACTATATTGGTAATCGTTTTCTCTTAAGCCCAAGCTAGATGATTGTTTTAGCGTATTAAATAAAATAGCTCTGTCAGATATATTTGCCTCATTTATCCATGCTGTTCTATATTTTATATTTTCATAAAATGCAGTTATTTCTACTGCACGTTTAGTATCTATACTATTGGGTAATTTTTTATAAGAAATATATTGTTCTAATTTTTCCGAGGCTATTTGGGCAAAAGCAAAAATGGAAAAATTGCAAATACATAGTAAAGATAAAATCACTTTCGAAATTTTCTTTTTCATGCTTTTATATATTTTCTGACAAGTAATTATTAAATGACATTTTAATTTTTCCAAATCTTTTTTCAGCATTCAATAAATTATTACGAAGCTGATTTATTTTTTTATCAATTGCTTTATTTATTTTTCCATCTACAAATATCTCTTTCACAAGCTCACTATCAATTTCTGCCACTTCGTTTCGCAAAAAACCAATCAATTCATCTTCTTTAATAAAACTACTTTGAAAACTTTCTACTTCTTCCAATAAATTTTTATTAAATCTATCTTTTAACACCTCAGAAAGCCTATTTTTTAGATGCACATTTTCTTCTTGGATAAAACATAATAATCGTTTCCATGTGTCTGTTTCGTATTGCAATTGCTTTAATTTTAACTCAGGCATATCATCTGTTTTTAATTTGCTGCTCGTATGGTTTTCTATTGTTGGGTACATGTTTTTACTGGCAAGGTATCTAGTTAAAAAGTTATATTTAAGGATGCAAATTTGCTTTTATGATGATTTTAGTCAGTATTGTATTTTACTCAGCTGTCTTAAAAAGCACCATAGTATTGCTTAGCTGTTTATAAAAATTGCGTATTGTTTTTAATTTTTGATAATCATAAAACAAAAAATCAAAAGCTGCCCACAATAAAAACCACCCTGCTGGTTCTAATAAAATTCTTAGAAAAATAATACCAAAAGACTCTTTGTAAGTAAAACTAACCCAAGAATTGAGGAGCATAATAACAAAACCAATTATAAATAGTACAACGCCTTTGTTTAATTTTCCTTGGCATTTATTTTTATGAAAATCATATTGCTTATTAAAGTAGGCTGTAATGCTATCTGCAATTATCTTTTCGGATGTTTCATCTCTTTTATTTTTGGGTAATAGCAAAATGATATCACCATCAAGCTGTTCATCATTTTTTAATTCGTTTTTTAACTCCTCCAAAAAGTCTTCTGATATTCTTCTTTTAAGATAGTTCCTACTATCAAAATCAGAATAAATATCATCATAAGAATCTAGCCAAAGTTTTATTTCTTTCATATAAACCAATTAAATAAAAATGCCCCGATACAATTTGTAGCGGGGCTGTTTAAGTCAAGCTTTAGGGGCTTATTTTACAGCTACTAATTTAGCTGCTGGTGCTTTAGCTTCCTCTTTTCTTGGTAAAGTAATATTGAGCACTCCATCTTGGTATTTAGCATCAATACCATCTTTATTTATTTCTTCTGGCAGTGTAAAACTGCGACTGAAAGCGGAATAGCTATACTCACGGCGAGTAAATTTTTTGTCTGTTTCTTCTTTGTTTTCTTCTTTTTCACTGCTAATGGTAAGCATGTTGCCATCAACAGCTATTTTAAAATCATCTTTCTTTAACCCTGGCGCAGCTAGCGATACAGCATATTTATCTTTGCTTTCAGTAATGTTTACAGCAGGAACATTCATTGCACTACTTAATAAACCATCGTTTTCAAACCACTCATTCCAAGGTTTAAAAAAATTGTCGAATACTGACAAATTACGACCATTTCCGTTTGTTTTTGCTAAGGCTTGTGTTCCCATGATGTCCTCCTTTTTTATTTTTTTTATAATTAATTTTACAATACAAAAATATAGTAAGGAAGAAGCAAAATCAAAGATGATGGTCAGTAGGATTAATGAGATTCGTCAGCAACTATTCTTTTCTCTTAAAGTAAAACGTAACCATATAAAAACCAATACGAAATATTTTATAACTACACCACCTAAAAAATTGTTTAAAAATATTTTTAGTTTGAAGGTGTTTTTCTTTACTAATATAGGAGCAATCATTTTTAATAATGTCTTCTAAGGTTTGCTCTACTTTTTTTGCAAAGGGTTCATCTAATACATCTATATTTAACTCAATGCTAGCATAAGCACTTATATCATTTATATTGTAGGAGCCAATACTGCAAAGCTTTCCATCGCATACAGCTACTTTTGCATGTAGTACAGTCGGTTGGTATTCGTGTAGTTCAATGTTATATCTTATTAGCCAATCATACATCCACCGCTCTGCAGACTTTGCTATTTTTACATCAGATTGCCCTGCTACAATTACTTTTATTTTTACACCCCTTGCAGATGCTAGGCGCAATAATTTTCTAATTAATTTGCCTGGTAAAAAATAGCTACACATTATCGTAATATGCGAATCTGCATTTCGCAACATTTGTACATAGGTGGTAGAAATATCATTTTTACGTCTCACCCAATCATTGCGGCGCATACGCACGAGGCTTGTTTCATTTTCTGTAAAATTAAAAGGTATTTCTTTTTCTTCGCATGGTGTTAAGCCCATTTTTTCTGGAAAATCGTTCCAAGATTTCCACGCATGTACACACAATTCTTTAGCAATTGGCCCTTCCGCATATACAGCATAGTCAAGCCAAGCGGGGCACTCGGGCAAGTCATTGTATCGGTCTGCAATATTCATTCCGCCTACTACAGCATATTTTGCATCTACTACTATTAATTTTTGGTGCATGCGCCTGCCAAAATAAAAATATTTACTTCTATACAATGGTTCAAAAAAACGAAATTTTATATTTGCTGCTTTTAAATCATCAATAAATTTGTTTGATAAACTTTTGGATGCATATCCATCTGCTAAAATATAAACTGCTACATCTCTTTGAACAGCTATTTTAAGTGCATTTGTAATCAGTATACCTGTTTCATCATCCGCTAAAATGTATGATTGTAAGTGAATGCTTTCTTTGGCTTTTTCTATTAGCGCTACTAATAAATCAAAATATTGCTTACCACTCTTTACAAGTTGAATTTTATTTTTTGTGAAAACCTTATTCTTCAGTTTATGTGTTAGTGCTGACATATTGAAAAAGAATTATGCGTCCCACCCTTGTGTGAGTATGCAAAGAGAATCTTCTATGGCTTCTACAAAATGGGTTTCATCTGATGGTATTACATGCTCATCATATTTATGTAAGAAGCGTTCTATGTCTTTATTTTTATACATAGTAGAACCTTCCATTACAATTAATTTAGATGGCAAGTGCGCTTTGTGTTCTTTTAAAACCATGCGCTTTTTAAAAGCAATTGCTAGTACTTTAAATGCATCCGTTTTGTACAAAGCGTTTGCTACAGGATAATCTTTGGTTTCTAATTCTGCTAATATTTCTTTTATCATAACATGCTTTTATAAGTTGTTCGATAAAAAACGATAAAAATCTTTTTTGGTTTTAGCAAATTCTATTTCCGTAAAATCAATCAATGCTTCCAAATCTCCATCCGTTTCTATCATTTTTACATTCATAAAGTTAGGCTTTTCCATGGCTCCTTTCATCAAAGCATCTTGTTTTAAATTTACATCATGCATTAACTCATCTAAGTTATTGTTCATAATTTTAAATTCGTTTTCAAAATGCTCTACTTGTTTAAGTACATCCTCTCCTGTATTTTTTGTAGCTATCTCTTCCAATCTTTTTTTAAAGAAAGGAATTTCGCCTTTATAAAACTGCAATGTTCTTGTCCAATCTTGGCAGATAATGTGTAAATGTGCGGTAGTATCTTTCATCTTATTTTATTTTTATGTTTTTAAAAATTATAAACCAATGTCATTAAGTTATCGCCTTGAGTGTTATACCTACTGCGGCCGAGCGTTTAGTGGTGGGTATCCCATACACCACATTATAAACTCATGTTCATAGCCATTATTGCATAGTAAACAGCCCAGCCTAAAAATCCAATTACAATAGCCCAAACCAACGATGGTATTGATCTTGGTGTTTCGCTACCTTCTATGATAAACTTTTTTTGGTCTCCCTTGCCGTATGCATTTATCATAAGTGGTATTATGCCATCTACTACATCGTTATCGTTTAACCCTTCTATAGCTACAGATGGTCCATTACGAACTACAAACGGAATTTTTCTTACACCTTCCTTGCCCAAAGAATCTTTACTTACGATTTTTAGTATATGCTCACCATCAATTAATTTTCTTGTATCCAATTCAAAATTTATGGGCGCTAAATATTCACCAAATGGTTTTTGCTCATCATCTATAAATATTAATACTTTGCTTTTTGTACTCATGATTATTCAAAATTTAAAATAGAATTTTTAATATGATCTTTGTTTTTTTCGGCAGGGTTTATAAACCACTTTATACTATAAAATAAAGCAATTACAGATATAATAATGGTAATCCAAACGGCTACATAATCCCAATTGCTATTTGGGCCTGTGCCGTGGCCTAAGTTTCCGAATGCTTTTTTTGCATTGGCTCGTTCGCATACGGGGCATGCGTACACTGATGTGTAGAGGATTAAAAAACTTATTACTGCGATGATTTTTTTCATTTTCTACAAAATTATTTTTATTCGATTTAGTAAATTAATTTTAAAATATACAAACTGTTTGTTTCAAATTATTAGAATGTCAGCCTGAGCCTGTCGAAGGCGGGTTTATTTAGTGCAACGGGTTCTACAAGCTCACCCTGACACTCTTTAAAAAATCGAACCTCTCTCATTTGCAACGCTTAAAATCTTTCTTGATTTTGTACAATATTTTTCAATAAAGTTTTTTGCTTATTTACTAGCACTCGCTTTTATTTTTACAAAATCCATTATCTTTTTTATTTCTTCAGGGCTTACTTTTTTTGCTAAATTGCCCCAGCTACTTCTTTCATAATTTATAATGGCAGCCACTTGCTGTTCATTAAAATTCA
Source organism: Ferruginibacter sp. (assembly GCA_031408295.1). Taxonomy (GTDB): domain Bacteria; phylum Bacteroidota; class Bacteroidia; order Chitinophagales; family Chitinophagaceae; genus Ferruginibacter. The sequence continues at coordinate 11,740 of JANNVW010000085.1, forward strand.
TATTGGTTCCTACAGCAGCCATTGCAGCATACTCGGGTCTTGCATCGTATCCATTCATAATAATATCTACATACAATTCTAAGTCTTCTCCATTTACTACAGGGCTACCTTTCAATGGTGGAAAAGCACCTTTTAATCCTTCACCATTTTCCTGATGACAACTTTGGCAATTTGCACTATACAATGCTTTGCCATCAAATGCGGCAGTACTTGTGCCGTTTGCTGCTACCATTTTCTCTTCCTTTTTATACAAAAATTGCATTGGTTTTACAGCAGTAGGCAGTGGCGTTTGTTTAAGCGATTGTATGTATGCCAACAATTGTAACGCTTCTTTTTTTGCAACAACTTTCCCAACCCTGCCATTTAAAAAACTAACAGGCATATTTACTACGACATCTGTTTTAGAAGGGTTTTCTTTTATTTCAAACAGCCATTCGTACGATGGCATTATGGATTGTGCTACTACAGAACGAGGGTTAAACAAATGCATCAGGTTCCAATCTTTGCTTGGTTGTCTTGTTCCTACATCGGTAAGATCTGGTCCGGTTCTCTCTGTACCCATTACGGTTGAAGTATTTTGCCATATATTCATCCGCTTTAGGTTTGCGTAGTCAGATGCAATGCCAGGGCGGCTTCCAAACACTTTATCCATTTCTACATTGCGCACTTGCTGTGAGTGGCAGCCCACACAACCTTCAGCCACATACACATTTTTTCCTTCAAGTGCATCTCCACTTAGTGCTACAGAGCCCGGCAGTGCTGCATTGTTTTTTTGGTTGGTTAAAGCAGGCATGATTACCGTAAGATAAGTGAGTACTAAAAATAATAGCCCTGCAATAGGATATAATTTTTTATGGTCGTTAAATACATTCATTGTATAAAATAGTTTTTAGTTAAACAAATACTGGCTCTTCTTTTAATAATTCAAATTGTTGAATGGCTTCTTCTTTTACATCTATTATTTTTACTTCTTTGGTTACTATTTTGTAAAAATTATATGCGAAGATGAGGTGGGCAATAAACATTAAGCTACCACCAATTGCACGCCATACCCAGTATTTAAACATCATGGCAACACTATCAATAAACGGCTGATTATCCATCCACATCAAACCTCTTAAAGTTGCACCAATAGATAATGGAACTACATAAAAAAGTAAACCTATAAATGCAATCCAAAAATGTGCACCTACAAAATGTTGTGGAGGTTCTTTACCCGTAAGCCTAGGTACTATAGCATATATGCCGCCCCACAATACAAATGTAATAATACCATAAAATCCTGCGTGGGCGTGGGCTACCGTAAAATCAGTAAAGTGCCAAAGCAAGTTAGTAAACTTAAAAGCCTCTACTGTACCTTGCATTGAAACCAAAAAATAATACACCACTGCTACAAAAAAGAAAGGCAATGTATAACTGTTTGCAACCTTATTCCAATGCCCTTTAAACGTCATGGTAAAATTTATAGTAGCAGCAAGTACTGGAATTATCATACCTGCACTACCTACAATAGCTACTGTTTGCAACCACCAAGGTATGGAGCTAAATATAAAGTGATGCGTACCTATAATGGTATAAAAAATTATCTGTGTCCAAAAGGCCAATATACCTAAACTGTATGCATAAATGGGTTTGTTTATTTGCTGTGGAATAAAATAATACATCAGCCCAAGCGTGTATAATGTAAACCACATACCCACACCCGAGTGCATAAAATAACCCTGTACAATTGTTTCGCCTATTCCCTTTTGCCAAAAAGGTAAGTAAGCAGTAAGTGCAACAATGATGGTAAAAATGATAGCAGAAATAATATACCAATTAGAAATATAAATTTCTTTTGTTGTTCTTTTTGCTACCGTCATAATAAAATTGTACAGCGTGAGAATAAGTGCGACTGCAAAAAATGCCATCACTGGCCAAATGTATTCTCTAAACTCTCCCCCGCCATTATTTATGCCACTCATTAAACAAATAGAACCAGCTATCACCATTATGTTTGTGCATATAAGCGCAATCCATCCCAATTTTATGCTGTATATTTTTGCATTGCTTACCGTAGGTACCACGTAATAGCCAAGCCCAATCATGCCTATAGATGCCCAACCCCAAAAAACAATATTGGTATGTACTGGGCGTAACCTGCCAAAACTTAACCAGCTTACATGGTCTGCATCTGGCGCTACAAATTTTATCCCTAAGTATTCTCCAATGCCGGTACCCACCACCAACCAAAATGCAGCACAACCGATATACCATAAAATTAATTTTGTAATATCTTTATCCAACACAGGGCGAATGGTAGCCTTTCTTTTTACAGCTGTATAATGTACGGCATGTTTATCACTTACATTACTAATAATCCCTTTTGAATCAACGGGCGTTTCAGTACCAGATAGCTCGTTGTTGGATAAGTTAAAATTTAAATTGCTTTTTCTTTGTAGCAATTCACTTTCCAAAACATTATCGTCTAATTTATCGATGTACTCTGCAAAACCTTTTGCTTCTTTTAATTTTTTGGCATTGGTAAAATTTTTCAAAGCGTTGTTTGCTTTTACCAATGCAAAAGCTACGCCTAGTAGTATGGGTATAAGCAATAAAATAATGGTGATAATAATACCTGGTTGGCTTAAAAATGGTTTACCAGTAGATGAAGTGCTTTGAGCAAAACTACTTATAGACGTAATGAGCAATAAGAAAAGTACGGATGTTATTTTGGATTTTGTATTGGTACATTTTTTTTCTCCCCCACAAGCACCACAGCAATCTTCATTTTTAATGGTAATAAGTTTTTTTATTTGCGTTGCATCCAGCGTTTTCAATTCTTCTTCATAAATACTATCCGTATTTCTTTTATTCAATTCATTTCTTTCATCAAAGCGACCTTTAAACTTTATATAAAGCACTGTTATAACTACCAATAGCGGTATTATACTCGCAAAAGCTATTATCCATAAGCCTTGCATACCATCTTTGTTTTCTATAAAATTTTTATCAGTTTGTGCTACGGAAGTTGCTATTACAAATATTGTCATCAATATTGTTGCAGCAAGTTTTTTAAAAAATTTCATGTAATCTATTTTTGTAAAATTTATTGGAAATGCAAAATGATTTTATCTTCTTTCAAAACGACCTGTTACTTTAGATATCTTAATTCTGTACATCACATATTTCAATCGGTTACTATCATCCAACGTTGTTGTTACCTCATGTTCATGTGAGTGCACAGTGCTACTTGTAAGAAGAGAAAATACATTTCCTAATAATACTTCTCTAGCTTTTTCCGCTTCATCTCCCTTTAGTTCTTCAAATTTCCCGTATGCAACTACTGATTGCCAATTGGCCATATCTAGCATACGCTCTACCTCAAAACACACATTCGGATTTTTACGAAGAATTTTTAATTTGTTTCCAATGTTCGTTTGTCCGTAAATGTATTTGCCATCGTAGGTGTAAGTTACTGGTACAATATATGGCTTCAATCCATCTGTACATGCCAATCTGCCAACGGCTTGGCTGCTAAGTAGATTATTTATTTCTGTTTCGTTTAGTTCTCCGAGCATGATGTATATTTTTAGTGATACAAAACTAGTTCCATACCTTTTTTTTTATAATGACCAATTACAAGCAAAAAACTGATTGTTATCATCTATCTAATATTTCTTTTTATTTTTCTTTGTTTATTAATTTGGCTACACCTTCATTTTAAAACCTCTTTGTTACTTTTTACAAAAATTTGCACAATGAAAACACTCTTATTCATACTTATTTCTTTTGTAGGTATTGCTGCTTTTATTTGTGGGTTGATGATGATTAACAGAGCTGATGGTACTACACTGGGTTTAAGTGTAGAAATACTTCATAATAGTTTGTTTAAAAATTTTTTATTGCCAGGCGTATTCTTAACTACCATTGGATTGGTAAACCTTATTGCTGTATTTTATAATATCAAGCGCCATGCACAACGCTACAATTGGGCAATTGCCAGCGGGATTTTAATTATTGGTTGGATTGTTGTACAAAAAATATTAATAAATGATAGTAGCCTATTACAATACCTGTATTTAAGTATTGGTATGCTAATACTGTTGGTGGCATATCAGCTAAAAGGAAAGTGGGCAGTATAATTTTAATAAATTAATATTCTGATAATGATAAAATATGTTGTTGCTTTTATAATATTAATACATGGCCTCATTCATAGCATGGGTTTTGCCAAAGCATTTGGCTATGGAAATATTACACAACTCACAAAAGAAATTTCTAAGCCTTTAGGGATATTTTGGCTACTTACTACTTTCTTATTTGTAGCGGCTACTATTTTATATTTTACAAAAAATGATGGTTGGGCAATAGTAGCAATAATAGCTGCGGTTATTTCTCAAATACTTATTATTACCGTTTGGAAAGATGCAAAATTTGGTAGCATTGCAAATGTTATTATTCTTTTTGTAGCCATTTCCTCTTGGGCATCGCATCGTTTTGAAATGGAATTTAAATCAGATGTAAAAAATCATTTAGCCCAAACCAATTTTTCTAAAAATGATGTACTAACGGAAGCTGACATAGATTCCTTGCCACTTCCTGTGCAAAAGTGTATCCGCTATGCAGGCGCTATTGGAAAGCCCAAAATAAAAAATATGAGGGTTGTGTTTGATGGAGAAATGAGGGATAAAGGAAAAGATTTTTTCAAATTCACATCTACGCAGTATAATTTTTTTGATAACCCAGCTAGATTGTTTTTTATGAAAGCCAACATGTATGGTACTAATGTGCCTGGTTATCATTGCTATCAAAATGCTACTGCAACCATGCAAGTAAAATTGCTTGGTTTGTTTAATGTTGTAAATGTAAAAGGCAATGAAATGAACAAGGCAGAAACCGTAACCGTATTTAACGATATGTGTTTAATGGCAGCTGCATCTCTTATTGATAGAAGAATTGAATGGACAACTATTGATAGTTTATCTGCCAAAGCAACATTTACAAACGCAGGAAATAAGATAAACGCCACACTTTATTTTAACGAAAAGGGAGAGTTAATAAATTTTGTATCTGATGATAGATATGCCATTAGCGATATGAAACAATATCGTTTTTCTACTCCTGCAAAAGAATATGTAAAAATAGATGGTAGAAATGTTTTAAAATACGGAGAAGCAGTGTGGCATTACCCTGAGGGAGAATTTGTATATGGAAAATTTTATTTAAAAAGTATTGAATATAATGTAACAAAGTAAAAGTCTAATTTGCTTGCTATCATTCAATGTTCTGATTTTAATCATTATCCTTGCCATGCTTTTAATATAGTTTTGTTCTATAAATATTTTTACCATGAGAGGCAAAACAGATAAACAATTTCTTTTTGAAGTAAAACTCGATTGGCAGGAGAAAAACAAAGGTGTTCTTTCCGCTGTAGATGCGGATGGAACAATAGATGTAGCTACTCCGCCAGAGTTTGGTGGCGAAGGCAAACCATGGTCGCCTGAGCATCTTTTTTTAAGCGCTATAAGTAGTTGTTTTATGACAACCTATTTGGCATTTGCAAAAAAGTTACAATTTGAAATTACCAATTTTGAGTGCAATACCATTGGGCAAATAGAAATCGTAGAAGGTAAGTATAAGTTTACACTCATTAATGTATATCCAAAAATTTTTGTAGCTAATGAATCTTTAAGAGAAAAAGCAAATGTAGCATTGGAAAAAACACATAAATATTGCCTTATTTCTAATTCTATAAATGCAGCTATTTTTTATCATTCTCAAATTAAAATTGAGCAAATATTGCAAACGATTTAAATTTAATTTTATGATAGCTTTACAACCACAACAGATAGATAAGCATATATATTGGGTAGCATCAATCATATTATTGCTCATATTTGGCAAATATGGTTTGCAAGCAGTTGAGTTTGTATTAATGAAATTGTACGAATTTTTATACAGCTGATTCCTATAAATGTATAATTGCAAGGCTACCGATTCTTTTTGCTTTTTAAACTCCCATATTAGAGTTGCTTGCTATTGAATCCCAAAAAATACGCTACATTACTTTATATTTTTTACTGAAAAATTAGAGCACTTTATAGAGTTACTGTTATACACATTTTTTGTTGGAGTAATTTTTAACTTCTTTACCCTAATACTTTGTTTAAAATTTGCAGAGAGGAAGGGATTCGTTCCGAAAAATCGGAACGATACGTTGCCGTATACACACTTTCTCCCGAAGGTGTTCGTCCCGTTTTTTACGGGATTCAACCTCTCGGAAACTATTTAAATCTTTGCAAAATTAATATTTCAATGTACTTACGAGATTTTTTTGATTTAATTTCTCTCTCTCGTTTTAACGCTTCTGTTCTTGTATAGTACATTTCAAAATAAACCAAACACCAAGGGATTTTTGACGAAGTGTATTTACTAAACCCATCATTGTGTTTACTTAGTCGAGAATCTAAATCATTTGTTTGTCCAATATAAAAAGAAAAATCCTTCTTACTTTGAAGAATATAAACAAAGAATTTTTCTGTACTCATGCAGAGAGGAAGGGATTCGAACCCTCGATACGTTGCCGTATACACACTTTCCAGGCGTGCTCCTTCAACCACTCGGACACCTCTCTATTTATTAAAAGCCCCCTACACACTTTCTCCCGAAGCTATTCGGGACTCCTTCAATTCCGCCTTTGCGGAAGACACCTCTCTATTTATTAAAAGCCCCCTACACACTTTCTCCCGAAGCTATTCGCATTGGCGTCAAGTTAACTTTTTATATTTTTATACAAATCTGTCATATTAATTCTATTGGGTCGTTTTTCGTAGCAACAATGTTTCATTATTAAATCTTTTAAAACCTTTTGTGGTAATGTTATTACCTCTTTAATGTT
>JANNVW010000086.1:0-1573 GCA_031408295.1 Ferruginibacter sp.
ACATCCAGGAATACATCCTTTAATAACAAGTAGGTTCTTTTCAGCCACTACTTTTAAAACTCTTAGATTTTGTACTTTTACATTATCTCCACCCATTCTTCCAGCCATTCGCATTCCTTTGAATACTCTAGATGGATAAGATGAAGCTCCTACAGAACCTGGCGCTCTTAAACGGTTGTGTTGTCCGTGAGTTGCTTGTCCTACACCACCAAAACCGTGACGTTTAACTACACCTTGGAAACCTTTACCTTTAGACACACCTTGTACATCTACAAATTCTCCTTCTGAGAATAAATCTACGGAGATAACATCTCCTAATTTGTGCTCTGTTACAAAATCTTGGAATTCAACGACTTTTTTCTTAGCTACAGTTCCAGCTTTTTTTGCATGACCTAAATCAGCTTTAGTGGAATGTTTCTCGTTTTTGTCATCGAAACCAAGTTGTAGAGCTTCATACCCGTCAACACCTTTGGTTCTGACTTGGGTAACTACGCACGGACCAGCTTCAATAACGGTACAAGGGATGTTTTTCCCGTTCTCGTCAAAGATACTTGTCATGCCAATTTTTCTTCCGATTAACCCAGACATAAATAAATTATTAATTAAACAATACTTAAAATGACCATTATAGCCATTTTTTGAGTTTGCAAATATAGATATAATTTTTTACATATAAATATATATTTTGAAACTTTTTGAAAATAAATAGTTTACCTTATTTTTTAATCCTAAATCTAAAGGAAATTACCTTTTTACAAACAAAAAAGCTCCCGTTTTCACGGAAGCCTCTCATAAAAAAACTACTACTACCTAGTTTTATTCTTTTATTATTTTTTTGGTAATTGAACCATTTTCGTTTGCAATGTTTAGTAAATACATACCCGATTGATAGTTTGAAATATCAATGGTATTGTTACCTGCTTTAACTTTGTTGGTATAAATTACTTTTCCTAATAAATCATTTACAGTAATATTTGCATCTTCTTGTATTGAAATAGTAAAAATACCTGTTGATGGGTTTGGAAAGATATTTACTTTAGAATTAAATTCGAAACTATTACTACTTAAAGTTGCTACATTAAAACATTCACTTCTGGTAGTACAACCATTTTTAGTAATATCTACGGCATAACTACCAGTTGCAACAGCTGTATAGCTTTGATTATTTTGTCCTGAAATAATTACATAATTGCCACCATTACATGTCATCCATTGATAATTTGTTGCACCAGCTTCTGTAGCGGTTAGTGTGTCATTTGTATTGGTTATTGTTGTAGCGTTTAACGAATTTACCGTCACAACTGCATAGTCAGAAGTTGTATTTCCGCTAGCATCTATAGCTTGTAAATATACATAATTGGTACCAATGTTTGCACAATTAAAAGTAGCATTACTAACTATTTGAATAGATTCTATCCCACAATTGTCTGATGAACCATTGTTTATCATACTTAGTGTAACAGTAAAAGTGCCAGAATCATTTAAGGTTACCGTAATATCTTGAGTAATTACAGTAGGGCTAATAACATCTATAACATTTACAACTGCATTTGCTGTAGCCACATTTCCACTA
>JANNVW010000087.1:0-7730 GCA_031408295.1 Ferruginibacter sp.
TTGCTGTTGAAATTGCAATTTGTAGACATTGTAAAATGTGTTTAGAACTACAAGTTGCTTTTTCTTTTAAATATATGCCCACATTGCTTTTCAACCTATGTGGATATCAATTAACTTGACGCCAATGCGCATTCGGCGGGACACATTTCATCTTCATCTATCTATTTAGCTTTTATTATGCATTAGATTGATGCGGATGATTATGCATTTACTTTAATTTCCAAGTTAAATATTGTCAGGCTGAGCTTGTCGAAGCCGGTGCAGTTTATAATAAACTTTCGACAGGATTAACCCGCCTTCGACAAGCTCAGGCTGACATTTCAATTATTAAATCCTATAAATCTAAATTATTTTGAAAGACTGCATCCTATCATGAATCCCTGCAAAAATATCGAAACTCAACTCAATACCGAAATTTGCCTACATTCATTTGTACATTTATAAATAATATTACATTTACGGTATGCAAAGAAAAAAATTTATATCATCGGCGGCATTGGTATTAACATCGATAAAAGCAATGTCAGCAAGTATTTCAACCATAAACGAAGATGATGTTACTGCAAAAATACCTACCTATTTAAAAAAAGGGGATACCATCGGCATCACCAGCGCCGCAGGTTATATTACCCTTACAGATTGTACCGATGCCATAAATATGATACAATCTTGGGGGTTTGCAATAAAAATGGGTAGCACAGTAGGCAAAAAATCGTTCACATTTGGAGGTACAGACGAAGAACGCTTGGCAGATTTACAACAAATGCTCGACGATGAATCTCTAAAAGCCATTATGATTGCCAGAGGCGGATATGGCTTAGTAAGAATTATTGACAAACTCAATTTTACAAAATTTATAAAAAAACCAAAATGGATTATTGGTTTTAGCGATGTAACCGTTCTGCATAGCCACATCAATAAAAATTTTGGAATTTCCACATTACATTCAAAAATGTGCAACAGCTTTGTAGCGCCAGAAATTGCAGAACCTATACAATTAGAAACGTTAGATAGTATCAAAAAATGCTTACTAGGCGAAAAGATAATGTACAATATTCCAATAAACACAAACAATAAACTAGGCAAGGCAAAAGGAATTTTAGTTGGAGGCAATTTAAAAACCTTAGAAAGTTTATCAGCATCTGCAAGTGATATTGTTACAAAAAATAAAATACTTTTTGTAGAAGATACCAGCGAAAAATTATATAGCATAGATAGAATGTTTTGGAATTTAAAAAGAAGTGGCAAACTGTCGAACCTTGCTGCGCTTATTGTTGGCGGTTTTAAAATAAAAAAAGATGATGAAGGCGATGAATTTGGAAAAACGATAGAAGAAATTGTTTTAGAAAAAATAAAAGAATATAATTATCCTGTTTGCTTTGATTTTCCTGTGGGGCATCAAAAGAATAATTTTGCGTTGAAGTGTGGTATTCAGCATATTTTAACAATTGAAAATAACACTGTAAGTTTTAAAGAACTCTAACTATTTTGTATATTTGAAAAAATAAATGTTATGCCAACTCAAACATTAGATAAAGATTACGTAACTATTAAAGTTCCAAGAAGCATCGGTGCTGCACGCATTAAGCGAATAAAAGATTATGTAAAATCTGTGGAAGAAGAAAAATCTGCTCCTGTAAAAAAAGTACCGCAAAGAATTATTAATGAATTATCAAAAGAGATAAATACCAAAGCATGGAATAGAATTTTGGAAAAGTTTGATATGAAGCCTCAATGATTATAATTGTAGATACAAATATTATCATTAGTGCCTGCTTAAATAAACAAACTGATTTATTTAGTTTATTAAAATCCAACAAACATAAAATGGATTTTGTTCTTCCTGAATATGCACTTGAAGAAATCAATAACCACAAAGTTAGAATTTGTTACAAATCTAAAATTGATTTGAATTTATTTAATGAAAACTTATTTGACCTAATACGGTTTATGAACTTACTTTCTTATCAGGAACTAAATAAAGAAATTATCATACAAGCCCAAGAATTAACCGCAGACATTGATAAAAAAGATACCATTTTTATTGCATTTTCTTTAGCACTAGATTCTATATTATGGACTAGCGACTTAAAACTCTTTAAAGGACTAAAACGAAAATCGTTCAATAACATTATTACCACAAAAGAGTTAAAACAAAGTATCAAAGGATTATAGTAAGCATATCAGCATAATCATAAAAAACGTCGAACAACAATTCGGCGTTTTCATAACATTCACTCTCTATCTTATCAAATTCACCGTTCCCTTGGCTTCTATTTTTTTATAATTCCTATCTGTTCCTGCTACTGTCCATACATACACTCCATTAGGTTGAGGTTTTCCTAAATATGTACCATCCCATCCTTTTAACCATTGGTTGGTTTCAAATACGAGCTGTCCTAGTCTGTTAAACACTCTAAAGTAAACCGTGTTAGACATACCGACTGGTATAGCTCTAAAAATATCATTCAACCCATCAGCATTAGGTGAAAAAGCGTTTGGTACATAATAATTCGGCCCATTATACACTTTTATAAAAATAGAATCTTTTCCTAAACAGCCAATAGCATCCGTGGCTGTTAAATAAATATTTGCATCATCGTTTAAAGTTACAAATGCATTTTTACTAAATGAATTTGTAATACTTACACCCGTAGGTGAAAACCAATTATAATTAACAGCACCAGACCCCTGTAATTGATGGGGTACTCCTTTTACTGCAATGGTATCATTTCCAGCAAATGCTTTTACGGTTTGTACTAATACTTTTATAGAAGCAGATTCACTAAAGCTACAACCGTAAGAAGCTTTGGTTTTATAGGTTAAAGTATAGGTTGTAGTATTTTGCGGTTGTGCATTTGTTTGTATTGCAGTAGGGGTAGTAATTGTAGTATCAGTAGATGGTCCCCATAAATAATCTATCGAATCACTAGAAGTACGGGTTACAAATCCTTTTAGTAAAACAATATCATTTAAACAAATTGCTTTTGTAGATTCTACATTTAAAATAGGTTTCCATCTTACATTAATATTTACGGTATCTTCTTTGGTACAACCACCAAATATTGCAGTTAAAATATATTGTGTTGTGTCTACTGGTTTTACTGTTGCATCTTTTATATTTACATCATCAATAGTAGTATTAGGCGCATTAAAGGCTCTCCACATATAGGTAGTAGCAGCTGGTATTACGATAGGATTAAACTTAACCGATTCACCTTCACAAATGGTAGAATCAGCACCAATATTTACAGATAAAAAATTATCTACATTAACTACAATTTGCGCTCTTGGCCCCTCGCAACCTAAGCCAGTAGTAGATTGGCTCACATAATAATTATAAGTGGCAGGAAAAATATTTGTAGGCGGCGTTGCTGCGGTAGTACTTCCTACACCGCCTGAAGCTGCAGTATACCAGAGTAAATTAGTGCCTACAGCAGTAAGTGGTACTGCTATATTATTAGGGCAATAATTTATTGGAGATACAACTGTGGGTGCTACAGGTATGGCTTCAATATTTACTACAATAGCAGCTCTTGGCCCTTCGCAAGTACCTAATTTTTGTGCTACATAATACGTAAAAGTGCCTGCTGTAGCAGATGAAATGGTAGGCGTTGTAGTACTGGCTACGCCACCCGTAGCTACTGTGTACCATTGCAAATTTGTACCAGTTACATTTAATGGTTGGGTAATTGCATTTTGGCAATAAGAAACTGGATTAGCAGAGTTTACAATAGGCAAGCTAGGGCTAGTTTGTATTGTTACAGTTATTAATAATCTTGGCCCTTCGCATGCAGCATTGAACTCAGCTACATAATAATTTGTAGTGCTTACCGCTGTTGTATTTGGTGTAGGAATTATACTAGACCCTGTACCGCCAGTAGGCGTACTATACCAAAGTAAATTTGTAGTACCTGCGCCAGCAGTAGATATTGCAGGAGCAATACTGCCTTGACAATAAAAATAATTGGTAGTTGTAATTGTAGGCAAGGTTGGTATACTATTTACAATTACATTTATTGCAGCCCTTGGGCTTTCGCAAATACCAGTAGTTTGTGTAGCATAAAAGCTTGTATTGCTAGCAGCTCCAGTAAGCGGTGTTGGAGCAATGGGGCTACCAGTACCACCAGTAGCCGTAGTATACCATTTTATATTGGATCCACTAGCAGTAAGGGTAGCAGCTGTCTGCCCCACACAATAGTTTACTGGAGAAACAACTAATGGCGCACTAGGCGATGCATTTACAGTTACAACTATTGGTAATCTTGGGCTTTCGCAAGTGCCTGCTGAAGAGCAAACATAATAAGTAGTACTCGAAACTGCTGTTGTAATTGGTGTAGGGGCTATGGAAGAGCCAGTACCAGCAGTTGGCACATTGTACCAAAGTAAATTAGAACCAATAGCTGTAAGCGCTGTGGCCACTTGTCCCTGGCAATAAATAACCGGATTTATTAAAGTGGTGGGTATTGCAGGTGTAAGACCAACAGCTACTGTGATAGCTGCCCTAGGTCCTTCACATCCATTTACCGTTTGGCTTACATAATAAATTGTATTGCCAATTGCTGTAGTAGATGGTGTAGGCGCCGTAGTACTTCCTATACCGCCGGTAGGGTTTGCATACCAAAGCAGGTTTATACCATTAGCTGTTAAAGGTATTGATGCAAATCCTTGGCAATAATTAATGGGTGTTGTAACAATTGGCAATGCTGATGTGGCAGTTACATTCACCGTTATTGCTGCTCTTGGGCTTTCGCATCCATTAGTAGTTTGTGATACATAATAAATAGTTGAGCCAGAAGTTGCCGTTGATGGTGTGGGTGCAGTACTACTTCCCACGCCCCCAATAGCTGTTAAATACCAAAGCAAATTAGCGCCATTGGCAGTAAGTGGAGCACTACTAAAATTTTGACAATAATCAATAGGAGATATTACTAGAGGCGCAGCTGGAGTAGCACTTACGGTAACTGTTATGAGAGACCTTGGGCTTTCGCAGCCGCCAATAGTTTGGCTTACATAATAATTGGTAACCCCTGTACCAATAGTAGATGGAATGGGCGCTGTAGCAGTACCTGTACCGCCAGTTGCACCGGTATACCACAATAAATTTGTACCGCCTGCTGTTAGTGCCAATGCTGTAGTACCTTGGCATAAAGGAACTGCTGCAGTTACTGTAGGTGCAGGTGGTGAAGCGTTAACTGAAAATGGGAAAGATGTTGGTAGCATAGGGTCCTCACAAATATCTAGCAAAGTATTACCGTCTACTGTACTACTACTTACTACTAAATTATGTGCTCCTCCACCTAATGGGTTTTGCAAGTTTATAATGAGCTCAGTAAATGTATTTGAACCACTAATGCAGTTGGACGTTATGCTTGTAATAACATTTGTACCATTAGTAATTGATAACTCTAAAGCAGGTGGCACTGCAGGTGGCAGAGTTAGGCTATTGCATTTAATATCTTCGCTGAAAGTAACTCGAAGTTGAGAAAGATTACAACCTACTGTTGACACACTTGTGATGGTAGGAGGCAATGGATTGGTAAGTACGGCTGTACCGCCAGTAAAATTAAGTGTATAGCCCTGATTTGTAGAAGTAGTGTACTTGGTAACCATCAATAAATAATCACTACCTGCTACTACATTTTGCACTCTATTAAACTGAGAAAAGCCACTAGTACCACAACCATAATCAAGTGCTCCAGTTGGCGTACATCCAGTAGCACCAGCGAGCGGTGTAGTATTTGGACTACTATTAGAGGAGATACTTAGCGGCACAGTAAACACATCTGTAGCAGGTCTCCCTGTAATATTCATTAAAGACCAATCGTAATCGAATGTAGCTATGGTTGGCGTTATTAAAAATCCTAGAGTGCCAGATTGATAACAACGAAATTTATACCAAATAGAATTGCTTGAGCCAATTAAATTACCAGAGCAAATATTATTTACATTATTACCTTGAGGAATATCAGGGCCAGTACAATTGGGCAATACACCTTGAGGGAACGCCAACGATCCGCATACAGCTATTGCAGATGTTGGTGTACCACCAGGCGAAGCGCAGGGTGGTTGTGCATTTACAGTAAAAGAAAATATTAAAAATAAGATTCCAAAAAAACGCATATATTTATTTTTGACAACTTAAAATTACGTAAAAAAATGACCTTACCATCATATCTTAAAAAAGGAGATACTATTGCTATAACATGTACAGCAGGTTATATGCTGCTAGAAAAAGCAAAAGCCTGTATAAAAAAACTAAAAGAGGAGGGTTATCAAGTAATTGTGAGCCCTACTGTAGGGGGTAATTCTAAAAACTATTTTAGTGGTAGCGATGAAGAACGTTTACAAGAAATGCAAACCTACCTCGATGATAAAAATGTAAAAGCTATTTTGTGTGGCAGGGGTGGTTATGGTACTGGGAGGATAGTAGATGCACTCGATTTTAAAAAGTTTTGCAAAAACCCAAAATGGCTTATTGGTTTTAGCGATATTACTTTACTACACTCACATGTAGTAAGCAATTATAAAATAGCTACACTGCATGCTCCTATGGCTACTGCTTTTGCTAATAAAGAGCATAATCCAGAAAATATTATTTCGTTACTTGCTGCGTTAAAAGGCAAAAAAAATAATTATGAAATAAAACATAATGTACTAAACAAAACAGGCACTGCAAAAGGGAAACTACTTGGTGGCAACGTAGCGCTTTTGGCAAACGCCATTGGCACAAAATCTGATATTGATACAAAAAATGCTATTCTTTTTATTGAAGATATTGGGGAGCAATTGTATGCTGTAGATAGAATGATGTATCAATTAAAAAGAGCTGGCAAACTAAAAAACCTAGCTGCACTTGTAGTTGGCGATTTTACTGATATGCAAGATACAGATAGACCATTTGGAAAAACCATTTATGAAATAGTAAGTGATATTGTTGCGGAATATGATTATCCTGTTTGTTATGATTTTCCTGTAGGGCATGGTAATGAAAACAGGGCACTGAAAGTAGGTGTAAAATACAGCTTGGTTGTTGATAAAGATGGAGGAAGATTGACAGAAAATAAGTAACAACACAAGCTCACTAAAATCAGTGTGAAGCATAACCAAAAAATAAAATTGGTTTACGTAAATACAATTAAGCTCCTTTGTGGGTAGACCTTTATTTTTTTGTAACCTTGCAAATATGCGTAGCTGCTAAGGATGTTTTTTTAAATCGTTGTCATACTGGCTCAAATTTAATGAGCTTTCTAAATAGGTCAGCAGGTTGTCATAACTACTTACTTTTACGAATTAACCTATATAAAGCTTGGTTTCATCTATGATTTGATACAAATACCATTAAAAACACTATATCATATTATATATTAAAAAAACTTGTTTATTTGATCTTTAGATTGAATTTACACTTACTTTTGTATTGTCTGTTGGAATCTTAGTTTTAATGTTGGCTGATTTTATCTTTTCGTAAGTAGTTTTCAGTTCATTGTAGCACTAATGTCCAAGACATTATTTATTTTATTTAAAAAAGTTTATTACAATGAACATTTACGTAGGAAATCTTAGCTGGTCTATGACTGACGAAGACTTAAGCACACTCTTCACTGAGTATGGTACTGTAAGCAGTGCAAAAATTCTTAAAGACAAAATGAATGGCCGTAGCAAAGGTTTCGGTTTCGTAGAAATGGAAGACGATGAAGCTGCTAAAGCTGCAATCGCTGCATTAAACG
>JANNVW010000088.1:0-16776 GCA_031408295.1 Ferruginibacter sp.
CCTTACTGCTGCCTCCCGTAGGAGTCGGGCCCGTGTCTCAGTGCCCGTGTGACTGGTCGTGCTCTCACACCAGTTACTGATCGAAGGCTTGGTGGGCCGTTACCCCGCCAACTACCTAATCAGGCGCACGCCCATCCAAAACCGCCGGAGCTATAATATAAAAGTGATGCCACTCCTATATCTTACGGTGTATTAATCTCCCTTTCGGAAGGCTATTCACCAGTTTTGGGAAAGTTGCGTACGTGTTCCGCACCCGTTTGCCGGTCGCCGGCGGACCGAAGTCCCCGCTGCCCCTCGACTTGCATGTATTAAGCCTGCCGCTAGCGTTCATCCTGAGCCAGGATCAAACTCTCCATTGTAAATGTTTTGTTTGAACTCGACTTGTAATTTCTCAATGAAATTATAATCTGTATTCTATTGTATTATTTTTGCTAACATTACTGTTTTAAAAACTTACGTTTATTGCTGTTATTTCCAAACTTTCAAAGAACTTTATTTTACTTTTTTTATTACCCTTTTTTTCAATCGGGCTGCAAAAGTAAAACTAATATTTTTATAAACCAAATATTTATTTTTGTTTTCTGCAAATCTCTTTAGAGATGCTCGCTTTTTTTAGCGGAGTGCAAAGGTATAAACTTGTGCTTTAATAGCCAAATTTAATTTGCATTTATTTCAACTTTTTTTATTTCTTTTTACTTTTAAAAAGCCCGTTTTTTAATTGGGAGTGCAAAAGTAAGAGTAGAGAAATTAACCACCAAATTTAATTTCAAATTTTGATAAAAAACTTTGGGTTATTTTGTTGAGATTTTTTAAAGAACTTGTGCTTTTTTCTTAAAGCGGAGTGCAAAGATAGGGGGGAAATTTTCCTTGGCAAAGTTATTTTAAATAAAAGTGTGAAATGTTTTTCTCGCATTGCCTTTAGTGCCTATTAATACTGGATTACAAAGGAAAAAATAATTTTAAAATAATTTTAAAACAACATCAATATGTGGCAACCCAGTATAAAAAACAACTAAATAAGATTCCCTAGTTAGGTTTTAAATAACATAGTATAATTAGTACTCTAATTGGGATTACTCTTAAAGAATTACTAATTACAACATATTAACAGAATACAAAAAATTGATTGTCCATTTTAAAGATTTTTGGGCACTGAGATGTTATGCGTAAAACTGTGATAAGAAAACAAACAAGAATGTATTGTATTTCTATTAACCTTACTTATGCTTTGTGCTGATTTTACAATGCTTGTATATAAAATCTTAAAGAGAGGTATATGGTTTGGTTAATAAATGTCTGAAATAGCAATTTTACTGCCTAAAGAATCTGTTATAAGCACTACACATATTGATGGCGTTAAATTGAGGGTTGGCGTAAGAGCAATTCTGGCGTTGAGTAGTGACGGTTGTTCTTCCTTCATCGGCATATTTTCGTTAATTTGGAGACATTGGATACTATATATATACGCTAATTAAAAAATTGACCTAAAGGGGGTTTAATAACCTGAATTAAGGTTAAAAATTATGCTGAAACTATTAATCTACCCCCCTTTTTGTAAATATTGAACCTAATTGAATGTAACAGAGGGCAAAAAAGATGATAGAACATTAAATGCTGAAGCGAGCAATCCGGTAAGCACATTATAAAGTAGCCAATGAAGTTCAATATCACTGTCACCCTTGTTTTCATAGGCGAAAATATTTTTCCTCATAACGAACTTTGGGCAGTAAATAGATATCTAGTACTATAAACAAGGTTTCATGTTACTGTTACTATATACACTGCTTTCCATGTTATACTAGTTTATCTGATTAATTCCGATTATTTATAATTCGGAATTATTAAACAATTTTGTATAAACGTATAAATATCGTATGTATTTGATAAATAATAATATACGTAAGAAAAGGGCTTCATTATAGTATTGATTTACAAAAAATTGACATAAATGTAAATAAAAAATGATGTAATTTTATTTTTATATGACAATACCATTGACATACTTACTTGCAGATGATGACTTAGTTTATAGGGAGTTAATTATTCAACAATTAGACTTAATACCAAATTTACAGAGAGTGGCTATTTGTGAAAGCGCAATAGAGGCTAGCTTGTTTTTACAAAAAGAGACGCCAAATTTATTGCTTTTAGATGTGGAAATGCCCGGACTTACAGGAATACAGCTTGCAAAAAGCCTTACAAAATTACCTTTAATCATATTTATTTCTTCTCACCCCACCTACGCTGCCGACGCCTTTGAGGTGGATGCAATAGATTATTTGGTAAAGCCAGCTAGTACAGAACGCCTTATACGTGCCATAAATAAAGCAAGAACATTGTTAGAAATGAAAAATAGTATTGCCGCAAATGAGGGTTTTAAAAAAGAAAACAATTATTCTTTTTTTGTAAAAGATAAAAATGCGTACACACGTATTCATAATAGCGAAGTACTTTACATAGAATCGCTTGGCGATTTTGTAAATATTTTTTTAGAAAATGGACAAAAAAAGATTGCACTTGTAAGCTTAAAAAATATTGAGCAACAACTTTCCCCAGTTGATTTTATACGTGTGGCTAGAACACATATTGTAAACAAGCAAAAAATAACCGCTATAGATACCAATGCTGTTATGTTAAACAAAATACAATTGAACATTGGTAAAACCTATGCAGATGTTGTGTTGCAAACAGTAATGGGCGATTCTGCAATAAAAAGGTTCATATAAATTATACAAGATGAATAAATTAATACTTGCGACAATACTTGTGTTTGCATCTGTACAATTAGTAGCTCAAAATTCAGAAGTTGATAGCTTATTAAAAGTATTAGATGCAACATCTATGGATAGCAATAGGTTAAACACTTTAATGAAACTTGGCAACCTATACATGTTTAACAACGCAAGCAAAGGCATAGAATATTTTGAAAAAGGTATAACGCTCGCCACAACTTTAAATGAAAAAGAAAAACTAGCTAGACTCTATATCCTAAATGGCTTTTGTTACAGAATTAAGGCAGATTTTGATAAATCCCTTGAAAATTATCTAAATGCAACCCGTATTTACGAAAAAGAAGACAAAAGAAATAAACTAGGCTCAGCATATATATCTGTAGCAGATGTATATAGTGATACTAAAAATATAAAAAAGGCTAGTGAATATTACGATAAAGCGGAAGTGATAATTTTAAAACAAAAAGATAGTTTTGAACTCAGCCATTTGTATTTTGAAAAAGGCATTTTATTTGATAAAGATGATGCACATGATACTTCGATGGAGTATTTTCAAAAAGCTTATAAGATTGGTAAGCTTTTAAAAAATGATATGGTAATTACAAATGCACTTTCTGCCATTGGTGCTAATTACAAAAGTAGTGGTAAGGTTAAAGAAGCCTTAAGTTGTTATGACACTGTAAAATTAATTTACAAACAAAATAAGAAAGAAACGGCAGATTTAATGGCCTCATTATACATTAACTATGGTGAAGCGTACTTAAGAGGAAATGATTTAACAAATGCAAAAATTGCTTTTGAAAAAAGTATAAACTATGCACACAGTGCAGGTTTAACAGATATTGAAATGAATAACTACAGAAGCTTAGCAACAGTATATGGCAATAAAAAAGACTATGTAAATCAAATAACTTTCTTAAATAAATATTATAGTTTAAAAGATAGCCTATATACATCTGACAATAAAAACCAACTTACACAACTAGAAGCAGATTATAAAATAGAAAAAAAGAATAGTGAAATTGTAAAGAAAGAAGTCGAAGTAGCAAGAGGAAAAAATCAACGAAATGCATTTATAAGCTTGGCTAGTGGCATGCTATTACTCCTAGGGGGCTTAGGCTTTTTTTATAGTAGAATAAAAAATAAAAATATACAATTAGCAGCGCAAAATATTGAGATAAATAAACAGAAAGATGAGTTGCAAACATTAAACGGTGTAAAAGATAGGTTGTTTAGTATTATAAGTCATGACCTACGAAACCCTTTGATAACACTCCGTTCGTATTTGAGTTTATCTGATAATTCAAATATTTCAGAAGAAAAAAAGCAAATGTTTAAAAAACAAACTACCCAAGCAGTATCTCAAACTACAGATATGCTAGATAATTTATTGGTATGGGCAAATATGCAAATAAAAAATACAAATGCAAATATCACACCTGTAGATTTAGAAGAAATTGTATTAGACGCTATAGACGATGTGCAAGCACAAGCTCAACAAAAAAATATTAATATTCTTAAAAACATAGAAGTAGCATCAGCCGTAAGCGATAAAAATATTTTAAATATAGCATTGCGAAATTTGCTCACTAATGCAATAAAATATAGCAAAGAAAATGCTACTGTTTTTATAACTGCTACTCAAAAAGATAATCAGGTTTTAATATCTATAAAAGATGAAGGTATTGGTATGACAGCAGAACAAATTACCGATTTACAAAACAAAGAAACCGAAACTACCGTTGGTACACAAGGTGAAAAAGGAAGTGGGCTTGGTCTTTTTTTGGTAAAAGAATTACTTACTAAAGCAAATAATAAATTAATTATTGAAAGCGAAGTAGGAAAAGGAAGTGTGTTTACGATTGAATTATAAACCAGAGCTTCATAATTATTACAATAAGAAAAATTTCATAATAAAAATGGTTTCAATGAGCCACACTGAAACCATTTTTACTAAAGTATATGTACTAATTTACTTGCTGTAAAAGCCAAAAGACAATTAATCTACTTTTTTTCAATTACAATTTTTTGCTGCAGCTTCTCCCCTTTTTCATTGTTAATTTCTACCACATAAACACCCGATTGTAAGCTAGAAACATTTAAAATTGTTTTGTTTAGCTCAACTACTTTTTTAGACAAAACTCTTTTACCAGCAGCATCAATAATATTTATCATACCATTTTTAAATGTAGCTGCATACTCAAGTGTAAGAGAAGTACTAGCAGGATTTGGATACACAGAAAAACCAATTTTTTCATTAAACCTTACTGTTACGATATTAGAATATTTAAAAGCCCCACTTACATCTACTTGTTTCAATCTATAATAATTTAAATCAGCAGGGTTGTTATCAAAGTGCTGATAATTACCGCCGCTTAATCCAATACTATTAAAGCGAGCAATTTCACTAAAAGTATATTTATCTGTACTCTTTTCTAAACCAATATAGTCACTGTTCACTTCGTTTTCTGTAGTCCAATCTAGTTGTACCCTTTTGTCTATTCCTTTGCCCGTAAAACTAATAAGATCTAGTGGTACTAAAATACAGCCTGTGGGCAATGTGTAAGTTGTTGTAACTGCTTGTAAATCTGGATTGGTTATGGTTAAAGTTTGAGTAGTTCCATTTAAAGTGGTAGGCCACACAACATTAAAAGTAATTTGTGTAGGGTTTACAAAAACTATATTACTAATAGAAACTCCAGCCCCTGTAGTCGTTACTGCTAATCTATTTGCATATCCAGTACCAGGGTCATAAAATTCGCTATTATTTGTACTCGTACCATTTAGTGTAACAGCAGTTGTTCGAGTACCTACCACTGGACCAGTGCCACAACCAATTGTCCCCAATGCTATAGCTGCAGCTGGTGGTGGAGCTTTAAGCTGAATTGCTCTTACGCCATATGAATTTGTGCTATTACAATATTGATGAAATGCCCACATAGTCATATTATCATTAGGGTCTACACCTACCTGGCTATAATCTCCCCACCTGTTTACAAATGCTGCACCGTTAAAAGGATTATAATCTGAACCAGTAGAGGTTGCGTAAGTAGAATCTTCTAAATCTCCAAGAGCAGAAGTTCTATAACGACCAGCAATTACAATATTTATCCTGTCTACCGCAGAAGCTGAACTCG
The DNA here is from genome assembly GCA_031408295.1 of Ferruginibacter sp. Lineage (GTDB taxonomy): Bacteria > Bacteroidota > Bacteroidia > Chitinophagales > Chitinophagaceae > Ferruginibacter. Next base: position 5,870 of record JANNVW010000088.1, read on the forward strand.
ATGCTAAAATAGCATGCCCTTGCCCACTCATAGCAATACTCGGAAACCAAAAGCCTCGAGGGTTAGCAGTAGCATCATTAAACAAAGTGCCAGATTGCAGCATGGTTGGCGTACCAGCAAGGTTTTGAAATTCGTACCATCTACACCCATTTCTGCCACCCGTAGTAGAACCGACGCCACTCGTATTTACTTGTATAGTATGTGCTGTCCATAAAGTAGAAACTCCTGTAATTTTGTTTTTCATGATCATAGCTGCAAGTAGTCTACTATTTGATGCATCTAAATTACCACTCGATCCCGCCGCAGGCTGAAGTATTGGTGAGGCAATTGTGTTAATTACAATTGTAGTCGTCGTTGCACTTAAAGTTGTAACACCTCCAGGGTAAGTTACCCTTCTAAACCCCAATCTTGTTGAGTTGAAACTTCCAATAATGTAGCCCTCTGTAGCAGCTACATCATCGTTGTGTACACCTTGTGGAGTACTCATATTGATTGCACTAAATGGAGTTATTGTTAGTGTTCCAGCTATCATATCTGATTTATCTACTACATAAGCTGATGAATGAGAAAATGCTCCAGCACCTGTAAATATATTTGAACCCAAATAAAGTGAATTTGCATCAACACCCAATGTTGGATAATCTAAGAAATTACCAATATCAGCATTACCTACAGGAAAAGAACTTAATTGTATTCTAAAAAATGTAAACGACGCAGTACCTGTAATTGTAGCACCACTACTTACGGCAAAAAGTAAGTAATTGTTTGTAGCTTCATTAGTGCTCATAGATATTACAAACCATCTGCTCGTAAGTCTATCAAACCTTACATGAGGGTCGGTGGTTGTTACACCTGTAAATGCAGTCCTAAAAAAAGCATTTTGCGAAACATCCAATGCGGGAGACCCAAGTAAGGCAGTAGATGTACCATTGGGTGTAGTAACTGCTGCGCCAATTACACTTGGTTTTGCATACACTTTCAACCTGTAGTTTTGAGCAATGAAAACCTGAGTTGACCCTACATCTCCATTGTTATCTGGAGGCCAACCTCCAGCAGCAGTTGAAAAATCTGTTGCCATAAAATTAGAGTGAATGGTTTGTGTAACGCCATTTATTCTACTTGCAGTATTTCCTAAATTAGTAGAATCTAAAGGCCATTTACCAAAAAGTCGACTTTCATTGTCAAATCCAGGTAACAAATCTGGTGTTTCCAATTCTGGTCTCAAAGGAAATATTTTACCCTTGTTTGCTTCGTCGTAAATTTTACTGTTTGCATTTATTTCTGCTACGGTTTTAGTAATGCCCTTAATACCAGTAATTGTTTTGCCTATAATATCTTGAGCATGGGCACTTTGTCCAAAACAAAAAAAGAATAAGCTGAGCATTAAGGCAGAAAAAAATATACTTTTTAGTTTACTTAGGTTATTCATTTTATAGATTTTAAATATTAATATACTAAAAAAAAGCAATTTAATATAAAAATCAAATAGTACAAATTCTATTTAGCTAAGTGCAAATACTGTTTAACTACAAAAACGAAAAAATAAAAAAAGCCTTTCCATGTGTCTGCCTTATCAAAAAATTAAGCAAAAAAGGAAATGGTTTTACAACTGTTATCAATAAATTTGTTACCCATTTTTTACCAAACAATGTTTGAATAATTCTGCCGGCAATAAGGCGTTTCGAAAATTGCTCTTTCCATGTACGGGTATATGCCAGCTCCATTGCTGTTCTATTTATTTTTTTAGTAAGAAATAAATCTATTGCCTCAAAAGCCAATTTGCTACCATGCAAAGCCATGCTCATACCGTTTCCACAAAGTGGCGTTATCATGCCAGCTGCATCACCAATCATCAACACATGGTTTTCTACTTGTGCTTTTTTATGAAAACTTATTTGCGCTATGCTTAATGGCTCTGTATATATTTTTGTAGCATTCTCCAATATCTCTTTCAAAAATGGATTTACTTTTAAGAAATTTTCTTCCATAGTCTCAATAGCGTTGCCACTTTCTTTTAGATTACTGGCTGTCGTAAGGTAGCATAGGCAATGCTTTCCGTCTTCTATTTGCGATATACCACAGTAACCATTTTCAAAGTTATGAAGGGCAATCAAATCGTTAGGCCAATTTGTTTTTATATGGTACTTTACACCAATGTAATTATTAAGCTTGTTCTTTTTTTGAAATACAAAATTGCGTTTCCATTTTACATCCAAGTTACTTCTCTTACCAAAACTACCAGCAACTATTTTCGATTGTACAATCCCAATTGTAGAATGAATACTAAATACTTCCTTATCAAATTGCACATCATCTACTTTTACAGCTTCTTCAACATGCACACCTGCAGATTTTGCAATTTTATACAATTCGTAATCTATAAGATACCTGCTGATACCGAAGCCGCCCAAAGGCAATTTACCTTCTATTTTTTTACCATTAGGCGCAGTTACCATCAAGTGCTTTATTATGGGCAAATTCATTTTACTAAGCGGTAATCCTAGCCCTTCCACAAATCCCCAACTTTCCATGCTTATATATTCGCCACACACTTTATGAAATGGATACCTTTCTTTCTCAAACAAAATAGTGCTATACCCGGCCTTTGCGCACTGAATAGCAAGTGAAAGCCCCGCCAAGCCTCCTCCTACAATAGCCACATCATATATTTTAATTTCACTCAAATTTTTTGTTACTTTATTTTGAATATATCAACCACCGAAAAGCCCATTTCCAAACTATTTTGCTATTCAATACACCCGATTTTCTAAGCAAATCTTCCCACTCTTTTTTGCTAAAACCCCTAAGCACAGAAAGTGGCGCATCGTTTTTTACCAAATAACTTTTAGAAAAAATACTCGTTATACATTTAATAGAATAATAAGCCAGCCAATGCCTATGCAAATCATTTATAAAAAAGCCCAATTTAGCTTGTTGCTTAAGCCAGCCTAGCATATCTACCAATTGTACATCAGTAAAGTGATGACAAAATAACGAAGAGAAAATAATATCTGGTTGCTGTTCAAATGCTGCAAGTTTATAATCGGAACAAATAAATGCAATACCACTATTTTCTTTTTTAGATGTTGCAAATGCAATGCAATGAGGATTTATATCTACACCAATAAACTTTGCTTCAATTTTATTCGCCCAACAATATTGTTTCAATACCCTCAAATTATCGCCTCCACCACAACCTATTTCACAAATAATAATTTCTTTATTCTTATCAAGCAATTGTAAATCTAATACATATTTAAGCCCAAGCTTTGTTATACGATGCCCACCAAGTCTAGTGTTTACAACATCTAGCTCTTTCATATTTTGCTTTATATCCTCAAAAGGTATATCGTCCCTATCAAGTAATTCGGTTTTATATGAGCGGTTCAAAAAACTAGGCATATCGTGAAGCTACAAAAGTTTCCATTGTTAAACCAGGGCCAAAAGCTGCGCCAAAAATATTTTTATTTGTATCAATCTCTTGTGAAGAATTATTAATCGTATCCATTATTTTTTTAAGCACAAATAAAATTGTTGGAGACGACATGTTACCATATTCTTGCAGCACTTCGTAACTCTCATTTAGTTCTCCATTTTTAAAATCAAGACTTTTATGAATAGCATCTAAAATTCTTTTCCCACCAGGATGTATACACCAATTTGATATATCGTTATTTGTTAACCCAACTTTATTAAGTGCCCTGCCCATTAATGGCCCAAAATCTGCTTCTATTAAATCTGGTATATATCCGCTAAGTGTCATTAAAAAGCCTGATGAAGATAACTCCCAACTCATATCATTTTTACCCTTAGCAATTACTTCTGAGTAAAAGCCTTTTAAAAAAAGCCCCTTTTCCAAATCATTATTATGCGTTACCAACGTAGCAGCAGCACCATCAGCAAACAATAAACTCGATGCCATATTATCTCTAGTAGCCTCTCGCTGAAAATGCAGTGTACAAAGCTCTGTACACACAATCATTACTTTTGCATCCACTTCTGTTTTGCAAATTGCATCTGCCATTTTCAATGCATGTATAGCAGCATAGCAGCCCATAAAATTTATAGATGTACGATAAATATTTTTAGGTAAGTCTAGTATTTCCATTACTTCCAAATCTAGCCCTGGCGCACTCATACCAGTACAACTTACGGTAATAAGGTGGGTAATTTCATTTGGGGTTATTTTCCCACTCAAGCAATTTTTTATAGCATCTACAGATAAAGCTGCTGCATTATTTTTATACCAAAGCATTCGTTTTTCTAAAGATGGGAATGGCTCTATATTCTCAGTTTGTGGGTAAAATTCCCATGCCGTTTTATCAGCACTATAATCAGCAATGGTAGAATACCTCGTTGCAATACTACTTTGATGGTAAAGAAATCTAAGTTTCCTAGCATCTACATCATTTAACGCATAGGCCTCTTGCATAAATTGCAAAATGTTTTGCTGCTCATGTTTAAAAGCAGGCACAGCCGTTCCTATAGAAATTATTTTACTCAAAAAAACGAAGTATTAATATGGTTATAAATGCAAGATTCGTGCAAATGGAAGCCCGTAAGTTCATTTGCATGGTATTTTTAAAATTTGCTTCAGCGGTATTATTCCAAACTTTTTTTGCCCATGCAAAAAAATAAAAAAGTACCGGAATAAAAAAAACTTGTAATACTATAAATTTTGTTTGCTGCAAGGTAGCCATAAACCAATAAGCCAATAGGCCAAATGCAAACGTATAAATGATAGCAGTAAAAATAAAAGTACCTCTGTATCCAAGCAGGCTACTAATGGTTGTTACGCCATCTTTCTTATCTGCCTCGTGTTGGTATATTTGCGTAAGTGGGTAAAATCCACCAATGAGCAAGGCTGCTCCAGCTATTGTAGCTACAGGAACGCACAAACTTTTTTCTACACTAGTGCCATAATAAACCAACCAAAACGCTAGCCCACCTTGAAAAACCACTACGGTAAGATACCCAATTATAGGATATTTTTTTAAGCGAATACCACGGTAGCTGTATGCCCTAGATGCAAGAATGTAAACAACAATACCCAATGCAAAATAAACACTCACCAGTAAACTTATTATTACAGCAAGTACATCCATAAATATAGTTATAAAGAATAATTGCTTAGTAGGCGGTAGGGGTTTTTCTATTCCACCTATTGCAGTTTCGTCTTTATCCATATACGAATTATAACCGTTACTAGATGGATAAACCAATGCATGAAGCACAATAAAAATAAGCAACGCATCTTTCCAATTAATGCTTGGCGTTTGGCTAAGTGCAAACCAATACAATGGCATCAAGAAAAATGAAAAATGAAAACGAAGAAGTTGTATTGTCGATTTTTGTATCACTATGGAAATATACAATTTTTATATTACAATAGTTTCTTATAAAAAATTAATAAACATCAACTTATATTTTATTCAACCGCTTTTTTAGTAATAAAATAATTCAAACCCACTATCAGCAACCCTTTCAGACTATCTAACAATAAATTATCAATTTTACCAAAAACAGCATAAACGCCAATACCTAAGCCAATCCACCAAAAGCCCAATATATAAATCAATGCTTTGCTACCCTCTTTATCATTCGCCAATAAATAAATAATATAACCTATCAGCCCCGTTGCTAGCAGCAAAAACCATGCAATGATGTAAGCCAAAAAAGCTGTTTGCTCGTTGTAGGCTACTTTAAACAATTCCGCAGCAGTAGCAGGCATAAAAAAACCTAAGAACGTAAGCGCAAGCTCTACCACAAAAGATATTATCAAAATAATGAGAAGTACTTTTTTCATAAATGGTTTTTTATAATGTACGATTATTAAATACTAGGTGATTAAAAAAATACGATTAAGCTAAAAATCATCACAACACCTGCACAATCAAAAATTTTAAATAATGCGTATTTTCTTGTCCACTTATTATTGGGTGGTCTGCCGATTGTGCATTAAACATTACTTGCCTAATGTTTCTTTTCGCATCTTTAGCCGCCATTAAAATAATATCGTAAAACAACGTAGGGTTTACTAAATTGGTACAGCTCGATGTTACCAAAAAACCACCCGGCTTCACTAACTTTATACCACGCAAGTTTATTTCTTTATAACCAGTTACCGCTTTATCAATACTGCTGCGGCTTTTAGCAAACGAGGGAGGGTCAAGCATTACCACATCCCATCGCTTGTCTTCCTTCGACAAAGTTTTTAATACATCAAACGCATTTACACATTCAAATGTACATATGTTTTCAAGCCCATTAAGCGCAGCATTTTTATTACACATATCTATAGCACCCTGCGAAATATCTAATCCCAATACCGACTTTGCACCATAATGCGCCGCACTTATTTCAAATGAACCAGTATAACAAAAAGCGCCCAGCACATCTGCATCTTTTACAATATGCCGTATAGCATTTCGGTTATCTTGTTGGTCTAAAAAATAACCAGTCTTTTGTCCATTGGCAATATCAATATGCATTTTAATACCATGGTAGGTATCATCAAAAGATTTTTCGTTTATGATAATATTTGTATCAAATTCAGCAGATAAAAAACCCTTTTGTTGTTCCATGCCCTCTAGCTCACGCACGGGCACATCATTGCGTTCGTATATGCCCTTAGGTGTAAACAATTGCTGCAAAGTCTTTATAATAGCAGGTTTCCACACATCTATACCAAGCGCCAAAGTTTGTATTACAAAATAGTCGTTAAATTTATCAATAATCAATTGCGGTAGGTCATCTGCTTCGCCAAAAATCAATCTACAGTTTTCTGTATAGCCAATTTTTTGGCGATACGCCCATGCCTGTTTTATTTTTTTATAAAAGAAAGCCTCATCAATTACTTCATCTTTATTACGAGTAAGCAACCTTACCGAAATTAACGATTGCGGATTGTAATATCCCCTACCAATAAATATTTTATCGAACGTAAACACATTTACAATTTCGCCTGGCAAGGCATTGGTATCTTTTTCTTTTCCCCTATTTACTTCATTAGAAAATATCCATGGGTGACCGCTCTCTACCCTGCGGCTAATATTTTTATTGAGCGTTATGCTTTTCATATTGGGTAAAAGTAATTGTTTTAATTTTTAGTTTTACTTTTTGTGAAGTGGTAAATTTTATAGATTTGTTTTATGCTTTGGAGCATGAGCAACAGTGCAAAGCCGAGCAGTGGTTTCCGCCTGTACGCTATACCTTCGTATATGTGTACTGCGCTGCGCTTGCACATATATACTCGGTGCCGCTTCCATGCGGGCTATGCTAAGCAGAAAAACTTTTTTCAACTTTTATTGTGCAATAGATGGGAGAGAAGATTGAGGCAATATAAAAACGAAACACAAATAATTTATTCTTATCGGTTGGTATCCTTAAAAACAGAAAACAATTAACTAAATCACTTTTTTACATCTTTAATCCCCTTCAAAACAGTTTTAGCATTTATAGCCGTTACCACTTTTTTTCCTGTCTTGGCTTCCAAGGCCTTCATAGCCACTTTGGCTACATTGCCACCTTGCTTGGCTACAAGCTTGCTGTCTTCAAAAGTTTCGGGGTTGGTAGCCGCCGAAATATCTTTTGTAGATGCTTCTGCAAGCATGTTCAATATAAGTTCGGTATTGGTCATATTATCTCTCAGGTTTTCTTTTTTCAAACCTTTAAGCACTTTATATTCTTTGGTTGTATTCCCCGACCACTCCTTAGTTACAATATCTGTTAATGTAGCAAATTGTTGCCCTGCTTTCAGCCCTCTTTTTTTCCATTCATCTGTAAGTTCTTTTCGTATCTCTATACTTTTTAAGCGTTGATTTATCCAGCTTTCCGAGTAGCCAAGTTGCATATATTGTTCCAATGCTCTGTCAATGCTAAGTTCGGGGTCTTGCATTTCGTCTAACCTTTCTGCGGCTACTTTTGCAAGCCATAGTTTAAACGGCTCTGCCTTGGGGCTTGGTATGGATTGTATGAGACGAAATAGTTGCTCGGTATCTGCTACATCGGTCATTCGCATTTTACCATCTTCGGCTAATAATTTCAACTGGTTACAATTTGTAACCGTTTCATTCCCTTCCTTTACAAGTCGGTGTTTTAATACTTTCCAATAATTTCTTGCTCCTTGAAAATCACTTTGGTCAGTAAGCACAGCTATCACATCTACAATAGATAAATACCATTTTTCTTGCTCCGCATCCCAAAGCGTTCTCACTTTTTTGTAGTCAAATATTTTTATATCGTTTTGCTTTTCCATGCGTGTTGCTTTTTTAGAAGAAGGTAAAGGTGTGGAATAAATACTAAATTATTTAGTTGTAATAGTTGCTTTTCATTGGTTGTTATGCATACCCACCGAAATCGTAAGGCAGCCACGCTATACCTTCATATATGTTTATTGCGCAGCGTTTGCACACATATACTCGGTGCCGCTTTTATGTTGGCTTGGAGTACAGAGGATCTTTTCTTATCCCTATGCTTGGCATAGGGGTTAGAGTTTTATTGTGAAGGAGATGGAAGCGGATGCTGTGTAGAATTAAAAAGTAATATCACTTTTACTTTATAAATTTTATTTCTCTACAAACAAAATCCTTCATCATTTTTACTGGCAGTTTACTTTCAGCGTTTTTTGTAAGAAATGTATTGCATCTTTCTTCTGTAAAAAAATTTGTTTGCAAAGCTTCACATAAAAAATCCATTGTAGTCAAGTAATCTATCTTATGCATAGCGCAATAATTTTTTATATCTTTTAAATTACTACTTGCCAATATATTTTTATTGTACCTCGCTACTGCAAGGCAAGCACTTTCTCCTTCCCCTTTAAAAAGCATATTCTTTATCCAAAAATATTCTTTCTTTATCACTTCATCATCTTCTGGAAAATTCATTAATCGAATATGTTTTGCACTCAGCAAATTACTTATTTGCCTGCGAATCTCATTCGATGGCCAATTTTGCAATTCTGCATGTACCTTATCTAAAATGTAAATTTTGTTTGTAGGAAAAATCTTATCTATAACAAATGCTTCCCCTCCTGTTATAAAATGAGAAACAACATCAGCATCTATTAAAATAATCCTATCAGAACGCTCCATTTTCTATATCTGTAAGTTTATTAATATCAATACCTAAATCCCGCAGCAATGTATAGTAATGACTTTGAGATATTTTTTCTTTTTCATAAAGCCCTCTTGCAATCGTACCATAGTCGCCTATATGTTGGTTAGCATTACCAGCCTCGTACAACTCAGTCTGATAGCCGTTTTCCAATGCTCCCCTTTTTATATTAATGGTAAAAGTTGTGTATTGTTCACTATTAATAATGCCTAATTTTTTAAGCCTGTATAATAACGCTCTACGGCTACAAGAAAAAAAATTTTCTATAAACAATATGGTCTTTAAAGAAATATTTTTACCCTCTAATTCTTCATTAGGAATATTTTCAATAATACCTTCTTTAGGTAGCAGTAAAAAACTTGCAAAAATATCTGCGTATTGCTCTATCTTATTCACAGCTTTATCAAACAACCCAGTGGTACAAACTTGTGCTGTAAAATTTTCTTGTATAAATAAATGGTATAGCTCGTGGCAAATAGTAAAATGTTGCTTGCCCAAAGATTGTGTATTGTTCACCAGCATAAATCTATCAGCCGCATTTGCCCTAAGCGCCATGCCCGAAAAATTTTCTGATAATGGTGCAAACGCTGTAATAACATTTGCCTTTTGCAAAAGGCTTTTTAGCCGAATAGGATCTGTGCTGCTAAGCCCATATTCATTTCTAAAAGATAAAGCCTGCTTTTCTAATATAAGTTCATTTACATTACTCATTAACCAAAGCTTGTTTCATATTCAAATAGTTTCGCACTATTTTTTTAAACTGTGCAATACTTTGCAGGTCTTCAGGTTTCAAATCATCTGCCCTAAAAGCAAACGAAATATTTACATTTCGTTTTTCAGCATCCTCTTCATAAAAATCATATTCATTTACACAAAAAAGATTAGCCAAGCTATTCAAATGAGTTGTAGTTATACTTCTTGCACCCGTTTCGTAATACGATATTTGCTCACGAGTCGTCTGCAAATATTGCGCAAGCGCATCTTGTGTAAGGCCAAGCTTATCTCTAAAAAGCTTTATGTTTTGCCCCACGGTGCTATTTGGTTGGTTAGAGGTAGTCATTGCAGTTGTTGTTACAAATATAGTGCCTTTTTTCAAATTGCAAAATATTGTAACAGCATTTTATTAATAAAATTAATCATTCTGCATTCAGCTTAAAAATAAAACTATGTTAATTAATACATTATGAAATTTTTGTGTTATATTAAGTCGTTTGAAACATGAGCACACTACAAATTTAAACTATCCTTTCCACCTGCCTGCCGGCAAAGGCAGGTACGCTATACCTTCGTATATGCGTACTGCGCTGCACTTGCACACATATACTCGATGCCGCTTCCATCCGGGCTTCCCTGAGCGGTGAATCATTTTTCAGCTTTTATTGAAGCGGAGTCAGCATGAAAAATATATCAGTAAAGCTGCAGCCCACATACAGATTTGCAACATATCACATAACGAATACTCACAGGTACATCAGAATCGTTACACATATATTAATAAAGTAAAATATTTTGGTTAAGGGCTTAACTTATAAACCAAATTAGTACCTTTTTGTTGAATTAAAAGCTAATTATTTATAAATTAATAAAATAAAAAAAACTTTGCTTCAAATTCGATATTTTTAATATTGCTTATAATCTTCAAAACTTAAAAATTAAATGACTGTACGCAATTTGGAATAAACTAATTTATTTAGTATGTTTGTCTAAAATAGTTAGTTATGAATATGTCATTTTTCTTTAGTAATTATGCAACGGAAGAAAGTTGTAAGCTTTTTTTCAAGGCTAGAAAAGAG
>JANNVW010000089.1:0-52687 GCA_031408295.1 Ferruginibacter sp.
TAGCCAATACTCACCTGCTACGAGTGCATAGTTTTCGTAGCCTCCTACATTGTACGCACCTACATTATTGGGTTCCCAAATCGTAAAAGCATCTACCACTGTTGCTTTACTTACATTTCTAAAATCTATGCGTGAGGCATATGGGTTGCCAAAAGATTGAAAACTATTTGTCAATACAGAAAACCCTTGGTTGTTCATGCGTATGTTTCCACTCATGCGTAGCGTAGTAGCGCCTGTGGTACCGCCTGGGGCTATGCTTCTATCGCCTCGTACAAATACAAAATAACCTCGGGTATTGGCTATGCTTACATTGGTAGCTGCTATCTCTCTAAAGGTATTAGTGGTATCGTTATAATATTTTAATGAGCCTCTTTGTGTATAGGCATCTACACCATTTACACCTATTGCACCTGGCCCTGTTATGCGTGTGCCATAGCCTGTAGATGCTACTATAGATGAATTGTTTTCTCTCCACGATTGTGTAATGGTGGGTGTAGCAGCAATGGCTATGGGTGTGGCTAAAAACCGCCATGCTAATTTTGCAAATAGATACCGCTCTATGGTTACATTGCCTGTAACGCTATTGCCTGTGAGGGTATTGTTATCTGTAATATCAGCTATTTGTGCTGTTACACTATCGGCAGATTTTATGGTTAAAAAACCTGCGCTGGCTAGTGTGGCGTTGCTTACATTTTTAAAGGCAAAAGCATTTATTAAATCTACATTTTGTGCTAGGGTAAGTGTGGTAGGATTGCTTAGGTTAAAATTATAAAAAACAGTTTTGGCGGCTGTACCACTTATCGTTTCTGCTGCTGTGCCATTAAAAACCACCGTGCCTTTTTTGTGTGCAAATACGCCATTGTTTGTCCAATTGCCGGCTACATTAAAAGTATAGTTTACGGCTAGTGGTTGCAGACCGCCTGTATTATTATTTACGATTACATTATTAAACTGTGGCGGATTGCTGCCGCCTAAAAATTGTATTGCAGTGCCGTTAAATGTAGTGGTGCCAGTACCTGCGGGCATATTGGCTTTGTTGTTTGTAAAATTACTTGTAGTAAAAAAATTACCATCGTTTAGATAGTCTGTACCTGCACCTGCGCTGTTTACAAAGGGGATTGTAGTACCCATATTGCCGCCTGTAAATAAATGCATGTTGCCAAAGTTGGTGATGCCTTGGGCGTGGGTTGTATTATAATAAAAAAATGAGGTTAATATGATGATGGCAAGCTTTGTCATTTTTTTTTACCATTTATTATTTGATGCCTTTTTTTGCGGGAATATTTAATAAAACAAAACTAAGAGGCTTATTTAGAATGGCAACTCCCCTAAAACAGGGATTTTTGAAATCTCAAGCAATCATTTTATGCACATACATTTTCCTTCTTCTGCTAATACTCACTTTTTCTCCATTTAATGATTGTACTTGTTGGGTTGATAAAAGTATAGCGGCTATAAATTTTTTATTTACCAACTGTGTGCGATGTGTTCTTAAAAAAAATATCCGCAGGTAATTGCTGCTCAAACCAACACAGTACTTTTGCCACAGTTAGTGGGTAAGTTTTATCTGTACAAAATATTTTACAATAATTGCTTTTGCTTTCTATGCGTACAATATTTTCAAATGACAATTGCTGTTTGCCTTTGCCAGTATGTATGCAAATATTGTTCATCGGCTATTTGTTTATTAATTTTTGTAGGAGTAGTTTTAGTTCATCTATTTGTTTTTGCTGTTTTTCAATTTTATTTTGTTGTGCATCAAATTTTATTTCCTGTTCTTTTATAGCTTCAATTAAAAGCGGCACCAGCCTGGCATAATCCACACCTTTGTATCCATCTTTTTCGTTTACTGCTTCGGGTATTACCGTTTCTACATTTTGTGCTAGTAATCCAATTTGTCTGCCTGTTTGAAAATTATTTTTTTGAAATGAATCCGTTTTCATTTCATACTCCACACCGTTTATTTGTAATAATTTTTGCAGCGGATTTATGATAGGTGTAATATTTTGCTTGAAGCGTTCATCGCTTGCATAGGTGGTACCATTAGCCCAAATACTTCCATTTACATATAACCCATAAGCACCGCTTAACTGAAACCTGCCTGCTTGTGTAAACACGCCAGCATTATCTTGTGTGCCAAACGAAACTGCAGCACCGGGGTTATCTGCATGTAATCTTAACTCATTTCCATAAACACCAATGCCTACTTCGCCTGCACCGCCAGGGTAGAGTAATATTTTTTCGCCAAGCGATGCAGGAAATGAAAGTGGCTTTACAGGATTGCTCGTACCAATACCTACATTACCATTTCCCTTTATCCGCATCCGCTCTGTAAAGGAAGCACTGCTGCCATATCCAAAAGCAATATCGGCAGCGGCAGCATCGCTATATATTTGTAGCAAACCACCCTGTACACCAAAGCCATAATGATTTCCGGCAAAACCATACAATGCAATTTTATTACCAAGTGTGGTGGCAAAATTTAAAGGGAAGCCCGGTGTAGTTATTCCAATACCAACATTTACGGCATCTACACCTGTACCACCTAATACCAAACTATTGCTTGTACTTACTTTTGCATTGGAACCAATGGCGGTTGCATTGGTAAGGTTAATATTGCTTACATCAGCAGCATATCCAATAGCAGTATTATTATTACCAGTACTATTGTTGTACAACGATGCATATCCTATAGCAGTGTTGTTATTGCCCAAAGTTGTATTAAAAAGAGCGTCACTCCCTGTACCTGTGTTGTAATCACCGAATGTATTTCTACCTAAAGAAGAAGTACCATGTGCGGTGTTATAATTACCATATGTATTTGAAAAAAGTGCATTGCTTCCGCTTGCTGTATTTTGATAGCCACCTACATTTGCTGCAAGTGTAGATATTCCATTTGCTGTATTTGAATAGCCTGTTGTATTTGTAAATAAACTATTAAAACCGCTGGCTGTATTATCTGCACCTGTTGTATTGGCATACAATGCTTTTGAACCAACTGCAGTATTTTTTCTTGCTTCACCGGGAAAAGAAGCACCTGTTCCATTATAAAATAAAGCACTGTCGCCAATGGCTACTAGATTATTCCGATTTGTATTTCTCACTAAAGCATCGATACCAATAGCTACATTACTATAACCTGTGGTATTATAAAACAACGCATTTGTGCCTGCAGCTGTGTTGTTATTGCCAGATGTATTGGTGCCTAATACTGCATTACCTATCCCTGTATTTTTATTACCTGTAATATTATTTACCAAAGCAAAATTTCCTATTGCTGTATTTTCATTTCCTGTATTATTTTGAGACATCGCATTTAGCCCCATTGCGGTGTTAGCATTTCCTATTGTATTATTTATTAGCGAACCAGTGCCATTGGCTGTATTTTGAAAGCCCGTTGTATTACTTCGTAAAGCATTTGTGCCTGTTGCAGTATTGTAATAGCCGGTAGTATTTGCAAATAAAGCTTTGGAACCAAATGCTGAATTTTCTGTAGCTTGAAAACCTACCGCACCAACTCCATTATTATACAAAGCACTGTCGCCTACAGCTACCAGATTGTTGCGGTTAGTATTTCTTAACAATGCCTCTGTTCCAATTGCCACATTGCTATAGCCAGTACTATTATTGTGTAAAGCATAAAACCCCGTAGAAGTATTAGTGGAACCACTAGTATTTAATGCTAATGCTGCATTGCCTAAGGCGGTATTGCTATTACCTGTCAAGTTGGTGAACATCGCATTTAAACCCATTGCTGTATTGGCACTACCGGTTGTATTGGTTACCAAAGTACCTGTGCCATTCGCTGTATTTTGCACACCAGTTGAATTGTTTCTTAAAGCATTTGACCCCGTAGCTGTATTATAATAACCAGTAGTATTTGCAAACAATGCTTTTGAACCGAATGCAGAATTTAAAGTACCCTCGTATGCATTTACTGCACCAAATCCGTTATTAAATAATGCACTATCGCCAATGGCTACAAGATTATTACGATTACCTGTATTAAACAATGCACCTGTACCCACAGCAATATTTGAATAACCTGTTGTATTAAAATATAAAGAAGTAAAACCCATTGCAACATTGGAATTGCCTGTTGTATTAAACCTAAGTGCATCACTGCCTACTGCGGCATTTTGTCCACCACTAATATTTTGAACCATAGCCAACTGACCAAAGGCTGCATTTTGACTTCCGGAAATATTCTTAAATAAACTTAAAGTACCCGTTGCAGTATTAAAAGAACCTGTTGAGTTATCGTGTAAAGTGTACAATCCAACTCCTGTATTATAGCTTCCTGCTTTATTAGCCTTTAAAGAGTAATATCCTAATGCAGTATTAAATGTACCTGTAGTAAAAGAATCTAATGCTCTAAACCCAAAAGCAGTATTATAACTTAGGCTATCAACATAACCTGAACGTACATTGCTCGTTTTTATAATAAATGGTTTAGCATCTGTAGTTCCAATAAAATTGGTAGCAGAATCTGTACCCGCATTGCCAGATAAACCCCAGCCACTTTTAGCTACAATAGTTTGCCAGTTTGGAGTAGCAGCCGTTCCCATATTTACCATCAGTTGATTTTTTGCGGTATCCAATACCAACAAACCTTTTGCAGGATTCACAATACCATTAACTGCGGCAGTATTCATACGTGGAATTAATACGCCTTTCGTTACACTTTTAACATCGAGCATGGCACTATTATCTGGCAAACTTGCATCGTTGTTAATAGCTACATTTTGCGCTTGTGTTTTTAAGAATGATATTATAGCAAGGAGGAGAAATATTTTTTTCATATTTATTTATTTGTAAGTTTTTAAATCATAATTATTATCCTTTCGAAAAAAATTAATCATTGTGTTCTCTCCCCGATATCCCATGTATTGCCAGCCGTTGGTGTTCCAAAACCAACAGGTGCAGCCCCACGCAAATCAGGTATGCCAAAATGAGTAGTACCATTGCCGCCATAATAAGTTCCAATAATGGAGAACAGTGCTGTATTACTTGCAATGGTTAATAACTGGCCATTGCAAAAAGCCCAACCGGGTGGTGCATAATTTCCAGCAAATAATTTTATCTCGCCAATCCATGCATCACTGGTAGGACCCTGGTTATTAGGCCCTGCAAAAACGCCAGTTAAGCATATTAAATAATTTAATCCCAATGCACCATGCCCTTTACGTGCAGCCACCAAACCTGTTGCGTTTGACTTAATTAAAAAATCGTTTGCATTACCATTGCCAGTTCCATTTAAAATAATATTGCTGCTAGTAGTGGTACCATTTACCTGCAATAAACTTGTAGGAGAATTGGTGCCTACACCCACAGATGCAGTACCGCCATTTACAAATAAAACTTGGTTGCCTTGTGCTCCGAGCGACAATACATTAAACCCACCAGGCTGCCCATATTGCATAATATTGGCTGCACCAGCACCACCACCGCTTAATGCTACACCAAATTTTAAACGGTACGATGGGTTACCGATTCTTACATCTCCTTCGCCGGCAGATACGTTCCATCCATTGGTACCACCTACATCAAGCCTTGTGGCTGGAGTTGTAGTACCAATGCCAATGTTTTGTGCGTTAACAATTATGCATAAAAATACAAGTGGTGGTAGCAATAACTTTTTCATACATTTTTATTTTATGTTTTACCATAAGGAATTATACAATCAAAAATAAAAGCATTAAATACAATGGCAACTCCCCTAAAACAGGGATTTTTATAAACGTTACGCAATCATTTTATGTACATACAATTTCCTTCTTCAACTAACACAATTTTTTCTCTATTTAATAATTGTACCTGTTGGGTATATAAAAATATAGAAGCCATAAAATTTAAATTACGTCTTTCGAAAACTCAACCTTGACTATGTTACAAAAACGAACGTTTGCAGGTTACGAACCGAAACATGGAGTATTCTTTTTATTTTAAAAAAGTTGTAATATCAATTTTCCAAAACACAAATTCCTTTTTGTTATTTGTTTTATTCTTGATAAGTCAATAAAATTCTTACTGGCCTAAACAGTACTAATCCGCAGTCAATGGGTAGTAGAGGATTAGTAATTTTTACATTGGTAGCATTAATTTGAAAATTATACAGCAACCCTGTTGTAACAAAATAACCAGGCCCTACATCTACACCATCAATAGTTGTAACCAATATGCTGATTCCTATAATTTTTGTTCTGTCAAGCCCATGAGGAATATCAACAAAACCTGCGGGTAAGAGTGAAGTTGTACCAGTTATTAATTTTGTTTTTATGGCTGGAGAAGATTCGCCAAGTTTTGTAAAACCACTAATATTTGTTGCACCGTTTATACTTACATTATTAGCTGCTTCTATATTTCCAGAAGAAGTGCTCATTGTCAAACCCCAAAGCGATCCAGCATCGCCAAAAATACCAATGTTGTCTTCATTTTGCATACCAAAAAAACCACGCAACTGGGTATTGGAAGAATTATTAAACCAGATACCTGCAGTGTTACCATCTGCTCTAATGCGCATTCTTCCAGTTATATCTAATTTGTAAAAAGGGTCTGAATTACCAATGCCTATATTGCCATTTCCTTTTATGCGCATTCTTTCTGTAAATGCACTGCTACTTCCATAACCAAAAGCTACATCATCGCCTACACCTGCACTGTGTATTTGCAACAAACTTCCCTGTACGCCAAAACCATAGTGTGCCCCAGTGTTGCCAAATAATGAAATTTTATCTCCTAAAGTATTTGGAAAGTTTAAAGGAAAACCAGGCGCAGTTGTTCCAATGCCCACATTACTACCAATTATAACATTACCAGCACCAGATAATTCATTAATAAAAACCTGTGCACCAGTTTTACCACCACGGATATATGTATCTTCATTTGTACCAAAATTAAAATGACTTATATTATTGGTTCCTCTAAAATCAACCTGACCATTTACATCCAACTTAGCTAACGGGTTTACTCCAATGCCTACATTTCCATTTCCTTTTATCCGCATTCTTTCCGTAAATCCATTTTGATAATCATCAAAACCTAAAGTAATATCAGCATTAGCATTATCGCTATTAATCCTCAGTTCATTACCAAATACACCAAAGCCTGCATCACCAGTTGTGCCAGGATATAAAGAAATTTTCTTTTCGAGTGTAGCTGGAAAAGACAATGGCCTAGTAGGGTTAAAATCTCCCAATGAAAGATTACCTGTTTTTGTATTCATCAGTAATTTCCAGCTACTGTTACTACCAAAAAAGCCAGTAAGGCTATCGCTACGCATACCTATAAAAGCAGGAGTGGCATCATTAGCAATATTGTTAAGCCAAAGCCCCGCTGAATTATTGATATCACTACTCATGATTCGCAATCTGCCATTTACATCCAATTTAAATTGCGGATTTGTTGTGCCAATCCCTACATTCTGTGCGTTAACTTTTACCAATTGTAATAACAAGAAGGTAAAATAAAATAAAATAATTTTTTTCATAAAAAACTCATTTTAAAAGTAACTGTATTTAATGTTAATGGTTTTTATACAACATTGAATATTCAAAAAAATTGAATAGCCCAAAATTATTATCAATATTAATAATGGCAACTCCTCTAAAAAGGGGATTTTTTATAAAAATATTGTAGCTTTAAAAAATCATGGAAAAAGGGGAGAAAGAATGTAGTGATGATAAACTTAATTTGCCAAAGCAATTTATGTTACCAAACCAAAGCCTGTAGTAAATATTTTTTATAAAAGCCTTGCTAAAAAGCAAAGAAAAAAAATGCATAGCTTTTGAACACTGCATAAATTTAGTTCTACAAAACAACCGCTAAAAATGAATGTAGCAGTAAATAATAAATTTAAAGTGCGCTTATTTGAATTAATCAAATGCTAAAAAATTTTTTTTCAATATTGGTTTTTTTAATACTTACAGCCGACTTACTCGGTCAGGCGATTACAATAAATGATGAAGAAAAAATTATTGCTTATTTGACGGATGATACGGCTAAAATAAATAGGCTTAATAAGTATGCGGAAAAAATACAATTTGCAGACCCCTATAAAGCAATAACCATTATTGAAAAAACAATAGCCCTCGCAAACAAAGTCAATTATCCACTTGGTCTTTCTATTGCTTATGGCTTACGTGCTGGCTTGCTTTTTTACGAAATGAAATTAGATAGTTGCAAACTCCTATTGAATAAGGCATACAGCTTAGTAAGCAAAGAAAAAGATAAAGCATCAAAAAACCAAACTGCTAATCTCATAAATAGATATGCTGCCATTTACCAGCGCCAGCTCAACTACGACTCAGCTGTTGCGCTGTATTTACAAGCAGCAAATATTTTTAAAGAAACTGGTGATGAACAAAAAATAATCAATTCATATTATAACCTTTCGGGCATCTACAAACATTTAGGCGATACTGCAAAAACTTTTTATTATGCCAGAGAAACAAACAAAATTGCATTTAAAACAAACGATACGGTGCTTTTAATAAGAGGCTTAATTGTGTTGGGGGAGGCGTATAATTTTATTAAAAATTACGATAGCTTGTTATTGGTTTCTCAGAGAGGTCTAAGGCTAGCTGGCAGGCAGCAAATGACATTTGCAGTAGGCATTTTTAATAATTTTATGGGACTGTATTACACCAACAAAGCCATGCAGTACGGTTCAGCTATAGTGCATTACAATATCGCATTACAATCTTTTAGTGCACTAAATATACAGTTCGATAAAGCCGTGGTTTTACAAAATATGGGTAATGCCTATTTAAAAAAGAAAGATTATGTCAATTCTATAAAATTTTCCAAGCAAGCTACAGAATTGTCCAGAAATTTAAAGTTTGACCAAGTGCAGAATTTGAGTCTCATGGATCTAGTACAAGCAGAAGAAAATATGGGAAACATACCCGAAAGTTTTAAATACTTGAAACAATATGTAGAGGTTAATGATGCAATACAAATTCGTAACAACCAAAAAAAAGTGTATGACTTAGAGGCAAAATACTTGGCACAAAAAAAAGAAGCAATACTGCTTTCCCAGCAAAAAATAATTAAGCAAAAAAATCAACTTAATTATTTGTTGGTCTCAGGTGTTTTATTACTGCTGGTTATTGGTACGTTACTATACTTTAATTATAACAATAAACAAAAATTACAACTACAACAGATTGTCAAATTGGAAACGCAACAACAGCTGACTGCTACCGAAGCAGTATTAAAAGGAGAAGAGCGGGAACGAACTCGTATGGCACAGGACTTACATGATGGTTTGGGAGGTATGTTATCTGGCATTAAATACTCATTCAATACGATGAAAGGAAATATGATAATGACACCTAATAACGCACAGGCTTTTGAACGAAGCATGGATATGCTAGACAGTTCTATAAAAGAAATGCGCCGTGTGGCACATAACATGATGCCCGAAGCGCTCGTAAAGTTTGGCTTAGATACTGCTCTAAAAGATTTTTGTAATGAGATTCAACAGTCTGGCGCTTTGCATATTTCCTACCAATCTATTGGTTTAGAAAATTTGGTTATAGACCAAACAGCTGAAATTACTATTTATCGCATTGTACAAGAACTCGTAAACAATACAATGAAACACGCCGCAGCAAAAAACGCCATTGTGCAGGTTACAAAAACCAATGGTGAAATAGCTGTAACAGTAGAAGATGATGGGCGTGGATTTGATGCCAACATATTACACAAAGCAAAGGGTATTGGTTGGAGTAATATTCAAAATAGGGTAGAATTTTTAAAAGGAAAATTAGATGTAGATTCACAAAGCGGAAAAGGAACTTCCGTACATATTGAAATAAATATATAATGGCTATAAAACTTTTCATAGTAGATGATCACTACATGGTGATTGAGGGTATTCATTCATTATTACAAAATGAAAAAGATATTGAATGGATGGGGCATGCCAGCAATGCAGCTTCTTGTATGTCTTTTTTGCAAAACGAAAAGCCAGATGTAATTTTAATGGATATAAACCTGCCAGATAAAAATGGCATAGATTTATGCAAAGAAGTAAAGGAAAAATATCCAGCTATTTATATTTTGGGGCTTAGCACTTTTAACCAACAAAGTTTTATAGAAAAAATGATGGCAAATGGTGCTAGTGGTTATTTGCTAAAAAATGCTACGCAGCAAGAATTGATGGATGGTATTACAACAGTTACAAAAGGCAAACAATATTTAAGTTTTGATGCTGCTATTACCGTAAGAAAGACAGAAACAGAAACGGAGATACCAGTAATAACCAGAAGAGAAAAGGAAGTGCTGGAACTGATAGCTGATGGTTTAACTAATATAGAAATTGGGTTGAGATTATTTATTAGTAATACCACCGTAGATACGCATAGAAAGAACCTGTTGGCAAAATTTAATGCAAGAAACACAGCCTCTTTGGTAAAGATAGCTATGCAATTAAATTTACT
Source organism: Ferruginibacter sp. (assembly GCA_031408295.1). Taxonomy (GTDB): domain Bacteria; phylum Bacteroidota; class Bacteroidia; order Chitinophagales; family Chitinophagaceae; genus Ferruginibacter. Next base: position 10,446 of record JANNVW010000089.1, read on the forward strand.
ACATGTAGATTAGTATTATACGTTTTAGATATGGATGACTATAAAATTAGCTACTCAGCGGACTGCAATAAAGCCAGCACAATACAAACTTATTTTCATATTTACATAGAAATACATAAAAGTTTTATAGTATGGCACTTTAAATTATAATTCACAAATTAAAACATGCAACCAATAAAAAGCTAAGCAATCCCTTTTGATTAATATTAATCAAATAACTACTATTAAAACAAATCATCTAATACAACTTGATTTTGCACCAAGCTAGATGCGTATTCATTTTTTGCTAAGCCATAAGTAGATACCATTGTCAAAAATAAATTCTTTTTTGTTTTAGTCGTTTCTCTAAAATTTGCTACACGTAATCGCAATTTATTTGCATAGTCTTTTGTTATAGTGAAAGGTGCATCATAAAATTTCATCTCACAAATATTTATGACTCTGTCAGCACGGTCTATTAGTAAATCTATCTGAAAGCCTAATTTTTCTTTATTCCCTTTTACAGCAAAGCTAGAAGTTTCAGTATAAATAGATGCAATACCTAACTTTTGCTTTATTTTATCTAAATGCATCAAACATAAATTTTCAAATGCATAACCACACCAAGCATTCCATTCAGGTGTATTTTGTAAATGTTGCAATACTGTTTTAGTGGCTTTGGTATGCTTTTCTATAAACTGTAAATAGAATAAAGTGTATGAATCAGACAAACGATAAAGCATATCTTTTTTTGTTTTTCCGAAGGGTAAAATAAATTCAATAAATGTAGCAGCTTCAAGCTCCATTAGCACTTTTGTAATACTACCACCATCTGATAATTTAGTGAGCTTTAGTAATTCTAATCTCGTTAGTCCTTTCCGCTTTGTGGCCAGTGCTCTTACTATGCTCACATGATTTTCAGAATTTGAAAATAAAGATGAAAACAAAACATCAAACTCTTTGTACAGTATACTACTTTTTGTAAACCATATTTTATCAATATTCTGTGCAAGGCTCAGTCCTTTTTCTAACTCATTTAAATAATGTGGCACTCCACCATTAATCATATACAGTTTTGCAATATCATACCTATCATAAACTATCCCTTTAGATTTTAAAAATCGTTCAGTTTCTAATAACGAAAAAGGATTAAGTTTTATTAGTTGTGTAATACGATTGTGCAAACCACCTTTATTTTCTACAATTTTTTTAATCATCCAACTAGCTGCAGAGCCACAAATAATTAATGCCACATTACTATGCACTGCATAATCGTTCCAAAAATGAGCTAATGCATCTACAAAATTAGACTTCGGAGTATCCATCCATGGAAGCTCATCTATAAAGACAATTTTTTTACGCTTGCTTCTTTTAGAGTCGAGCAACAACTCTAGTTGTTTAAAAGCTTGCAACCAATTTTCATTTTGTCTATTCTGCTTTTTTGATAATCCGTATTGAGATAATTTTAGTGAAAAGTTTTCTAGTTGCATTTCTATTTCAGCATTATGAATAGCTGTACAAAAAAAATCAAACTTTTGATAGTAATTTTTAATCAGAAAAGTTTTGCCTATACGACGACGCCCTATAATAGCCACCAGCTCAGATTGTGGAGAGTCAATAACTTTTTGCAATGATTTTTTCTCAGCATCTCTACCTAAAATAGGAGCATTAAAAATAGAAATATTGCTAGCGGAATCTGCCATTTTTTATCACTTTCCGCCAAAGATAATAAAATAAAATATATATTTTCTTGTTTATCGATAAAAATATACGTGGCGGAATCTTCTTTTTTTTATTACTTTCCGCTGGTAATAAGTAAATAAAACATGTATATTGTAATGTTAATTTAAGAATATACGTGGCGGAATCTATCATTTTTTACCACTTTCCGCTAACAATAATAAAAAATTAAATGCATGCAGCAAATAATTTTTGCATATAATCTAAGCCTTTTTCTTGTGCAAATGCAATATTTTGCTCAGGCACATCATCTATATTGGGATGGCTATCTATAGCCTTGCTCACACTCTCTTCTCTTAAAAAATGTAGCATAGGATAGGGGGAGCGATTTGTAAAATTAGAAGGATCTTCATTGTTGCTGCCAGCAAATAAATATTGTGGATGAAAACTTGCTATTTGATAAACACCTTCATAGCCTTCCTTCTCTAAAAGCTTCTCAGCTTTTTCTACCATATCTAAGTAAGAAGTAAATATTTCAAAATCGTTAGGTAATATTAGTAAACTTGTTTCAAGAGTATTCTCTGCATCTAGTTGTTGAAACATTTTTATAGTAGCTTCTAAAACATTTTTCGACGTTGCATCTTGCAGTACTTCGTAATGAATACTACCTCGTTTTAATTCTCTTGCAGCAAATGGGCAAAAATTGCATCCTACTACTACATCTACAATCCATTTTTTTGTTTGTGCAATTATTTTATCATCATCCAATATTGGCATAACTTAGCTTTTTAAATGATAGTATAAATATACAATTGCTCCACTTTTTTTCTTGCCCAATCGGTTTTACGCAAAAATTTTAAAGAAGAATTAATAGAAGGATTAGTTTTAAAACAATTGATATTTATTTGTTCTGCCAAACCATCCCAACCAAAATGGTGCACTAAATCTGTAAGAATTAGTTTTAGGGTTTTGCCTTCTAAAGGGTCGTTGGATGCCATTTGGTTCATTTTTGTAAAGATATCAATTGTAAATCAAGCTTTTATTCCATTTTCACACAAAATTTATTTTTTTTAAAAAAAAGCTACTTTTTTCAAATATCCCCCAAATAGGGTATATGAGATATGAATTCTTTGTCTTTATTTTGTATAATGAAATTTTATAGAAGAAATTCTAAAATTTATTCTTTTTTATAAAGTTTGAAAAGGTAGAATAAACTATAATTTTGATTTGAATTTATTGATTAATTGTAATATGTTTTTTTTTGTATAAAACAAATAATTTTAATATATATTTTTAAGTTACTTAATAATAATATTTTAAATTAAATATTGAAGGCTATTAAAAATGTGTTTTACTAATTTTGTTATCTTTCTAAATATCAAGAAATAAGCAAACAATAAAAAATTAAAATATATATTAATACCCCTTTTAATAAGTAAAGGTAACCGTTTACTAATTATATGTAACACGCACAACAATTAAGATATAAATTCGTTAAATATTTTTAGAATTAAGTAATACTTGTAAAATACTGAACATGAAAATTAAATTACTACCACTACCACTTATTGCATTTGTATTGAATGCAACATTTGCTCAAGCCCAATTGTACAATAATGGTGCTACCATAACCGTACAAAACGGAGCTTCTATAATGGCTATGGGCGACATTAAAAATGTAAGTGGCACTATTACCAACGATGGTAAAATAGAAACCCAAGGTAATTTCATTAATACAGGTACGTATACATCTACAGGGGCAGAAGATTCTTTAATTATGTCTGGTGCAGGAGTAGACACACTTGCAGGAGGCGGCGCTAACATAAACTACTTAACCATTAATAAAACTGGCGCTACTGATATTGTAAGGTTGGGTGGTACTACAATTGTGAATACCAAGTTAGATTATGTAAATGGTATACTTACTACAGACCCTCAATTAAACCCAAGTTATACGCTTACATCGCCTGTGGCTGCTACTTATGTATTTGCCGCTGGTAAAGAAATTATAGGCAGTGTAAAAAGAACAGGATGGGCAAATGGAACAGCTCGTGTATTTAACCAACCAAACATGCTGGTAACTACTGCTGCCGGTACTGCACCTACCGATGTAACGGTAACAATGCTGCCACAAGTAAATGGTAGTGGAGATCCTACAGATAATGAGCGTGAAGTAAAAAGAAAATTTGTATTTGCACAAACAGGTGGTACTGGCTTTACGGCTGATGTACGACTTCCATATTTGGCTGGAGAGCTTAATACAAATACTGAAGCTAACTTAGTTTCTTGGGGACGTTTTACAGGAGAATGGAATGGTAAACTTACCTCTACAAGAGATGTGGCTGCTGATTGGGTAGCTACTACAGGCTTAACACAAACAGAATTTATAAACGAATGGAAATTGGCTGATCCAAAGTATACGTTTAATGCTACAGCAAATTTACGTGGTCCTTGGAACGGAGCTACTATGAATACCACTTTAAATACAGCAGGTATTATTCCTTTGGCACAACCATATAATGTAACTCCATTTAACTATGCTGGTACAGAAACGGTAGCCGCTATACCCAATGCAAACGTAGTAGATTGGGTACTGGTAGAGCATCGTAAGCCTGCAACTGGTTTGCCTGCTGATGCAGCATCTGCTACTATTACGGGGCGAAAAGCAGGTTTTTTACTAAACAGTGGAATTGTTACCGAACTTGATGGCGTCACACCTATAGCTTTTGACATAACAAAACAAGGTACTGCCTTTATTACGGTACGTCATCGCAATCACTTAGGTGTCTTAAGTAATGCAATACCTTCTAATGCCGCTGGTACTTTTACAAACGATTATGGTGTGTTGGCTAATAATTATAAAGCGGTTGGTGCTCCATCTGACCCTGTAGTATTACTTGCAGGTGGTGTTAAATATGGCTTGTGGGCTGGTGATGCTAATAAAAGCGGTGTAGTAAATGGTACAGATGTTAGTGCTATTAAAGCATCTATTGCAGCATTGGCAACTGGATATCTATTAACGGATGTAAATATGAGTAATACTATAAATGGTACAGATGTAAGTTTATCAAAAGCTACTATAGCCGCAATCGGAACTGGAAGCAATCCAGCAAGAGCAGCAAACAGTAATGTTAACCCTACAATCAAAAAAACAAATATCCCTGACGCAATAGCTGAATAAATATTAAACACAATAATTACAAATAAAGAATATGAAAAAGTATATACATAAAGCCATATTATTATCTAGCATTTTATTTTTGACTGTAATAGTTAAAACCAATGCTCAAGTATGTGAGTGGCGTCTTGGCAATAATACTTATAGTGCTGTAGACCCTGATGGAGCAGGACCTGCAACAGGATCTGTAACTTTTACATTACAAATACATACTGTTACAGGCTCAATTCCTAATGTAAATGTTATTACATGTGGTTGGAGTTATCAATCTGCAGCAGCGATGATTCCTACTACACCAGGATGTGCAGTAGTCTCAAATCCAGCGAATGTTACGGTGTCTCCTACTTTTGTTGGTGGAGGATTTTCTTATACAACAGTTAATCATTGTAATATAAGAAATCAATCAAGTGGTGGACAAATGCTCGACAGAACAGTATCGGGAACTCTTGATGGCACAGGTATAACACTTACAACAACTTGGGTTGATGTATTTACTGCAACTATGTGGACTTTAGGCACAGTTAATCCTCAAGCTGGTTATGTAGTAATAAATTCTGGTGCGGGTGGAACTCCTGCGGAATTAGGTTCGTATTCAGTTTCGGACGCAGCCGTAAACGAATATGTAGTTAACTCCCTAACATACACAACACCACTTGCACTAGGTTCTTCAATAGTACCAGTGCAATACACAAAATTCGATGCATTATGTAACGATAAAGGTGCACTTATATCTTGGGCTACCAATGCAGAAATAAATGCAGATTATTTTGAAGTACAACGTAGTAAAGATGGCGTAGATTGGTTTACTGTAAGCAAAACAAAAGCTACAGGTTCGTTAGAGGCTGCAGAGCGTAGATACCAACAGCTAGACTTGCTTGGTGGCGCTGCATACTACAGGGTAAAACAAGTAGATAAAGATGGTAAGTTTACATATACAGCTATAAAGAGAACTAATTGTGAAAGTAAAGCTAATAGCATAGTAGTATATCCTGTACCTGCGCACGATGTGTTGAATGTGGTTATAAAATCTGACAAAGCTGTAAACACACAATTTATAGTGTACGATGCCATGGGTAGAATGGTGAAAAAACAAAATGAAAATATAGCAATAGGTAGTAATAACTTCCCTATAGATTTGAGTGGCTTTGTATCTGGCGAGTATATCATTCGCAGCATAGATCCAGCACTTAACTTTAGTAAGAAGTTTACTGTATTAAGATAAATAATTAGAAAATAGAATTGCACTTAGAATAAACCTCAAGTGCAATTTTATTACTTTCTTAAACTATGTTTTAGGGGGTACAATTTAAAAGAAAAGCCATGATATTATTCATGGCTTTCTTTTTTAATCAGAGTAAGGGGGTAGAGGGATTGCAATCAAAATTATAACGAATATAAATATTTGTGTAATAAAATGGTACAAGAATTTTATTACCAGTAATCGTTGTTGTAAAAATTTGTGGAGAATAACGGATTCGAACCGTTGACCTATTCACTGCCAGCGAAGCGCTCTACCAACTGAGCTAATTCCCCAAGAACATTGCAAATATAATTTTATAAACCTACCATCCAAAAAAAACTCCGAAACAATTTCGGAGCTTTAAACTTTTCAACAATATTCAACAATTTTAAACTGAGATTAATTCTTTTTATAAAATTTGTGCCCTTTCAAATATAATTTTATAAACTTACCATCCAAAAAAAACTCCGAGACAATTTCGGAGCTTTAAACTTTTCAACAATATTCAACAATTTTAAACTGAGATTAATCCCCCCAAACCTCATCCTCACCCTTCAACCATTTTTTTACAAGGTCGTTTGTTATAGATTTTGGACGCTCAAGTGGGAAACCAAAAGCCCTGTCCCAACAAAGGCTTGCCAATACACCTAGTGACCTGCTTACACCAAATAATACGGTATAAAATTCGTACTCTACCATTCCATAGTGTACCAATAATGCACCGCTATGCGCATCTACATTTGGCCATGGGTTTTTTATTTTGGCTTTGGAGCTAAGTATTGGTGGTACAGCTTCGTAAATATTCCATACGGTTTGTACAAGCGTATCATCTGGCATATGTTTTTTACCAAATTCCATTTGTGCAGTAAAACGGGGGTCGGTTTTTCTAAGCACCGCATGTCCATACCCTGGCACTACTTTTCCTTCTGCTAACGTTTTTTCTACATACGCTGTTATTTGTTCTTTAGTAGGAGCATCACTTCCTATTTGCTCTCTCAATTCAAATATCCATTTTATTACTTCTTGGTTGGCTAGGCCATGTAAAGGACCAGCAAGTCCGTTCATGCCTGCGGCAAAACTTAAATATGGATCACTTAATGCAGAGCCAACAAGGTGAGTAGTATGTGCTGATACATTACCACCCTCATGGTCGGCATGTATTGTCATGTATAAGCGCATAAGTTCTTTAAAGCCCTCATCTTCGTAACCCATCATATGTGCAAAATTTCCTGCCCAATCCAGCAATCCATTTGGTTGTATATGATCTCCATTTTTATATTTCCTTCTATAAATATATGCTGCTATGCGAGGGAGGCGAGCTATTAAATCCATGGTGTCATCAAAGGTAGCATCCCAGTAATCTTTCTTACTCATGCCTTGAGAGTAGCGTTTTGCAAAACTACTTTCTGTTTGCAAAGCCATTATAGCTACTACAAACTGCGTCATGGGGTGTGTACTAATAGGCAAGGCTTCTATGGTTGCAAACACATGGTTTGGTACATGGCTGCGTCGCTGCCATACGCTTGTAATATGGTGTGCATCTTCTTCTGTTGGTAAATTGCCTACCAGCATCAAATAAAATAAACCTTCGGGCAACGGCTCAGAACCTCCTGGTGCTTTTGGTAGTTTTTCTTGCAATTCTGGTATAGAATATCCTCTAAAGCGAATACCATCTTGTGCATCTAACAATGAAGTTTCGGTAACTAACCCTGTAATGCCACGCATACCTTGGTATACTTGTGCAAGGGTAACTTCCCCAATTTTTTTGTCTCCATGCTCCTTTAGCATTTCCTTCATTTCTGCCCCTACAGCATCTGCATTGGCTTTAAATCTTTCTTTTATTATTCCCATTTTTCTAGTGTTACGAATTATAAAGTGGTATTATGTTTATTGTTTGGTGTTATAATGCCTTAAAATTACGAAGAGGCTTTTTGTAAAACAAATCATTTCAAAAATAAACCCTTAGTTTTCAAAAATAGATTTAAGTAACAACGCCTTTTTAACAAACTTATCAGCGCAATTATTTGTCATAGGTATAGTTTTGAGATAACTTTACGTTGTTTATTGCACAACTTTGCTCATTATTGTTCTAGCGGTGAAGAGGTTATTATTGTGTTAAATATAAAAACTGAGCCAACAAAATGTATTTTTATGGCATCTACGTTGTAGTAAACAAATTGTTAGGATTAATGATAAATTGTCGTTAAGTTAACCCTGTGGGTGGAACACCCACAGCGGTGGAGGGTCGTGGCGGGCGTTCCACACACGGCATCCAAAAATGCTTAACTTAACGACATTGATTAATAAAATAGTAAATATTAAAAACCGCATGAAGTATAGGATTACTTTTTTTCTACTTATTGCCCAAGGGTTGTTTTCCAATTATTTATTTGCACAAGGATGTACAAATTTTGGTCAAACACCGCCTACAGCATTCCCTGTTTGTGGAACTACACCTTTTTTTCAAGTAAGTGTACCTATTTGTAGTTCAGTAAGTTTATTTGTGCCAGGTTGTAGCAATGGTGGTTCTAGTGCTAACTATGAAAATAAAAACCCTTATTGGTATAAATTTACTTGTTACCAAACAGGTAGTTTGGGTTTTGTATTAACACCTATAAATGCGGGAGATGATTATGATTGGCAGTTGTACGATGTTACAGGGTTAGATCCAAATCAAGTTTTAACCAATACAAATATTATTGTTTCTGGAAATTGGGCTGGTACTTATGGTGCTACGGGTGCAGCAGCTGGAGGTGTAAATTATATTCAATGCGCATCAGACCCAGCTGATAATAGACCAAGTTTTGCAGCCATGCCTACCATTATACTTGGGCACGATTATATTTTATTGATAAGCCATTTTACAGACTCCCAAAGCGGCTATTCACTTTCCTTTGGCGGTGGTACTGGCTTTATTACAGACCCCTTAGAGCCACACTTGGTAAGGGCAAATGCCCCATGCGATGGTACAGAGATAAGGGTTAAGTTAAACAAAAAAATGAAATGCAATAGCAATGCTACCAATGGGTCTGATTTTACGGTTACAGACCCAGGAGGCAATATACTAAATCCAATTTCTACCATTGCAGATGCTTGTGCTAGTGGCTTTGATTTTGATTCGCTTTCTATTTTTATGGGTGCAGGATTGACACCAGGCACTTATACACTAAAAGCAAAAAAAGGAACAGATGGCAATACTTTAAAAGATAATTGTGATAGGGAAATACCAGATGGTGAAGCAGTGCAATTTACCGTTTTTCCATTGTTTCCCACACCTATGGATAGCTTAACAAAACCTAAATGTGCGCCTGATAGTTTGGTTTTAGTTTTTAGAAAAAGTATAAAATGTAATAGTATAGAACCAAGCGGAAGCGATTTTAATATTACAGGTCCTTACCCTGTAACCATTATAGCTGCTAGTGCTAACTGTATACGTGGTGCTAGTAATAAAATTGTTTTAAAGCTTGCCGCACCCATGCAAGTAGGCGGTAATTTTGTTGTGAATTTGCAAGTGGGTACAGATGGTAATACTTTAATAGATGAATGCGATGTGCAAACACCCTTGCCAGATGATGTAGCGTTTGTAGTAAAAGATACCGTAAATGCTGCTTTTACTTTTAGTATAAATTATACTTGCAAAATAAATACTGTTAGCTATAGCTATCCAAGCAATAGTGTAAATAGTTGGGTTTGGTCGTTTGGCAGTGCACCAAATAGTGGCTTGCAAAATCCAATAATTACATATACAAATTTTGAACCTAAAAACACCACACTTATTGTAAGTAATGGCGTGTGTAGCGATACTGCAACAACACAAATTATTTTTGATAATTATTTGAGAGCAAATTTTGATGTGACTGATATTATTTGCCCAAACAAACCAGCTTCTTTTAGAAACAACAGCGTTGGTAGAAATTTAACCTACGAATGGACATTTGGAAATGGTAATGTAGTAAATGTAAAAAATCCAGCGCCACAAAATTTCCAACCATTAATTTCGGCTGATTATGATGCGTTGCCAAGGCTTATTGTTACAAATGATTTTGGCTGCTCCGATACCGCATATAGAAAAGTAAAAGTGGTATACAGTTGCTTTATTGCCGTACCTTCTGCATTTACGCCTAATGGAGATGGTAAAAATGATTTTCTATATCCACTGAAGGCATACAAGAGTAGTGGCTTATCTTTTAGTATTTATAACAGACTTGGGCAGCGTGTTTTTTATGCGAATGATTGGCAACAAAAATGGGATGGTAAGTATAAGGGCTTACCACAAGTGCCAGGTACATACGTGTGGACACTCGAGTATTTGAATATAGAATCTAATAAACGGGTATTTGAGAAAGGCACTTCGATTTTGATAAGATGATGGATGACCATGGGTAGGTATTTTATAGAAGATATATTTTAAAATTAAAAAAATATTAAAGAGTAATAATTTTATAGTGTAGTTTCGGGTTAAAATATTATTAATTATTCATTAAAAATTATTAATTCAACACAGCCATGTCCTCTCCAGTTTACTACAGCGAATACCTAGCATTAGATAAAATTATAGAAGCACAACATCCAGAAAGTTTTAAAGCAGGCAATGAAAAAGCACACGATGAAATGCTTTTTATTATCATACATCAAGCGTATGAATTGTGGTTTAAGCAAATACTGTTTGAAGTAAACTCTGTGGCAGATATAATGAGCAAGAATACACTTAATGATAACTCTAATGAATTACAAACTGTTGTTCATCGTATGCAAAGAGTTGTTACTATCTTAAAAGTATTGGTACAACAAATAGATATTATGGAGACAATGACGCCACTCGATTTTTTAGATTTTAGAGATATGTTGCGCCCTGCATCTGGCTTTCAGAGTTGGCAATTTAAAATTATAGAAGCTAAGCTTGGGCTAAAATTTGAGCAAAGGCATGGTCAAAGCTATTATACATCTCAATTAAAACAGGCTGATATAGATATTATAAAAAGTGCAGAAGCTGGCGAAACTATTTTAGAGCTCGTAAATAAATGGCTAGAGCGAATGCCTTTTTTTAAAGATGAAAACTATTGGAAAAACTATACTTCGTCTTACTCACCTGACAATAATAACACATCAAATATTGAACATCCTTTTTGGAAAGATTATGAAAATATTTATGCGGCTAGTTTAGCAGATGCAGAAAAAATAAATGTAAAACATTTTCATAAAATATTTTTTAATGAAGACCAAAAAACAGAGCGTGGCTTGAGCAATGAAGCATGTAGGTCTGCATTGTTTATTACGTTGTATAGAGGATATCCAATGTTGGAATTGCCCTTTCAATTATTAGATACTTTATTGGAAATAGATAACCAACTCGGCAACTGGCGTTATAGGCATATAAATATGGTACGAAGAATGATTGGTACACGTATAGGCACGGGTGGCAGTACTGGCGCAGGTTACCTTCAAGGCGCTATGGATAAGCATTATATTTTTAAAGAAATATCTCAATTAAATAGTTTTCTTACAGATAGAAGAAAAATGCCAAAGCTACCAAAAGAAATAACAGATAAATTGGGGTATAACTAACCTATACTTTAAATAATATTTTAAGAATTATAGAAAATTATTTTTGCAAATGAATAAATCAGAAATAAAATTTTTAGACGGGCCACAAAATAGATGGGAAGATTTTAAGTTTTCCTTTAATGTATTAACAGAATTTATAAAAGGATTTCGCAGTTTACATTTTGCAGGGCCTTGTGTTACCATATTTGGTTCGGCTCGTTTTAAAGAAGACCATGCCTACTATAAACAAGCACAACATTTGGCTGGTGAAATTGCAAAACTCGGGTTTACGATTATGACAGGCGGTGGACCAGGCATAATGGAAGCTGCAAATAGAGGCGCAAAAGATGTAGGTGGTAAAAGTGTGGGGTGCAATATTGTTTTGCCTCATGAGCAGCATCATAATCCGTATTTAGATAAGTGGGTAAACATAAAATATTTTTTTGTACGTAAAACCTTACTCATAAAATATTCTTATGCCTTTGTGGTAATGCCTGGTGGCTTTGGCACTTTAGATGAATATTTTGAAGCACTTACCCTTATACAAACGAAATCGATAAGCCAGTTTCCAATCATAATTTTTGATAAAGCTTTCCACCAAAAAATAATGGAGCATATTGATTTAATGAAAAGGCAAGCTACTATTTCTCCTGAAGATTTAGATTTATGTTTGTTTACAGATTCTGTAGATGAGGCAGTAGCCTACTTAAAAGAAAAAGCTATATCTAGGTTTGAGTTAAAACCAATTGTAGTAAAAAAGGCTTGGTGGTTGTTTGAGAAGTGATTAAGATTATGTATAGAAAAGGAATTCTATTTCTTATTAAATACCGCTCTTAACTCATTAAATAACCTATCGCTCAATTGTAAATCTTCCGTTATTATTTCTGCCTGTGCGGATAAGCCTTCAGTGTAATGCAATTGCTTTTTATAATTTGTAACCAGTCCATTTGGTAAAACTACTTTGGCTACAAAGCCACTATCGGTTGGTATTGATGAAACAAAATCTAGCTTGGCTTTTATAATACCAAACTCACGATATGGATATGCATTTAATTTCAACAATACTTCTTCTCCGGTTTTTATTTTTCCGAAATTAGTTTGTGGTATAAACACTCGGGCATAATATTCGGTATTTTCTGGGTTAACAAAACAAACTGTTTGCCCTATTTTTATCTGGCTGTTTTCTTGCAAAAACTCTGTAAAAGAAACTTTTCCTGCTACTGGTGCTATTAAAAGAAATTTATTTTTCCAATCATCTAGTTGTGCTTTCAATGTATTTAGTGCCTGCACAAATATTCCTTTTTGCTGCGCAATATCATTTTCTAATTGCGCTATTTCTTTTTCTTTTTCATGCTTTGCACTTTCGTTTGTTATGAGCGATGCATTTATTTGAGGTATAGCCATTGCTTTAGAAATATATTTACTGTTCTCATTTCTGTATTCAAAATCAGCTATAACTTTCTCATTACTCAAAATCTTGTTAGCATCAAATGTTTTTCCTGCAAGGCTTAAATCTTCTTGTTGCATTCTTTTTTGTTCTTCAAGATTGGCATGTAGCCGCTGCAAATAACTTACATCTTGCTGCAACATATTTTTCTTTTGCTTAAAAAAGCCGCTAGACAAATACTGCTTGTATGTATTAAACGCTTGCACAAAAACTTGGTAAGATTGCTGCACTTCTCCTAAATTTTTATAAGAAGATGATAAACCACTTAAATCATTTGCAGCAATATTATTTTGCGCATTATCTATAATTTGTGAGAGTGTAATAACGTCATTGTGCAAAGCGCTACTTTCCAAAAAGCCAATGATATCATTTTCGTTTACCATCTTGCCTTCTGCCACCGAAAGCTTTACTAGCTTGCCTTCTGACCTTGCTTTTACTTTTTTGGGTGAGTTAAGAGAAGTAAATGTAGCATTGGCATTTACAACATCTGGATAGCTAATAAAAAAAGTAGTAGCCAGCATGGCAGCAATAATAGCCAAAAAAAGTACGATGCCATTTCTCACAATCCAACTTGGTTTTTGAGAAATTATTTCTTGCACTTCTGTGGAAAGTAGTTTTATATTTCCTTCACTATTTGAAGGTAGATTAGGTGTTGTAATTATTTGGGGCATAAATATTATATTTGTATAAATTATTTTGTTATGAAAGCACAAACATTAGTAATAGAAAAAAAGCGATTTGCATTAATTCCTGAAAAAGAATATTTAACCATGAAAGAAGATATTGCTGATTTAAAAATCGTTTTCAAACGTAGAAATGAAAAAGGAGTGGAAGCTAAATTATTTTTTGGCAAGTTGAAAAAAGCAAAAAAATAGTTCCTATGGCTTACACCATAATTATTAAAAAAAGTGCCCAAAAACAAATCCTTTCTATCCCTGAACCATATCTCTCCGCAATTGAGAAAGCAATAATAGCCCTCGAAAATACAGCTCGCCCTGCAGGTTGTAAAAAACTTACGGGCAGTAAAAATGTTTACAGAATTAGGGTTGGCGTTTATCGTATCGTTTATGAAATTCATTATAAAGTATTAACCATTTTTATTTTTGATGTAGATCATCGTAAACAAGTTTATAAATAATCAATCTCCAAGTTTCCAAGCCATGTTGTTTCGTGTCTCACTAAACATACCAATCGCCTAACTCCAATTGATTCCTCACCAAAGTAAAATATTCTCCTTTCAATGCTATCAACTCCGCATGTGTGCCCGCTTCAGTAATCGTTCCTTTATTTAGTACTACTATTTGGTCTGCATTTTTTACAGTACTTAATCTATGTGCTACTACTATTACTGTTCTATTATGAAAAAAATCGCTAAGGTTTTTCATAATTACCGTTTCATTATTTGCATCCAAACTATTGGTGGCTTCATCAAAGAAAATATAATCAGGGTTTTTATATACTGCTCTTGCTATAAGTATGCGTTGCTTTTGCCCTGCACTTACACCAACACCTTCGGCACCTATTTTTGTATTAAACCCAAGTGGTAAGCTTTCTATAAATTCTAAAATATTTGCAGTAATAGCAGCTTGCTTTAACCTTGTGGTATCAATGCTTTCATCGCCTACGGCAATGTTAGCCGCTATGCTATCATTGAAAATAAAACTCTCTTGCATTACTACGCCAATGGCTTTGCGCCAAGTTTTGTGGCTAAGATTTTCCACATCATTTCCGCCCACTTTTACATTGCCCTTTTGTGGCGCATAAAATTTTAAGAGTAACTTTAATAAGGTAGTTTTTCCACTTCCACTCGTGCCTACAATTGCTGTCGTTTTTCCGTTAGGTATAATGAGTTCAATATTTTTTAGTACTGCTTCATTACCTGCGCCTGGATAAGTAAAAGAAACGTTTGTAAGTTCAATTGTTTTATCGGTAGGTAGTGTATGGCTCAATAATTTATCTGCTGGCTCTTCATCATTAAGTGAATGTATTTCATTCAATCTATCTAAACTTATTTTTGCCAATTGCCAGCTTTGTACAAAGCTTATCATTTGTTCTATTGGTCCGTTTAACTGACCAATGATGTATTGTATGGCAAGCATACCGCCAAGTGTCATGCCGCCTTCGTGATTGATAACAGCCTTAGCCGCTAAAAAAGTAATAAAAATATTTTTGCCTTCGTTTATAAAAAATGCACCTGTTTGTTGCCATTGGTTTAGTGCAAGCCCCTTCATACCTAGCCTAAACGTGCGTGCCTGCAAGCGCTCCCATTGCCAGCGTTTTGGTTTTTCGCAGCCATGAAGTTTTATTTCTTGCATGCCCTGCACTATCTCCATGGTTTTACTTTGCTCTGCTGCAGCTATATCAAATTGTTTATAGTCTAGCTGTTTTCTTTTTTTAAGAAAAATAAATATCCATAAAATGTATAAAAAAGAGGCACCTGCAAAAACCGCAAATATGCCAGTGTTGTACATAGCCAACACTACAGAAAATATAACCAAATTAAACAAAGAAAAAAGGGTGGATAGGGATGTGCCTGTAAGAAAATTTTGTATGCGACTATGGTCATTCATACGCTGCATAATATCGCCCGTTTTTTTGCTATCAAAATAACTTACGGGTAGCTTCATAAGCTTTATTAAAAAATCGGTAAGTATGCTTATGTTTATGCGACTGCTAATATGGTACAATATCCAACCCTTAATAAAGTCCACACCAAGCCTGCCTGCAAAGAGCGCTAGCTGTGCAAAAAGCACCACATACACAAAGGGAAGGTTACTTGTATTTACACCAGTATCTATTACGCTCTGTGTAAGAAAGGGCAATACCAATTGCAACAAACTGCCAAGCAATAAGCCAAGCATGAGTTGTACAATTAATTTTTTGTAGGGAAATAAATAGGAAACGATGCTACCAAATCCTTTGCTTTTTTGTTCGGTATAATCATCGTCGTATTGGTTGTTGTAAAAGAGTGGGGTGGGTTCGAGAGAGAGGGCAATGCCTGTGCCCCAAGCCCGCTCTATCTCCCTCGAAAAAGCCCCACCTATCCTCCCCGAAGGGGAGAGAAATCTAGAAGAACTTAGCGAAGATTGATTTGTATTTAATTCAGTAAAATTTGGCTCTTCGCTGAGGTCTTCTACTTGTCTTCCCCCTTCGGGGGAGATAGAGGGGGCAACTTCGGCAATACCAGATATCCATTGCGCTACAAACTCCTTCTCCGTATATTTTAATAGACTTTTACCAGGGTCTGAAACATAAAACGCATTCTTTTTAACTTTATACAAAACCACAAAATGATTTTGCGACCAATGCAAAATGCAAGGCAGTTTTATATTTTCTTTTAAATCGTTTAACGATAATTGCAATGCCTGAGTACGAAAACCAATTTTTTCTGCTGCATCGCTTATGCCTAATATGTTTACGCCTTCTTTGCCTATTTCTGTAAGCTCTCGCAGTTTTTCTATGCTAAAGCTGCGCCCATGGTGCTTGCTTACCATGTACAAACATGAGGGGCCACAATCCATTTGGTTGCGCTGGAGTAGGTGAGGGAAAGTATTCAATAGTTAAATTGGTTAATTGTTAAATTGGTTTTTAAGAGATAATCGTCTAATAATTTTTATTAAATTTGTAAAAATGAATTTTATGATAACGCAAACAGTTATACCTACCACTAATATTTTGCAAGTGCAAATACCTGACAATCTCGTAGGAAAAGAACTTGAATTTAGTTATGAAGAGAAAAAAGCAGCAACTAAAACATCGGGTAAATTTAAAGCCAGTGATATTTTTAAAGATTGTAGAGTAGATTTGAGCAATTATAAATTTAATAGAGACGAAGCTAACGATTATGAATAAAGTAGCATTAGACACTAATATTCTTGTATATTCTTTCGACCCACAAAGTTTTAAAAGTAAAATTGCCGATAATTTAATTGCAGAGCAACCAATAATACCAGCGCAAGTAGTTTCCGAATTTTTAAATGTAAGTAAACGTTTACTCAGCATTCCAAAATTAGATATTTTAAAAAAGTGCAACCTCATTTTAAGAGAATGTAACATAATACCCACCACCCAAAACGTTTTAAACCATGCAGAAAAATTAATAGCCCGATATGATTTACAATTATTTGATTCCATAATAGTTGCCTCGGCAATTGAGGCTAATTGTACTATATTATACTCCGAAGATATGCAACATGGGTTTGTTGTTGAAGGTACTTTAACCATTATTAATCCTTTTATATAATTTTCTATTTTAGTTTGTTTTTAATTTTTTTTTTACATTGGCGCAGTTACCTTGTTACACTTTTGTGTTGCTGAATAACTGTAATTATCAGAAGTTAAATAAATAATTTTACACTTCAAATTATCCTATCCACTCTTGTAAGCCTTTGCCTGGTCTTTGACCAGCAAAACCTATTTGTAATTATTTTCCATTTTTATAGCATCTAATACTTTGTCACCCGTTAGAAAACCAAGCCTTGGCTTTTGATGAATATATTGATACTTCCTAGTGGTAAGGTTTAATTTTATTAAAGTTCTTTTACATTGGCACAGATACCCTGCCGCACTTTGCTTGGCTGCATATCTGCGCCAGTATGAGCGAAAGGATGCTACCAACGAAGGCAGAGACCATGCCTTGGCAAATGCCTGATAGGATGTTACCAACGACTGCGAAGTAGATGAAACAACCGAAGTTCAAAAAACTACAAATGATAATTTTATAAAGGCTAGCGATATTTTTAAAGATTGTAGAGTAAGCCTTAAAGATTTTAAATTTAATAGAGACGAAGCTAACGATTATGAGTAAAGTTCTGTTTCGCAATAACACGTTTTTATATTTATTTATTAAGATTATTACTATTTCATTTTACACTCCGAATTATCCTATCCACTCTTGTAAGCCTTTGCCTGGTCTTTGACCAGCAAAACCTATTTGTAAATTATTTTTCTTTTTTATAGCATCTAATACTTTGTCGGCTGGTCAAAGACCAGGCCTCGGCGAATGCGAGATAGGCAAATACCAACGAATTCGAAGGATGCTACCAACAAAGGCAAGACTATCACAAGCCTTTGCTTGGTCTTTGACCAGCAAAGCCTATTTAAAAAACTCCTTTCTTTTTATCTTTTTTGGCTCTACTAATAATTTGGTCGGCTGGTCGGAGACCAAGCCTCGGCTCTCACGGTTTGTAGTGTGACTACCAACGAAGGCAAAGAATGCGAGATAGGTTTGCCACCAACGAAGGCAAAGGAAGGCTAATTTCTTGAACTCAATTCCTTTAGTATACCTTTTTCAACATAATCAACACTACTAAAAACATTCTTTATTATCCCATTTCTGTCTACAATTATATGTGTTGGAAATACACGAATATTTAATTTGGATACAACAAATTTTTTCTGATTTGGTATTACTTTATAGTTGAATTGTATTTTTTTAAGAAATTTTATAAGTGCATCTTTTTGGTCAAAGGCTAAACTTAAAAAAAGAATATCATTATTTTTTTTGTATTTCATTTCTATTTTGTTTAGTTCAGGCATTTCCTCAATACATTTTGTACAACCAATGAACCAAAATTTGAATATGACGATTTTACCTTTAGTATTAACATTCGTGTAGTTATTATTTTCTAAATCATTAAAATCAAACGGTGGAAAAGATTGACCTTCCATCTTAAAATTTTCAAAGGCATAATAAGCTAGTACTTTGATGGTCTCAGGGATGGAAGGGGCTACATTTTTACCAAACTTTACTAATCTGTAAAAATTGGTTTCTTTATTCTTTTGCTTAAGAGGTAAAAAGTTTCCTGTCAATAATGAATCAAAAAAATTGCCTTTGGATAAAATTTGTGATGATTGATTTAAAGCAGTAAATTCCTCCTCTAATTTTATTAGTGGATAGTAGTATTTTACAAAATCTGCTCCACTTCTTAGGGCAATTGATGAATCCACTAATGGAAATCCATAATCTTTTTTATTAGATTTATCATTGCAAGAGAGCATGTAGGTGATTACAAAAACTACAATAAGTTTAAAAATATTGTTTTTCATAAACGATATATAAGATTAAAAAAGAGTAGCTGGTAATTATTGTACCAACTACTCAAATACTAATACTAACAACCTGAACATGAGGTTAAGGTGTTTCCTGATTCTGGACATTGAGCACCCGCATAAGAAAATGAGCAGCTACTACAAACTCCATTTCCTCTACAGCACTTGTAACATCCTGTCCCACCTTCACCTGGGGCACTCTCATCTTGGTTACCGCCAACAACATTTTTCATTTCATCTCTTGATAATTTTTTCATTTTAATAAAATTTAATTGTTTTGTGTAACAGTTACAAACTACACGTTAAAGTTAATATTTAAAGGTAACTAATAAAGCAAGCGCTTACTTTATTCTTTAAATTATTTTAAACCACCTCAAATGCATTTTGCAACTGAGGTATCATTTTTTCAATATCTTTTATATTATACCTACCAGGTATTCCTTTCCCATTTATAAAAAATGTAGGTGTATGTGTTATACTTGTATTTATATTCCAACTTTCATGTTTTATAAAAGTATCAGACACATCAAAATCTTTCTCCACTTTCCATTTCGCATTCCATCTTTCATAATTCATCCACTCAAACCAATCGCTCAGCATATTTTTTAAATCTTTATTACTGCTTATGCTTGCAGCTTGTTGCAATATTGCTTTTACAGCAATTGTCCTATTATCTTCTTCGTTCTTAGGGTTACATAACAAACGTATTTGCACACTCACTTTATCAGGATATTTCTCTACCAATCTATCCAACTCCACATGTGCCTTTGCACATGGCCCACAATAAGGGTTACAAGCCACCGTTATCCTTATAGGTGCATCTGCATTGCCTATTAGTAAATCATTTTCCCATATTGTATTATCGCAACTAGGTTCTTTTTCCCATTGTGCCATAAATAATGAGGCGTCTGTTTTCCATTTTTTAAAAGAGGCTAGTTCCTGTTTGTTTTTGCTATTTATTTTTATAAGTTGTTTTATTGGAAGGTAGATGATGGTGAGGAGGAGTATTGTAATGGCGAAGGCGGTGAGGGGAATTAGGAGTTGGGAATTGGGTGTTATACTGGAAAGTTCATTATTAAATTGGAAGTATGTTGCAATTGCTATTTGCCCTACCAAAACCGCTACAGTGCAAAGGCATAAAGCACACCATTCTTTTAGCTTTACTGCTTGTGTGTATATGCTCCATATGGCTACAGCTATGCCTGTAAAGGCTATGGCTATTATAGTAGCAAGTATAGGCGTGTAAAAACAACCTACTAAGTACAATATAAATTGCGCAGCAAAATACAATACAGATGCGTCAGCAGGGGTTACACCTGCAAAGCCTTTTGCAAATTTACTACCGAGTACTTTTTCGCAACCACCATTGCCTACTGTGCCGCATACTTGTTTTACAAGTTTGCTTTGGTAGCCAAGTTCTGTGCCAAGTGCGGCTATGCTTATAGCTAAGCCTGCAAGGGAGAGTAAGCCAAAAATGCTCACTGAGATGTCATCTTTTAAAAAGATGTCATCTCTAAGCTGAATAAACACCGAGCCAATAAACAGAGCTAAACCAGAAAAAACAAAAGCCGCCGCTACATATTTATTTTTTTGAGATAGTTTTTCTGCTGCATCGTTTTCTTCGTTACGCCATGTCGCATTTTTTGATGCATACAATGCAATACCGCTCCAATTTTCGGTAATGGTTTTTTCTTTATCCCACACGCTTATATCGTTTATCAAATGCAAGTATTCATTGCCTGGTTGTTTTATATGTGCAAGCAATGGATAGTTAAACTCGTGTATATAAGATGCATCTGCTTGCACGGCATCATATTCCATACCACCACTTTCTAAAAAGTCAGTTACTGCAGTCATTGCAGGATAATCAGGGTGTGTAGTTATTGCTTCCTTTGTATAAGCTGCATTTGTTTTTATACCAGTGGCAGTAAGCCATTGATGGGCTATTGTAGAAAGTTCTTTGGTTTCAGTTTGTTTGTTTGGTAAAGCCATAAATACAAAAAGATTAAAACATTTATTTGAAAGTAAATGTATAAGTAATTTATTATAAACGGATACGTTTACGATAATTTTTTTTAAAAACAAAACATTGCATATGTAAATAATTACAATAACAAAATGAATAAAGAAGCTTATCTTAAAAAACTTGGTGCACACATTGCCAGTTTAAGAATAAGCAAAGGATTATCGCAAGCTGAACTTGCTCGTTGTTGTGATAAAGACCCTCAAAGCCTTAATAGACTTGAAAAAGGAAGAATTAATCCTAGCGTAATTTATTTAAAAGAAATTGCAGTTGAGTTACAAATTGATGTAAAAGATTTATTAGATTTTGGTGAATAAAATTTTCTCAAAATACCTTTGTATAATTCTAAATAAAAAATAATTTTAACAATTTATTAAAGTAGTTTACTTTTCATTTTCCAATAAAATGTAAAATCGAATCGAATTTCAAATAAAGCTTGGGCAGCAAATAGCCAAACTTCGTAAGCAAAAAAAGTTTACGCAAGTAGAGTTTGCGTATATGTTGGATAAAGAAAAACAGAATTATAATAAATTAGAAAAAGGCAAAACAAACCCAACTTCTTGGACACTCTACAAAATTGCTGAGCTGCTAGAGGTCTCATTGAGTGAGCTGTTTAATTTCTAATTTTTGTATATTGCAATATAATTTATCGTTATGCCACAATTAGCTAGTGTTAATAACACAAAAAAAGTAATAAAACAACTAAAAAGTTAACTTTCAAAGAAGAATGGGAGAAAGGAATTCTGTAGAAGAATTGAGAACTAATCTACTAAAAAAAGTACACACTAGATGGAACGAAAAGTTAGCATAGCAAAAAAGTAGCTGACAGTTTAGAAAACTTAGTGGATAATACTTTTTGACGAAGATTATTTTAACTACCTAGAAGATGCTGTAAAATATGTAAATAATATTTCTGATTTTATTTATACTATTCCGAATAAACCTCGTAGAGTAGCGCCTAATAATGTAAATGGGCAGTTTTATATAACCTACAAACCAAATAAACATACTACTTGGTACATTAGTTTTGATATAGAATGCGATTTGTATTTTATAAGAAACATTACTAACAATCATTCTCCAGATCATCCAAATTTTATTGCTAATTTTTAATTTTTGTATATTGCAATATAAATTTAATGCCATGCCACAAGTAATAAATAAAAACACAGCCTCTTCTCTCTCTTTAGATGAAAAAATAAGTAAGATAATGAGTAAGGAAGATGAAAATTTTATAGAAAACGAAAGTTTTGAAGATAGATGGGAGAAAAGCATTCCTATTGAGGACGCAAGAGCTCATTTATTAAAAACTGTAAAAGATTTATGGAACAAATAAATCTCTCCCCTTTTCTTTTAAAAAAGCTAGATGAGTTAGTAAGAACACTTTTTAAAGAAGAGTATTTTGGATTCTATGAAAATTCAGAGGATTATGTGAATAATATTATTGATTTTATAAATACTATACCTTCTTTGAATATAAAAAGACATCTAATAATACTTATGGAAGTCTTTATTGTAAATACAAACACAATGCTAAAACAACTTGGTATATTTTGTTTGATAAGTTTAATGACAATTATATAATAAACAATATCACCAATAATCATTCTTCTGATTATCCAATACTATTCCCTTAAAATTTGTTAGCAGTAAAATAGGAGATTTATTTAATTTTAGTAATTGATAATAAATATTCACTAAACATTTCACATCCCACAATAATAATCATAACCCAATTCATGCCAGTAATCTCTGGGTTTGCTATTAGCAAAGAATAAAGTACCTATTCGTTTAAGGTGTTTTACGCCATATTTTACCGGTATTATTAAGCGTAAAGGAAAGCCTTGGTTCATGGGTAGTGGCTTTCCATTCATTTCGTAGCATAAGAGCGTTTGTGGGTGCATCATACTAGCCATATCTATGCCCACATAGTATAAGGCATCGGGTGTTTCCATGCCTACATATTTTAAACCGCTTTGCTTGCTTAGCCCGTATTTATTTACAAAGTCACTAAACCGTACACCTCCCCAATGTGTTATTTGATTCCACCCTTCTATACATTTAAAATCGAAGATTATTTCTGATTTTGGCATCACTTTTATATCTGCCAAGCTTATTTTTAAAGTATCACCAATTGTTTTTACTAGGTTTAATTTCCAATTAGCAGTATCATTATTGTTTTTCAAACCCACGTATCCATTTACACGTACCCTAGGGGCAGCAAGTTTTTTTGCATATGTTTTAGACAAATGGTTGTTGCTAAATAAATGGGAGAAAATCCACTCATTCATATCTAAACCCTTGCGCAAGGGTACCAAGGCGCCCGCTTCTTTTGGTTGGTGTTGTAGCCTGTTCCAAGCAAAAAGGCAGGCAACAATAAATAAAACAAAAAATATAATTGCTTTTAATGTTTTTTGCTTTACAAATTTTTTATCTACTATTTGTGGTACGTTATTCATTTATTACCTCCTCTTTTTTTATTACCTCAGTATCTTTTACTACTTCAAACCCAGTAAGCATACCTCTAAAATTGTTCCAGCCTGCAATCATTACCTGTATAATATGTACTAAAAAAAATAATACAAATAGAATAGTAATAATAAAATGCTCTATACGTGCCCATTCGTAGCCGCCAAGTATATTACAAAGCCAATATAACTGTACGGGTTTGTAAATAGCAAGACCTGTAATAATTACAAGAAAGCCAAGTATGATTATACCAGTGTATGCAATGCGTTGTGCAGCATTATATTTTTTTTGAGGAGGTAGCCCTTTTTTAATATGCAGGTCGTGCAAAATAACCAACCATGCTTCTTTTAAAGAATCCTTGTTTGGAAATATTAATTTATATTCTTTTGAAAAAAGTAAGTATAAAAAATAAATAACTCCATTAACAGTAAAAAACCACATAAAGAAAAAATGCAGGTTCATACCTTCTGCTAATCTAAAAGGAATGTTAAGTGCTTTATTAAAACTATCTGGAAAAAACTTGAGTAGTGTTTTATCGCCAAAGCCAATTTTATATACATCATTGGCCCAATAAATTAAAATACCACTCCAAATCATAATGGTAAGCAACGGAAAATTTATCCAATGCAACCAGCGTATGGCAAGTGGGTGTTTTTGTATTATTTTTTTCAAAATATTTAGTTATTAAGCTATAAGTTCATTTTAAACCTAGCCATTTTCAAGTACTTAACCTTGAACCTTCAACCTTGAACCTTCAACTTCCTTACTTCTTCACAAATTTAAGCGAAGCAGAGTTCATACAGTACCTCAAGCCTGTAGGTTTTGGGCCGTCATCAAATACATGCCCAAGATGCGCTCCACAATTGCTACAACCTACTTCTGTACGTGTGCTGCCTAGCGAATAATCCGTTTTTTCTTCTACATGTTTTTTGTCTATTGGCAACCAAAAACTTGGCCAGCCAGTTCCACTTTCAAATTTGTTAGCAGAGCTAAATAGCGATTGATTGCAACATATACAATAATACGTACCAGTTTCATGGTTATCCCAAGTATTTCCAGTAAAAGGTCTTTCTGTTCCTTCTTTTCTGGTTACTTCGTATTGTATTGGTGTTAGTATCTTTTTCCACTCTGCATCTGTTTTTACTACAGCGTATTTGCTTTGCTTTGCAGGTTTTGTTTTTTGTGCATTACAGCCAAAAGCTGATGAAATGACTAAAATGGCAACAAGTAAATTCTTCATTTTTTAAGTTTTTATGATTACATCTACGCTTTGAAACCCTAAAAAGTTTTTTGTCGTATTTTTGTTTAACAAATTTTTTAAAGCATTAAATTATAATAATGGGCGTACTAAAACAAATTGGCCAATACTTATACCTAGTAAAAAAAGACCCTAATGATAAATCAACACAATGGATGAAGTACATGCATGGTATAAATAGGCTGTCTATTTTATTATTTTTGTTTGCCATGATAGTGCTTGCTGTAAAATTACTTAGGCACTAATATTTATATAATCAACTATTTTTTTTGCTGCATTACTCGAAGCATTGCCACCTGCGGCCAATAAGTTAAATAAAGATTCGTAATCTTTTTTTAGCTGTATAGTTTTTTCACTTTCTGTCAATAATAAATTTAATTCTACCACTAATTTTTTTTCATTTAGTTCATCTTGTATTAATTCTTTTACTACTTCTTTGTCCATTATTAAATTTACCAAGCCAATAAACTTTATTTTTATTAACCGCTTGGCTATTTCGTAAGATATTTTACTGCCCTTGTAGCAAATGATTTCTGGTACGGCAAAAAGGGCAGTTTCTAATGTGGCGGTACCGCTTGTAACTAAAGCTGCTTTTGATTTGCAGAGAAGTGCATAGGTTTCGTTGGCTACTGAACCAACATTATCGTAAGGTTTTAAAATGTCATTATAAAATTCGTCTTGTAAGCCCGGTGCCTTTGCTACTACAAATTTGTAAGTAGGAAAGTGTTTGGCTACAGAAAGCATGATTGGTAGTTTTACTAAAATTTCTTGTTTGCGACTACCAGGTAATAAGGCAACAATGTTTTCTTTTTCTATTGATGAATTTTCTTTTTTAAATTCGGTAATTACTTCTGCTAAAGGATGACCAACATAATCCACATCTACATTAAATTTTTTATAAAATGCTTTTTCAAATGGAAGTATAACAAGCATTTTATCTACATCTCTTTTTATAGCATGTACCCGTTTTTCTTTCCAAGCCCATATTTGTGGAGATATATAATAAACAATTTTTATATTTTGGGCATGTGCCCATTTTGCAATGCGCATATTAAAACCAGGGTAATCTACCAAAATCAAAACATCAGGTACAAAATCGGTAATATCTTTTTTACAAAAACGAATATTTTTAAAAATAGTAGGCAAGTTTTTTATGACTTCGGTGAAGCCCATAAATGCTAAATCCCTATAATGTTTTACTAGAGTAGCACCCGCAAGTTGCATTTTATCGCCTCCCCAGCAGTTTATTGTAGCCGCTGTGTCTAACTTGTGTATTTCTTTTATAAGATTGCTGCCATGTAGGTCGCCACTTGCTTCGCCCGCTATTATGTAATACTTCATTTGTGAAAAATTATATTTTCTTGTGCAAAGTAAATATTAAAATGGCACAATTTCGATTTGAAAAACTATCTTCATATTGTAAACATACCCTCCCATGAATTTCTCTACTAGGCTTTTTAGCGCAGCAATACTTTGTTTGTTGTTTTTATGCTTCTCTTGTAATGGCAAAAAAATATCTGAGGAGGGTTATGTAATTACAAAACCTTCGGCTGAAGATGAAAAGATTCAACAACAAATTACTGATATTTTAGGAGAGGTTAAGGATGGTAAATTACAAATTGAGAATACTGCCTTGCAATACATTCCTGTTCTTAAAAATTACTACGAACATACATCATATTTACCCATTTGGAGCACAGAAAAAAAATGGAATGCAGGTGCAAGTAGCTTAGTTGAGTATTTAAAAAATTGTGCATTGCAGGGGCTTTACAGCGAAGATTATAATTATGCTAAAATTATTTCTTTAAAAAAAATATTGGATAATGATTCTTTACAAAAAGAGTCACAAAAAAAATGGGCAAATGCAGATATGCTTATGACAGATGCTTTCATCGGTTTATTGAAAGATTTGAAACAGGGCAGGCTACAATCAGATAGCTTTTCATGGAAGTATGATACATCAAAATATGTAAAATATTTTGGCGTAAATATTGAAAAAGTAAAAAAATTAGCCAACATAGATTCTCTATTAGAAGCTGTGCAGCCCAAGCATGAGGGATATAGGTTATTAAAAAAAGGAGTGAAGGACTTTGTGGACAGTATGGATAACCGTACTTATACTTATGTAAATTATCCTTTTAAAGATTCTTTTAGTTTTATAAAGTCGCTAAAGAAAAGACTTGGAGAGTCGGGGATAGATGTGTGGTCAGATGCTGACTCTTTGGAACTGAGTAATGCTCTGAAAACTTACCAGCGCAAAGTAGGATTAACAGCAGATGGAAAAGTAGGAGCGGGTGTAGTAAAGCGACTAAATTTAAACGACAAACAACGTTTTAATGTAATAGCTATTACATTAGATAGATATAAACAACTTCCTGAAAAAATGCCTAAAAAATATATTTGGGTAAACTTGCCAGCATATTATTTAAAAGTATTTGAAAATGATACTTTGGCTTTGGAATCTAAAGTTATTGTAGGGAAAGTGGCTACAGCTACTCCGTTAATAACTAGTGCTATTTCAGATTTGGTTTTGTACCCTACTTGGACAGTACCTACAAGTATTATTACAAAAGATATGTTGCCTGGTTTAAAAAGAAATTCTAATTATTTAGCTAGACGGGGGTTGTATTTGCTTAATGGAAAGGGTGCGAAAATTAACCCCGCTTCTGTTAATTGGACTCGATATACCAAAGGTATACCCTTTAGAATACAACAGGGTAGTGGCGATCGTAATGCCTTAGGCGTAATAAAATTTAATTTCGATAATCCACATTCTGTTTATTTGCATGATACAAATCAACGTTATCTTTTCAAAAATGGAGTTAGATGTTTAAGCCATGGTTGTGTACGTGTGCAAGAATGGCAAAAACTTGCAGATTATATTATACGAAATGATAGTTTAAATCTTAAAAAAGGAGATACGCTTGAATGCAATACCGATTCTTTGAGAAATTGGTTGTCAGAAAAAATAAATAGAAGGATTGTTGTGAAAAATAAATTTCCACTGTATATCAAATATTTTGGTTGCGAATTGATTAATGGAAAAATAAAATTTTATGACGATATTTATGCTGATGATAGAGATATGAAACAAAAATATTTTGCTGGAAAATAATTATTCATAAAAACTAAGAATGAAAATGAGTCACATTTATTCCTTCAAATGCTGCACTATAATTTTTTGCTTTGTTATCTTTAGTACCAATACCTATTCACAAGATTCGATAAAAACACTAGTAGGTGTTGTAAAAAAGAAAAAAGAGGCAGTTCGTACTTTATATGGACAGGCTAGCTTTTATTCCAATAAGTTTGAGGGTAGGCGTACTGCAAATGGCGAAACATTTAGCCAAAAAAAATTAACTGCAGCCTGTAATTCTTTGCCACTTGGCACATGGATTGAGGTTACAAATCTCAGAAATAATAAATCTGTTGTAGTAAAAACAAATGATAGGTTGCATCCGAGTATGAAAAGAGTAGTAGACCTTTCATTAGCGGCAGCAAAAAAATTGGATTTTGTATCATCAGGTCTTACAAGAGTAAAAGTGGTTGTACTTAAAAAAAATCAACGTAAATAGTTCATCATTAGTCATTAAAAAGTAATAATTAACAAGTAATACACGGTTTAATGCTGTTGTGGGTAATTTATTTTAGTATTTGAAACTAAGCCCCTATTTTTGCCATGTTTACGAAAATTTAACAAATTATGAAGAAAAGTGCTCTTTTAGTGTTGGCAATCATTGTTGCTACTGCTAGTATTGCTCAAAGCGGATACAAAAAACGTCCAAGCTTAGCCGTACATTTTAGTTTTATTGATTACAAATCTGGATTCGACGTTAGAAATAACAGCCTTACAACGGTTATCAATAACAAGCAATTTTTTAAGTTTAAAAGAATGGATCCAGGTCTTTCTTTAAGCTACTTAGAAGGATTTACTGATTATATTGACTTTGCTGGTACGCTTACAGGAAGTTTTACAAAGCACCCTACCTCAAGAACAGTGCTTAACCCAAGCGGAAGTGATAAACTTTTGTTGGAGCTAGCTGCTACTGCAAATTTCAAACTGTTTCCAGACAATTATATTTTGGTGCCTTTTGTTAGCGCTGGTGTTGGTGCTAGCCAATGGGCAGGTTATTATAGTGCATTTATACCAGTTGGTGTAGGTTTACAACTTAAAATAACTGATGGTACTTTTATGTTGCTTAACTCACAGTATCGCATGGCTGCTACTGAAAATAGTGCTTTTCATTTTTACCATGGCGTAGGTTTTGCTAGTGCAATAGGTAAGAAAAAAGAAGCTGTAGCACCACCAGTTGTTGCACTTCCAATAGCGCCAGTAGTTACTGATAGGGATGGAGATGGTGTTTTAGATGCAGATGACACTTGCCCAGATGTAGCAGGCTTAGCTTCTTTAAAAGGTTGTCCAGATAAAGATAGCGATGGTATTGCTGATACTGAGGATAAATGCCCAGATGTTGCTGGTTTGGCAAAGTATGGAGGTTGCCCTATACCTGATACTGATGCTGATGGTATAAATGACGAAGAAGATAAATGCCCAAGTGTAAAAGGCTTGGCTCGTTATCAAGGTTGTGCTATACCAGATACAGATGCTGATGGTGTAAATGATGAAGAAGATAAATGCCCATCACGTGCAGGAACAGTAAGCAATCAGGGTTGTCCAGAAATTGCAAAGAATATAGTTGATAAAATTAACTATGCTGCTAAAAATGTTTTCTTTGCTACGGGTAGTTATAAATTATTGCCTAAATCTTATAAGGCTTTAGATGAAGCAGCTAAACTTTTAAAAGAAGATGAATCATTAATGGTAGACGTAGATGGACATACAGATGCAACTGGCAAAGAAGATAAAAATCAAACCCTATCTGATAACCGTGCAGCTGCTGTAAAAGCATATTTAGTTACAAAAGGAATAGCTGAATCTCGTTTAAAATCTACTGGCTTTGGTTCTACAAAACCAGTAGCGGATAATAAAACGGCAGCAGGTAAAGCAAAAAATAGAAGAACAGAAATGGCCGTTAGAAATTTCTAATTTCCCTGTTTTAAAATATAAAAATGGCTATTTCAAAATTTTGAGATAGCCTTTTTTTATTAGCGTAATTCGACATAGATTTTTAGCTCAAATTGTCGAAATCTATTCTGCAAAGAGGGCAGCGTTTTTCCAACTAGCATTACCTTTTTTAGCTTGCTTTATGGCAAAAAGTTTATAGAAATCAATCTTATTATTAAGTGA
This sequence comes from Ferruginibacter sp., assembly GCA_031408295.1. Lineage (GTDB taxonomy): Bacteria > Bacteroidota > Bacteroidia > Chitinophagales > Chitinophagaceae > Ferruginibacter. The sequence continues at coordinate 40,563 of JANNVW010000089.1, forward strand.
TTATAAATTGAATTCCGCTTTGCAATTTGTCTTAATGATTATTATGCGAGCAAGGGATTATTTATTAGATAAAATTATTTCACAACTTGCGGCTTTGTTTCTTCTCTTTCCCTTGCCATTGTTTTCAATGAGTGTATGCTCACGTTAAGCTCAAACCCAATAAGGAGTGCCAATGAGTTGATATAAATAAGCGCCATAACCATCATAACCGTACCTATGGAGCCATAGAGTGCATTGTATTTTCCAAAATTATTTACAAATATGGAAAAACCTAAAGACGCAGCTAAGCTTAATATTGTAGCAAGCAAAGTACCTGGAGAACTGAATTGCCATTTTTTTCTTATTGCTGGTGCATATTTGTAAATAAAACCAATTATACAATATACTAACACTACAATAAGCAACCACCTGGTATAATTAATGATTGTTCTGGCAATGGAGCTTTGCACAAGTAATTTTAGCAACGCACCCTGCATAATAAGTAGCAAGAGGTATCCAAATAGTAAACTAAAAATTATAATAGTAAGCCTAAGGGCCTCGCCTCTTACCACTATTCGTCTTCTACTTTCGAAGCCTAGATATTTTTTATTGAAAGAGCGCATTATACCCATTACACCATTAGATGCAAAGAATAATGATAGCAATAATCCAAATGAAATAAGCCCTATTTTAGTGCCGTCTATAAAACTATCAATAAAAAGAATTAGTTGCTTATTGTATATTTTTGATGGAATAATATCAGTTATTAAACTATGTAATTGTAGCTTAATAATTTTCTTAGAAATGAATGGTAAATTAGGAATAAGTGTAAATAAAAAAAGCAACGATGGTGGAATAGCCATTATGAAGTTATAAGAAATTGCAGCTGCTCTTTCAGATAAACCATGTTGTTTTAATTGACTTCTGAAAAACTGTATTACATCATATAAAGCTAACCCTGCAAAGCCGGGTAAAAACCACTTCCTACTCTTCTTTAATAAAAAAGGTAGTGGTGTATAGTTTAATATGATACGCTGAAATTTGGTCAAGCTTTAGTTGATAAAAATGTTTAACAATGAAATTACTAAAAAAAACGTAAGTCTTAACGCTTGTATCTCAAATGTTGTATCTATTTCTTATTCCTAATAAAAATATCCAATGCATTTTGATAGGCCTTCGCAAACCGCATATGCTCTTCGTATGTTACTGCAAAGTTAGAATAACCTTTTAAATCTGGTTTGGCTACAAAAAACATGTAGTTAGTTTCGGCTGCATCTAGCACAGCATCTATAGTTTTAGAAGAAGGTGTACAAATAGGGCCAGGGGGTAAACCTGCGTGCCTATATGTGTTGTATGGCGATTCAAATTCTAAATGTTTAAACAAAATTCTTTTGAGCCCAAAATCTTTCATTGCAAATTTTACAGTTGGGTCTGCTTGTAATTTTTCACCTTTTAAAAATCTATTTTTATAAACACTTGCTACTAATGGTTTATCTTCTGCCTTATTGGTTTCTTCCTCTACGATGCTTGCTAAAATGTATGCTTGCAAAGGTTTTAAACCTTTGTTTTTAGCTTTTTGAAGTCGTTCTGTATTCCAAAATTTTTCTTGCTCCGATTTTAATCTTGCAAATATTTTTTTTATAGATGTGTTCCAATTTAATTCATAGGTATTTGGAATTACTGCAGTCATCAATAAATTACTGTCCAAGTTAAACATGGATAGTGAATCACTATTGTTTAAAAAATTGAGTACTTCTATTGAATCTACTTCAAAGTTTTTACCAATTTTGCCAGCTAAATCTTCTTTTACACGAAGTTTGTTTATCACCAACTTTATGGGCGCTTGCTTCCCCGATTTCAACATCTTTACCAGTGCATATGAACTCATGCCATCTTTTATTTCATACCTACCTGGCTTTATATTGTTTTTGTATTTTGCTTGGGCTACTAGTTTATTAAAAAAGAAACCTGGTTTCACAATACCTTTTTCTCTTAAAGAGATAAGCACATCATCTAAACTAGACCCTGTTTTTATGTATAAGTATTTTTCTGTGGGTGCAGAAACTGTTGGCCCAAAAACATTCCAAGCTACATAACTGACAATGCCTATTAGACCTATAAATAAAATAACAATAATTTTTTTCATACAAAAGGGGGATTGAATTGCAAATTAACAAAAAAGCCCTGCTTATTCAATAGCAGGGCTTTTTTAATAAATTAGTTTGATTATTTTTTTATTGTGTCGGTAGTTGTTGGTGTAGTTGCAGCTCCTGGCATTGGTGTAGTTGCAGCAGGAACCGTTACTTTTTGTGCTGGTGCAGTAGTTGCTCCTTTTAATAAATCATCGTTTTTAGATGAGCCAGTACCATCTTTTGGTATAAAGGCAGGAGAAATGATGCAAAGAATACCTACAATAGCTGCAAACAACCAAGTACCTTTTTCCATTACATCTGTAGAAGACTTAACACCAATAAGTTGGTTACTTAGACCGCCCAAAACACCAGATATACCGCCGCCTTTTGGGTTTTGAATTAATACGATAAATCCTAAAACTACTGAGGCTATAATAATTAATATTCCAAATATTACTAACATGTTATTATTTTAAAGTTTCAATTTTGGCTGCAAAGTAAGCACTTTTTGCAGGATATAACAAACTTAATTTTTTGTAGGTATCTATTGCCCTTACAAGCTTGTCTTGTTGCACAAAAGCTTCAGCCATGGCCTCGGTAACTATCTCTTCCTCCAAATTGCTCTTTGCAGCTTGATTTTGTACCGTTGTTTCAATTAAAGCAGTTACCATCGGTAATTTATCTGGATGAACTTTTTTCATCGTTTTTAGCCACGATGTAAAGCTTTTTAACTGCTTACCCAATTTGTCATCCCCTTGTGCTTGTTCACTAAGTTTAATGCCTTGAGATGCAAAATAATCGGTGGTATAAAGGGGCTCAAAAATTAATTCTTCTTTTTTAACAATTTCAGCGGGGCTCTCAAGCGGATTTATTAAAGATTCCTGTTTTAACGTTTCGTTTATATTGTGAAACCTAATTTCTTCTTCCACAAAATCAAGTGTAATATCTTTTTCAATATCTTTTTCAAATTTTGACTCTATTATAGCTTGTAGATAGAAAGGGTTGTTGAAAAATAGCGCAGTTTTAGCAGCTGTAGTTGAATAATTTTTTTCTTGCAACAATGAATTCTTTAAAAGAAAGAAATGTGCTAGTCCAAAATATGGATAGTCGTTTAGTTTATCTTTTAAGAAAGAATAATTATCCAATTCGTTTCCTGTTCTCCCAAAGTTGTTATAAAAAAGTTGTTCTTGCTGCATGGTTCAAAACTAGATAATATTATTACCAATTAGAAAATATTTTATTGAAAATTAAATCTGTTAAATTTCTTTGTATTTCATTACCAAATTTATTTTCTGCATCTGTAAGGGATAGGCTAGATTCAAAATCTTTATTATAGCTTACATCTGCTTCAAAATCTTTTGTATTGTCTAGCTTGTTTTTAAAAATAAGATGAAAGCTAACGGTAAGTCTATTAGAACCAGACTGCCCATTTTGAATACTAACAGTGGTGGTAGTATAATCAGATATGTATCCACTGATATCGTAGTCTGCATCATCTTCATTTATTTGGCGTAGTCTAGTTGTATTAATAATTTTTTGCCTCAACTTATCAGTCAACTGCGCACTTAGCTGGGGATTTACATATTGGGCTTTATTTCCCAATGGCTGAACTCTAAAGTTTTTTACCTCTACAGGAATTGGTGAAACATCTTTAAATGAATATTTGCAACTGGCATAGTTGAAAATACAGAAAGATGCTGCAAGTATTATAAATGTTTGAATCCTTTTCAAGATAGTTGAATGGTTAAATTGTTTTTGTTAAATTGTTTTACTTCAATATAAAATTATAATTTTTTTAAAGCAGTTTGACTTAAAGAAATCATAAATTAGCAATCCTAAAAATCAAAAATCTTTATAAATCTTCAATATCATATTCCTTTAATTTTCTGTAAAGCGTTCTTTCACTTATACCAAGGTTTTTTGATGCATCTTTTCTTTTGCCTCTATGTTTTTTCAAGGCCTTTATTATAAGTTCTTTTTCCTTATCTATTATACTTAAAGATTCTTCTACATCTTCATGTACTTGAATGTTATTATTATTATCATGTTGTAAAATAACAGATGGAGAAGATTGACCTTGAAAACCAGCATTTCCATTTATGGTATTTAACTCTCTAAAATTATTATCTGTATTGAACACTGGTTTAGCAGATGCCTGAGAAGGGTTTTGCAGAATATCAAAAAACATTTTCTTCAATTCATTCACATCTTTTTTCATGTCAAAAAAGAGTTTGTATAAAATTTCTCTTTCGTTTGCAAATTCAGATTGGTTGTTTTCTCCGCTATTATTATTTGATGCTAAAACAGGCAAGCGTGGGTTATTATTGTTAGGTAAAAATCCTCTAAGTTGCTCACCAGTTACATTTTTATCTTTACTCAATACAGAAATTTGCTCAGCCAAGTTTTTCAATTCTCGTACATTTCCAGGAAAACCATAGTTAGACAATATGTGCTTTGCATTATCTTCCAATTGAACAGAACTTGTTTTATATTTATCAGCAAAGTCGGCAGTGAATTTTCTAAATAATAAAATAATATCTTCTTGTCTATCTCTCAATGCAGGAACTCTAATTGGCACTGTATTTAAACGATAATATAAATCTTCTCTAAATCGGCCTCTGCTTGTATATTCTAACAATTCTTTATTGGTTGCAGCTATTACACGTACATCTGTTTTTTGTACTTTGCTGCTTCCTACACGTATGTACTCACCAGCCTCTAACACACGTAGCAATCTTGCTTGTGTACCCAAAGGCATTTCACCTATTTCATCTAAAAAAATAGTGCCGCCATTTACAGTCTCAAAATATCCTTTGCGGCTATCTACTGCACCTGTAAAAGATCCTTTTTCGTGCCCAAATAATTCAGAGTCTATAGTGCCTTCTGGTATAGCACCACAGTTTACGGCTATAAAAGGGTTGTGCTTGCGTGTACTTAGTGCATGTATGATATGTGCAAAAACCTCTTTACCCACGCCACTTTCACCATTTATAAGCACACTCAAATCTGTATTCGATACTTGGCTAGCCACATTAAGTGCATGGTTAAGTGCAGGAGAATTTCCTATTATGCCAAATCTGTTTTTTATTGATTGTAAATCCATGAAATATAATTATTAACTTTTTTCAGCTTCTTCTAATATTCTATATAATTGATTTATAATTTCCATTCCCTTTTTGCACTTTTTGTTTTTTTGCTTTTCAATTTCCTCATTCGAAAATTTCTGAAAATGGTTATAATGCAATTCACCATATCTAATTCCAAGTTGAGTAAAAATATTAGTTGAACCTAAAATTTTGTCGTTAAATTTTTTATGTACCTTAAAACTTTCATTCAAGTAATTTCTTAATTTCAATAATTCAGAATAGTTGTCGTATACTATTTGAAATAAATTTGGTGATATAAAAGCTTTCTCTTGCACTGCTGAATCTCCATCAATAATGGCTAAAACATATTTTTTATTTTTCATTGAATAGTTTAAAACTTTTTTAGGATTTCTATTTAAAGTTTTATACAAATACACATAGTTTTTATCATCAGCATTATAAATGGAGTCTTTTAAAAATTGCTTCCAAGGACTTAACTCTTGTGCATTACAATTAGATGATTGAAAAATAAATATTAAAAGCAATACTACTTTCATAGCAATAAGGTTACTCTTTTTTGAATAATAATATTCATTTTACTACCTCCCCAAATAAAGTACCTGCAGTACAATGCGTAATTTTTACCTCTACATAATCGCCCTTCACAAAATTTTCTTTAGCAAAAATTACTACTTTATTTTGGTCAGTTCTGCCTTGTAATTGTTCATCACTCTTTTTAGAAAATCCTTCTACCAATACTTTAAATGTTTTGCCTACTTCTTTTTGCATGGTACGTAAAGAATGTTGGCGATACAAATCTACCAGTTCTTGCAATCTTCTTTTTTTTGTTTCTAATGGCACATCATCTTCAAACCTACGAGCAGCCAATGTTCCGGGGCGCTCGCTGTAATAATATAAATAGGCTAAATCGTATTTGCAATAATCAAATAGCGATAATGTTTGTTGATGGTCTTCTTCTGTTTCTGTACAAAATCCAGTAATCATGTCGGTTGATAATCCACAATCTGGAATCAATTCTCGTATCCTATCTACTTTGGCAATATACCACTCTCTACTATAGGTTCTATTCATTAATTGTAAAACCCTACTGCTACCACTTTGTACAGGCAAATGAATATAATTGCAAATGTTTTCATACTTTTTTATGGTAAACAATACATCGTCAGTAATATCTTTTGGATGCGATGTAGAAAAACGTACACGCAATAATGGAGAAACTTGAGCAACCATTTCCAACAAATTTGCAAAAGTTACTATGCTATTGTCAACTGCTAATTGCCCACTGCCAGCTGCCCAATGATAGCTATCCACATTCTGTCCAAGCAACGTAACTTCTCTGTATCCATCATTAAACAACGCTTCGCATTCATGCACAATACTCATTGCATCTCTGCTACGCTCACGCCCACGTGTAAAAGGCACTACACAAAACGAACACATATTATTGCAGCCTCGCATTATGCTTACAAAAGCAGTTACGCCATTGCTGTTTAATCTGATTGGCGAAATATCTGCATAGGTTTCATCTCTGCTCAATAAAACATTCACGCCTTTTTGCCCGCCACTTGCTTCTTCTATTAACCCTGGTAAACTTCTATATGCATCGGGACCTACAACAAGGTCAACCAATTTTTCTTGCTCTATAAATGTACCTTTCAATCGCTCAGCCATACAACCGAGTACACCAACAATTAACCCTGGTCTTGCCTTTTTTATTTTGCGAAATTCTGTGAGTCTTTTTCTTACGGTATCTTCTGCTTTTTCTCTTATGGAGCAAGTGTTTAGCAAAATTAAATCTGCCAGTTCAGGTTCTTTTACCGCACCAAAACCTTGCTCACCCAGTATAGATGCTACAACTTCACTATCAGCAAAGTTCATAGCACAGCCGTAGCTTTCTATATAAAAACTTTTTGTAGGGTTATCCAATGCACTTGCTAGTGGTACAAATGCTTCTCCTTGTCGTGTTTCGTCGTGTTGCTTTAAAGTAAGCGTATCCTGCATTATGTATCTAAAATTAGTGTGCAAAGATAGGATTTTGGGGGATAGGAATGACAGGTTGGCAGATATTTATCATTTCAATTTAGTTGATAAAACAAAAAATTACTTACTTTTACTCTGAAATGAGTTACACAGATAAATATATAGTTGAAACCTATTCTGGTTTATTGGAAGGCTTAAGTGCTTTTAATAAGATTGAACTTATTGATAATTTGTCTAAATCTTTGAAAGAAGAAGAAAGTATAAAAGAAAAAAAATTCTACAAATCTTTTGGAGCGTTCGCATCGGATAAATCTGCCGAAAAAATTATTAAGGAAATTAAATTGAGTAGAAAATTTAGGACAAAGGAAATTTCTTTTTGATGAGGTATTTACTCGACACAAATACATGTGTATTTTTTCTAAGAGGGAAATTGGCGCTTGACGTTCTTATAAAAGAAAAAGGTAGGGAGAATTTTTTCATTTCTGAAATTACTGTTTTAGAACTTCGCTATGGGGCTGAGAATAGTATAAATCCAACAAAATCTCATAAAGCAGTTTATGCATTTGTAAATGGCCTTACCATTATCCCAATATTTGGGTCTATAAAATTGTATGCAAAAGAAAAAGTAAGATTAAATAGTATTGGTAAACCTTTGCATGATGAATTTGATTTGCTAATTGGAGTTACAGCTATTCAAAATAAACTTACTTTAATAACAGATAATATAAAAGATTTTAAAAATTTGCAAGGCTTGAAAATGGAAAATTGGTTCGATAGAAAAAAAGAGAGTAGGTAAGCTGTTTTACTTTGCTAAACTCTCAAACTTCCCCGCCAACCAAGTATTCCTCGCCTCTGTAATCCAATTATTTTCCAATGCATTTTTAGTAAGAATGGTATTGTCAAAATACAAGGTGTCTGATTTTATAAATCCATTTTCTATACCATAGGTTAATTGCGAAAGTGGTAATTGCTCTACTTTATCTTTTATGTAAAATGTAAGCATTTGCCTATCAAACATATTTACGGCAAACTTTTTTTCTATTTCTTTTATGAGTCGTACGCTGCTATCGGTGCTACAACCGCTTACGCCTGTTGCGTTTTCATCTGCCATGAGAATGATGAAACGTCCAAAAAATAAATTGGCATATCCTTTTACAGGGGTGCCATGGCTTTTCCACTCTTGTACAAATTGTTGTAGCATAGGTTCTATTTCCAATGCTTCTTGCATAAAAAATATACGATTGCTTTGGTAAATCCACACTCGGGAGTTGCCTGCGAAATCTTCTGGTAAGTGTTCTGATATGTTGAAGGACATGATTATTATTTACAAAGTTTAATTCTATCTTTTATTTGGGCTGTATTTTTTTCTAGTTCTATAGCTGTTACCCCCGAAACATAGCCATCACAATAGCCTTCAAAATGATACCAAGTACCTACAGCTTTATAATTTAATGTGTCATCTTTTATAGGAATTCGATATTCTAAGAAAAATCTTTTTAAATTTGCAAATCTATTATCCAATTTAATTAATTGCTGTAAAACTTTTTTAGAATCATTATTTACATCTGCACTATCCATACTTTTTATAAAAATAGCTTGCCAAACATAACTATACTTTTTTAATATTGGAGACAAATATAAATTAGATTTTCTTTCTTGCCAATTACAACTACAATTGTGACTTGGAATTACGATTCTAATAACACTATCAATATCATTTAATTTAATTTTAATGCTATTTTTTGATGTATTACATGATAATATAGTTACAAAGACAATAGTTGTAAAGCCCACTAAAGTGTATATTTTTATCATTATATTCTACTTGTATAGTTTGGTATATCCCATAAATTTTCTCTTTTTTAATGTAGAAAACCAAAACAGTCATCTAGTCTCACAGAATAGACGCTGCACTTATTATCTTAGCCTTGGTGTTTGTTCCCAAGCGTTATCCGCTTCAATCTATTGCATAATAAAAGCTAAATAGAATTACTAATGCTCAGTATAGCCCGCATGGAAGCGGCACCGAGTATATGTGTACAAGCATAGCGCAGCATCACATATACGAAGGTATAGCGTACTGGCGGATACTACTGTTTGGCTTTGCTATGTTGCTCATGCTCCTAATAAAATAAAATCTGTAAATTGTAGAGAAACTTATTTCCAATTTAAGATTTCGGTTGGTGGGGACACCAACAGATAAGAAAATTTCTTTACATTACTTCACCTGCACTTTCCCCACCGCCAACTTCTTTCCTTCTGCATCAAAAATTATTACAAAATAATCGCCTCTGCTGGCTGCTTGTAAGTTTACAGGTAGTAGCGTATAAAAACCTGAAATGGCAAATTCTTTTTTATAAACTAATGCGCCCTTAGCATCATAAACAGAAATATTTCTTTTGGTATTTGTGTTGCTGCTGTTGTAATACGACACATTAAACCTGCCATCGTTTGGTGTAGGAAAAATAAATAGTTTATCGCTTTCAGATGCAGTAATGGTAATGGTAGCAGAGGTATTGCTGCATTGTAAACCACTTGGAAATGTTTCTTTAATGCTGGCATAATAATCGCCTACTTGGTTTATGGCTACTGGATACGTATTTGCTGTAACGCTTAGTGGGGCAGTGTTGTAAAACCAATTTGTGGTAATGGTACCAGCATTGGATGAGACGGTGGTAGCCGTTATGATGGTAGTTTGCGCAGGCAATAAAGTGGTAAATGGTGCGGCAGATAAGGTTATGGTTGGTAATGGTTTTACCGTAAGTATGGCTGCGTTGGAAACAGTAGGGGTACTACAAGATGCATTTGTTAATAGACAACGGTAGTGATTATTGCTAGCATTCGTAGTTAGGTTTGTAGCCGTGTAACTTGCATTATTTGCTCCACTAATATTGCTAAACGATGCGCCATTATTGGTACTTACTTGCCATTGGTAATTGATGGTTTGTGGGCTAGTACCAGCTACCGTAAAAATTGCTTGCGTACCTGCACAATTTTCTACATCGGTTGGTTGTGTAGAAATGACAACGCCAGTATTTACAGTAAGTGCAGCGCAATTTGTTGTTATGCTTCCGCTGCAAGATGATGAGGAAACAACGCATCGATAATACACTGTTGCCAAAACATTGTTTACCGTAAGGCATGAATTGGTAGCCCCTGTAATATTTGCCCAAGCTCCTGTACAGCCCGTAGCATTTGTTTGCCATTGATACAAAATATTACTACCAGTAGCGGTTACACAAAATGTATTGGATTGTCCTGAGCAAATAGTAGCACTCGCAGGTTGTGCGGTAATGACGATAGCTGTATTTACATTTAGTATAGCACTAGTAGAATTTGTAATGCCACAAACAGTGCTTGCTTGGCAGCGATATAAATTTCCATTAAGTGAATTGGTAACAGCAGATAAGATAAAGCTGGCATTGGTAGCCCCAGTAATATTGGCCCAAGAGGTGCCGCCATTTGTACTTACTTGCCATTGAAAATTTGTGGCAGTTGCAGCTGTAATTGTAAATGTAAGGTTTGCTCCATCGCAAACTGTTTGGCTAATGGGTTGTGTAGTTATAGCTGGGCTTGCACCTGGGTTTATTACAAAAGAAATAGTAGTCGTTTGATTATTTGCGCCAGTTGCTATGCCTTGTAAGTTTACATTGTATGTGCCCGCTGCTAGTGTATTTGCATTGTTTAGGGTAACAATTGTGCTACTACCTGGCGCAATAGGATTTGTACTAAAAGTTACATTGCTACCTGCAGGCACTCCCGACACTACAGAAAGTGTAATGGGATTTGCAAAACCGCTTATCGCATTTGTACTTAAAGTTAGAGACATGCTTGCTGGCGCAATGCATGTGGCAGTAGCAGTTGTAGTATTATTAAAACTAAAACCACCAGCATTTAACGTTGGTACAAATACCGTACTACCAGTAGATAATGTTCTTGCACTATCATCGTACAAAACAGTGGTAGGTGTAAAAGATAAATCGTACGTTAACAAATTTCCGCTAATGGGTGCGCCGAGTCCGTTGCCTGCATAAGATAAATTGCCTGCACCCCAATCGAAAAAGGTTAGTGTAGTATCTTGTGTGGTCAATGCTCCTTTTACATGCAACACTATCGGACCTCTGTAATAAGCCACATTTGAGCTTGCGCTTTGTGTTTGTGATGCTACTTGTATTACTAAATTATTTGCAGTAGGGCTGTTCCAATTTATTGTATTTATTGGGTTTCCTTTTCCACCAACTGCTGTAGTAGCATTGCCAGAGCCTCCTACATAGTCATTAAAAAATACAGAGATGTCTCTGCTCAAAATTGTGTTGAAATAGTTTTTTAATGAATCCGCATTAGCAGATTTTCCTGCAAGGTTGGTTTGGTAATTGGTAAGTGCTTGAAAAAATTTAGTATCGCCTGCAATGGCTCTTAGCATAGAAACAACCATGGCACCTCTTGTATAAACGGCTCCACCATATGCACTACTCCAAATAAGATTGGATGTAGCAATGTTGGCATTGGGTATCCATGCACTTACGGTAGAACTGAGTGCAGAATTTTTAATACTGTTTCTTATCGTGTATGGATTTTGCCCCAATGATGGTACTAACTCTGCGGCCAATGCTTCGCCATAATTTGCAAAACCTTCTGCTAGCCATAAATCGTTCCATGTGGCAAATGTTACATTGTCGCCAAACCATTGGTGCATGAGCTCGTGCGCAAGTGTGCTTGTACTGGTGAGTGCACCTGTAGCCATACCAGAAAAAGTTTGATGCTCCATGCCGCCTGCGCCTAGCAAGCCATCGTAGTAGCCATGCTTTTCATTTTTAAAAGGATAGTCGCCTATTTTGCTACTGAAAGCTGGTAATACCAAATTCATTCTATCCATTGAAAAAAGAGCATTGGTAATAGTTGTAGCAGTTTTTCCTTTAAGCAAATT
>JANNVW010000090.1:0-70172 GCA_031408295.1 Ferruginibacter sp.
TTTTTTACCTTGCTGTTGAAATTGCAATTTGTAGACATTGTAAAATGTGTTTAGAACTACAAGTTGCTTTTTCTTTTAAATATATGCCCACATTGCTTTTCAACCTATGTGGATATCAATTAACTTGACGCCAATGCGCATAATGCGGGAACAGCTTTTTAATTCGATAGTTTTAGAGATTACAAGATAGCACTACATACACTATACACATGGGCAACACAACAGGCTTCCTACAACACACACGAGAGCTACCACAAAAAAGAAAAGTGGAAGAGCGGCTTAATGACTACAAAGAATTCGTGCTACCATACACAGACGAAAAGCTAAACGAACAATCTGGCAGATGCATGAACTGTGGCGTACCCTTTTGCCACAATGGTTGTCCGCTGGGAAATATAATACCAGAGTTTAACGATGCTGTGTATAAAAAAGAATGGAAAAATGCATACGACATTTTAAGTTCTACCAATAATTTTCCTGAGTTTACGGGGCGCATATGCCCTGCGCCATGTGAGAGTGCATGCGTGCTAGGCATAAACCAACCAGCCATTGCCATTGAAGAAATAGAAAAACATATTATTGAAATAGCATTTGATAAAGGCTTTGTGCAAGCAAAAAAAAATATACATCGCACAGGTAAAAAAATTGCAGTAATAGGCAGTGGCCCTGCAGGACTAGCAGCAGCAGCACAATTAAATTATGCAGGACATGCCATAGTAGTTTTTGAAAGAGATGATTTACCGGGTGGTTTATTGCGCTATGGTATTCCAGATTTTAAATTAGAAAAATGGGTGATAGACAGACGCATAAAATTTATGGAAGAAGAAGGCATTGTGTTTACCTGCAATGCAAATGTGGGAGTTGACATTTCCATTACCGATTTATTAAGAGAATATGATGCCATCGTTTTAGCAGGCGGCTCTACCATACCAAGAGATTTAAATATTACTGGCAGAGAAACAAAAGGCGTTCACTTTGCTATGGAATTTTTAACGCAACAAAACAAGAGAGTATCAAGTTTAAATGTAACGCAAGAAAATATATTGGCTACGGACAAAAACGTAGTAGTAATTGGTGGTGGTGATACTGGTAGCGATTGTGTGGGCACATCTAACAGGCAAAAAGCAATTAGCGTAACACAATTTGAATTGATGCCAATACCCCCAACCAGCAGAACGGCTTACATGCCTTGGCCGCAATACCCAATGATTTTAAAAACAACATCCTCGCACGAAGAAGGTGCCAACAGACAATGGGCAACTGCCACAAAAGAATTTTTAGCAGATGAAAAGGGGTATTTAAAAGCATTAAAAATTGTGGACCTCGAATGGAAAATAACTGAAGATGGTAAGCCTGCAAGCTTTGTAGAAATACCCAATACCGAAAAAGAAATACCTTGCGAACTTGCATTGCTTGCCATGGGTTTTGTGCAACCACAAAAAGAAGGCTTGCTTACACAATTAGAAATAGAACTCGACGAAAGAGGCAATGTAAAAGCCACCGAAAAAGATTACCAAACCAATATAGCCAAAATATTTACCGCAGGCGATATGCGCCGTGGCCAATCGTTGGTTGTATGGGCCATAAGCGAAGGCCGTGAATGCGCAAGAAAAGTAGATGAGTTTTTGATGGGAGAAAGTTTGTTGGAAGGGAAGGATGGGGGGCGGTGAGGTGAGGTGTGGTTTGAATTGGTTTATTGAAATTCAAATAATCTAAATTTCGATAGACATAAAAACTTATTTTTGGTTTACCAAAGCTAACATATGAAACTTGATAGGTATGAATTAAAATCAGATAATCAACTAACATTTTTTACTTTTCTAAGCGAAGGGCAAAAAGGTAAAATAGAAAAGGTTGTACAATTTTCACTCATTTATCAAAACAATTTGTATAATCTCTCATTTGGAGATAGAGATTATCTTACTGGACAGATTGATGATAAAATAGTAACTGATAATGGCGATAGTGAGAAAGTGCTTGCAACTGTAGTTGCTGCGATTTATGCCTTTTGTGATAAAGTTCCCGACGCCTTTATTTATGCAACAGGAAGTACAGCAGCAAGAACGAGACTTTACAGAATGGGTATTAACAAATATTATGATATTGTAAAAGAAGACTTTAAAATATTCGGACAATCAAAAAGCGAATGGGAACAGTACGAAAAGGGTAAGGATTATGAAGCTTTCGTTGTTCAGAAAAAAAGTATTAAATTTGACATATGAAAACTATATTAGAATTAAACGAAAAGAAAATACCAGTTGTGCGTATTGATAAATCGTTAAATAAATACAGTAACGTTGTACTTTTTCCTGAGAAAGTTGAAAAGGCAAAAAAGGCTATTGAAAAAGTTGGTCTCCCTGACTTGACAAAGTATATTGAATAACATTCTTTTTTGTAAAATGTATCAAAGTAATAATTTTGAGTATAATGAAAACGAAAAGAGAAATAGTAGAAAAAAAAATGCCGAAAGGTTTTAAATTTAATGCTACCATAGATACTAAATATGGTGAACAACCTTTGTTTAAGAATAAGGTAGAAAGGGCAAATCATATCTTAAAAACAGTAGGACTTCCAAAAATATAAATTACTCCAAAATTAACATAGTAAGAACGTTAATTAATCTCCTTTTTAAATACTGCAACTCTTTATCAATATTTTTTTAAAAATTTAGGAATATGAAAAAGCAAATAACCGAACCAGATTTTATAGGAGGGCAAGGCTCTCTTACAAAAGAAGAAAAAATGGCGTTGCCAAAATATTTTGCACAAAAAGGGGAGAAGCTGTTGTTAAAAAAGAAATATTAACTTCTACAAAGAAAAAAACGCACCAACTAGCACAAGACTAATTTTATTGTGGCATAGTAACCCTTATTAGTTTGGGCCATAAGCGAAGGGCGTGAATGTGCAAGAAAAGTAGATGAATTTTTGATGGGGGAGAGTTTGTTGGAGGGGAAGGATTTCTTTTTTAAAATTTAGACACTTTAATAGATTGTTTTTATTTCTGCCGTATAAGCTTCACTCCAACCTACAGTAATATCAACTCCTTTAATAAATGCATTTAATTCTTCTTTCGATTTAAAATAAAATATTTTTTCATTAATATCTTTTTCTTCTTTTGAAAAAGGAGTATCTAAAATGAATTTATTTACTTGCTCTTTTCCAAAAATTATTTTTACTGAATGTTTTATTTATTGAAAATGTTTAAATGGTGATATTCTAAAAAATCTTTCGAAGGTGAAAATCTATCTGGGAGTATTATAGATTTATTTTCATATTCAATAAAATATTTTTTAATATTAGTTTCTTTTTTCTTTTGCAATATTGAATCTGAAAGCTTCACTTTAAAATCAGTAGATATTGTTATTAACCCTTTATCAAATGCCTTATCGTGAATATTATTCAGACAAATGCCATTTCTTGGATTCAATCTTTCTTGTACATTTTTTGACCAAGGAATTATATGGCTCGCTACTAATAATGAAGGAATTGAAATTCCTGTGATACTACATTTTTCATTATAAGACGCCAGAACCCTTTGACGGAAATCACTTTGGTTAACTCTTGTTTTTATAACTCTTTCTTTTTCTTTTCCCTCTGGGAATTGAAATTCAGTTTCTAAATCAAGAATTTGTTCAATCGGTTTATGTTGAATACTTGCAAGAATAGCTGAACTATCAAGCGCTAATTTTTCCCATTTATTAAAATATTCATTCCAAATTTCTTTATCTGACGAACTCGCAGCACTCTTTCCTTTATTTCCTATTTTTTGCTTTTCAGAATCTAGGTTAGTAAAATTCATCAACTTGTAAGCTAATGCAGCTGGAGTTCTACCAATAATTGGTGCTATTTCTTTTATTATAGAATTTGAACTACCACTAATTTTATTATATGGTATTTTCCAATAAAGATTAAGTGCCACTATTAATTGCTCTCTATTCCAAATTATCTTTTTTCATTCTTTTATTTCAATTACTTCAAGATGGCTAACACAATAGTCTGAAAAAATTTCATCAAGAAGCTCTTTAGTAAAATCAGAACTCCCTGTTAATATGGTTGAAAAGACTTCAACTCTATCATCAGCGCTTAATGTGTTTAAACACTCATCATCTCGAAAGAAGGCCATAAAATCATCTCTTGTTATTGTTGTGGTCATTTTAATTCTTTCTTTTGCGTTACGGATTGAAGTGGAAATCCTTTTTTGAGGAACGAAAAAAAGATTGGAACGTAAAGCCCGACCCGATAGGGTAACGCCCTAATCTTTTCTCTATTCACTTAATTTTCAAAATATAACTATTTGCAAAATACTAAATTTTTTGTCAATGCTAAATTTAATTGATAGATCCCCCTTTTTACTATGCAAAATATACAAGTGATAAAACGAGGAAGTAACTTAAAAAAGTGGAGTATAGAAAATAAAGATGTTAAACATTACAATTTAAAATATATAAATTATTTCTTCACTATTAATCATTTTTTAGCTCCTTCTGTAAAAATAATTCATTTTTATTTTTCATTTTCTCAATTTTTTGTCTATTTTAGCACAAATAGTTAAATTTTTTAACAAAATCAGAAATTATGAAATCTTTTAGCCTCACCAAGTTTGCTCCATTTTTTGTTCTTGCCATTGTAGCCATTGGCGCCATTTTTATACCCTCATTACCCAATTTTGACGATGGTAAGTTTAATGCGGCAGATGTAGCTTGGATATTGGTGGCTACGGCGCTTGTATTTTTAATGACCCCGGGTTTGGCGTTTTTCTACGGCGGTATGGTGCACCGCAAAAATGTAATAAGCACCATGATAAAAAGTGTGGTGGCTGCAGGTGTCGTAAGCGTGCTTTGGGTAACGGTGGGTTACAGCCTTTGCTTTGGCGAAACCATCGGCGGTTTTATTGGCAACCCAATGACGCATTTGTTTTTTAAAGGTGTAGCATCTGGCGCACCAGCTTTGCAGGGTGGCGCTACGTTAACCATTCCATTGTTATTATTTGCATTGTTTCAACTCATGTTTGCCATTATTACCCCTGGCCTTGTGGTGGGTGCGGTGGCAGAGCGTATAAAATTTAGTGCTTACATATTATTTATTGTATTGTTCAGCTTGCTAGTGTATGCACCGCTTGCACATTGGACCTGGCATCCACAAGGTTTCCTTTTCAAAATGGGTGTGCTCGATTTTGCTGGTGGCACTGTTGTACATATTTCTGCGGGTTGTGCGGCTTTGGCTGGTGCGTTGGTGTTAAAAAGAAGACAATCGCATATAGATCATAAAGAAATTCCACCGGCTAATATTCCTTATGTATTAATTGGTACTGGTTTGCTTTGGTTTGGTTGGTTTGGTTTTACTGCTGGGTCTGCTTTGGCGGCTAACTCGTTGGCGGTTTCTGCATTTGCTACTACCAATACCGCTGCTGGTGCTGCGGGTTTGAGTTGGATGTTTTTTGATGTGGTAAGGGGTAAAAAGCCTTCGGTGCTAGGGTTTTGTATTGGTGCGGTTGTTGGCTTGGTGGCCATTACGCCAGGTGCAGGTTTTGTAGCTATTCCACAAAGTATTTTTATTGGTTTTGTAGCGGCTATTATTTCTAACCTTGCAGTACAATATAAAGCAAAATCTAGATTAGACGATACGCTAGATGTGTTTCCTTGCCACGGTATTGGTGGTATGGTGGGCATGATTTTAACTGGTGTGTTTGCTACAAAAGCAGTAAACACTGCTGGTGCCGACGGTTTATTTTATGGTAACCCTGCATTCTTTTTTACACAAATAAAAGGATTGGCCATTGTGGTTACGTACAGCTTCGCCATGTCATTTGCTATTTTTAAATTCATCAATTTTATTTTACCAATACGTGTTAGCCAAGAAGATGAACTACTTGGTTTGGATGCTTCTCAACACGATGAAAATTATACACAAGGTACATTGTTGGTACAAACCGATGGTGCATTAAAAGAAACCCTTGTTGAAGATTAGAATTTATTAATCCCAGTAGGGACACAAAGAAACAGAAAGAAAAAAGTTTAAAAAATAGCCACGAATGCACGAATATTTTTTACGTTTTGTAAGCTAAACTTATTTGTGAGAAGCATAGATATAATTTGCAGCCTTAAATGAAAATATTCGTGCATTCGTGGCTAAAAAACCTTAAAAACAAAAAAGTACAACCATAAAATGAGCTTCTCGACAAAGTTCAATGGTTGTACCTTTATTAATAATTAAAATCTAACACAATGTTAAGAAAAATTTTTCTTGCAGCAACAGCTGCAATGGGCTTTTTTGTTTCGCAAGCGCAAGACAGTACAATGAAAGTAAATTACTCAGGCGGTCTTGATGGGTATTACCGATACAATTTTAATAATCAACAAAATAATTACACCAGTTTTACCAATTCGCAAAGTTCGTTTGAGCTCGGTATGGCTACGCTAAGAGCCGATGCCACTGCCATGTCTGGCAAAGTAGGCGCTACAGTAGATTTGGGTTTTGGGCGAAGGGCAGAGGAGTTTTCGTACAATGATGGAACCAATAAAAATGGTTTCTCATCATTATCATTTTTAAAACAAGCTTATCTATCTTATGCACCTATAAAAAATTTAAAGTTTACTGCTGGTAAATTTGCTACCCATGTAGGTTACGAAATGCTAGATGCGCCGCTTAACAGAAATTATAGCATGAGCTATATGTTTACCAATGGCCCATTTTTTCATACTGGTTTAAAAGCAGATATTGTGGCAGGCCCTATTGGGCTTATGGTTGGATTAACAAATTACACTGATCAAACTACGGCTACTACCAGCACCAAAAATTTTATTGCTCAAGTAAGCTACGTAAGTAAAGGTGAAAAAATAAAAGCATATTTAAATTATTCTGGTTTTGCAGGTGCAGATTCTGGTAAAAACCCGAGCGGTTTAAAATCTGTACATCAAATTGATGCCGTTGTAAATGCCATTATCAGCAAAAAGTTTAGCATAGGGTATAATGGCACGCTACAATCTAGGCAACCAATTGTTGGCAGCAGCGGCAACTGGATTGGCAATGCATTGTATGTAAATTATGACCCTACTGCTTCTGTAGGCTTAACGCTGAGAAGTGAATTTATTAGCGATGATAAAAAAGTTTATTTTACTACTAAAAATATTTTTGCAAACACGCTATCTCTAAATTATAAAGTAGGCCCACTCACCATTATTCCCGAGTTAAGATATGAATCAGCAGAAAATACTATTTATTTAAAAAAGGATGGCACTACTGGTACAAAATCAGCTATCAGCGGCTTATTAGCTGTTGTCTATAAATTTTAATTATACATTTTTCATATTGCAAGCAAGCAATCGTTAAAGAAGGGCCTCCATTTCTATGGGGGCTCTCTAGTTTTATTATGAAAATAAGTATAAAATTTATAATTCTTATCAGCAATAATAACTTTGATACAATGAGAGATTACGATTTGTTAATTGTAGGGTCAGCCTGAGCTTGTCGAAGGCGGTGTAACTTGTAACAGAAAATGATTTTATATAAACCAACCCGCCTTCGACAAGCTCAGGCTGACAACTTTTCAACCCGAAATTTTACCGTTCATAATTTATAACATTTCATCATTGTACTTTACCTATATCTTCAAAAATTAAAAACAGAAGATAATAGCAATGAAGAATAATTTTTTTATTTGGTGTGCAGGTAGCGATAAAAATGCATTGGCCAAATGCGATGATTCCATACGAGTAAAACATATTGGTGTGGGTACGCTTGTACTGATACCTGCAGTGTTGGGTTTTATCTCTATGTCTTATGCATTATCCACCATAGATAAAATTAGTGGCTCACCATTTTTTTACATTAGCGGTGGATTTATTTGGGGCTTAATTGTTTTTGCCTTTGATCGTTTTATTGTTTCTACCCATAGGAAGCAACAACGCAATGTAGATGAATTTAAAAACATAACATTTTATTTACGGTTGTGTTTTGCAGTTATACTAGGAGTAGTCGTTTCGCATCCTTTTGTGTTATTGTATTTTGATGGTAGCATTACAGAAAAAATAATTGCAGATAGAGATAATTTAGTAAAAGTAGAAGAGCGCAATTACCAACAATCTTTTGATACTTTAAATGTAAAGCTAAACGACCTTGTACAAACCAAACGATGCAATGAACAATTGCTAACCGCAGAGCAAAGTGGCAATAAACTCATATTGCCTTGTGGTAGTTCGTCTGGCATTCCTAATATAAATGGCAATTTCCCAAGAACAAAAGAAATAAAAATAATAATAGAAGAATTAGATGGGGAAATACTTGCTGAAAGAAATAGAATAAACCTACGAAACGATGAACTAGCAAAACTAAAAAGCACTACCCAACAAAACATTGTAAAGAATACCAGTTTCGATTATTTAAAAAGAGAAATTGCATTACAAAATCTTAAAAAAGAAAATAAAATTATTGGGCTTACAGAATTAGTTTTAATGTTGGCATTTATGTTGGTAGATATATTGCCATTAATCTTTAAAACCTTTTCTCCATTTTCTATGTACGATAAAGTGCAGGTTCACGATAACAATCTTTTAAGCGAATTGGATACTACTAGTAGAAAGGAAAAATTACAGAATACGTATGATGAATTAAACAGTATATAAAATTAAATGTACAAAAAAGAAAAAGAGATTGCTCCATCAAAGACTCTCTTTTTCTCTTTTATTCTCCTAGCCTAAACCTAAGCTGAATTCCTCCCCGCATTTATTATCCCAAACGAACTCCGTATCACCAATTTTTCAAACGTTTCTTTAGTTGGAGATGTAATTAGCTGCGCCTCCATTTCTCTTATTTTATTTATAGCATATTGCTGTATCGTTAGCAAAGGCAAGACTATCTTTTCCCTCATGTTTATCGATAAAATATCTACAGGATAATTTCCCATCAATTCGTTTCGTCCGCTTAACTGTAACACATATTTTTTTGTACGCTCATATTCTTCATAAATATTATTCCATATTTCACCAAACTTTTCATCATTGCTTAAATATTCGGTTAATGCAAAAAAACATTTCTTCATAGCCATTTCGCAGTTATCCATTAGTGTTCTAAAAAATAATGAGTTGGCATATAATTCTTTTGCTAAACCAAACTTACCATCTTTTTCCATAGCCGCCAATGCCGTGCCTACGCCATAGTAGCCAGTTACATTTTGTTTTAGTTGCGCCCATGCGCCTACAAAAGGTATGGCACGCAAATCTTTTAAATTTATTTTTCCACTGCTGTTTCTTTTTGTTGGTCTGCTAGCAATATTTGTATCGCTATAAAATTTTATAGGGCTTATTTGTGTTAGATAATCTAAAAAGTCGGGATGGGTTTTTAATTCAATATATGCCTCAAAACTTTTTTGTGATAACTGTTGTAAAAAATCTTCTTCGGTTTGTTGAAGTGTAATGCTATTGGTGCTAAACAACTCATTGCTTATGCCTGCATGTATCAATTGTTCAATATTGTATTGCGCTGCATCTACTGTGCCAAAGCTAGAGCTCACCGTTTGCCCTTGCACAGTAAGTTGTATTTCTTTATTGCTAATATTTTTTCCCATGCTCGCATAAAACTGATGCGTTTTACCACCACCCCGTGCAGGCGGGCCACCACGCCCATCAAAAAATAGAACATCTATTTCATATTGCTTCGCCATTTTTGTAAGCGCTTCTTTGGCTTTGTAAATACCAAAATTTGCCATAAGGTATCCACCATCTTTTGTGCCATCGCTAAAGCCGAGCATAATGGTTTGTTTGTTGTGTCGTAGTTTCAAATGCTTTTTGTATGCTTCATTCTCATATAAAGTTTGCATAATAGCAGCAGCATTTTCTAAATCATCAATCGTTTCAAACAATGGAACAATATCTACCGACAACGATTCCTTCTTCCAGCCACAACCTAAAAACAATCCATACACTTCAAGTACATTTAATGCACTATTGCATTGGCTAATAATATATCTGTTACAACCTGCTTCACCATTGAGTTCTTGTATTTTTTGTATCCCAATAATATTTGTAATGGTATCCTGTACTAAATTATCATCGTATATTTTTTCTGGGAGCAATGGCGCCTTGGTTAAAAAATGTATTTTATCATCTGTATTCAAATTGCTGTACTGTTCTCCGTAAATATTTTCTAGTACACGCCCATGCACCGTACTTTCTTGTCGCACATCTAATGAGGCAAAGTACAATCCAAATACATTTACTTTATTAATGAGATCTGTCACAAGGTGTAAAAACAAACCGTTATGCTGATAAATAATAATCTCTTTTACTTTTTCTAATTCAGCTAATATTTCTTTTTTTGATAGGTCTGTATAATAATCTGGAATAAAAATATTATCGTACAATTCTTTTTCTAAATTATTTAAAATAACATCTATCCCATTAAACGTAAGTCTTCGTCTCATTTTTCGCACTTCTAAATAATAACATTTAATTATACCGCCACGCAATGCCTGCGCTACTTTTAAGGTAATGTCAGCTGTTACAAAAGGATTACCATCTCTATCGCCACCAGGCCAAAAACCCATATTGATAACGGATTTATCAGCAGGCAATCCATCTGTAAATTGGTTTTTTAAAAACGTAGTTATTCTTCCTGCTGCTGCATAAAAAACATTTTCTAAATACCAAATCAAACTTACTGCTTCATCAAAAGGGGTAGGTTTTTGTTTTTGCAAAAAAGCTGTTTTACCCAGTTGTTGCAAATACATATTTATTTTTACCGTATCGTTTTCAGCCAATGCTTTTGATAAATCATGTATAATGCCTAATACTGTACCCGGATAAAACTGTGTAGGATGCGCCGTCAATACCAATCGTACTGAAAAATTGTTTAATTTTTTTTCTACCTCGGCCTCTTTGTTGTTTTTTTTTATTTCTAATTCCAATTGCTTTAAAGTACCTGCGCCATTTACATCTGTTACATCAGTAAAGGCAGCATCTTCTAGTGCATCAAATAAAACCACTTGCCGCTCCAAGTATTGTACAAACCTAAAAAGTACATCCAGCTGTTCTTTTTCATTTGTATAGGCAGTATGCTTTTCAAAAAATGTTTCAATAATTTCGGTTGGGTTCATTTTCTTTTTAAAACCCTCTTCACAATCACTATTAAGCACCGCTAACAACATGCCCGTTTTTTCTATCCGATGAAATGGCAATGAAGAAAACAAACTATTGTAGAGTTGAAATTTTATTCCAACATTATTATTAAACTGTAACAAACCCCGAGAGCTATGATGATCCATTTTAAGTAAATATTAATTTTAGTGAAATACTGATATCATGCTTATAAAGTATAAAAAATTGAGCTATTTTTCAATCTATTTCTGTATATTTATCTTTTTAGAAACATGACGATTAAAGTTACACATATTATTGCTGTTTTCCGCATGGTGCCTACATTTATTGGCACTACATATATTACTATGGCAACCCGTTAAGGGTTACATATCTCCATATTAACTTTTGGGCTTTAGCTGCTTTTTTTCAGAAGAAAAATTTTCTCATATTATTAAATTGTTATCATGCAAGTAATCAAATTTGGCGGTAGTTCTGTAGCATCGGCAGAAAATATAAATAAGGTAATTAATATTGTAAAAAATAAAACGGCTACAAATAAAATTGTAATTGTAGTATCGGCTTTAGGAGGAATTACGGATTTATTGTTAGCCGCTGCACATTTGGCATCTACCAATAACGAAGTATATAAAACCACATTACAAGAAATTGAAACTCGGCATTTAGCCACCGTAAAAGAATTGATACCCGTTACACAACAAAGCGCTGTATTGAGTTTGGTAAAAAAAATGTGCAACGAAATAGAAGATATTTGTAATGGAATATTTTTACTTGGGGAGTTATCTACACGTACAAAAGATAAAATTGTAAGTTATGGTGAATTGCTTTCATCACAAATTATTGCGGCAAAATTAAATGCCGAAAATTTAAAGGTTGAATGGAAAGACTCAAGAGAAGTAATTATTACGGATAGCAATTTTGGAGCAGCTCTGGTAAATTTTTCAAAAACAAATACAGCCATACAAAATTATTTTTCATCGATTGAAGCATCTCTTTTTATATTTTCAGGTTTTATTTCGTCTAACGAAAGCGGCGCTACCACTACGCTTGGCAGAGGCGGTTCTGATTATACAGCTGCTATTATTGCAGGCGCAATAAATGCAAGTGCGCTAGAAATTTGGACAGACGTATCTGGCATGATGACCGCCGACCCAAGAATTGTGAACAACATAAAATTGATTCCTGAAATTTCTTATCAAGAAGCCATGGAGTTGTCGCACTTTGGTGCAAAAGTTATTTATCCGCCAACAATACAACCAGTAATGAGTAAAAATATTCCTGTATGGATAAAAAATACTTTTGCGCCAGACGATAAAGGAACGGTTATACAACAATCGGTAAAAGAAAGCGAATCTGCCATTAGTGGTATATCTAGCATTAATAAAATTTCGCTGATTAGTTTGGAAGGTAGCGGTATGGTGGGTATCCCTGGTTTTAGCAAGCGTTTGTTTGAAGCCCTAGCCAATGAAAAAATAAATGTTATTTTAATTACACAAAGTTCTTCGGAACATTCTATTTCTGTTGGTATAGAAACGGCTTTTGAAAGTGTTGCCAAACGCTGTGTGGATAATGCTTTTGCTTACGAAATAGAAACTAAAAAAGTAGAACCTTTAATTGTAGAAAGCGATTTAGCGATTGTGGCTGTAGTGGGCGACAATATGAAAAACCACACTGGTATTGCTGGCAAAATGTTTAGTGCCTTGGGTAAAAATGCCATTAATATTCGTGCCATTGCACAAGGTTCTTCTGAAAGAAATATCTCTTGCGTTATCAGTTTAAGCGATGTAGTAAAGGCGGTAAATGTATTGCATGAAAGTTTTTTTGAAACCACATATAAACAGGTACATCTTTTTGTAACTGGTGTTGGTAATGTGGGAAAAAAATTGTTGGCACAACTCAACCAACAAATGGAATTTTTAAAACAACACAATCAGTTACAAATAAAAGTGGTGGGCATGGCCAATAGTAAAGCAGCTTTAGTAATTGAAGATGGTATTGATTTAAACAATTGGGAAAGTTTATTGAAAGATGCTGCTTCAAGTAATATAGAAAAATACATTGAAACAATACTTAGTAAAAATTTGCGTAACAGTATTTTTATAGATGTTACCGCCAACGATGCAGTGGCTTTTACGTATCAAAGATTATTAGAAAAAAGTATTGCCGTGGTGGCTTGCAATAAAGTAGCTTGCTCTGCTGATTATGCATATTACGAGTCACTAAAAAATACCGCTCAAGAATTTAATACAAAGTTTTTGTTTGAAACCAATGTGGGTGCGGGTTTACCAATCATTGGCACGTTGAACGATTTAATAAACAGCGGCGATAGCATCAATAAAATACAAGCGGTATTAAGCGGTACACTTAATTTTGTTTTTAATAATTATGATGGTACAAAATCTTTTGCATCGGTAGTAAAACAAGCACAAGATGAAGGTTACACCGAGCCAGACCCAAGATTAGATTTAAGTGGAAAAGATGTAATGCGAAAAATTATGATTTTAGCAAGAGAGAGTGGCCTAAAATTAGAAATGAATGATATTGGCAACAATTCCTTCATGCCCGCATCATGCATGGAAGGTTCTGTAGAAAATTTTTATACAGAAATGGAAAAACACGAATCGCATTTTAAAGCTTTGTATGATGATGCAGCAAGCAAAGGAAATAAATTAAAGTTTGTGGCTTCTTTAGAAAATGCAAAAGCCGCAGTAGGTTTGCAACACATAAACCCTGCGCACGATTTGTATCATTTATATGGAAAAGATAATATCGTATTGTTTTATACCAATCGTTATCCTAAGCAGCCATTGGTTATAAAGGGTGCAGGTGCAGGTGCAGAAGTTACAGCCAGTGGCGTTTTTGCAGATATCATTAGAGCAACAAATAATTAATCCACAACATGAATAAAATTAAAATAAGCGCTCCTGCTACTATTGCAAATTTGGTTTGCGGTTTCGATATTTTGGGGCTTGCATTAAATAGTCCGCAAGATGAAATGGAATTGTGGTTAAGCGATGAGCCAGGCATTAACATAAAACACATTGATGATTATAATTTACCAACAGAGCCAGAAAAAAATGTAGCTGGTGCAGCTCTAATTGCTTTAATGGAAGAATATCCCGATAAAAATATTGGATTTGATTTAACGATAAATAAAATTATTAAGCCCGGTAGCGGCTTAGGTTCTAGCGCCGCAAGTTCAGCAGGAGCAGTAGTTGGTGCCAATCATTTATTAAACAATCACTTTACAAAACATGACTTAGTGCGTTTTGCGATGCATGGTGAAAAAGTAGCAAGTGGTGTAAAACATGCCGATAATATTACGCCCTGTATTTATGGAGGTGTTACTTTAATTCGTTCTATTTTTCCGTTAGATATTGTTCAGCTTTCTGCACCACCAATGTTTGTAACTGTTGTGCATCCGCAAATAGAAGTAAAAACATCTGATGCTCGTCAAATTTTAAGAAAAGAAGTACAACTAAAAGATGCTATAAAACAATGGGGAAATGTTGCAGGGCTTGTCGCTGGTTTTTTACAAAACGATTATGATTTAATAAGTCGTAGCTTAGAAGATGTAATTATCGAACCCATTCGTAGTATTCTCATTCCGGGTTTTGATAAAATAAAAATGCAATGCAAAGAAGCTGGAGCACTTGGCGGCGGTATTAGTGGTAGTGGTCCTTCTGTTTTTATGCTAAGTAAGGAAGAAAAGACTGCTAAAAAAGTAGAACAAATTATGAAAGATATTTACGATAAAATTGGCGTAGATTATCATACACATGTAACAACAATAAATAATGACGGAGTTAAAATTGGCTAAGAGTTCAAAAGAGAGAAGGAGAAAAAGAGTTGCGGTATTTTCTCCTTCTGCCCCTTTCCTCCTTTGACCTCTTAGCTAAAAAATATATAAACATGAAATTCTACAGCCTAAATAAAAAATCGCCCTCCGTAAATTTTAAAGTCGCTACCATTAATGGCCAAGCGCCAGATAAAGGATTGTACTTTCCTGAAACCATTCCACAATTAAAAAAAGAATGGATTGATAATATTGAAAACATAAGCAACGAAGACATAGCGTTTGAAGTAATAAAACCTTATGTGGGCAATGCGATAAATGAAAATGATTTATCCGATATCGTAAAAGAAACGATAAATTTTAATATCCCTTTAGTAAAAGTTACCAATAATATTTCTGCTTTAGAGCTGTATCATGGGCCAACATTGGCTTTTAAAGATATTGGTGCAAGGTTTATGAGTCGTTGCCTCGGGCATTTTGTAAAGGGTGCAGATAAAAAAGTAACAGTATTGGTGGCAACATCTGGTGATACCGGCGGTGCTGTGGCAAATGGTTTTTACAATGTAGAAGGTGTGGATGTGGTAATACTCTATCCATCTGGTAAAGTAAGTAGTGTACAAGAAAAACAATTAACCACACTTGGCAATAATATTCATGCATTAGAAGTAGAAGGAAATTTTGACGATTGCCAGCAAATGGTAAAGGCAGCTTTTATGGATGAAGATTTAAATAAAAAACTATTTCTTACTTCTGCAAATTCAATAAACGTAGCTCGTTGGCTGCCACAACAATTTTATTATTTCTTCGCATATAAACAATGGCAAGAAAAAAACAACCCGCCTGTTATAAGTGTGCCTAGCGGTAATTTTGGAAATATATGTGCTGGTCTTTTGGCAAATGCATCTGGCTTACCTGTAAAACATTTTATAGCTGCTTGTAATGCCAACGATGTAGTGCCACAATATTTTGCTACCGAAAATTATCAATCAAAAAAAGCAGTAGCTACAATTAGCAATGCTATGGATGTAGGAGACCCAAGTAATTTTATCCGCATAATGGAAATATTTCAACAACAATTTGCGCACCTAAAAAATAAAGTGAGTAGTGTTAGTATTAACGATGCGGTTACAAAAGAAACTTTACTTTCTGTATTTAATAAACAACGCTATTTATGCGACCCACATGGTGCAGTTGCTTATAAAGCGTTACAAAATTATTTGCAAATCAATCCAAACTATAAGGGTATATTTTTAGAAACGGCACATCCGGTAAAATTTTATGATGTGGTAGAGCCTATAATTAAACAACCAGTTCCTATACCTGAAAGTATTAAAGAGCAGTTATTGTTGGAAAAGAAAAGTACAAAGATTGGCATCAACGTCGAAGAGCTAAAAAGCTTTTTGATAGGATTGTAGAAAATGGGTTGGTTAAGAGCAAAAAGAGATTCGAATTTATATAAACCTCTCTTTTTCTCTTTTATGCTCCTAGCCTATCTGCTCCCTTCCAAAATTATTAAACACCCTATGAATACCCTCCTTCATCAAATTCACTTTAAAATTCAAAATAAATCCATGCTTAAGATTCATTAACGAGAGATGAGATTTAATTTGTTTATAATAAACGGATGGTAAAGGAAAAACCGATTTCAATTCTAATATTAATTTATCATCTACCAATAAGTCTAATTTAAACGCTTTCGGTAATTCCAAATCATCCCACGTAACTGGCATAATAATTTGCCTTTCCACTTTAATGCCAAGTTTGGTCAATTCATAATACAATATTTCCTCATAAACTATTTCATAACAACCAGGACCTATTTTAGAATGAATTTTTATACAAAGTCCAATAACAATCTCTGTAAGTTCATCAATATGCATAGCAAGTTTAGTATTAAGAATGTAAACAACAATTTAGTTTTGTAAATATAAAAAAGTGATTCGAATAAAAAAATATACCCCTAACGCTAATTCTCTTTTACTCAATTAATTTTCTAACTCTCGTCTCCTTTTTTCTCCTTTTCTCTTTTACGCTCGTAGTTAACTCCTTTTCTTTTTTGCCCTCCTAGCTTATTTATTCTACTACCCTTCCATTATCTTATTCTGATGACTAATACTCTCCATATGCACCGCATCATAATACTTCGTCATAAACTCTTTGCTTAAATTTAATCCTTCCCCTTTTTTAAATGCTCTTTCTAAAATTTCATTCCAACGATTGGTTTGTAAAATGGTAATATTATTTTCTTTTTTGTATGTTCCAATTTGCTCCGCAACTTTCATACGTTGGCTAATAATTTGCATCAACTCATCATCTAAATGGTTTATTTGCTGACGCAATTTTTCCAACGCTGCATGATACTCAGCAGAGTTTATATCTTCTTTTCTCCATTCAATTGCATTCAACAATTCTAGCAAACGCTCTGGTGTAATTTGTTGCTTTGCATCGCTCCAAGCTTCATCGGGTGTTATGTGGCTTTCAATCATCAATCCATCATAATCTAAGTTGATGGCTTGTTGCGAAACCGCTTGCAAAATATCTCTACGCCCACTAATATGCGATG
Source organism: Ferruginibacter sp. (assembly GCA_031408295.1). Taxonomy (GTDB): domain Bacteria; phylum Bacteroidota; class Bacteroidia; order Chitinophagales; family Chitinophagaceae; genus Ferruginibacter. The sequence goes on from JANNVW010000090.1 coordinate 17,449, forward strand.
GATCACAAATCAACAACATATCCGGATTGCGCCTTTTCATTTCAATAGCCAAGTGCCACATTGGTGCGTTTCTATATTCTGTATTGCCGTAAGAACTAAAGCCTCGATGTATCATGCCCACTTGTTTTATTCCTGCTTTTTGTATGCGTTCAATTCCACCCATCCACAATTCCAAATCTGGATTAATTGGGTTTTTTACCAACACTGGAATGTCAACTCCTCTTAATGCATCGGCAATTTCTTGCACACTAAATGGGTTCACTGTTGTTCTTGCACCTATCCACAAAACGTCCACATCAAAACTCAATGCATCTTCTACTTGCTTTGCTGTGGCCACTTCTACGGTAGTTGGCAAGCCAGTTAATTTTTTTGCTTGCGCAAGCCAAGGCAATCCTTTTACACCAATACCTTCAAACATACCTGGGCGTGTACGAGGTTTCCAAATGCCCGCACGGAGCATATCTACTTTTCCTGTAGCAGCTAATCGTTGTGCCGTTGCTATCATTTGTTCTTCTGTTTCTGCACTGCATGGCCCAGAAATAATTAATGGTCTTTTTGCCCATAGGGCTTGTACTTTTTCTTTCATGGTTTTGTTGTTTTGCATAGAAGTTAAAAGAGAAAAAGAAAGTTTTAAAGCTTCTTCAACATATTTTTAATTCTACGCTTTCTTATACATTTATTTTTGTTTCAATTTTTGTTTTCTCTTTTATCCTCTTAACTCTTTTTTTCCTCCTTTTCTCCTTGATGCTCCTAGCTTGTTTTCTCCTTTTCTCCTTGATGCGCTTAGCTTATTTTCTCTTTTTCTCCTTTAACCTCTTAACTCTTTTTTCCTGCTTTTCTCCTTGATGCTCCTAGCTTGTTTTCTCCTTTTCCCCTTTAACCTCTTAGCCTATTTTATAATTCTCCTTATCTTATTTGCACCTTCAATCAATTCCAACAAGTATTCATAATTTTCTTTTTCCAAACAGCTTTTAAATTTTTTTAATTGCATAATGTGTTCATTCAACACATCCAATACATTTTCTTTATTCTGCTTAAAAATGGGTACCCACATGGCTGGATTACTTTTTGCTAAACGCACGGTGCTTTCAAAACCTCCACTAGCCAATTCAAAAATGGCATCGTCTTCTCTTTCTTTTTCCAGTACGGTATTTGCCAATGCAAAACTTGTAATGTGGGATATATGGCTGATATACGCCGCATGTAAATCGTGTGCTTGTGCATCCATATACACAAGGTGCATACCTATTTTTTTATAAATATTTTCTACGGTTTCCAACGCATTACTTGCAGAGTTTTTTTTATCGCAAATCACACATGCCTTACCATAAAATGCGCCATGCACAGCCGCTTCGGGCCCACTATGTTCTGTACCCCACATTGGATGCGTTGCCACAAAACGACTTCGCAATGGATGTTCTTTTAGCATGTCGCATAGTGCGAATTTTGTAGAACCAGCATCTACTACAATTTGCTTTTCGTGTATCAATGGCATTATTTTTCCCATAACAGCTACTGTTGCATCTACAGGAATAGCCACATAAATTAAATCAGCTTTCTTAATGGCTGCTTCTAATGATAGAGCTTCATTTATCAATCCTAGTGCTAGTGCTTTTTGTAAATTGCTTTCATTATTATCCACACCAATGATATGCTTTGCAATATTTTTTTCTTTTAATGCTAAAGCAAAGGAACCACCAATAAGTCCAACTCCAATTATTGTTACGTTTTGTATCATGATTATAATTTTTTAGCTAAGAGGTCAAAGGAGAAAAAGAGGAGCTATATTTACTCTCTTTTAATCTCTTTTTCTCCTTTGACCTCTTAGCTTATATCCTTACTGTTTTTAATTCTCTCAATAGCCTCTTCAAATTTTTCTACAGGCGCACACAAACTCACACGTATGTATGCATTTCCATTGCTACCGAATATTCCACCTGGTGTTATAAATACATTTGCGTTGTACAATACATCATCGCTTAGTTTATATCCATCTTCAAAACTTGTAGGGATTTTAGCCCACACAAACATCCCAGCTTGTGTTTTATCGTAATTACAATTCAATAAATCCAATAACGCAAAAGCTTTTATTTTTCTTTCTTTATATACATTATTTACTTTATCGTACCAATCTTTTCCTAAGCTCAAAGCCCTTGCTGCGGCTAGTTGTACGGGTAAAAACATACCACTATCCATATTGCTTTTAAAGCGAAGCACTTCTTCAATTCTTTCTTTTGCAGCACACATTATCCCTACACGCCAGCCAGCCATGTTTTGGCTTTTGCTAAGCGAGTTTAATTCTATCGCTACATCTTTGGCGCCATCTACATTTAAAATACTTGTTGGGTTTTCATTCAATATAAAACTGTACGGATTATCATGGACTACTAAAATATTATTCGCTTTTGCAAAGGCAATTATCTTTTCAAAAACATTTTTCGTTGGCAATTGCCCTGTTGGCATATGCGGATAATTTACAAACATCAATTTTACTTTGCTCAAATCTATTTTTGCTAATGCCTCAAAATCAGGTAACCAATTATTTTCTTCTACCAAATCATAATTAATGCAATTACCACCAGCCAATGTTACCGCACTTTTGTATGTTGGATAACCAGGGTTTGGTATCAATGCTTCATCACTATCGTTTAAATACGTCATACAAATATGCATAATGCCTTCTTTGCTTCCTATCAATGGTAACACTTCCGTATCAGCATTTAATTCAACTCCGTACCAAGTGTTGTACCAAGCCGCTACAGCATTTCGTAATATTGGCGAGCCTTTGTAAGATTGATATGCATGTGTATTTAATTTTGCCGCTTCGTCTTGCAATACTTTTATTACATCTGGGTGCGGCGGCAAATCAGGACTACCAATACCAAGGTTGATGATATTTTTCCCTTCTTTATTTAATGTATCTATCTCTCTCAATTTTTGAGAAAAATAATATTCATTAATACTTGCTAATCTGTTTGCTGTTTTAAAATTCATTTTTTCTTTTTTTAGCCGAGAAGGCGGAAGGGCGTTTTATTTTTGTATTTTATTTCTTGTTACAACTCTTTAAAAAAGGAAAAGGCGGGGTTAAAAATGCTACGCATTTTACAAAACCCAAAAACTACTATCAAATAAATGCTTCTCTACATTAGAGACCAACCTTGAACCTTCAACTTTGAACTTTCAACCTGTGTTCCCATTTCTATAAACCCCATAAACCTTCAGCGATTCTGTTAACCCTTTCATTTTCTCAATTGTTTTATTAAAATTATCTAAAGAATCAAATTCCATATCTGCATGAAAAGAATATTTAAAATTGCTACCAGGTATCGGAAAACTTTGCAGTTTACTTAAATTTATTCCAGCCGAGGCTATATCCGTTAAAACCTTTGCTAAGCTACCTCTTGAGTGATCTGTATGAAAATTTACCGAAGCCTTATTTGCATTTATAATGGTATCAAATGTTCCTGACCTTTGTAAAACTAAAAACCGGGTATAATTATTCTTCATCGTTTGAATGCTTGGAGCTATCACATCAAGTTTGTACAAATCAGCCGCTAGCTTACTTGCTATGGCTGCTGCGTGTTTGTTTTTGTGTTGATGAATATGTTTTGCACTAAGTGCAGTATCTTCTGTTTCTACCAATTTCCAATTATACTTTTCCAAATATTCCATGCATTGCAGCAATGCCATTTGGTGAGAATGTACTTCTCGTATATCTTCTAGTTTTACGCCAGGGTTTACCAACAAATTTTGTTTTATACCCAGATACACTTCACCCACAATAACAAGTTTGCTATTTTGCAACAGAGAATAATTTGGGAGAATACTGCCAGCAATAGAGTTTTCAATAGCCATCACTGCTCCATCACTTTGCTTTTTGTCAGCAGCAACTTTTACGACCTCTCTGAAGGTAGCACAAGGAATAACGCTTACTTGTTTACCAAAAAACTGCTGCGCTGCCGCTTGATGAAAACTGCCTTCGTAGCCTTGTATAGATACTCTTTGTGCCATAGTATAAATGCAAAAATCCCGACTTGTTAGCCGGGATTTTCTGTATGTTTTTTAAACTTTCGTTTTATTAATTAGACATAAGCAATCCCGTTCTATTGTTAAAATAGAAGTAATAATAAAAATTGCTGTATGTGTTTTTTGTTATCATGTATAAAACAAATGTATGGAAAAGTTTTATCAAAAAGAAATTAAGAAGTAGGATTTTCTTCTTTAGTAGCATAATAATAACCTGCAATAGGAATTAATAAGACCATAATGAGTTTAAAAATATTGTAGTTTTCTACATCTCTCATAACTGCTTTTGCAACATAACGAACAGCTAAATAAAATTGTACAATACAAAGTGCATAAATAAAAAGGTATCTATTGTTCATGAAATAATCCATAAAATAATTTTCACTAAAGTTAAAGAGAAAATTAAATAAATAACTTAAAATTTTAAATGCACCCTTTCATTCTCCTTTTATAAAATTTAGTTTTATTGATGGCTACCAAAACTTTACATTTGCTTTTATGATTATCGAAAAAATACAGATCTACAAATACAGCATTCCAATGCATCCATTCACCATTGCAACAGGCACTATGGATTTTGCACAAAATATTTTAATAAAAATTTTCACATCGGATAATATTATTGGTATTGGCGAATGTTCTGCCTTTCCCATGATAGTTGGCGAAACACAAAATACTTGCTATGAAATGGCAAAAGATTTTGCAAAATTATGGAAGGGTAAAGATGCATTGAATATAGAAGAACGATTAAACGAGCTGCACTTATTTACAGCAGGTAATACTACAATCAAAAGTGCTTTTGATATGACATTGTACGATATTGCTGCGCAAAATGCTAACCAGCCTTTGTACGAATTTTTAGGGGGTACAAAAAAAGAAATGCTTACCGATATTACCGTTGGTATTGGCTCATCAGAAACAATGGCTGCTCAAGCAAAAGCATTTGTAGAAAATGGTGCAACTATTTTAAAAATAAAATTGGGTAAAGATGTAGCAACAGATGTAGCAAGAATAAAAGCCATTAGAGAAAGCATAGGTAATGATATAAAAATTAGAATAGATGCCAATCAAGGTTGGAGTGTAGAGGATGCAACCAATGCACTAACACAATTAGGGCAATATAATATTGAATTTTGCGAACAACCAATGCGTACATACGATGATGAGTATTTACCAGCACTAATAAAAACTTCTCCCATAAAAATAATGGCAGATGAAAGTGTGTATAACTATCATGATGCATTGCGATTAATTAAAAACAAGGCATGCGATTACATTAATATAAAGTTTGCCAAAAGCGGCGGCATACACGAGGCGTTAAAAATTATTGCCACTGCCAAAGAAAATAATATTCCATGTATGATGGGCGGCATGCTCGAAAGTAGGGTAGCACTTTCTGCATTTGCTCACTTTGCTGCCGCTAACCCACAAATTATTTTTTATGATATGGATACTTGTATGTTGGGGCACAAAGTTGACCCTGTAATTGACGGCATTACATATAATGGATATACAGTGCAATTACCCAGTGGTATTGGTATTGGGGCGAATGTGAAAGAAGATTTTTTGAACGGGTGTGAGAATATTATCATCTAAACTATTAGTTTCCGCTTCAAATACCCACTATAATCTGGTATGTGCGACTCATACATATCTTGCATAAGTGGAGAAGTTACAATAAAATCTGCTGTTGCCCTATCACATGCCATTAAAATATTCCAAGCTACGGCAAGTCTTAAGAGTGCTTTTACATCACTATCATGTGGCTGAGCTTCCATAGGATCCCAAAAAAAGATAAGCATATCTATTTTCCCCTCGGCTATCATAGCACCAATCTGTTGGTCGCCTCCAAGCGGGCCGCTTAGCATTTTTTTTACAGGTCTATCTAGTTCAGCCTCTAGTAATTTTCCTGTTGTGCCCGTGGCTATTAACTCATGTTTGTTTAAATAAGCCTTATTAAAAATAGCCCATTCTACAAGGTCAGCTTTTTTGTTGTCATGGGCAACAAGGGCTATTGTTTTTCTAATAGGGATTATTCTTCCTTCTTTCATTTCTGTAATTTTAGTAAAAATAAAGATAATCCTTCGCTGTAAAAACAAAAATAGGTAATAAATATACGAAAATGGTTAGCTATAGACACATGGATGCTTTTTTGCAAATCACTTCACCTCCTCATAATCAATATAATCATCCTTAGAAATAGAGCTCGCTTTTTTGCTAGAATCGTATTGAGAGGATTGGCCGTTTTGCGATGCTTGTGCCCTTTGTTGCTCTTGCATTTTGGCTTGCATATCGCTCATAGCACTACGTACCTTTTTGGAACTCTTATATAGTGGTATTATAAAATCAAATATTACTTTATAAAGAATGTATATCACCACCAATTCTCCTATTAATCTAAATATATTCATTTATTTATTTTTTGCACCCCTTTTCGGAGTATTCAGCCATTGGGTAATTTAAATTAACTCCTTTTGGTTACACAAAGTTATTACCCTACAGAATATGTTGCTGTTAAATTTTACAAGTGGAAACGTATATCTTTTGGCTAAAACAAAAGCATTGTGTATATTTGCACCAGATAATGAAGCAGAAAGGAAGGGGACCAATGGTTCCCTTCTTCTTTTATCAAACCATATGAGTACAGAAGCAAACATAGAAATTGTAAAAAAAATATTGCTGTCTAAGCTGTATGATGATATTTTTTTGGTAGAAATGAAGGTGAAACCAATCAATAATTTCAAAATATATCTAGATGCAGATAGTGGTTTAGGCATAGAAAAATGTATTAAAATAAACCGAGCTTTGTACAAGCAGTTGGAAGAAATGGGCGTGTATCCCGAAGGTGATTTTTCCTTGGAAGTATCTAGCCCTGGTATTGAAGAGCCGTTAAAATTGCTTAGACAATATGTAAAAAATATAGGACGAGCGGTAGAAGTAACCCAGCAAGATGATACCATAAAAGAAGGGACACTTTTAGCAGCCACAGAGGAAGCAATAGAAATAGAATTTACAGAAGGTAAGGGCAAGAAAGCAGTAACGACAAAGCTTTTCATACCTTTTACAGATATAAAACAAACCGTAGTACAAATAAAATTTTAATAACAATAATAACAAAACCCCAAGCCTGCGGGGCAAGTACATTTAGCAGACAAGGATTATGGCAAGTATTAATTTAATAGACTCGTTTCAAGAATTTAAAGAAGCAGAAAATATTGATCGCCCCACGCTTATGAAAGTGATGGAAGATGTGTTTAAAACACTTATTCGTAAAAAATACGGAAGCGATGATAATTTTGATGTAATTGTAAATGACCAAAAAGGTGACTTGGAAATCTTCCGTCGTCGTACTATTGTAGAAAATGATGATTTGTACAGCACCCTTTCTGAAATAGAATTAAAAGACGCTATACTTATAGAGCCCGATTATACTGTAGGCGAAGAGTTATACGAAGAAGTAGATATACAAAAAGAATTTGGCCGTAGAGCGATATTGGCGGGTAAACAAACCTTAGCTGCTCGTATTGGCGATTTAAAGAAAAATATTTTAATTAAAAAATACGAAGAGCGTGTAGGCGAAATCGTAAGTGGGGAAGTACACCAAGTATGGAAAAAAGAAGTACTTATTTTGGATGAAGATGGTAATGAAATGTTGCTACCAAAATCTGAACAAATAGCTGCTGATTATTTTAAGAAAGGCGAAACAGTGCGTGCAGTAGTAAAAAAAGTAGAATTAAAAAATAGCCAAGCTATTATCATTCTTTCTCGTACCAGCCCACTGTTTTTAGAAAAATTATTAGAGATAGAAGTACCAGAAATATTTGATGGTCTTATTGTTGTAAAGAAGATTGTACGTGACCCAGGTGAGCGTGCGAAAGTAGCGGTAGAAAGTTTTGATGATCGTATAGACCCAGTTGGTGCTTGCGTAGGTATGAAGGGTAGCCGTATTCACGGTATTGTACGTGAATTGAAAAATGAAAATATTGATGTTATTAATTGGACTGCTAATACACAATTGCTTATTCAACGTTCTCTTACACCTGCTAAAATTACCAGCATGGATTTGGATAATGAAAAAATGCATGCAAAAGTATATTTAAAAGCAGATCAAGTTTCATTGGCTATTGGTCGTCGTGGAGTAAATATTAAATTGGCTTGTGAATTGACGGGTTACAATATTGATGTGTTCCGTGATAGTGAAGGTGAGGAAGATGACTTTGATATTGATTTAGAAGAATTCAGTGATGAGATAGAGCCATGGGTAATTGAAATATTGAAAAAAGTAGGTTGTGACACTGCTCGTTCTGTACTTGCGCTTACTGATGAAGAAATAGAAAGAAGAACAGATTTAGAGAAAGAAACAATAGCGGATGTGAAAAAAGTTTTAAGCGATGAATTTGAAAAAGAATAAAATTATGCTTATGACTTGACAAAAATTTAAACAAAGAAAATTATGTTTCGCCAAAAATAGCGAAACTGTAAAAACTAAGAATGTCAGAATTAAATACACCAAGGCTGATGGCAGCCGCCAAAGAGTTTAACATAGGTGCAAACACCTTGATAGACTTTCTTGTGTCAAAAAATTTAAGCGGTAGCGTAGATTTGAAACCAACCTCTAAGCTAAGCGATGAAATGTATCGTGTTTTGCAAGGAGAGTATCAGGGAGATAAAACTGCCAAAGAAAAAGCGGACAGGGTAGAATTGATAAAAACGGTATCGGGTGATCCAAAGAAGAAAAAAGATGAGCAAGATTTATCTGTAAAAAAGAAGGAGGAAAAACCTAAAGAAGTAGTAAAGGAAGAGCCTAAGCCCGTAGTTGTTGAAGAACAAAAAGTTATAATAGAAGCGGTTTCAATACAAGAGGTTGCGCCCGCTGTAGAGAAAAAAGCGACTAAAAACGTCGAAATCACTTCTACAACTGAAGGGGTTACAAAAATTGATGCTCCTGAACTTGAAGGTCCAAAAATATTAAGTAAAATAGATCTTGATGCTATAGATTCTTCTACCCGTCCTAAAAAAGCTGTAAAAGCAAAAGAAGAAATAAAAATTGTAGAAGCACCTAAGAAAAAAGCAGAACCAAAAGTTGTAGAAAAGATTGAAGTCACAATAGCTGAAAGTCCTAAAGACACACCTCCTGAGGTTTCTGACGAAACAAAAGATTTACCTCCAGTTATTGAAAATATTCTTTCAGCAAGATTAACGGGCCCTAAAATTTTAGGCAAAATAGAACTTCCTGTAGATAATGATACTAGACCTAAAAGAGATGATGCCCACAAGCGCAAGCGCATACCAATGCAGAAAAAACCTGGTGCGCCAGGTGCCACTGGTGGTGCTCCTACCGAAAACCGTGGTCCGAGACCAATAATTGGTGATGGCGGTGCAAACAGAGGTGGACAAGCTGGCGGACAAAACAGAGGCCCACAACAAGGTGGTGGTGCTAACCGTGGTCCAGGCCAAGGTGGACAAGGCGGTGGAAATCGTTTTCAACGTCCAGGCCAAGGTGGTGGTGGTGCAGCTCCACGTAGAGAAGACAAAATAATAGATGCTAAAGAAATACAAGAAAAATTAAAGCAAACACAAGCAAAACTTGCAGGTGCGGGTGGACGTGGAAAAAGCTCTAAAGCAAAATATAGAAAAGAAAAAAGGGATTTGTTTAATGAACAACAAAGTAACAGGCCCGATGAAGGAAATAAGCTACAAGTAACTGAATTTATTTCGGTGAGTGAGCTTGCAGGTTTAATGGATGTAAGTTTTGCCGATATTATAAGCAAGTGTATGAACCTTGGTATAATGGTATCTATAAACCAACGTTTGGAGGCCGATGTAATTGAACTTGTAGCCAGCGAATTTGATTACGAAGTAGAATTTATAGGAGTAGATGATGCTGCAGAATTAGCATTGGAAGAGGAAGTAGACGACCCAGCTTTATTGAAAGATAGAGCTCCAATTGTTACCATCATGGGTCACGTAGATCATGGTAAAACATCTTTACTAGATTATATTAGAAACACTAATGTAATAGCTGGTGAGGCGGGAGGAATTACACAACATATAGGCGCATACGAAGTAACATTACCAAATGGTAGAGCAATTACCTTCTTAGATACACCAGGGCATGAGGCCTTTACGGCAATGCGTGCTCGTGGTGCAAAAGTTACAGATATTGCAGTAATTGTAGTAGCGGCAGATGATGCGGTGATGCCACAAACAAAGGAGGCTATCTCTCATGCGCAAGCAGCTAATGTACCTATGATTTTTGCTATTAATAAAGTAGATAAAGATGGTGCAGATCCTGAAAGAATAAAGCAACAACTTTCTTCTATGAATATACTGGTAGAAAGCTGGGGTGGTAAATTTCAAAGCCAAGAGATAAGTGCTAAAAAAGGAGAAAATATTGATTTACTACTTGAAAAAATATTATTAGAAACAGATATTCTTGAACTTAAAGCAAATGCGGAGAGAGGTGCTAATGGAACTGTTATTGAAGCTTCGCTTGATAAAGGAAGGGGTTATGTAGCAACAATATTGGTACAAAATGGCACATTGAAGCAAGGGGATATGATTGTATCTGGCCAATTCTTCGGTAAGGTAAAAGCAATGTATAATGAGCGTAATCAGCGTTCAGAAAAAGCGCCTCCTTCTACTCCGGTACTAATACTTGGTTTAAATGGTGCACCACAAGCGGGTGAAACATTTAAAGTATTTGCAAACGAAAGTGATGCCAGAGAGAATGCTTATAAGCGTGGGCAAATATTGCGTGAGCAAGGTATGCGTGCTAAAAAACATATTACTTTAGATGAGATTGGTCGTCGTTTAGCGTTGGGTAATTTTAAAGAACTTAACGTTATTATTAAAGGTGATGTGGATGGGTCGGTAGAAGCATTAAGCGATTCATTACAAAAATTAAGCACAGAGGAGATTGTGATAAAAGTTATTCATAAAGCGGTAGGTGCTATTACAGAAAATGATGTAAACTTGGCAGCTGGTTCCGATGCAATTATTATTGGCTTTAACGTTCGCCCAAGTATACAGGCTGCAAGATTAGCGGAAAATGAGGCGATAGAAATAAAAATGTATTCTATTATTTACAATGCTATTGAAGAGATTAAGAGTGCCATGGAAGGTATGCTTGAGCCAACTGTAGAGGAGAAAATTTTAGGAAATGTAGAGATTAAAGAAACCTATAGATTTGATAAAGCTACGGTGGCTGGTTGTATGGTTATTGAGGGTAAAATGGCTCGTAACAACCGTATAAGATTGGTAAGAGAAGGAATTGTAATACACACAGGTGAATTGAGCAGTCTTAAACGATATAGAGACGATGCAAAAGAAGTGACCAATGGTATGGAGTGTGGTTTAGTTATAAAAAATTACAACGACATTAAAATGGGCGATATTGTAGAGGCGTTTGAAGAAGTGGAAGTGAAGAGGACGTTGTAAATTTCAAGTTGAATGTTGTTGAATATTGTTTGAAGGGTTGAATAGTTTATTGGTTGATTAGGGAGATTATACAATGTGAATCTGTCCGCCGAAGGAGGAGCATTTTTTTTTCTGTCTTCTCAGCAAAAAATGTTGAAAGTTGGGCTTCATAAAATAAAATACAAGCTTTCTTTTTTTTGTGATAATCCGAGTTGAAAAATTTGAACATTGAGCATTGAAAATTGATTATTGAACATTTGTATTTAAATACCTAGCCTTCAAAAAAAATATACAAAATTGCAGCAGTTAGCCTGCTGCAATTTTTTGTTAAATAACAAGCAAAGAAAGGCTACAATTATATGTGGGCTTATCTTTGAAAATGATGGATTAAAATCCATAGAAGAAAAAACACCAATATGAAAAAAAGAATTTTACTACTCTCTAGCTTTGCCTTACTGTGTATTGCATCATTTGCACAACCCAATAAAATATCTGCCGATAAAATAATAGGCGTTATTGGTAATAAAATAATACTTAAAAGTGATGTGGAAGATAGAATATTAGATATTCAAAGACAAGGAGGTGCTGTACCAGAAAATGCAAAATGTTTTTTATTGCAAGATTTAATGGGTACAAAAACTTTAGTTTTACAAGCTGAAAAGGACTCACTACCAGTTACTGATGAAGAAGTGGAAGGAGATGTAGATAATAGAATTAGACAATACCTAAACCAGTTTGGTGGCAAAGAGGAACTTGAAAAAGTAGCAGGTAAATCAGTATATCAACTTAAAGAAGATATGCGTGACCCGATAAAAGACCAAAAGCTTGCCACTGCTATGCGTAATAAAATTGTAGGTGATATTCGCATAACACCTTATGAAGTAAAAAATTATTTTTCAAAAATACCTACCGATAGTCTTCCTTTATATGAATCTGAAGTAGAGATTGGGCAAGTAATTGTTTTTCCTAGGGCTAGTAGAGACGCAGAGGAATATTGCAAAGAACTATTGGCTGGTTATAAATTAGCCATAGAGAGTGGTAAAAAAGATTTTAAATCCTCTGCTGCACAATATTCCGATGAGCCAAGTGCAAAAGAGCGCTTCGGGCAAATGGAATTGAACCGTTATCAAAAAGATATAGACCCAACCTTTATGGCTAAAGCCTTTACACTTAAAGAAGGGCAAATTTCTAATCCATTTAAAAGCAAATTTGGATACCACATTATACAACAAGTAAGTAGAAATGGCGATGATGTGTTGGTAAGGCATATCATTAAAATACCAGAAGTAACTTCGATTGAATTAAAAGATGGTTTTGACAAATTAGATACTGTGCGTGCAAAATTAATAGCTGGCACAATAGATTTTGGAGCGGCTGTAAATAAGTATAGTGACGATGAAAACAGCAAATTTACTGCTGGTATGATACAGGGGCAAAATGGAACTTTTCTTACAATAGATCAGCTAGATAAAGATCTAGTGCCTATTCTTAATACATTAAAACCTGGTGGTTTTTCTAAAGCTTTTGAGTATACAGATGCATCTGGAAAGAAAGGGGTAAGAATGGTTTATCTTAAAACACAAACACAACCTCACAGAGAAAATCTAAAAGACGATTACAGTAAAATATCAGAGAAAGCACTAGCGCAAAAAAAAGAAACCGCTATAGAAAAATGGTTTAATACAAAGCTTGGTTCGTACTATATAATGATAGCGCCAGAGTATAGAACTTGTGATGCAATGAAACCTTGGTTGGACGGTATGAATAAGAAAAAATAGATATGAGACATAAAGATGTAAGACAAAAGATTTTAGATACAAGAGAAGAAATGCCAGCTTTAAAAGAGTTGGCATTTCTTTTATTGGTTTATCTTGTGCCTCTATAAATGTTTAATAACGATTTGAAGATGAAGAGCGGCGGGATTGAAGTGGAAATCCTTTTTTGTGCCTTTGACAAAAAAGATTGTAACGAAAAGCCCGAGCAATAGTTGAATAATGTTTTACTGTTGTACGCCAAAATTGCACTTAAAAAAATAAAGAAAATTGATAGATAAAAAAAATAGTATAAAAGAAGACGTAAATGCAGTGCTCGTAGGGGTTATACAAAACAATCATACCGACATGCAGGTAAATGAATACCTAGATGAATTAGAATTTTTAGCTGAAACGGCAGGTGTTCATACAAAGAAAAGATTTACGCAAAGACTGAAACACCCCGATGCACGCTCGTTTGTGGGCAAGGGAAAACTAGAAGAAATAAAAAGTTATATTTTAGCAAAGGGTATTACGCTTGTGATTTTTGATGATGAATTAACAGGCTCACAAATACAAAATATAGAAGCTGCGCTTAATACAAAAACGATAGATAGAAGTGATTTGATTTTAGATATTTTTGCAAGCAGAGCACAAACCGCACAGGCTAGAACACAGGTTGAGCTTGCGCAATACCAATATATTTTGCCTCGCCTAAAAGGTATGTGGAGCCATTTGGAACGCCAAGGTGGTGGTATTGGAAGCAGAGGGCCTGGAGAAACAGAAATAGAAACGGATAGACGTATTGTAAAGGATAAAATAAGTTTGCTTAAAAAAAGATTAGAAGATTTTGATAGGCAATCTTTCACGCAGAGAAAAGAGCGTGGAGAATTTATACGTGTGGCATTGGTGGGTTATACAAATGTGGGCAAGAGCACCATTATGAATGGGCTTAGCAAGAGCGAAGTATTTGCAGAAAATAAATTATTTGCTACGCTAGATACTACCACCAGAAAATGTGTGTTTGAACAAACCCCTTTTTTGCTGAGCGATACGGTTGGTTTTATTCGCAAGCTACCGCATCATTTGGTAGAGAGTTTTAAGAGTACGCTAGATGAAGTGAGGGAAGCCGATGTGTTGTTGCATGTGGTTGATATTTCGCACCCTCAATATGAAGAGCAATTGGCTGTGGTAAACAAAACCCTTGCAGAGCTTGGTTGTGCAGATAAATTGACCATTACTATTTTTAATAAAATGGATCAGTTTGAAAAAATAACTTTTGATCAGTGGCTGGATGATGGTATAAAAAAACAAATATTGGGAGAGCTTAAAGAACGCTGGGAAGAAAGTACAAAGGGTAATTGTGTTTTTGTATCGGCAATAGACAAACAAAATTTTACGGTGCTAAGGCAAACAATTTTAAATAAGGTGAGGGATATGTATCAAATTAGGTATCCTTATAAGGCGGAGTATTTTTATTGAGTTGTTGTCACGAATAACATAGCCTGACCCGCTTTTTTGCGGGGAATGTTAACTAATTAGAAAATTAGATTAGTGAAAACCCTTATCATTTATCACCTCAAAAGTATAAAGCCATTTTACATTTAATTTTTTATGAGCAAAACATATAAATGGTATAAAATTGCAGATACATTAGAAGAAATTAATTTTTCTAGCGAAGGATTATTGGAAGTAGAGGTAAATGGCAAAAAGGTATGCTTAGCTTTTAAAAATGATACCCTATTTGCCTGCACCGCCAAATGCCCCCATGCAGGTGGAAATATGAGCCAAGGACATATAGATGCATCGGGAAATATTGTTTGTCCATTACACAGGTACAAATTCTCGCTTACCAATGGTAGGAATATAAGTGGAGAAGGTTATTTTTTAAAAAATTACCCAGTTGAAATACGTGAAAATGGCATATTTGTAGGGTTTGAAGAAACAAGTATGTTTAGTTGGCTAAAATAATTGCAAGAATATTTTTTTTTGAGCTAAAAATCTTTATTTTTGCATCCCGCTAAGAAATTAGTAGGGGAGATAGCTACTTAGTCCCTACGTTTATGTAGGGAGTAGAGCATCAAAAGCATATTCCTACTTAGCTCAGTTGGTTAGAGCATCTGACTGTTAATCAGAGGGTCGCTGGTTCAAGTCCAGCAGTGGGAGCAAATTTTTATAAGCCTTGCAATTTTTGTAAGGCTTTTTTAATATTCCTACTTAGCTTAGTTGGTTAGTGCATCCCGACATCGATGTCGGGAGGGTCTCCCGATTTACAAATCGGGAAGTGGGAGCAAAATTTATAAGCCTTGCAAAAATTGCAGGGCTTTTTAATTTACCATTCCGACACGTTTCATCCTAATAGCACGTTAATGAATTTAGTAAGTACTATAATTAACCTAATAACCTCAATAGTTAAACCTAGTTTTGATTTCCCCCGTTTTTTTATCCAGTTATTCTTTGAAGTAGTTGTTTTGTGATACAGTCTTAACCCTTTATCAATTTTAGGTTCTAAAAATCGTAATTTTTCCCATTTTTTATGGCACGCATCCAAATTTGAATGTATGCAGACAAATACGGTTATCTTTCGAGGTTTATTTAGGAGATAATCGCAAAGTTTAGCGAGGTTGAACCATTGGTCGGTTTCTTGTAGATTTTCTACTGCTTGTTTTTCTGAAATTACTTCACGTACTGCATTTTGAATTAGGCAATGCAATTGTTCTGAGTCTAATTGTATTATTACCATGTTTTGTAAACAAGTTTTTTATTACTTGCTTTGCAAAAATTCACAATTATTTATTGTAATTTATTGTTTATCAGTTGTTTTAGGTTGTCTAACAACTAGAAACAACTAAACAACCGCTTTTGGTATTAGTTTAGTTAGGTTTTCTTTTATTTGAATATAATCCCCATCTCCAGTTTTATCAATCTTTATGTCATTTGTACCCGCATTGAAGTGTTTATTTATAGCTTGCATAGATAATTTACTTAAGTGCAGAGCAGTAACAAAATGCTCTCTAGAGTTTGTTCGTGAGTTATTGGTAATGGTAATAATTTTGAAATAGCTTTGAAGCAGATAAATTACTATAGTCATTTTCTTTCCTATAAAACCTTCTGCATAAGATTGAATTTCCTTAATTATTAGTTCGGTAATTACATATTCATTTGTGGATTTAAAGAAGTCTTTTAATTCTAGTTTTTTTTGTTCTTTTTTAACATTGGGAATAGCCGTGTTACTTTTATTTTCATCATTTTTCTTTGAAACATTATTTATTTCATTCAATCTATTTTCTGCAATTTCAAGTTTTGTTTTATGGTAGGTATATTCAGATTCAATTATTGAAGGTTGACCGTGGTGGTGCTTATTATTTAATTGCTCACAACCCTGCATACCTGATTTGCAAAGATTAATTTCCTTTTGCAAAAACTGTTCTTCTGTGGCAAGTGGGTTACTTAATTTTTCAGACCATTCTTCAAATCGTTCTTTTAAGTCTGATTTTAAAAATTCAATTATTTCTTCTCTGTAAGAATTTTTATTTTCCAGTTCATTCCTTTTATTTTCCATTTCATTTTCACCTAAAATCGATGGATATGGGTTAGCGTTTGTATTATCGTACTTTTTTGACTTCGATTTAACAATTTCATGAATAATATCTAACTCCTTTGAAGTTTTATCTGCTCTGTTTATTTGCCTTTCTTCTTCTACTTGTTTGGGTTCTTGAATAATTTTAAGTTGCTTTTTTAAGTATGTTTGATACAATAAAAAACCAACCCCTTTTTCTAAATAAAATATTACCGAAGTTTTTATTTCTTCCAACTCTACACTCGAAACTGTTTTTCTATAATCTTGATATTCAATTTGCGCTTGCTTTACAAATTTTTCAATTTCTAAGTCCATCCCTTGCTTTAGGTAATCGAATGCAAGTTTTGTGTATTTTGAAATATCAAAGGAATTTATAAGCATACCACCACTTATAATTTTTGTCTCTAAAGGTTTTATAAAAAGTTCTTCAATTCTTTTTATTTCATCATTTATAAAATCCTCCGTACTTGAAAAATCTTTAGCAACCTGTAGCTTTTCATAATAATTTTTAATAAATTTTTCATAAGAACTATTACTAGTTTTAAGACTACTTAACTTTTTTATTTCACTTGATAATTCTTCCATGTTTTAAAAAAATTTCTATTTCACATTAAACCGTAGGCAAAAATATTTCCGCAGGCAGGTTAAAATAATTTCTTAACCGTTGGGCAACTTTTAGTGTAATATCTCTGCGCCCTGCAAGTATAGACGATACATGCCCTTTGCTACCAATAACGGTTTCTAGGTCTTTGGGTCTTATGCCGTTTTCTTCCATCTTTAGTTTAATGGCATCAATAGGATTTACAGCAGGTACTTGTATGTGCTTATCTTCATAGTCTTTTACTAGCACTAGCAATAAAGCCAACTCGTCGGCTTCAGGTGTGCCTTCTTTTGCCTTAAAAATAGCAATGGTACGTTTTACCGTTTTTTGGTAGGCTGCTTCTGTTTTTATTATTTTATGGGTCATGGTTTTGTTGCTTTAAAGTTTAAAATCTTTGTATCAAATTGTATTGTTTCGGTATCTATTTTATCATACTCCTTGTGTGTACCAAACCAAATAATGTATGCAGCTAGTTGTTTAAAATTTACAGATGCAATCAACCTGTAATCGTTGCCCTTTACATTAAATATTACCCTGCTATTAGCCACTATACTTGCATTGCCATACACTTCTTTTAGTTCGTTAAAATTTTTAAATTCTTGCTCTAAAAATTCATTGTACCAAACCAATAAAGCGGTTTTTGCCTTTGGATATTTATCTATGTAATAAAGAACCGCCCTTTTTACAATTATATTCATGTGTAAAGATATTAATTAGTTTTCATTTTGAAAACTATATTTATTTTTTAAACCCTATTAGCCACTTTATATACATACAACTTCGGAATTAATCAGAGGGTCGCTGGTTCAACTCCTCCGCCCTCGGTCTGCGTTCCTGTCTCAACGAATGTATTACTCCGATTTTGTTTAGACTTGGGTAGCTCCTACAGAGCAAATGGCATATTATAGTAGACGAATATTACAAATAGGTAGCCCCAAACGGGGCAAAAATGCATGATTACAAAAAAGCAAATTTTTAACTAATAAAACTTTGCACATTTTTACACAGCGTGAAGTATAATTGTAACAAAACCAACAACCCCCAAAACTAGATTTCCGTTTTTAAACTTCTCGCTCGTACTTTGGCAATATAATTATAACTTAAACGTTTGATAATCATAAAATCAATAGATTTTATTAAATAATGATAAAGTTATTCAACATTATTAGGCTTAATGGAAGTAAACACTTGCAGCATAGTGTTCCAGTGAGGCAAGTTGTGTATTTTAATATGATATGGATGTTTTCTTACCTCACCATACTATTAAATACTATTGCAGCATTATTTATTTATCAAAGCCAATATTCTTTTTTTATTCTTTCTTCCATTATTGTTCAAGCACTTTTTTGGGCAGTATACTTACTTGTATTTTTAAATAAGGCAGAAATTGCAAAATATATTTTTCTAACGCTTATCTATGCAACTATATGTTGGTACGACCATTTTTATGGAAAATATGCCTACACAAGTTTGTATTACTTTGCATTTTTACCTACTGCATTTAATATTTTCTCCATAAGACGAAATAGTATTACTGTAGTTTCTTTTTTATTGATGCCCTTATTTTTTGTTTTGTTTGCAGAATTATATGGCTATACCAATTTGAGCAAATTTGTGTGGAGCAGTGAGATAACCAACAGCATGCGCATTGTAAATATATTGATAAGCTTTATGCTTTTTGCTTTGTATTCTGCATACATGATTTTAAATTCTGGCTTCAAACAAAATAAATTAATTACGCAAAGCGTAGGGTTACAAACTACTTTAGATAATGCTATTGGCGCTATATGGAGTATAGATTCCAATTATAATATCCTTACCGTAAACAAAACATTTATAGAATTTACAAAAAGAGAATTTGGTGGGCACAACATTACTGTAGGTACAAATCTTAAGGCGTTTATTATGTCCTCCTTAATGCCCACTACTTTAAAAAATCATTACGCAAAAGTATTGGAAGGGGCAAATCTATTTGAAGTTTTTAGTTTTCAAGGTAAGGTGTATGAATTAAAATCTTCGCCGATAATAGAGTTAAATACTAATAAAACTATTGGTGCTACATTTAATTGTAGAGATATTACCAAAAAGGTAGCAGCAGAAAAATTATTAGTAGAAGCCAAACAAAAAGCAGAAGATGCGTCATTTGCAAAAGAACGTTTTTTGAGCAATATGAGCCATGAGCTTAGAACACCGCTTAATGGCATTGTGGGTATTACCAATATAATACTCGATGAAAAATATTTACCAGAACAAGAGCAATATTTTGAAACACTCAAAAATTTATCGGAGCATACATTAGGTGTAGTAAATAATATTCTTGACTTGTCTAAAATCGATGCTGAAAAAGCCGTTCTTAGCAATAGTAGATTTAACTTTATTTTCTTTATTCAAAAGATAAAATCTGTTTTTGAAAATACCGCCAAACTAAAGAAAATAGATTTTACTATTGAGGTTATTGGCGAAGCAGATATTTTTGTAAAAGGCGACGAAATAAAAATCAGTCAAGTATTAATAAACTTAATTGGTAATGCTATAAAATTTACTGAAAAGGGATTTACGAAATTAATCATCAAAATAAATACTAGCTTAGACAGCAATGACTTTTATGATATTCGATTTTCGGTAATAGATAGTGGAATTGGTATACAACTACAGAACCAAGAAAAGATATTTGAAAGTTTTACACAAGCAGACGCCAACACTACAAGAAAGTTTGGTGGCTCTGGTTTAGGAATAACCATATCTGACAAAATTTTACAACTCATGAATTCTAAACTACATGTAGAAAGCGAGTTTGGAAAAGGTTCTACTTTTTGGTTTGATCTTCAATTAAACAAATCGTCTTTTATAACTAAAAATAAAAATGTATTAAAAGAGCTTGGAAATTACGCATTGCCAGAAACGAAAATATTACTTGCCGAAGACAACAAAATAAACCAAATGGTAGCCAAGCGTTTTTTAGAAAAATGGGGAGCAAAGGTTACTGTAGTTGGTAATGGTAAAGAAGCCTTAGATGCAGCCAATGCTGATTTGTATGAAATTATACTCATGGATTTAGATATGCCAATAATGGATGGTTATCAATCTGCAAATTTAATAAAAGAGACGCTGCCAAAGATTCCTATAGTGGCGCTCACGGCTGCATCGTTTGATGATATGCAAGCATATTTAACAAAAAAAGGATTTGAAGATGTGGTGCAAAAGCCGTTTGTACCAGATGAATTGTACAAAAAGATAACTTCTATTTTAGGTATCAATTAAGCAGTAGTAAATTGAATTTTATGCACACAATGTAAAGTGAAAATTTACCCTACTCTTCAAACACTCCTAACCCCTGCCTTAAAATAACCCACTCATCTGTAGTACAATCTACCACAGTACTTGGCTCCATGCCACCTATACCACCATCTATTACAAAATCTACTTGTTGTTTAAATTTTTCAAAAATTATTTCTGGGTCAGTATATTCTTCTACCATATCGCCAGGGAGGGAGGCACTTAATAATGGATGCCCTAATGCATCGCCAATGGCGTGGCAAATTTTATTATCAGGTACACGTAGCCCAATAGTAGATTTTTTGCTTTGTAATATTTTTGGCACTTGCTTGCTTGCGGGTAGTATAAATGTAAACGGCCCAGGAAGGTGCTCTTTTAGCATTCTATACAAAGGAGTGCCTATACTTTTTGTATAATCGCTCAAGTGGCTAAGGTCTTTGCAAATAAAAGATAGTTGTGCTTTTTGTGGATCTACATTTTTTATTCTACAAATTCTTTCTACTGCTTTTGGTTGAGATATGTCGCAACCAATACCATAAATAGTATCGGTAGGGTAAATAATAACCCCACCATCGAGCAGGCATTCCACTATTTGCTTTAAAAGCCTAGGCTGTGGGTTATCTGGATGAATATGCAATAACATAATGAAGTTTTAATTTTGAAGTGCTCGCATTTGCATATTTGCACATTTGCACATTGTTTAATTCCTTACTTTTGCACCGTTTTTAATTCACAAAACTACAACTTTTATACCATGTCATTAATTACTGTTGGCACTATGGCTTTTGATGCTATTGAAACTCCTTTTGGAAAAGTAGATAAAATCGTTGGCGGATCTGCCACTTATGTAGCTTATGCTGCTGCAAATTTTATTAAACCTATTCAGCAAATTTCTATTGTGGGCTACGATTTTCCGCAAGAAGAAATGGATGAACTTACTAAGCGTGGTGTAGAACTCGATGGTGTAGAAATGGTAAAAGACAAGAAATCTTTTTTTTGGAGCGGAAAATATCATTTAGATATGAACACTCGTGATACCTTGATTACTGACTTAAATGTATTGGAAGATTTTAATCCTGTAGTGCCTGATAGTTACCAAGGTGCAGAGTTTTTAATGTTAGGTAATCTTATGCCAAAGCTACAAATGAGCGTTATTGACCAACTTACAAAGCGCCCAAAGCTTATTGTAATGGATACCATGAACTTTTGGATGGATATTGCATTGGATGATTTGAAGGCAGTATTAAAAAAAGTAGATGTATTAATGGTAAACGATGCTGAAGCAAGGCAGCTTAGTGGGGAGTTTTCGTTGGTAAAAGCGGCAAAGAAAATTTTAGATATGGGGCCAAGTTTCTTAATTATAAAAAAAGGGGAGCATGGCGCTTTGTTGTTTCACGAAAACCAAGTATTTTTTGCACCAGCATTACCATTAGAAGAAGTTTTTGACCCAACAGGTGCTGGCGATACATTTGCTGGTGGCTTTATCGGTTACCTAGCAAAAACAAAAGATATTAGTTTCGAAAATATGAAAACGGCTATTATTGTTGGTAGCGCCATGGCAAGTTTTTGTGTAGAAAAATTTGGCCCAGAAAGAATGAAAGAAATAACCAAAGCTGACATTGATACACGAATTGCTGAATTTGTACAATTGGTAAATTTTGATATTGAGTTGGTTTAATTGAGTTAAAAATGGATGTAATTATATTGATATTTCTAGCCATAAAAATTGGAAAACTTGCAATATCAAAAGGCTTATCTGCCAGTAGGTGGAGGTTGAATCTTGTACTAGGATGGATAGGAGGAGAAATTGTGGGTTCCGTTTTAGGTATGGTTATGTTTGGTATCGAAAATCAATTTAGTTGGATAATGATAGCACTTGGATTTTCATTTACGGCGTACTTTATCATAAAAAATCACTTATTTAATCTGCCAGATAATTTTCCACTACAGTAATAAAAAATATTTGCATACAAAAAAGCTATACCACAACTGTGAAATAGCTTTTTTTATAATCATTTTGGATAGCTTATCTATTTTAAATATTTATAAAATTAAATTGCAAAGTTTAATATATTGGTAATTTATGGTTTATAAAAACCTCTCCCATAAAACTGGTTAAAACATTTAACTTTATCGAACCATAAGGCAACCAAATAGTAGGTTGCTACGATTGTATAATGTGGTATAAATTTTAAACAGTTATTAAACTAAATTAATATTTTGCCAAGCGGGCAACAATTAACACATATTATAGAAGGTTGTGTAAAAGCAAAAAGGGAAAGTCAAAAGGAATTGTATAAAATTTACTATGGTTTTTCTATGGGCATTTGTATGCGCTATTGTAAGCATAAAGATGAAGCGGTAGAAATTGTAAATGATGGGTTTCTTAAAATCTTTAAAACGGTTAGCAACTTTATACCCAAATACGAAAATTATGATGCATCCTTAATGGGCTGGATTAAAAAAGTAATGGTTTTTACTGCCATAGACCATTATAGAAAAAACTATAAGCAACATGCGGCTGTAGAACTAGATGCTGTGCATTTTGAAATAACAGATACATTTGAAAGTTCTATAGACAGAATGTCTTACAAAGAAATTATAGCACTGGTACAACTATTATCTCCCACTTATCGTACTGTATTTAACTTATATGTAATAGACGGGTATAAACATGAAGAAATCTCAAAAAAATTAAATATTTCTATTGGCACTTCAAAATCTAATCTTTCAAAAGCAAGAATAAATATTCAGAACATGCTAAAAGAAACAAATATAAAATTGTATGAACAGCGAAAAGCTATTTAAACATACTGAACATAAAATAAAAGAAGCGGCCGAAAATAATCAGATTGTTTTTGAAGAAGACTCATGGGTAAAAATGGAGGCTTTGTTAGATAAAGATGATAAGAAAAAACCGCTAGCTTGGCTTTGGTTTGTATCGACATTAGCTATAATAGCTACTATTGCAGTATATACGGTATCTCAAAATAAAAAAAATGAAAATCGTAGTGCTAATAACTTATCTACTAAAAATAAAAAAGAGCCAATTGTTTCCTCACAAAATAGCGGCTCCGAAAAAGCAACACTTTCTATAGTTGACAATAGTGTAGTCAAAAATAAACTTGAACCAATTGCAACAAGTGCTAATGCAGACGACAAAAAATTAAATATACCAAAAGCAATTATTCAAAGAAAAGATAGAAATCATAATGCAGTTAAAAGATTTACAAAAGCTACCAAAGTAAATGAAGAAGGATTTGCAAATTCGAATTCCAAAACGGATAAAAAGATAACCGAGAATTCTAAAAAGAAAATAACGATAAAAAATGCTGATGCATCCGAAGATGAAGCAATAGGCGTAAATGCAACTGGTATAGAAAAGAGCAATGATTTATTAGCAAAAAAAATAAATACTGCAAATGATACTATTGCAAAAAAAGATTCAAATATTATCGTTAAAAAAACACAAGAAGGAAAGAAAAAGTATAAAAAACTTGCTCGGTTTTACATACTAGCGTCGGCAGGTGTAGATGCAGGTTCTGTAAAATTATTATCTTTTGATAATAGTAAGTTTGTACCAAAATATGGCATTGGAATTGGGTACAACATTACACAAAGGCTATCTACTCAAATTGGCTTTTATAGTGCTAAGAAAAAATATGTAGCTGGCCCATCAGATTATAAGGCAAAGGCTGGCAGTTATATCAGTAACAGAACACTTACAAAGGTAGATGCTGGATGCTTAATATATGAGTTGCCAATTTCTTTACAATATAATTTTTTACAAAAAAAATCCTTTAATGTATTTGCTTCTATGGGGTTAGTTTCCTACATAATGAAAAATGAAGATTACAATTATTTTTATAAATACTACGGGGCAGAGGTATCAAAAGCCTATTCTTATTCTGGCAACAAGCATTTATTTTCCAACCTACAAATTTCTACTGGGATAGAGAAAAAGATATCTAGGCATATTGCGCTTCAACTTGAGCCAGCTGTAAGCATACCATTAAAAGGAGTGGGTGAAGGGAGCGTGAAATTATTTTCTACATCAGTGCTTCTGGGGATAAAATATAGACCATTCAATAAATAGAAATGACTAGATTTATGTGAATGTTTAATTTTAAATTACAAAGGCAACCTAAATATTTTTTTCTTCGATTCATAAATAAAACTACAACATATGTCTAGAAAACTATTAATTGGCCTAGCCAGCATTTTATTTGTTTTATGTTCCGCTTATTTTATTTCATGTAGTAAGCCTGACCCTGCACCACCTGTTGTTACAGACCCATGCGCAAATAAAACAATTGTGGTTTCTGGGGTAGTAACACCTGCTGCGAATGCTACAAGTGCTACAGGTGCCATTGCAGCATCAGCTACAGGAAGCTCTGGATATACTTTTAGCATAAACGGTGGCGCTTTTCAAGCATCGGGTAATTTTACTAGCCTTGCAGTAGGCAGTTACACCATAGCTGCTAAAGATGGAGTGGGTTGTACTGGTACAACTACAATAACTGTTACAGCAGCTCCATGCCCTACAATAGACATAACGGCTGTATTAACTCAAGCCACTAACGCCACTGCAGCTAATGGTGCTATTAACGCTACTGCATCTGGTAGTACTGGGTTTACGTACAGCCTTGCTGGTGGTGCTTTTCAAGCATCTGGTAATTTTACAGCGTTGGTTGCAAATACTTATCAAATAACTGCTAAAGATTTAAATGGTTGTACCTTCACAAAAGGATTTACAGTTACCGCAGCTAGTTGCCCTACGATAACGGTTAGTTCTACCACAGTTCCAGCCGCTGGACCAACAGCTACCAATGGTTCTATTACTGCATCTGGCAGTGGTGGTCTTGCTCCTTATACATATAGCTTAAATAGCGGCACTTTTCAGACTAGTGGAACGTTTAGTAGTTTATTGGCCTCAGGCGGAACTGTAAACTATTCTATTGTAGCAAAAGATGCAAACAATTGCCTCAGTGCTTCTACGCCCGTTACGGTTAGCTTCACACCCTGCCCCACAATAAATATTACTACCGTTCTTGTTGGCAGTGAATTTTGTGCACCCACAAATGTAGGCTCAGTAACCATTAATGCATCTGGCAGCACTGGTTTTACGTACAATTTAAATGGCGGTACTTATCAAGCTTCTAATTTGTTTGGAGGGTTGGCTGCTAATAATTACACAGTAGGCGTAAAAGATGCTAATGGTTGTGAAAAAACAGCAGTAGCAACGGTTGGCGTATTGGCTCAAGGTCCATTATTTACAAATGTAAAAGCTGTACTTGCTACAAATTGTGCTTTGTCTGGTTGTCATGCTGGAGCAGCACCACAAAACGGTATTAATTTTACTGATAACTGTACTATTGTAGCACAAAAGATTAGAATAAATGCAAGGGCTGTGGTGGCTGGCACCATGCCTCCATCTGGCGCTATATCTGCTGCGGATAAGCAAAAAATTACCGACTGGATAAATGCTGGAGGTAAGTTCAGCAATTAATATTTTTTAGAAATGTCAAAAAGAAAACAATATTTTTTTATTGGGCTAATTGTAATAATAGGCATAATTGGCGCCTATGGGTACAAAGAATTTAACAGAAAACCAGCAAATTTATATGATCTACAAGTACAAGAAATTATTTCTTCTGATAGTTTGCTTGCCGCTTATGAATTTGATGAAACAAAAGCCAATGGCAATTTTTTAGGTAAGACCCTTTTAGTATCAGGCGTTATTGCCGAAATAAATAACCAACAAGATAGCTTGCTTAATATATTTTTGGGTAAAGCTGAAGATATGCATAAAGTAAGCTGCTTGTTGGATAACAATCAACTAGAAACGATGAAAAAATATAGCGTTGGAAATCCAATTTCTATAAAAGGCATTTGCACAGGTTTTTTAGCAGATGTAGAACTCAATAGGTGCGTAATTATAAAAGATTCTAATAAATAATCTGTCTATGAAAATTTGGGGATTTGTTTTCGTTATTTTATTTTTAAGTAGTACTTGTTTTGCTCAAAGAAGATTGTACACAAAAACGGGTAGTATTACTTTCTTTTCAAAAACTACTGTAGAAAATATACAAGCTAGTAACAATAAAGTTTTTAGTATTTGGGACATAGCTTCTAGTAGAATTGAATTTTCTGCCCTAATGAAAGGGTTTGAGTTTGAAAAAGCACTGATGCAAGAACACTTCAATGAAAACTATATTGAAAGTGATAAATATCCTAAAGCCACTTTTACAGGTGTTATAGAGAATGGCAACGATATTGCTTTGGGAATAGATAAAAGCTACAACTTGAAAGTAACTGGTGCTTTAACCATGCATGGTGTAACAAAACAAATTAGCACTTTAGCTACCATAAAAGTAAATAAAGGGGTAGTGAGTGCTTCTACAAATTTTAGTGTACTCCTTTCTGACTACAATATTAAAGTACCCTCGTTAGTTACAGATAATATTAATAAAAAAATAGACATCAGCGTTAATATTCCTGCATTTATTGCTCAAAAGTAAACAGTATGAAGAAAATTGTAATGTTGATTTGTTTTGGCGTTAGTTTACATACGGCTAAAGCGCAAGATGAATCTATGTTGAAAAGTATAGAAGATAGCTTACCTACAACAGAAAAGGTAACAGGTGCTTTTAAATCTACTAGGGTTATAAATGCACACTCTACGGAGATGCTCGCAAAAGGCAATTTAGATTTTAGAATATTGCATAGGTTTGGTTTTGTAAGTGCTGGTGTTAAGCAACTCTTTGGTCTTGATGCAGCAAGTATGCGCCTTTCGTTTGATTATGGTATTACAAATAATATTATGATAGGCATAGGGCGTAGTACATTTAGAAAAGAAATAGATGCCTTTATAAAAGGCAGAATTTTGCAACAAACTAAAGGCGCTAAAATAATGCCCATTTCTTTACTTGTAGCAGCAGGGTATGCAGTTAATACCGAGGAATCTTTTGCTGTAGTAAATAAACCCAAAAACATAGTAGATAGGTCTGCTTATTATGTTCAAACAATTATTGGAAGAAAATTTAGTTCAAAATTTTCTTTACAATTAAGCCCCATATTTGTGCATACAAATTTTCCAGTTAACGCTACAGATGACCAAAACATTTTTGCTATGGGCGGTGGAGCTAGGTATAAAGTGAGCAAACGGATAGCACTCACGTTAGATTATCATCACCCCTTTGGAAACCTTGATAGTAGTTATACTGCTCCTTTATCACTTGGTGTAGATATTGAGACAGGTGGCCATGTATTTCAATTACATTTTTCCAATGCAACTGGTATGAATGAAAGGGCTTATATAACACAAACAACTGGAGATTTTTTTAAAGGAGATATAAGACTTGGCTTTAATTTATCTAGAATTTTCAAGGTTGGTAGGAGGCATTAAAGCTCCTTTTTATGATTGGTTTTTATAGGGTAAAATGTACAGCAATATTTTTTTAACTATTGCTCTATTTCACCAATGTGATAACAGTAACTTGCTTTCCCGCGGGCAAGTTTTTCAACCAAAGTTGAATTTGCTAATTATCACATTGGTTTTTTGTTTGAAAAAAGAATTTTATTGTCGTTACATACTACTTTACCCACAATTTACTATTTGCTTTCCTCACATTTACTTACATTCGTACCACAAAATTTAAAAAAAATTATGAAGAAATTAATCGTTTCGCTTGTACTTATATCAAGCTTGCTACAAGCACGTGCCGATGAAGGTATGTGGCTACCCATGTTGCTCGGTCAACAGGTTTATAATGACATGGTAAAACGTGGGCTAAAGCTTACCAAAGAGCAATTGTATTCCGTAAATAAATCATCGCTTAAAGATGCCATATTAATTTTTGGTGGCGGTTGTACTGGCGAAATTGTAAGCGACAAAGGTTTGATTTTTACAAACCATCATTGTGGCTACGATGCAATAGCAACAGCTAGTTCGGTAGAACATAATTATTTAAAAGATGGTTTTTATGCTTACAACATGGGGCAAGAAATACAAAGTAAGCTTACAGTGCAGTTTTTAGATAAAATTGTAGATGTAACTAAAGAGGTAGAAGATGCAGTAAAAGGGTTAAGCTGGGCGGACCGTACAAAAAAAATGCCTGAGGTATACAAAGCTATTACTGATAAAGTACTAGATAAAGACAATGCACTTGCAGGAAGAATATACAGCATGTTTAAGGGTAACCAATACCTTATGTATGTGTACCAGACATACAAAGATGTGCGTTTAGTAGGTGCTCCACCTGAGAGTGTTGGTAAATTTGGTGGCGATACAGATAACTGGGAATGGCCTCGTCACACAGGAGATTTTTCTATTTTTAGAGTATACGGAAATAAGCAGGGTAAGCCAGCAGATTATAGCACTGATAATGTACCACTAAAGCCAAAGCACTTTTTACCTGTAAGTATAAAAGGTATAAAGGATGGTGATTATGCTATGATTTATGGATACCCTGGTGGTACCAATCGATATGAAACGAGCTATGGTGTAAAATTGAAAAATGAAATAGAGAACCCATCTTTAGTAGGTTTGAGAGATATGCGTTTGAAATACATGCATGAGCAAATGATAAAAGACCCTGCAGTAAAACTAAAGCTTGCAAGCAACTATGCTGGCGTAGCAAACTATTGGAAATTTTTTGAAGGTGAGACTAAGCAATTGGTAAAATTTAAAACCTTTGAACAAAAGCAAGCATACGAAAATGGTTTTTCTGCATGGGCTAATGGAAAACCAGAATACCAAAATATAATGAGTGATTATGCTACTAATTATACAGCATGGACTCCTTATTCTAAACAACGTCAGTATTTATTTGAAGGGATATTTGGTTCTCCACTAGCAACTTTTGCTTCGCAACTTCAAAGTATAGAAATAGCGCTTACAAAACCAGGCACTACAGCAGAAGATTTAAAGAAAGCTATAGCAGGAGCGGTATCTGGGCGAAAAAATTATTTGGAAGCCGCAGATAAAGCAAGTGATGAAAAAATAGTAGCTGCTGCTGCCATGAGTTTTTACAATGATGTAGATGAAAGCCAACATCCGCTTGGTTTTTTCAATAAAATGAAAGCTGCTTACGGCAATTTAAAAGATGAAAACACTTTTAAAAAATGGGCAAAAGATTTGTTTGAAAAAACAATGATATTGGATGATACAAAATGGGCGGCTTTTATTGCAAACCCAGAAGCAACTCTGCTACAAGCAGACCCTGCTTTTGATTACGGAGCTTCGTTTACAAAAAACTACAACATAAAGTATGCGCCATTGTATACCAATTTTGTTACAAAAAACAACGAGCTAGGGCGTGGGTATTTAAAAGGCATTATGGAGAAAAATCCTACTTCTGCCGCTAAAATGTATCCAGATGCAAATTTTAGCATGAGGGTAAGCTTTGGTAATGTAAAAAGCTATGCTCCAAGAGATGCTGTTAAGTACGATTTTGTAACAACAAGCAAAGGTTTGTTAGAAAAATATGTGGCTGGCGATTATGAATTTGATTTACCTACAAAGCAAGTAGAGTTATTAAAGAAAAGAGATTTTGGTCAATACATAGATAAAACCCGTAACGACTTGGTGGTAGCATTTATAACTACAAATGATATTACGGGCGGCAACTCTGGTTCACCTGTTATAGATGGCAGTGGTAATTTAATTGGTCTTGCTTTTGATGGTAACTACGAAGCCCTTAGTCATAAAATTGCTTTTGATAAAGATCTTAATCGTACCATTTGTGTAGATGTTCGTTATGTATTATGGTGTGTAGATAAATTGGGCGGAGCAAAAAATTTAATAGATGAGTTGAAATTGGTAAAATAATAAAATATTCCTTTAAGTAAAAAACCTCGCAATTGCGAGGTTTTTTAGTGTATGATGAGTTGGTAAACTTAAAAAAAGGACCCAAATAAAAATAAAGGTCCGGTAAAAATCCAATATCCATTGAAAAACCAATTACTAGACTGTTTGAGTAAACAAAAGGTTGCTAAAGATTCAATATTTTAATGTTACCAAAAAATATATCAATGATTGAACCTATTAAAACTCTTTTATCCTAGCTTTATGCTGATATTCAAAAATGTGGTATGACAAAATTGCATATGAGAAAGAAAAAATAACCTTAAGGATAGCTATTTTAAACTTTGGCAACATTTTAGTACTTAGCTATCAAACTATTCTTAATAAATATTAAATTGTATAACATGAGCAAGAAATTATTAACAG
This sequence comes from Ferruginibacter sp., assembly GCA_031408295.1. Lineage (GTDB taxonomy): Bacteria > Bacteroidota > Bacteroidia > Chitinophagales > Chitinophagaceae > Ferruginibacter. Next base: position 48,336 of record JANNVW010000090.1, read on the forward strand.
GTGTAATTGTAGGTGCAGCAGTTGGCGCAGCCCTCGGTATTTTATTTGCACCAGAAAGCGGAAAAGATACCCGTAAAAAATTAGCAAAAAAAGGCGCAGACCTTGGCGATACTGTTCGTGAAAAAGTAAATGAATTTGGTGCTGTATTAAAAGAAAAGTACGAAAACATAAAAGGCGAAGCAAATGATATATTAGAAAAAGGAAACGCTTAGTTGCTAGTATAATTTTCGTTAGTTATAAACAAATTTAAATGGAAACCCAACAACCCAAAAACACCCTAGAATCATTATTTGAAAGTACTAGTGATTATGTAGAGACAAGAGTGGAGCTGGCTAAACTAAAGTCAATTAAAAAATCATCTGAGGTTGTATCTGAGCTTATTTCTAAAATAATAATTGCTGGCGTTATTTTTTTATTTTTAATTGTTTTTAATATTGCCATAGGTTTTTGGCTAGGCGATGTGTTGGGCAAAACATATTATGGTTTTTTTGTACTATCATTAATTTATTTAATTATAGGCGCTATCGTTTATGCCAGCAGAGATAAATGGTTAAAAACACCAGTAGCAAATTCCATCATAAAAAAAATAAACGAATAAGCCATGCAAATAAATAATACTCGAGATTTAGATATGGCCATAGCCACACTTGAAAGCCGCAAAACGGTTCAAGAAAAATTATTAAAGATACAGTTTAACGAAACGGTAGAATCTTTTAAGCCTAAAAATCTCCTAAAAGCAGCGTATAAAAGCGCTACAGAAAATGGCAGTACTGGCGGTATGCTATTAAAAGCTGCTGGAAGTATTGGTACAAGTGTATTGGGCGGCAAGTTGCTTGCAGGCAGCGGTTTATTAAATAAAATAGCAGGTACAGCACTAAATGCTGGCGCAGCAGATGGCATTTTAAATAATAAGGATAAAATTTTTGCTTGGGGCAAGGCTATTTATAATAATGTGTTTAAGAAGAAATGATTAAGACACATCTTTTTTAAATGCAGGTGTTATAATGGTAATAATCTCTTTTATAAAACTATGTAAAAGCTCATCTTTTTTATCTATTTGCTCTAACATTATTTGCAACACATCTTTATCTGAGTGATTTTGCTGTGTCTCAATATTACCGATACTATGTGGGCTCTCATTAAAGGTATTGTGCATTACCTTAGGCTCGCTAAATAATTGTAAAATATTTATCTCTAACGCATCAGCAATATCTTCCATTTGATGGATATTGAGAATACTTATATCATTTTCTATATTGCTAATAGTACTCTCAGAATAATTTACTTTTTCAGCTAAGTCTTTTTGTTTCAATCCTCTCAAATCTCGCCATTTTCTTACGTTGGCTCCTATCTTTGTCTTGTATTCTTTTTTACTGTTGTGCATAATGTTATATTTGAAATACTAAATAAATATAGTGCTAAACTAAATAAACTTTAGTGAAAAAAAATACAAACTGAAATATTTTTTATGAGTTTTACAAAATATAATAAAAATATTTATTTTTTAAAAATAACATAATGAAACCTTTATTAAGACTATTAACCTTGTTTACTACGGCTATACTAATTTCTTTAAGTGGTTGTAAAAAAACAGATATCACCGAAAGAAATGATAATGATTTAGAATATTTCGAAATTGCTAAAAAGTTTAATTTTGTTTTAAATCCTAATTCAATTAATCAACTTAGGGATAGATATGGAAGTGCAAAAAATTGGGAGCAAAAAATAATTATTTTAAAAGCTCGAAAAGAAAAGAGAAAAGATGAAATTCAAATAATTACTGACTCAGATCCGGGAGGGGGTGGTACTTCTCACAGAGTCTTAGTGCTCGAACATGGAAGCTATGTAACTGAATTTTATATTTCTGAAGAGACTCCTTTGAAAGATGCTTTAGAAGCTTATGGTGTTTTTGTAAATCCTTGTGATTGTGTTGGAGTAGGAGGGTCATGTGCAGCGAAATTAATTTATGGAAATATAGAGCAATTTGACCAATCATTTCTTTGCGATAATCAAATTGCCCAAGGTTTTTTACTTCCATGTGTAACGTATGCCGTAACAGATATCTGTGTTAATCTAAACCAAGAGGCAAATCTACCAAATAATTGCTCTGGTGGAAATGGTCAAACTGGTCAATGTGGAAATCAGCCTTGTAGTGGTGGCGGAGGCAGTGGTGGCGGTATATATCCTCAATGGCTGATTGATGAAATGTTGATGGCACAAATTGTTAAAGATAGTACAAATGACCCATGTAATTCGCTAGTTATTTCAAAAATCAAAAGCTTAGATAGTAGTATGCCAAGGTTATTTAGAAATATTTTTGGAGAAAATGCAGAAATAAATATTACAGTTAAGACAACAAATCAAGGACCTAGCCAAGGTGCAGAAACCATCACTAATTATCTTACTAATAATTTCATCATAAATATGAATAGCTATTTTACTGATGCAACTACTTTATCTAAAGCCGCTTCGTTATTACATGAGGCCATACATGCCAACTTGATGTATTTATACCAGAATGCAGTAGTTGATAATAATGCTGTAGCTGTACAACAAATTGAAACTGACTTTATATTATTCCTTGATTCAACAAAAGTTGCCAATAATCCTAATTTGAGCTATACTGAATTAATGAATCAAAACTCAATCGGTCAACATCAAATTATGACTTTTCAGCATGTGAGAGATGCTATGGCTAGTACTTTGTTTTCATTTGCCCAAAAATTAGACCCAAATACTCCAGTTGATTTGAATTATTGTAAAAAACTTGCCTGGACTGGTACAAATGATTCGAAAGGATACAAAAATCTTTCTTCGTATGACCAAGATGATATACAAGATGTTATAAGTGGTGAGAGGGGTAATAATCTTAATCAATCATCATACAGCCAGCTTGGAAAGACATGCCCTTAAAGTAAAGTTATGAAAAAAATATTTCTAGTATTATTTATTCTATTTAGTAAAAGTTCATTTAGCCAACAGTTAAATGGTTTGTATCGATTTTCATTTTCTTTATTCGATGATGCAAATTTATCCTATATCCTTTTTCATAAAGATGAGTTTGTATATTTTAGCCTAGGTAGTAGCACTAAAGTTCTAGATGGAACGGATGAGCTTAAAAAATTTGGTGCTGGTAAGTATTTTTTCAAAGCGAATAAATTTAAACTCAACTTTAATACAGACAGCAGTATTGTCACTATGAATGTTTATGATAGCTTAGCTACAACTTTTTTTTCAGTTCCTAGCCAAAGGAATAAAAAAGTATCTGCACAATTTTCAAATACAATTAACGATAATCCTACTGGTACACTAATTATAGAAACTACAAAAAAAGACTATTCTTTAAATTTAAGTAGTAATAAAATCTCTATAATTCAAATACCAGAAAAAGCTATAATAAAAGCTATAGGCTTAGCAATAGCTGGGGTTCCATATAAAACCCTTCCTTTTAGTAATAGTTTTAACAACTTGAACTATACATATTATACCAAGGATGATAAAGAAGCCATAAAAATAGTGAGTAACCAAAATTGCGAGTTTGAAATAAAAAAATCTATAAGAATCGATTCATATAGATTTGGGCGAGGAAAAGCTTTAACGAAAGTAGATAAAAAAGAGCTTGACTTTTTAATAAATATCACAAGTAAAAAAGAATTAAGACTGCCCTTTTTTTTAAATTATTTTTTAAATTATTAAATTTTTACGGCTACTTCCTAATTTTTAATTACTATTAACAAGATATAGATAGAATTTTAAATAATAAAGGTGAAATCTTTCTTTGGGTAAATCTTTCTATAATAATGTTTTTAAGTCGAAATAATTTTTAAAACCTACTTTGCCATAAACTTCCCAATCGCATTTTTACTAAACTGACTCAAAATTAATTTACCACTGATGAGTGCACGCTCATGCAAAAGTGTATCCCAATTTTCTGTCCCTTTCCAAAAAACTTTTTTTAGTTCTGCCATAGCTTCGGGGTTGCTATGGGCAAGTGTATTGGCGAGTTTTTTTACAGACTCATCCATGTTGTCTATATTCTCATGTACTTCGGCAAACAAACCTTTTTTCTTTGCCCATTCACTATTGCGCCAACTTGTAGCGTCTATAGCCAATGCACTAAATGCAGCAGTGCCAATTTTTCTTTCTACTGCTGGGCCTACTACAAATGGGCCAATGCCTACAGCTAATTCACTAAGTTTTACATCTGCTGCAGTTACTGCAATTGCGTAATCAGCAGCAGCTGCTATGCCCACACCACCACCCACACACCTGCCTTGTATGCGTGCAATGATAAATTTTGGGCAACGACGCATGTTGTTTATTACATTGGCAAAGCCATTAAAAAATTGCTCACCTTCTTTCTCATCTTTTATTTGTGTTAGCTCATCAAAAGATGCCCCAGCGCAAAATGTTTTTTCACCAGCACTTTTTAATACAATTACTTTTGTTTCGTCGTGTATACCTGCAAAATGTATTTCGTTTGCCAATTTTTCCAATTGTTTTGCCGGCATAGAATTGCTTTGTGGATGGCTAAATTCTATGGTTGTTATACCTGCGTGGGTTTCGGATGTTACGTATGCTTCGGTTGGTGTGTCTATCATTTTCTATATTTTTATGTATGAATTCTTTATTTAATTCTCCTAATTCTTTCAACTAGGCAACCTCTCATTTTTTATGAAATAATATTTCTATGATGTAAATTATAATTTTCACCTTTTTGTCGCACATTTTCATAAAATAATAAATTATTAATAATCAATTATTTGACAGTAATATTTTCGCACATTGTCGCACATTGTCGCACATTTAATTATGTTAATCTCCATTTTCTAAATTCATTAATTTCTATTTTGTTTTCTTTTCGCAATGCTTGTAAAAAATGCATCACTTTGTTTTTTTTACTCTTTTCGTCTAATACATCTGAAAGTTTATCTACCAGTAGCATCTCTATTTGTTTTCTTGAAGCTTCTTTCCATTTTAGAATATATTCCAAAATTAATTTTTTGCTATAATCATCATCAAAGCCTTTGTTTCTAATATAATTAACTTTCAATCCTTCATCTTCTGTAGGTTCAATTACTTGAGACGATAAAAATATATTTGGTTTTCTCCCCTCAATAAACTGTTGCTTTTTCAAATACTTAAATTCTTCATCGCTAACAGCCTTTTGTTTCTGTACCTTATCCAATATTAAAGTGTCCTCCAAACTAAGCGATGGATTTTTAATAAGTATCCTTGCAAAATCCTCGTTCAATATTTTTCCTGTAATAGTCGCCTTACATTTACCATCACTAAAATCATAATCAGGCATTGGGAAAAATCGCTGCTTTTGAAAATTAAATAATTTACGAATACCACCGCCTTGTGTTTCTATCATATCCAAATTTTTCATGGCTGCCACCAAAAAAGGATTACGATAATTTTCTTCAGGAGCATCTCTAAGCACTACATCTTCTATAGATTTTGGTAAAAAAGTACCATAGTTTGAAAATACCAAATGGTCATCTTCAAACTCCACAACATTTATATATCCTTTCTTGGAATAATCTTGATGGGCAATAGCATTGTTTAATGGCTCACGAATATTAAATGGCTCATATCTCAAAAATTCATCGGGGAAAAGTGTTCCATCTCTAAGATAAACGTATTTTAAATTTCGTATGCTTCTGTAAACTTCATCAACAGCTAGTATAAGTGGAATAGAATAAACCTCATAACTTTTATCTTGATTGGTAACTGTTTTTAAATTCCACCTTAGTTTTACAGCTGAGCCTAAAAAATGTTCTGATTCATCTTTACCCAACAATATTAGAGCAGTTCTTGTGATTTTTCCTTTAATGGTAAGTTTTGCTTTGTCTAAAAATTTAGCATCACTCCAAGTATGCAATTCTTGTGCATATTTAGGGTTTCTTTTTGCAAATTCTACTCTAGCTTTTTTTAATGCCTCATCATCTAAATCATTAATAGTAGCATTAGTAACAATTACGGCAGTCCAATCTTCCATATTTGATTGTTCCCTAATTCTTTCTAGTTCTACTAAATTTAATGCGCCCAAACTTTCGCCATCTCTACCATAATAATGTCCATCATAAGCCACAGGTAAGCCTTTTGGTGCAGAGGGTATTTCAAATAAAATCACTCTTCCTTCTTTTAAGAATAATTCATATATTTCTATAAATGTTAACCTATTCGAAATCTTATCCGCAATTTCTTTTTTTAAATTATCTAGTTCACTTCTTTTTGTTCTGAAATTTGTACCTACAATTTTATGTTCGCTATTTTCTACACCAAAAACCAACCAAGCACAATCTGCCCTCTGCAAATTTGCCTCGTTAGACAATGCAGAAAAGTATTTACCAAGCTTTCCAAAATCATACCCATTTTTGGCTTCTTTAAACTCTACAATTTCATTTTCTGATTGTAAGCTTTGTAATTGTTTTAATTTTTTATGTAGTGCCTCTTCTGTCATATTCGCTGTTGCAAAATCTTTTAATTTTTATTCTGAGTTAAATTTACAATTCATACTCTTTCATCTCCACCATCGTCAATATAGTTCCCACACCCACCGCTTCATCTGCCTCATCAAAAATTTCTACCAACCATTTTACTATTCCTTTTGGTATATCTTGTCCGTGCACAAAAGCCACATCAGGATTTATGTCTTTTAACTCTTGCGGTATTTTTTCTTTACAACTAAAACGAATGTAAATACTATTGCCAGCATACACAGGTTTGGTAAACCGCAATTCATCTATCCCATAATTTAATAGTACAGGATTTTTTTCAAGACTATCTACAAACAAACCTGCAGCGGCACTCATAATAAAATAACCATGTGCCACTTGCTCGGTAAACATAGTGCCAGCAAAATCTGTATTTGTTTTATGTGCATAAAAATGATCGCCGCTTAGTGTTGCAAAGGCATCAATATCTTCTGGCGTTATCAATCTTTTTTTACTAATAAGTTGGTCGCCTATTTTTATTTCTTCAAAATATTTTTTAAACGGATGTTTGTCTTCTATATTTCCTGTAGCATGTGTTTGGTAAACATTGGTAATAGCCGTAATCATATCTGGCGAACCTTGTATGGCCGTGCGTTGCATATAATGTTTTACGCCACGCAAGCCACCCATTTCTTCGCCACCACCTGCACGCCCAGGCCCGCCATGCACAAGGCTTGGGAGCGGACTACCATGCCCAGTACTCTCTTTTGCACAAGCAGCATTCAATACCAATATTCTTCCATGCTGTGTGGCTGCACCAATTACATATTGCTTTGCAATAGCTGCATCTGCAGTTACGATTGATGAACACAAACTACCCTTGCCCATTTTACTTAGTGAAATGGCATCGTAAATATCTTTGTATGGCATAATGGTACTCACTGGGCCAAATGCTTCAATATTGTGTGGTTCAAAACTATTAAACGGATTTGTGTTTAATATCAATAAAGGGCTTAAAAATGCGCCTAATTTTTCATCTGCATCTATTAAAGAAACACTATCCAACGAGCCATAAATAATTTGTGAGGACGCTAATATTTTTTGCACTTGGCTGCGTACATCATTGCGTTGCTCTTGCCCCGCAAGCGCACCCATGCGTACTTTTTCGTTTTGCGGATTTCCAATCGTTGTTTTATCCAATTCTTTTGCAATGGCTTTTTGTACATCTTCCATTTTATTTTCTGGCACAAATATGCGGCGAATACCGGTACATTTTTGCCCAGCTTTCACCGTCATTTCTTTGCGTATTTCTTTTATAAAAATATCCCACTCAGGCATGGTTGGTTCTACATCAGTACCAAGTACAATGCAGTTTAAAGAATCAGCTTCCATATTAAACGGAACACTTTCACTTAAAATAGTGGGATAACTTTTTAACTTTACACCTGTACTTGCAGAGCCTGTAAACGTTACCACATCTTGACTTGTAACAAAATTGAGCATGTTGCCTGCACTGCCACAAATGAGTTGTAGTGCACCTTCTGGCAAAATACCCGATGCAATAATTTCTCTAACTACTGCTTCTGTAAGATACGACGTAACGGTAGCAGGTTTTACCACAGCTGGCATACCTGCGAGTAAATTGCAAGCAATTTTTTCCAACATACCCCACACCGGAAAATTGTATGCATTGATATGAACTGCTACACCTTCTTTTGGCACTAAAATATGATGCCCAATAAAAGTATTTTCTTTACCAAGGTTTATGGCATCACCGTCTAAACAAAAAGTTTCATTGGGTAGCTTTCTTCGAAGCGTAGCATTGCTAAATAAATTTCCAATACCACCTTCAATATCTATCCAACTATCTACCCTTGTAGCACCGCTTTGGTAGCTGATGGCATAAAAAGTTTCTTTATGTTTGAGTAAGTGTAAGGCAAGTGCACGAAGCATTCTGCCTCTTTCTTGAAACGTCATTTTCCGGAGCGCTGGATTTCCCACTTCTCTTGCATATTTTAAAATATTTTCAAAATCTAATCCTTGCGAAGTTGCATAAGCTATTGTGTGGCCATTTACGGCATTAAACAATTCTGTTCCATCGCCATCGCCTTGTATCCATTTTCCTGTTATGTAATTTCCTAGTTTTTGCATAGTCAAATGTAGGTTAGAATATTTGTTGTTCGTTAGAATTAGCTAGGTAAAATAAAAAAGCTGCAAATATTATTTGCAGCGCTATAAATTGGTACATTTTATAGTCTTAATTCCAACGAATTTTTCTGCTTTGTATAAATACTTTACTAGAATCAGCAAAAATGAGTGTAAGTTTTAAAGTATGGCTTTTAGTATTTCCAGGTTTTGTAGTCGTAAATAGTTCTTCGCTATATATAAGCCCCTCCTTATTATTGTTCACTTTTGTTTTTAAAGAGTCCAAGCTAATGCTAGCATAGCCTGATGCAGTATAATCGTATTGCCTAACTTTAAAAAATTGTTTAAGAGAACCATTTGCTACGATATTGTTATAAACACTATCGCTAGAAATATCTATGGAAAGTATTTTATTCTTTAAGCCATTTTCTCCACACAATCCGCAATCACATTTGAATGCATATGATGTATTTACTAAAAAAGAAAAGGGATTTTCCACTTTTGCTACACAGTTACTTGCAAATTTGTAATTTAAAAAAACAGAATCTACATTTGTAATAGCACCAGTATCTATTATAGCATTACGAGAGCCTTTGGCCGTTACACTTCCATTTATTATAGCATAAAATTTTTGTGTAACCTCGGGGCATTTACAACAGCTTATGTACAGCACATTCGATAAGATGAACAATGCAGGTAGTAATATAATTTTTTTGTATTGCATATATATTAGAGTTCTAGGATTGTAAGAATGCTGCTTCAATTATTAAAATTTACAGCAAATCCAATAGACTCATTTACAATCTACTCTCAATTTCATTAGCTAATTTTTCAAAAATTTCTTCTACAGTACCCTCGCCTGGTACCAGTACCACTTTATCTGCTTTGCGATAGTAATCTGCCACAGCCTCTGTTTTGGTTTTATATTCTACAACCCTTGCTGCTATTATTTCTTCATTACTATCATCGCTACGACCACTCGTTTCTCCACGCTTTAATAGTCTTTTTATCAATTCATGCTCACTTACCTCTAACGCAATCATTACTGAAATAGGCGCTTGTTTTAATTCTAGTAATTTATCAAGCGACTCTGCTTGCGATGCAGTTCTCGGAAATCCATCAAATAAAAACCCTTTTGCTTCTGGATTATTGTCGATAGCTGAACTTATCATTCCCACTACCACTTCATCGGGTACTAATTGCCCTTTATCCATTATTTTCTTTGCTTCTAAGCCTAATGCAGTTTGTTGCGCTATTTGTGAGCGCAATAAATCTCCAGTGCTTAAATGCACTAAACCATATTTTTCAATTATTTTTTCGCTTTGCGTTCCTTTACCGCTGCCAGGAGGGCCAAAAAGTATTAAATTAAACATAAGTCGAGGTAAATGTTTTCGTTTGGGGTAAAGATAAGGTAAAAAACAATTTCTTTAAAACCCAATTAAACGATAAAATATGCTTTCTAAGCCGTTTATTTTTATTTTTTCATTAAAACTTTAAAATGGCAATTTTATAAGCTCTAGATATAATTATCTAAATTGTGCATTGATTTATAATAAATACATACTTCTGCTATTAAATAGTGTCTAGTATCAAAAACAATCAAATTTATTTTTTTAATGCGGGCTAATACTTTTTACAGAGCAGATATTGATGGTCTTAGAGCAATTGCTGTTTTATTAGTCGTTCTATTTCATGCAAATATTTCCTTTTTAACTGGCGGTTATATAGGTGTGGATGTATTCTTTGTTTTATCTGGCTATTTAATAACAGCTACTATAAATAAAGAAATGGAGGAAAATGCTTTTTCTTTCAAACAATTTTATTTAAGAAGAATACGTAGGATTATACCCGTACTGGTTTTTATTTTACTTGTTTTTACCATACCTGCTTGTGTGTTACTTTTTGCAGACGATTTGGAAGTTTTTGCAAGAACGCTAATGCATAGCTTCCTTTCTACCAACAATTTCTATATATATACAAACCAAAGAAATTATTTTGCAGACGATTCCGACCTAATTATTTTACTACATACATGGTCTCTTTCGGTAGAGGAGCAATTTTATGTACTATGGCCTGTATTACTCTTACTAATGCATCGTTTTTTAAATAGTACAAAACGACTAATTGGTATTGCTATATTCGTAGTTTTATCTATTCTTCTCTCTATTTACTTAACAAAAAGTAATCCTATGATGGCTTACTTTTTATTACCCGCTAGAATTTTTGAATTAGCTACAGGAGCCTGTTTAGCTATGTGTTGGACAAAACTACCAACATTATCTAAAATGCAAAATAGCATTATATCGGTAGTTGGTTTATTGCTTATTTTATTACCAGCATTTTTGTTAAATAAAACAAGTTCGTTCCCCGGTATAAATGCACTTTGGCCATGCTTGGGAACTGGCTTTTTAATTTTTACTGGTAAAAACGACAGCCAAAAGGGTATCATAAACATTATATTAAAAAATAAATTATTAGTACAAATTGGTCTAATATCTTATTCAATGTATTTATGGCACTGGCCTATTTTTACTTTTATAAAATATTTAGGTGTAGCATTTGATGGAGGAATTCGTATTGCCGCCTTTATAATTCTTTTTATTGTTTCCTATTTATCGTGGCGATTTATAGAGCAGCCTTTTCGTACAAAGTATACATTTAACTTTAAAAAAACGTTGCTATTTATTATGTTGCCATCCTTACTTATGATTGTGGGCATATATGCAATTTTAGATGCTAAAGATGGTTTTCCTAATAGATTTCCTCAGTTACCAGAGTTTAACTCCAAAGCAAATTATCCCAATAAACTAAGAAAAAATTGTTTTGATAAATTTATAGTAGGTAACTGTGAAGAATGCTTTTTAGGTGTACGAAAAAATACATTAGACGGTCTTTTAATAGGAGACTCATTTGGTAATCACACCACATCTTTTTTAGATGTATTGGCTAAAGATGCAGGGTTGTATATTCATGATTGTACTGCAGGAGGGTATCCTGTTTTAAACACACTAGCTTTTGATGGCACTCCAAAAAATGATGCCGCTTTTGCTATAAAAAGGATGGAATATGCCAAACAGTTTAAAACAATATTTATTGCAGCAAATTGGATTGGACTATCTGAACCCCAAAGTAAAAATTATGCTTTCATTTTAAAAACAATTGGAGATTTAATAGCCCAAGGAAAAAAAATTGTAATCTTTGATTGCTTAAGAGCGACGGACGAAATAAATTTACACAGAATAAAATTATTTAAATCTAGTAAGAAAGTATTCTTTTCGCAAAGAGATTTTTCAATACCATTTACAAAAAGGGATAATGATTACATTGTTTACGAAATGAAAAAACAGTATCCGTCAATAATAGTAGTAGATCTAAATGATGCTATGTGCAAAGATGGTAAATGTGATATTGAAATTAATGGTACAATTGTATACAGAAGTTTTGACCATTTAAATACTAGCGGTGCAAAGTTAATAGGAGAAAAGTATTTGAAGTTAAAGGGTAATCCATTGAAGGGGCTTTAATACTTTACCTCATCTCCTCCAACTCCTTCTGCATTTTAAACTTCCCAGCTTCAAGCCTTGTAAAATGCATTTAAAAATATGTATTTACAGCAAATGCATACTGCTCTATAAATATTTTTTTGAATGCAGAAAGGTTGTTTATTTCATAAAAAAGTAAGATTGCTTTTTTATAATCAATGGTATCAACTGTACGGAATGATAAAGGACAATATTTAAAGTGTAATAAAATTGCATTACAAACTATTCTCGCTGTTCTTTTATTGCCGTCTATAAATGGTTGTATATAAGAAATGAGCAATAATACAATTATTGCTTTTTCAAAAATATTCGTTTTGTTATTTAACAAATCGCACATATCCTGCAATGCTTCCTTAATCTGAAACTCATTATCTAGCGGCAAATAATTAGTACCAGAAATTGCAACCCGTTTGGTTCTTATGTTTTTTTCGGCTAAGCCTTTTATTAATATGCTATGTAAATCTTCCAACTTTCTTAAAGTTAATGGATACATATAATCTGGCTGTTCTACAATAAAATCAATTGCTTCTTTATGGTTCAATAGCATCGTTGCTTCATCCCTCGATTTACCCGCAGCTGTTTTTTGTTCTTTGAGCAACTGTTCTGTTTCTAGTAATGAATAAGTGTTTCCTTCTATCTGAGATGATTTCCAACTCAGGTCAATAGCTAGCCTTTCCATTTCTTTTTCATACTCAAATTTATTTAATTGTTGTATGTTCTTGGAAAATTTTATTTGATATTGTTCTAAGCTTTTTAATTCCTCCTTATTAAATATTAGTACATCAGGCAATGTTTTTTTTATTAAGCCAAAATTAAAATTTTTATTTATTTTTCTTTGATCAATATCTTCTTTGTAGTATTCCCCTATGTTTACCTCATGTAGTATTGGGTATGATTCCGAAACACAGTAACGTGTATTTTTTGCTGCACCTGTTTTAATAATCGTTTGGTCAATGATAAGCTGTTGAAGTATTCTTTTTATCGTAGAGAGGCTATGCTTTTTTTGAAATGCAGCAGATATTTCTGTTGATGAACAATCTTTGTTGTTCATGACAAACATAATTATATCTATATGCTTTTGGCTCATTTTTATTGTAATATAAGCTTTATTTAGCTCAAAAATAAGAAATTTGAGCCGAATAATTTAACTTCATGAGCCGAATGCTTTTGTCTACACAAATAACTCTTTCTAAACCTAATCTTTAAAGAGGAAAATCTCATAAAGAAGTAATGGCTAAATATTATGATTGAACCTTTTCCAAATATTTAAATTGAAAGCCTTTTAAACATTCTCCATTCTTTAATGCTTCAACCTCACTCCAAAATGTTAAAAATTCTTCACAAATATCTTTGTTATATGTATTCTTAGATTGAAATTTTATTTCTTTAATAAATTCTTCTTTGCTTTTAAAAAACCTTTCGTAAAAGTTGATTACCCTAAATCCACCATCAATTTTTTCATGACATTGATTAATTAAATCACTTAAAAACTGGTTGAAATCTTTTTTGATAATAAAGTTTTTGAAAATTAAATCTATAGCTGCAATTTTTTCAACCTCTTCTTCATATAATTTTCTGCTTTTGTTGTAAATATTCCAAACTTTATTATTTAAATTTTCTTCTTTATTAAGTGTTTGTAAATAAATTTCATTAAAGAATAATTGTATTTCTTCATAAGAAAAAATAGAATTATTATACTCATTTTTCTCGATCAAACGAATAAAAAAATCAATCATAAATAAAGTAGGTTCTTCATCATTAAACAATAAGCTTATTATAAAACGTTTATAAGCTTGCATATCATTATCATAATAATCTTTAATTATATTGTTATTGGTTTTTGTTAAACCCCCCAATTGATTTAAAAAAACTAAACCATTATAACCAAAATGGCTATAATTATAATATGTACCAGGGGTATTTGCAAAAAACACAATACCTAAGATTAGTTTTTCGAACTGCTCTTTACTTGATACAGTCGTATTTTCTAAGCTCAATTGCAAATCTGTATATACATTTAAAGAACATTTTTTTTGAATAAAATCTTTGAATATTTCAAAAGGTTGACTAAATACCGTATCATATTCCTTTTAATCCAATCTTCCTTCCATGTAAAAATCAAAATATCTATTAAATGAGTTGGGGTGAATGATTGATAAATGATTATTACTTAAGGTTCTTTTAAAACTAGTACTATTTTTAAATATGCTACCAACTAGTTTGCAAGACTCTTCTCTAGTTATTTCGTTTAGTGAATATTTATCTATATTACCCAATTCCTTAAATAAAGTTGTATTTGAATAACCTGAAGAGGAGGGGTCAGAAATATTTAACGTAAGCTCATTTGTATCAATAGCAAATTGTTCACCTTTATTTGTAGTTAAGTATTTATAAGTATTGTTATATAATTCAAGATATACTTCTGGATATTTAAGTCTAAGGATATTAATTGCAATATAATCGGGCAAATAAATATTATGTTTAACCCTTTCAAAGTTTAAAAGAAAAACATTTAGAAACCTTTTTATATCTCTAACATTTTTTAGGTACATGCTTATTTTGGGAGAAGCTTCATTAGCCCTCATAAAAGGAGAAGGTTCAGGGTTTGCAATTTTTTGTAATACTAATTTTTGATCAGTGTCTAAATATTTTGCAACCTCTATGAAAAATATTTTTTCGCAAGCCTTTTCATCTAGAGTTACAGGAAGGTAATATTCGAGTTGGAATATTTTATCAAGATATGTTTCACTTTTACTAACATCTGATTTTTTCAAGCACTCTATCAAATATGTTTTGTCAAAAGCAACAATAAAAAAAGTATTTTTAAAATCAGCTGTGTTTCTAATTAATCTGAGCACTTCTAACACTTCTTTTTTATCCAACCTATCTACATCGTCAATATAAATAACGAGCCTAGCTTTTAAGTTTTTAATACTCGTACTTATTGCTTCATTTTGTTCAACTAAAGAAAGGTTATCATTTCCTTTTCCTAATAAATCTTTGAATATTGATAAGCCACTTTCATCAATTGATGATATTAATTCTTTAGAATATTTGACAATTTGATTTTTCAAGTTCCCATCAAACTCTCCCAAAACACCAGATAAGTCAGAGAAAAATAATTCGATTATTTTATCGGCGCTTCCTGCCATCCATGGATTAAATTTAAGTTGTATTACTTTTCTCTCTTTTTTTAGCAACACTTCTAATGTATTTAAAAATGTTGTTTTCCCATCTCCCCATTTCCCAATCACACCAATAGCAAAAGACTTTTCAGTATTATTTGTAGCAAGTATTTTATTTTTTAATTCTTCTATGAAGTCCAATCGATTATAGATATCATCTTCCTTTTTTAAAAGCGTAAGGGGTATATCAGTATAAAATCCATTAGGGTCATTTACTTTAGGAGTTTTTATAAAATGATTTGTAAGCTCTCTAATAAGATAAAAAATAATAATTGCTATAGATAGCAATAAAAGGATATCGCTATAGGCAAATGAAGGAAGGTGTCTGTTTTCGACTTTTAAAAAATCAAAACAGTTAGCGAAAAATCGAAATTTTACATATATTATAGATGTAACAATAATCCAAGCAGTTAATGTTTTTGAAGGGTGATAGTTTGAGAATAGAAAGAATATTAATAATCCTAATATTAACAACACAGATAAAATAAAAAAAACGTCAAGAAAAGTTGTTGATTTTTCAATACTAGAAAATAAATGTTTAACTAGCGTTGCGTTTATTATCTCTAAAAACTTCTTTTCAAAAATTAATGAAAACAAAAGGAGAAGAAAGTGGAATTTATATTTTTTTAAAAAGCTGCTAATTATTGAAATTTTTATTTCCATTAAATTGATTGATTTAATTAATTAAACTTTCTTTTAACTCCTCATCTCCTCCAATTCCTTCTGCATTTTAAACATATCGTCCCTTAGCCTTGCAGCTTCCATAAAATCCATATCTCTTGCAGCACGTTCCATTTCTTTTTTAATTTTTACTATGCCCTTTTCCATGCTTGGTATAGTTTTATATTCTACTGGGTCTTCAGCAGCTATGGTAATAATGTCTTGGTCGGGTGCAATAGAATTCGGGTTGCTCGCATCGTATCCTTTAATATCCAACACACTGCCTTGTGCAAAAATTTGTTCGTTGGTTTTTATAATCGTTGTAGGGGTAATATTATGTTTTGTATTAAACTCAATTTGTTTTTCCCTACGCCGTTGTGTTTCATCCATCGTTTTTTGCATGCTCTCTGTTATTTTGTCTGCATAAAAAATAACAAGCCCTCTGGAGTTCCTTGCGGCACGACCTGCCGTTTGTGTAAGGCTTCTTTCATTACGCAAAAAACCTTCTTTGTCTGCATCAAGTATGGCCACTAAAGATACTTCTGGTAAATCCAATCCTTCTCTCAATAAGTTTACACCAACCAGCACATCAATAATTCCTAAGCGCAATTCACGCAAAATTTCTATTCTATCGAGAGTGTGTACTTGGCTGTGTATGTATTTAGATTTTATATTTATGCGCTGCAAGTATTTTTGCATTTCTTCCGCCATGCGTATGGTGAGTGTGGTCACCAAAATACGGTCACCCATTTTTATACGCTTATCTATTTCATCAAGCAAATCATCTATTTGATTTACTGATGGGCGTATTTCTATTGGCGGGTCAAGCAAGCCTGTCGGTCTTACTACTTGCTCTACTACTGTGCCCCCGCATTTTTCCAATTCATATTCCCCAGGGGTAGCGCTTACATAAATGGTTTGGTTGGCAAGGTTTTCATATTCATGAAAATTTTGCGGCCTGTTATCCATGGCCGATGGCAAACGAAAACCATATTCTACCAAAGTGAGTTTTCTACTTCTATCACCCCCATACATACCGCTTATTTGTGGTACGGTTTGATGACTTTCATCCAATAATATCAAAAAATCTTTTGGAAAATAATCTATCAAACAAAAAGGTCTTGCACCTGGTGCACGCTGGTCAAAAAATCGAGAATAGTTTTCTATACCATTGCAATAACCCAATTCTTTTATCATTTCAATATCATAATTCACCCGTTCTGTTATGCGCTGTGCTTCTATAAATTTTCCGCTCTTTTTAAAATACTCTGCTTGCGCAAAACACTCATCCTGTATTTGGCTTATTACTTTTGCCTGCATATCTTTTGGTGCCAAATACAACGATGCAGGAAAAATAGCCGCATCTTCTACTTGTATGATGCGCTTGCCTGTACTTAGTTCTAGCGTTTCTATACTCTCTATTTCATCGCCAAAAAAACTTACCCGATATCCATAATCTACATACGGTAAATTAATATCCACCGTATCGCCTTTTACCCTAAATGTACCTCTAGTAAAATCTCCCTGGCTACGATTGTATAAAGCATTTACCAATGCATGCAAAAAACCTTGTCGGCTTATTACTTGATTTTTCTTAATTCTAATAATACCATTTTCATATTCCGCAGGGTTACCCATGCCATATATGCAGCTCACACTCGCTACTACAATAATATCCCTACGTCCGCTAAGTAATTGTGCCGTCGCTTGCAAGCGCAGTTTATCGAGCTCTTCGTTTATTGCTAAATCTTTTTCAATGTATGTATTGCTGCTTGGCATGTAAGCTTCTGGCTGGTAGTAATCGTAATACGATACAAAATAACCTACAGCATTGTCAGGAAAAAATTGTTTAAACTCCCCGTACAATTGTGCAACCAAGGTTTTGTTGTGCGTAATAATAAGGGTAGGTCGTTGTGTATTTTGTATCACATTGGCCATGGTAAATGTTTTACCACTACCCGTTACACCTAACAATACTTGATGCTTCTCACCTTCGTTTACACCTTCGGTAAGTTTTGCAATGGCCTCTGGCTGGTCGCCTGCGGGTGTGTAAGTAGATTGTAAATTGAAGCGTGACATGCTACAAAATTAAAGCATTCATGCAAAGCAAATAATAAAAGAAAAGGCTATAATTTATTGCACATTTTTATTTGCTTCCATAAAATGCTTCTTATAAAAATAAGCTATCGTAAACGATGGTACTATATCTGCAAACGGCACTATCTCTTCTACAAAATTTATTACAGCACCAATTTGCCCAACCTTACCACCAAATGTTTTATAAAAAATAAATGCCGATATAGGCGCCCATACCACATCTGTAAACTCTGCAAAGCCTGGAAAGATATAACTAGCGCAGCCAATTACATCCATAATTATACAAAATGCCAAAGAAGGGAGTGGTTTTTCGTGTTTTACAATTTCCATGGGTTAAAATTAGCCTTTTTCTAATCATTTTTTTACCGCTCATCAATCTTTTAAAACCAGTTATCCTAAATATAAAAAATATTTTATTTAAATAAATATCAAACAATTTATTATAAATCAATATTTTATTATACAATTCAGTACCTTATTAAAACAGACTACTAAATTTTGTATG
Source organism: Ferruginibacter sp. (assembly GCA_031408295.1). GTDB lineage: Bacteria > Bacteroidota > Bacteroidia > Chitinophagales > Chitinophagaceae > Ferruginibacter. The sequence goes on from JANNVW010000090.1 coordinate 66,913, forward strand.
GTATTATGTGTTACATAGTACCAAATAAAACCTATCTTTGTGTTATCAAAGTAGGAAATAAAAGAAATAACAATAAATTTTTTAACCATGAACATAGATAACACAGCAAGCCAAATGCGCAAAGGAGTTTTGGAGTTTTGTATTCTATCTGTAATAAAACAAGGGGAAGCTTACCCTTCGGATATTATTGATAAAATGAAAGCAGCCAACCTCAATATTTTTGAAGGCACCTTGTACCCCTTGCTTACAAGATTAAAAAATGCCGAGCTACTTTCTTACAGATGGGAAGAAAGCACAAGTGGTCCGCCACGAAAATATTTTAGCCTCACAGAAAAAGGGCTGGCCTTTTATACAGAATTAGAAGCCACCTGGAACGAAATGGCAAATGCGGTAACAACACTAACGAAATAGTTATTAGTTATCCAATCGATAATAGCACAATTAACCAATAACTGTTAACTAATAACTTTTAACTCAATCTCAACCAACAACAATAACAACATAAAATTAATTTTATGAAACAAGTAATCAACATAAACTTTCAAGGCAGAATCGTTCCAATAGAAGTAACTGCTTATGAAATTTTAAAACAATACATAGAAAGCCTTACTCGTCATTTTGATGCAGAAGAAGGCAAAGAAGAAATTATAAACGATATTGAAAATCGTATTGGTGAGCTTTTTCAAGAACGCTTAAAAGCAGGTGCTACTTGCATTATTGATGATGATGTAAATGCTATTATAAAAAGCATTGGTCGTCCAGAAGATTTTGATGATGCAGAACCGTCTGCTTCTACAGAAAATAAAAAAACGCAAGAAAGTACCAATCAACAACAATCTACTTTTACTACAGCAAGTGGAAGAAGAAGATTGTTTAGAGATGAAAACCACAAACTTGTTGGAGGTGTATGTAGTGGTATTGCAAATTATTTTGATGTGGATATTGCCATAGTAAGAATTGTATTTGCTATTCTATTTTTCACATTCGGTATAGGCCTTATACCATACATTATATTATGGATAGCAGTGCCTAGTAGTGCGACAACAGTTATAGGCAGTCGCAAAAAAAAACTTTTTAGAGATATAGATGAAAAATACATTGCAGGTGTATGTAGTGGTATTGCACATTATTTTGGAATAAATGTTTGGATACCAAGAGTAGTTTTCTTACTTCCATTACTTTCATTGTTTACCAGAAATCACTGGTTTGGCGATTTTGGCGATTTTGTAAATGTTAGCCCTGGTGCTTTGTTTATCTATATTATTTTATGGATAGTATTACCAGAGGCGAAAACTACTGCTGAAAAACTAGAAATGAAAGGTGAAAAAGTAGATATGAATTCTATTAAAGAATCAGTAGTTGAAGAAATGAAAGGCGTACAAAGTCGTGTACAAAAATTTGGTAAAGAAGCCGCTTCTGTAGCAGGTGAAAAAGGAAAAGCTTTTGGTTCAGAAGCAGCGGCCGTGGCAAGAAAAAGCGGACGGTCATTAGGTGATATTATTGTTATACTAATAAAAGCTTTTGTCTATTTTATACTGGCTATTATAGGTTTTTCATTAATAGTGGCACTGTTTTCTTTAGGTATCGCATCGTTTAGGGTTTTCCCATTAAAGGATTTTCTTTTTACTAGTGGCTGGCAAAATGCTTTTGCTTGGGGCACACTTATTTTCTTCATATTAGTACCAATGATTGCTGTTATTACTTGGATAATTAGAAAAATAACCAAAGTAAAAACAGGAAGCAAAATGCTAGCCTTAAGTTTTAGTGCTATGTGGGTAGTAGGTTGGGTTAGCGTGATTTTATTGCTAGCATCTATTTCTAAAGATTTTCAATATGGTTCAAATATAAATACAGATGAGGTTGCATTGTTGAATCCTTCTGTAAATGCATTAGATGTTACAAATATAAAATCAGGCGTTCGCTATACAAGAGACAATTGGTTTGATAATGACATATTTGATTTATCAGGCGATGATGAAAGTGCAACTGTAAGAAATGTGCGGGTAAATATTGAAAAATCGTTTAACGACAGCTTTAGGGTTACTATCATAAAATATGCTTGTGGCAGAAAAGAAAGATATGCTGATTCTCTAGCATCATTAATCAATTTTAATATTCAACAAAAAGATTCTACACTTATTTTAGATAGAGGTGTGGTAGTAAACACAAAAGATAAATTTCGCAACCAGCGTGTAATTGTTACCATATATGTACCTGTTGGAAAAAGAATACGAGTTCAAAATAATATAGGTTGGTTAAACCAAATACATTTTAATGGTCCTGGGTTTAGAACAAGCTCAGATGATGATTTAAATTTTGAAAACATAGAAAGAAACTGGGAAACTGGCATCTGGTACACAATGACAAATGATGGACTATATTCACTAAATGGCAAGCCCGCAAATAATTATAGAAAAAATGGCGTGAAAATAAATGAAGATGGGATTGATATTAGAGATGGGAAAAATAGGGTCCGTATAAATGAAAATGGTATTAGTGTAGATGAAGATGGGGAAGAAAATAAAATTGGGGGTGAAACAGAGCCGGGGACATACCGCTATGATAGTAAAACAACACCTAATAAGTTTGATTCATTAAGAAATAAAATTAAACAAGATGAGAAAAGGTATAATGATTCTATTGAGGCTGTAAAGAAAAAAATAAGCAAACAAGTAGAAAAAGATGCCAATACAGAAACATCTATGGCCTATACTATTTTGCCAAATAATTTATTGATGAGGTTTTTGAATTAAAACAACACGGTTGTTATGTTGAGGTTGAATAAAAACCCTGCCCGAAATGGTAGGGTTTTTTATTGTGTTTTGTAATTACATTTGCAACACAAAAATTTATACATGACAAATACTCCTTTTACAGAAAAACACATTGCCCTTGGTGCAAAAATGGCTGAGTTTGCAGGTTTTAATATGCCAATTTCTTACACTGGTATTAACGATGAGCATGCGGCTGTGCGCAATAATGCAGGCGTGTTTGATGTAAGCCATATGGGAGAGTTTATGCTAAAAGGTGAGCATGCACTTGATTTAATACAACGCATAACTACAAATGATGCCAGCAAACTTACCGCTGGTAAAGCGCAATACAGTTGCATGCCAAATAATGATGGTGGTATTGTAGATGATTTATTGGTGTACTGTATAGAAGAAAATAAAACATACATGCTGGTGGTAAATGCTGGCAACATTGCAAAAGATTGGGATTGGATAAGCGCACACAATACCAACAATGTTGTGATGCAA
>JANNVW010000091.1:0-6752 GCA_031408295.1 Ferruginibacter sp.
TGCGCTTATTTTTTATCATAAAAAAATATCGGGTAGCTTGTGGCTACCCGATTATTGACCTTAAAACTAATTCTTTTATTTATAAAAATGAGTGCCGACAATAGTTTCAAAAAATAAACACAAATTTGGAACACTACCAAAAAGTATGATACAGATTAAAGATGTTAACCATTTTGCAATAAACATAATCGACTTATTTTTTGATAACTTATTAACTAAAAATCAAACTCCTTTTTCAAATAAGTCAAAAACCCTGCAAACCGCTTTGCTTCTATGAACTTACTGCTATTTTCAAATGCTCCTCCAAATGTATAAAAATTATAATCGCAATTGGTTGAAAATTGGACTTCATAATAATCTCTGTAGTCATTATCGGGATAACCTTTGATATTGGCACTCGAAGAAAGGTTTATTAAATTACTTTTTTTGAATTCCTCTATAAATTTTTTGTCTTTATCTTTTGAATTAAATTCTCTTGTAAAATCTATTAACTTATCTTTTTTATTATCGAACTTAATTTTACCATAACCTGAATATTCTATTGGAAAATTATACATTTTATATGTTGTTCTTGATTTGTAACAAGTAAACTCAAAAATTCTGACAACAGAATCTGGTGTATATTCTATTCTGAAAAAAAATGTATCAGACTTTGTATCTATATCTTTTAGTGATAAATATTCATTATTTGCTTTAATTGGATGCGATGCTTTTTTTCTAAAAGAATCTGATTTATTAAGTAAATTAGCATTACATATTTTATCAAAATAAAGAAACTGATTATCTTCTTTGCAAGAACAAAAAAATAAGATAGATATTATTACTACTAATTTCATAATGTTATTTTAAAAGTTATTTATCATTATTAAAAAATTACCTATTTATTATCTTCTCGCTTTAGGGTCAGAATAATAACCACTACCAATTGAATAACTAAATCCATTTAGAGTAGTATTTTCAGAATCCCTTCTGAGCAAGTTTCCATTTGGCGCAGATAAATACATAACTAAATTTGGATAATTTAAAACTATACCCTTATCTTTATAAGCTCCATATATATCGTATGAATTTTCTTTTGACCACCCAAAAGACCATGTAGAAAAAATATTATCGGTTGGCTTATCATAACCTCCATGCGAATGTATAAATGCGACAACACTTGTACCCTTTAAAATCTTGGCAAACATTGGTATAAGCATTTTAGGGCCAGGTGAAGAATGAGAAGGGTCAAAATCATGGATAGAACTTTTTGTAAATTTTCTACCCTCTGTGTAAAAAAACTCACCCTTCTTTTCATAAATCAATGAAGAAACTTCTGTATTATTTACTATTGACCATTTAGCATATTGGCTTGCCCAAGCTTTTGCAGCATCATCTGCGCTTGCATAGCCTCCACCCCCAAACCCACTATACACAGTATTCCTCGTCTCCCACATTCCATTTCTAATATTTCCATAAACGGTTATATTAGGGTTTAAAGTTCTTACACTTGCATCAGTACCTCCATTTCTATAATAAGAATTCTTTGCACTTTCAAATGAACTTGCAAATCCATTCGTACCCCAAGCATCAAATCTATCTAGGTGAGAAGCTCCCGCAGAAAATGCCTCTCCATCGTTCTTATAAAAGTCACCACCACCACCGCCACTACTACTCCAGTAACCACCATAATCAGAATTCCAAAGCGTATTAATTATGGTATTAAATTGAGCATTTGTTAACGCTCCTGTTGGATCATTAAACATCACTGGATTGTTCGCCCCAAACTGGTAAGGGTTTAAATCTGCAAACTCCTCCGCCAACATATCCACCCCCGTAAACCTTCCTATCTGCGCATCGTATTTTCTATAAAAAGTATTGCTATAATTTAACTCTCCTTCGTCTTCATATTCGTTGCCACAGTTCCATCAGTTACGATTGGTTATTTTCTAAAAATCAAACTCCTTTTTTAAATAAGTCAAAAAACCTGCAAACTGCTTTGCTTCCATAAACTTGCTACTATTTTCAAATGCTCCTCCAAAAGTATAAAAGTTGTACTTACATTTATTTGAAAATTGAACTTGATAATAATTTCTATAATCATTATCTGGATAGCCTTTAATGTCAACACTCCAAGATAGATTTATTAAATTACTTTTTTCTAATTCTATCATAAAGACCTTATCTATTCTCTTTGAATTAAATGTAGTTGTAAAGTCCATCAACTTATCTTTTTTATTATCAAACATTATTTTACCTCTACCAAAATGATCTAACGGAAAATTATAAATTTTGTAAGTTGTTTTTGTTCTATAATACGAAAACTCAAAAACTCTAACCACGGTATCCTGTGAATATTCAATTCGTAAAAAAAAGGTATCAGAGTTATTATTAATATCTGAAAGTGATAAATAATCATTATTTGCTTTTATTGCATAAGTTGTTGTCTTTTTTATAGAGTCGCCTTTAGAGTGTAAAGTATCATTACAAATATTTTCTAAATAAGCAAATTGCGTATTTTCTTTGCAAGAAGTAAAAAATAAAAAAATTATTAAACTTATCTGTAAAAATTTCATACTAATATTTTTAAAAAAATCATTTTATTAAACTATTTTTCAATTATTATGATTTTAAAATTATTTTTTAAATTTAGGATCACAATAATAACCACTACCAATTAAATAGCTAAATCCATTTAAAGTTTTATTTTCAGAATCTCTTCTAAGTAAGTTACCAATAGGTGATGATAAATACATAATTAAATTAGGATAATTTTCTGCAATGCCCCTTTTTGGTCTTTGGTCTTGATGTCCGTAAATATCATAATCTTTATCAGGATCCCAACCTGGACTCCAAGTAGAAAATCTTAGATCAGCTGGTTGCTGATATGCCCCATGCGAGTGTATAAAACCTACTGTATTTAATCCCTTTAAAAGGTTTGCATGAATTGGAATGAGCATTTTAGGTCCAGGAGAAGAGCTAGCAGAACCCGTTTTAAAAGACATACCAGGTGTATAAAAAAATTGCCCTCCTTTTTCATAAATTAATGAAGATACTTCTTGAGCATTAACTATTGACCATTTACCATATTGACTTGTCCAAGCTCTTGCAGCATCATCTGCGCTGCCATAGCCTCCACCCCCAAACCCACTATACAAGGTATTTCTAGTCTGCCACTGTCCATTTTTTATACCTCCATAAATAGTTATATTAGGATATAAACTACGAATCCTTGCATCTGTACCACCATGTGCATAATAAGAATCCTTTGCCCCTTCAAAAGAACTTGCAAAACCATTTGTACCCCATGCATTATGCTTATCCATATACGATGCTCCTGCACTAAATGATTCTGCATCACTACGGAATGCGTTAAAGCCGCTATTACCCGAATAACTACCTCCATAATTTCCAAAATCCATGGTATTTATCCTACTTAAAAAATCATTCCATACTGCTTGTGATAAATCTCCATCAGGGTCGCTAAACATAATAGGGTTATTGTACCCAAACTGGTAAGGGTTTATAAAAGCAGCTTCCTCTGCCCTTATATCCACCCCTGTAAACCTCCCTATCTGCGCATCGTATTTTCTATAAAAAGTATTGCTGTAATTTAACTCTCCTTCGTCTTCATATTCGTTGCCACCGTTCCATCCATAACGGTTGGTCATGGTCATACTAGCTTTGTAGCTAATGTTGGCCATCTTTAAACCATATGGGTAATATTCATTCGTTTCAAGGAGCGGGCTGCGTATGTGGCTTACCTGCAAGTTATCAAAATACACTGGTATGTTGGGTGTTTCGTTGCTTACATACACATATAAAAAACAATTAAATTAATGAACTATTTTATTATTGTCCGAATATTCGGACGTTTTTACGTGTTATGTTCGTGTACACGGAGGGCAAACGTATGTACGAAGTGACCGACGAAGGTGAAGATATTCATTTTATAATTTGCCTGGCCTAAAAAATGCTACCGCAAAAATTAACAAAAATGATAAAGCAACATAAATAGCCACAATAATATTTCCTCGTACTCTTTCTTTATCATTCTCTTGTGAATACTTTTTTATAATTAATTTATAACGTTTTTTAGTTAGAAAATATATGCATGTTAACACAATACAAATAAATCCAAATAAACCTCCTTGATTTTTATCAGAAAAAATAAATGGTAACACATCCAATTTTGCTAAAAAAGCACTAATCACAAGAATATTTGCACTGATTATTCCTCCTACAAAAACTGATGCAACAAATTCTGGAGTACCACGTAATGAAGATTTTAATGCTGCTCGATATAATTTATAATACAAATAATTAAACATAACTCTTTATTTAACGATTATCAATCCAGTTATAAAAATCATCGCCCCAAATTAAATCAGCTGCTCCTATTCCAAGAGACACAGCCCAACCAACTACTGGAATAAAAGCTGCACCGATTGCAGCACCTTGAACTGCTAACCTTGTAGCATTTCCTGCGGTGGGGTTTTCTATAAACTGGACACCTGCGGATGTAACCCCTACAACATTTCCGACAATTCCAATCCCCTTGGAATATTTTAAATATTTTGCACCACGAGCACCAAGTGCTCTAACCTCATTTGCGCTTTTTGAATAATTATTAAGTTGGTTAAATGATTTTTTACTTAACCCAGCATAATCTCTTACGGCAAAATCAATTAGTTCTGTTTTTGATGTAATCCCGATATCTGCAGTGCTGAAGATATCATCAGTTGTCTTTAAGAAGTCACCCCACCTACTTATATCATTCCCAGCCCCAAATTTCTCCATTGCCTTTTCGTGGCTTAAAAAAGAACTACCAACGGTTGGCTGGTCTGTATTATTTCCACCTGCCCAGTTTACAAAAAAACCTTGCCCTTCTCGTTTTCCAGACGAATAGTTTACAGATATATTTTCTCGCCCTGTACCTTTCCATTGCTGGGTGTAAAAACCCTGGAGCATACCTGGTGTTATTCTTCCACCATTAAACTGACTCAGTGCATTACCAAATGATGATGCCCAACCCTCTTGGCTTCCCCAAGCATTATTATCGTTCATCCAACCTACTGCAAAACCAAAAGCTTCTTCATGAGAAGCAAAAAAGCTTATTGAACTGCCACCACCTCCTCCACCACCTCCACCATAGCTACCGCCATACTCTCCAAAGCCTCCATTATTGATACCGATACTTAACCTACTTAAAAGGTCATTCCAATCTGCACTCGATAAATCCCCCATTGGGTCATTAAACATCACTGGGTTATTATATCCAAATTGGTAAGGATTTATAAAAGCTGCTTCTTCTGCTCTTATATCCACCCCCGTAAACCGCCCTATCTGTGCATCATATTTTCTATAAAAAGTATTGCTGTAGTTTAACTCTCCCTCGTCCTCATATTCATTGCCACCATTGTAGCCATATCTATTTACCATTACACTAGCTGCACGGTAGCTAATGTTTGCCATTTTTAAACCATAGGGGTAATATTCATTCGTTTCAAGGAGCAGGCTACGTATGTGGCTTACCTGCAAGTTATCAAAATACACTGGTATGTTGGGCGTTTCGTTGCTCACATACACATATAAAAATCCACACTTGGTAGCTACGGGTTGTTTTACATGTAGTTTAAATTCTGTATCATTTCCTACTTGCTCAAAACCACTTGCACTTTGTACAATATTAAATTGTTCATCAAAAAATATCCAATTTATAAATGCTTTGGGTTTGCCTCCTGTTGTATTGTTTGTTTGGTTATTTAAAAAGCTTGTTACATCTGGTGTAAAACTTCCTGCTGTGTTAAATTGGCTAGAAGTTACACCATGGGTATTCACCACAGCACTTCCACTTATGCCACTTATGAGATTTGTTACAATGTTTGTTAGTGGGCTTTGTGGTGTAGAAGGTGTTACACTATTTAATTTGTACCAACTGTTTACTCTTATGTTTATAGTATCACCCGTCATTACTTTTAGCGTAAGGCTGGGGCCTACTTTTTGGCTACCTACTGTAGCTTGTACTTTAGCTACAAAATCATTTGGGCTTGTGGTGTTATCTGTTGGGTAACCCGCTATTGTACTTTTATTTGTTCTCGTTTGTGGCAGCCCTGCGTATATTAATTCTTCATTGGTAGTTTGTGCAGTCTCCATTGTTGCCATGGGGTAATCATCTCTCTTCTTTTCATCCGTTATCACTGTCCGTACATTACCTGCATGGTCTTTGAGGAGATATAAATTTTTAGCGGTTTCTTAAAAAAGTTGTGCACTTTTTGGGAACTCTATCAAAGAACTTTTTTGTTGGGATGCCTTCGCTCATGCAATATAAAACTTTTTTCTTGTACCTGCATCATGTGTATGTATGTGTGTTTACGTACGCTTGTATGCATGTGTGTACGCTCATGTATGTATGCTCATGCATGCATACGTGAAGTACTCGTAGCGAAAAAAATTATTTGATTGCCTAGCATACACTTTTAATTTTAACGCAACCCCAAAGGCAATCAAATGATTTTTTTTGCAAGCCAATGCCGCCAACATTCACTTCAAAGTATTTTAAAACTTGCGGCGGCTGCGGCAGTTTGTAAACCCATACTTTTTATTTTGTAAAACTATTTTGCATTTCATCAATCAAAAAAAATAAAAGATTGGCGAAGCCGCAAAGCTGCCGCAGGCTTGATGTAAAGCGAAGCGGACAGCATATAAATAAATTCATGCTTGCATACCGCTGTTGGAAGCGTGGGTTCTTCGGCACGGCACAATAAAAAAAA
>JANNVW010000092.1:0-54621 GCA_031408295.1 Ferruginibacter sp.
TAGTGGTTGAAAATATCATTAGAACATTAAAAATATTTAGAATACTGGCAGAGAAATATAGAAACAGGAGAAAAAGATTTGGATTGAGGTTGAATCTCATAGCCGCAATATGTAATTTTCAATTATGTTAGAGGTCTATTATTGTAAACAATCCAGAAGACTACATTAATCGACAAACGAGTGTACTTAAGAGGGAAAATATGAAAATGAATTTAAAAAGTTATGGTTCTCCCATTAGTATTACGGCAAGTACATTAAAGTATAACTTTAATGAGCTTGAAAATATTTTAAGCGAAAGGCTAAAAAATAATAGGATTTAGAAAATGTTCAGTTTCAATTTAACTCAAGGTCTAGTGCACCGAAACATTCATTTGTAGTTTGTAATTATTGAAAAAATATTACGGTGCGCTAGAGCTTTCCTGCCAGTACAGTTACTCACTGTTTCTTTCTGCACAAACCTCGGCTTTCAAGAAAGAGTAATGCTACTTACTAATAAATGCAAAAGGCATAAGTAAATAGCATAGGCAAACACCACAAAACCCCTTCAAAATAAATTATTTGCAAAGTAATTTGACTTTCAGTATTTTGCAAAAAAAGCTTATGAGAAAAATATTATTTATTGTATTCGTTACATGCCTTGCATTTGTAGCACCTGTTTTTGCAGGTGGAGAAAAAGATTCTATTGAAATTAATCTAAAAAGACAAATGAAGTTTATAGATTCTGTAGAGAAAGCTATGAAATATGAAACAGGTAAAATAATAATTGGCAGTGGAATTACTAATTTGAATGTACCAAAAGGCTTTAAGTTTTTGAATAACGAACAGAGTAATTATGTACTAAGTACACTTTGGGGCAATCCTCCACAAAAAGATATTTTAGGTATCATTTTTCCAGAAAATGGTGGACCATTTGCCGAACATTCTTATGCATTTATACTAACATTTGATGAAATGGGCTATGTGAAAGATGAGGATGCCGATAAAATAAACTACGATGACTTGCTAAAGCAAATACAGAAAGAAGAGGTAGAAGAGAATGTAGCAAGAAAAAAAGAAGGATATGGTTCTATACACATGGAAGGATGGGCATCAAAACCTTACTATGACAAAAATAATAAAGTATTACATTGGGCAAAAAATTTGCAGTTCGAAAATCAAGAAGATGGTAACACGCTTAACTATGAAGTAAGAATTCTTGGTCGCAAGGGTGTTTTATCTATGAATGCGGTGGCTTCGATGAGCGATTTAGATTCTGTAAAAAAAGATATAGATAAAGTATTGGCTATTCCTAGTTTTACAACTGGAAATACTTATAAAGATTTTGATTCTAAAACAGATAATATAGCTGCATGGACAATAGGAGGGTTAGTAGCTGGAAAAGTATTACTAAAAGTTGGTTTTTGGGCAGTGCTTGCAAAATTTTTTATAGCAGGCTGGAAATTCATTTTAATAGGTTTGGTAGCTGTTGGAGCTTTTATTAAAAAGTTTTTTGGAAAAAAGACGGATGTTCCTGTAGCTGAGGTTGAAAGCTAAGAAATGCAAGGAAATAATAATTACAGATACAATCTTCGCTTTGTTTCCATGAAACGTTCGTTAAGCTAAGCTATTACCTGGCATGCGTTGTTAACCTCACTCCTCGTGGGTATCTATGCCGTCTGCACAGATTTGATGCGAAGCTAGTGTGCGTTAGCAATTTTCGCATCGTTTCGTATCCCACGAAACGCCCACTAAAATCAGTAGTTTCATAATTTTGAAATTATCAATTCTTAATAAATGTAGAGAAGGACTGAGGCTTAGGTTGCACTTCACAAAACCTAAATCTAGTTATTGTTCTTAACTTCCCTTGCTTTGGAATAGGTTCTGTTGTTACAGCAGCAGGAATTTATGACTACACTTGTATTTTATCTTACTCAGTTTTAGGAATTCAAAACCCTTGATAGGCCCTTTTACTATAAATTGATTTTTAAATTAATTTTGAAATTCCCGTCTATAAAAAAAGCTAGGGATTTCTGTTATAATAAAATAAATAATCATAATTTAGCAAAAATATAACTTAACAATTATGAAAAAAGCTTTACTCTTAGCACTATCATTTGTATTAATTTCAATGGTAGGGTTCACACAGACAGGAAATTATTGGTCAGCTCACAACGACATGGGTGGTAAAATAACCACTGACAAAGCCGTTGCTAGACAATCATTTCCAAAATCGTTCAAATTATTTGACTTGAATATTACTTCACTAAGTCAAAATTTGTTTTCCATTGTTGGGCAGCAATCTTCAAGGCACTCCTCAACAACTATTTCTTTACCAAATGCTGATGGACAAATGGAGCAATTTGAAGTATTTGAAGCTTCAAATTTTGAACCAGCATTACAAGCTAGGTTTCCAGAAATTAGAGCATATTCTGGGAAGGGTATTACTGACAAATCTGCTATGCTAAAATTAAGTATTTCTCCACAGGGAATACAAACAATGATTTTTAGAACTGAAGGCGAAAATGAATATGTTGAGCCGTATTCTCAAAATCATACTGTTTACGCAGTATTTAAATCTCAAAGAAATAAAGGCGGCCTTCCTTGGACTTGCTCTACAGTAGACCAAAATTTGGCTACAAGTTTAAATGGGCAAGTAGCTAACCAACAAAGACCAGAGAGTGATGCAGGCCAATTAAAGACAATGCGCTTAGCTCAATCTTGTAATGGAGAGTATTCAAACTTTTTTGGAGCTACAAGTGCTGCACAAGTGGCTTTGGTTTTAGCAGCGTACAACGCTACACTTACACGTTGTAATGGCTGTTATGAAAAAGATTTAGCATTACACCTTAACCTTATAGCTAATACAGCTGATGTAATTTATTACAATCCTGCAACTGATCCTTATACTACTTTAGCTGCATGGAATGGTCAATTACAAGCCACCTTAAATGCAATAATAGGAGCAGCCAATTATGATATTGGCCATATGTTTGGAGCTTCTGGTGGTGGCGGAAACGCTGGTTGTATTGGGTGCGTTTGTAATGATGCTAATAAAGGTAGTGGCATTACTTCACCTGCAGACGGAATTCCACAAGGAGATAATTTTGATATTGATTATGTTGCTCATGAAGTAGGTCATCAATTAGGTGGTAATCACACTTTCTCTCAAAGTTTAGAAGGAACAGGAGTAAATAAAGAGGTTGGTTCTGGTATTACCATCATGGGCTATGCAGGTATCACATTTCAAGATGTTGCTCCTCATTCCATAGATATTTTTCATGAAGCATCTATACAGCAAATACAAACAAACTTAGCTACTAAAACCTGCCCTATAACTACCAATATTACAGCAAACAATGCTACTCCTGTAGTATTGGCTCTAACTGCTCGTGTTATTCCATTTAGTACTCCATTTAGTTTAACTGGATCTGCAACTGATGCTAATGCTTCTGATGTGCTTACCTATTGTTGGGAACAAAATGACAACTCTACAACAACAGGAGTTAATAGCGTAGCAAGTCCAACCAAATTAACAGGACCAAACTGGCTAACATTTAGTCCTACAACATCTCCTACAAGGTCATTTCCTAGACTATCAACTATATTAGCTGGCAATCTTGTAACAGGTCCATTACCAGGTGGAGATGCCGGAGCAAACATCGAAGCAGTAAGTTCAGTTGGAAGAGTTTTGAACTTTAGATTAACAGTGAGAGATAATTCTCCTTATGTTTCTTCAGGCGCAATAAAAGTTGGTCAAACAGCTTTCACCGATGTTGCAATAACTGTGGATGCTACCTCTGGTCCTTTTCAGGTTACATCTCCTAATACGAATGTATCTTATCAAGGAGGATCTTTGCAAACAATAACTTGGGATGTAAATAATACAAATGCTGCACCAATTAGCTGCACTAATGTAAAAATTTCTTTTTCTAATGATGGAGGTTTAACTTTTCCAACAGTGTTGAGTGCAAGTACAGCAAATGATGGTTCAGAAGCATTAACAATACCAGTTGGTTTAACTACTATTGCTCGTGTTAAAGTTGAAGCAATTGGTAACATATTCTTCGATATTTCTAATACCAACTTTACAGTAACTGCACCAGCATTTGATTTTAGTTTTGGTACAACAACCGCTACTACTGCTGCTTGTCCAACTCCTGCTACTTTAACCCTTAATATTCCTACCAACTCTGTTGGAGGATTTACTAATGGAATTACTTTAGCTGCAACAACGGGGGTACCTGTAGGTACAACTGTTACTTTTGCACCTAACCCAGTAACACCGGGTAACGTAGCGGTAGCTACTTTAAACAATGCTGTAAGCTTAGCAGCAGGCACCTATAACATAACGGTAACTGGTACAGCTGCTGCAGCAAGTGTAAAAACAACTGTAATAAGTTTTGTAATTACTGCTGGTTCGCCACCAATAATTACTACAAACATTAATTCAGTATCTTTATGTGCACCTGACGTAACTACTTTTACAGCTGCTGCTACAGGTATTGGTTTAACATATCAGTGGCAATCTGCACCAACTGGTTCTACAACTTTTACAAATATTCCTACTGCTACAACAGCTACTTATACAATACCTACTTCTACCGTGGCTACAAGCGGTAATCAATATCGATTGAGTATATTAAGTACTTGTTTGCCAGCAACACCTACACTTTCAAATATAGCGGTAGTTACGGTAAAGGATAGAGTTGCGTTAACACTACAACCCGTTGCATTCTCTGGTTGCACAGGCGTAAATTATACATTTACTGCAAATGCAGCAGCAGCAGGAAATACAATAACGTACCAGTGGCAAAGTTCTAATACTGGTGCACCAGGTTCTTTTGTTAACATACTCGGAGCTACTGCAACTTCTACAGCTACAGCTAACGCATCTTACGTAATTAATTCTGCTACTATTAATTTAAATGGTAGTTTTTATAGAGTTTATTTTACAGTGCCTTGTGGTTCTAGCACATCGGCTGATACAAGTGTTGCAGTAAAACTTTTGTTAAGCGTTAAGCCTACAATTGTACTTACAGCACCTCTTACCTCAAACACAAATGCAGCTGTAAATCAAGGTATATTTACAACTATTAGTCCAGCAAATTTTGCAGGTACTTATACTTGGACTAGAAATAATACAGTAATACCAAACACACTTGCATCTAGTTTTATTCTACTTCCTGTTGACGGTATTGGTAAATATCAAGTATCTACTAAAGATGGAATTACTGGTTGTTTGAGTGAATCTAATATTTTGGATATTGATATTCAAAAAGCAGATAACTTAGCATTAAACCAAATCTTTACTTTCCCTAATCCGGTAAGCAATATTTTGTATGTTAGGTATAACACATCTAACCTTGCTGCAAGAGGTACAATGTTGAATATTTATGATGAAAAAGCATCGAAAGTATTTTCAGCAACATACAGCGTAGTTGGTACTAACGGCAGAATGCAAGTAGATATGTCTAAATTAAAAATGGGCACTTATATTGTTTACATTATGGATGCTAATGGCAAGAAATTGGCTAGTACCAAAGTTGTAAAAGTGCAATAATATTAATAACTAAATAATAAATGAGGCTGTCTGAAAAGACAGCCTTTTTTATGCATTAGATTGATTAGTAAAACTATATAGCTATTAATTTTAAAAAGCCAGTATATCATCTTGTAAATGTTATTTTTCTTTAGTATTAGTTTAACAGCAGGGTAGAATAATAGTTGCTGTTTTGCACAATAATTGATGTGATTGTATGTTATAACAGTATCCTAATATTAATTTGCCTTACTGTTATTGTGTTCATCATTTTTTAAATTTAATATTTATGAAAAGTAACAATCAGTTTCATACTCCTTTAAATGGAGTACAACAATTAACCAACAACACTACTTCTTGGTTAGGGCATCGTAAAATCGATAAAAAAGAAATAGCTATGGGGCAAACTTTTGTAGCTAGTAGTGAAGGCGATTTAGACTCTATTGAAGTTTTTTCGAGCATTGTAACAAGCCCTGGGGAAGTAGCTATGAGCTTACATTCTTTTGATACAGTGCAACAAACTTGGGGACCAGCTTTAGGTAGTACCAATGTGACTTTTAATGAAAGTTGTAATGGTAAATGGGTATCTTTTAAAATTCCGGGGATGCACCTTACAAAGGGTTTATCTTATGGGTTTAAATTGGAAAGCCACGATTCTTATGTAGGTATTGGTGAAGCTGCTGGTAATGCAAGCCACCCACCATTTGCTTCTGGCAAAGAATGGAAATTTGTAAACAATGAAAATAAAGGGAATTCTTTTTCTTATTTTAGTTTAGCATTTAAAGTGGAGCTTAAAGCTGCTTAAATAAACAAAACAAAATTATTGATGTATTAAAAAACCGCTATTGACGTAGCGGTTTTTTAATTAAAATATATGTTAAGCTATGCTTGAAACAGCACTTATGAATTGTTAGTACTTTATAATAAATCTAATGCCATAGCAAAAGAAGTAACAACAAATGGCAGTACCATAGAACAATATCCTCCAGCAAACATGTAGGTTACAAAAAATGCTGCAGTTGATAATAAGAACATTACCCAATATTTACCGGTTGATTTCTTTTCTTTTTCCATTTTTTTAGTTTGTGCAAATATAAAAAGAGAATTGTAAATAATATTTTTTTTAGTAAAATATTTAAGGATAAAGGTTTAAAATTTTGAGAAGGATTTATGGCTTGATAATACTTTTCGCTTTGCATCTCCTAAAGACCCTGATTAAACCTTTAAAACGCTTTTGAAAATAACTATAGCTATTTTAATACTATTTTTTACCTTACACAATATTTTACATGTTAAATAAACGATTATGAAACCTAATTTATCTACATTATTTTTATTTGTTTCACTTTTTGTTTCAACCCAAGCTTTAGCCCAACAACAATTTTTTACAGATGCCACCGAAAAGGAATTTCAAAAAACTGGCCAAAAGAGAGTAATAACACCTACTAATTACAGAACCCTCTCTTTAAACGATAATAGTTTTAAAAATTTTATAAAAGATATACCATTTGATCGTTCTACAAAAAATTACCCTACACTTGAAATTCCAATGCCAGATGGTCGTAGAAGCAAATTTTCGGTATGGGAAGTAGGCATTATGGAATCCGCTTTAGCAGCAGCATATCCATCCATAAAAACCTTTAGGGGTAAGGGTATTGATGATCCTACCGCTACATTAATATTTGATTATACCGAGTTTGGATTTCATGCCATGATTTTATCTCCAGTAAGCGGTTCTGTTTATATTGACCCTTATTTTCAACAAAAAAATGATTATTATATCTCTTACTTCAAAAAAGATTTTAGCAAGTTTATGTATCCCGAGCAAACTCCGATAATACCTTCTGGAATATTAAACAGACCAACTTCTACTGAGGCAGTACCAGTAGGACCATGTAGAGGTACGCAATTATTTACATACAGATTAGCGGTTGCATGCACACACGAATATGCCATTGCAGCTACTGGGCTAGCAGCACCTACCGTTGCACAAACATTGGCTAAAATTGTTACAACAATAAATAGGGTAAATGGTGTGTACGAAAAAGAAGTAGCCGTAAGGTTAATTTTAGTAGGGGCGCAAGCTTCTATCATTTTTCCATCAGCTGTGGGTGACCCTTTTACAGGAAATGATGATGCATTTGTTTTAATTGATGAAAGCCAAACCCAAATTGATGCAATTATTGGAACTGCCAATTACGATATTGGACATACCTTTAGCACAGGCGCAGGTGGGCTTGCAGGATTAGGAGTAGTATGCTTTACTGGTCAAAAAGCTAGTGGCGTTACTGGTTCATCTGTGCCAGTGGGCGACCCTTATGATATCGATTATGTAGCGCATGAAATTGGGCATCAATTTGGCGGTGACCATACGTTTAATAGCACTACTTCTAACTGTGGTGGTGGTAATAGAAATGCAGCTACAGCTTACGAAGTGGGTAGTGGAACTACTATTATGGCTTATGCTGGTATTTGTGCTAGCGATGATATACAATTAAACAGCGATGCATTTTTTCATTCTGCTAGTTTCGATCAAATTAGTTCTTATATTGCTACTGGCGGTGGTTCGTTATGCAAAGTTTCTATTGCTACTAACAATACACTCCCTGTAATTACTGCTATGAGTAATAATGGGGTAAGCATTCCTGTAAGTACGCCATTTACATTAAAAGGTACGGCCACCGATGCTAATGGTGATGCCTCGCTAACCTACTGCTGGGAAGAGTGGGATACTGGCACTTCAGGTGTTTGGAATAATGGAGCTACAAGTACAACAGCACCACTTTTTAAATCTCGTATTCCTAAAACGGTGGGCTTTAGAAATTTTCCTGATATGGCCGTCATAGCCGCAGGTTACCCAGCTGCACCTGCCGCTACATTGGGAGGTTTAAAAGGCGAAACCCTTCCTTCGGTTGCACGTGCAATGAAATTTAGATTAACAGTGAGAGACAATAACCCTACTGGTGGTAGCGTGGTTACTGGCGGAAATGGTTGTCAGGCAAGTGTTGGAGCGGTATTTCAAATAAACACGGTAGTGCCCGCTGGGCCTGGTGTATGGAGTGTAACCGTACCCAATGGTGCCGAAAATTGGTTAGGAAATTCTTCTCAAACCGTTATGTGGAATGTTGCGGGTACAACAGCTTCGCCAATTAGTTGTAGTAATGTAAATATTTTAATGAGTCTGGATGGAGGGTTAAATTATTACGATACCATTTTAGTAAATACAGCAAATGATGGCTCGCAAATAATTACAGTGCCAAATATTGCTACAACAAATACAGTAAGATTTAGGGTAGAATGTGCCAACAATGTTTTTTTCGATATTTCTAATGCCAATTTTACCATAACGGCTGCGGCAAATCCTAAATACATTACTGCTACAAATGGCAATTGGAATACTGCATCTACTTGGGTAGGAAATGTAGTTCCTCCAGCTACTGCGGATTGCATTGTACGGCATAATATAGTAGTAACGGTGGATGCTACCTGCAAAACTTTAAAAATGGAAAAACTTCCAGCAGGATCAGTTACTGTAAATACAACTAGAAGATTGACGTTGACAAATTAATATTTTCAATTTGTTTTTCTTTTTTTATTGTTTCGATTTTATTCCTAATGCAAAAAAAATGAAAGGCATCTGGGGCTGTGTGCCATATACAATAGTCAGCTTTTGTTCGGCGTATTACTGGCTTCGCTATCGCTTCGGTACTTCGCTTCGCTATGCACTAAACCCTTCATACACCGCACCGTGTCCCGTACATTTTTGTCGGGAGCCCTTCATCTGTTGTTTTTCAATCAACAATACCGCAAGGTTTATATTTTTTCTGCCAACAACTTTTCTATTCATACATTTAAAACTGCATCTTTGTAATAAGAATCTTTAAAGCATGATAAAACTTTCCTACAAAAAAATAAATCTCCCTTTCAAATACCCCTTTACCATTTCTAAAGGCACAAAAACACATCAGCCATCATTAATAGTGCGGCTAGAATATTTTGGTAAAGTTGGCTATGGCGAAGCACCTGCAATAACGTATTATGATATTACGGTAGAAAAAATGATAGAAGATTTGGAAGCAAAAAAACAATTTGTAGAAAAATTTTCATTAAGCGACCCTGAACGTTATTGGCATTATTTGCATCATCTTTTTCCTAATAATCCATTTTTGGTTTGTGCATTGGATATGGCCGCTTGGGATATTTATGGCAAAATGAAAAAGAAACCATTGTACGATTTGTGGCAATTGGATACTGCCAAAGCTCCCATTACAGATTATACCATTGGCATAGATACCGCAGAAATGATGGTAAAAAAAATGACGGAAAAACCTTGGCCATTGTATAAAATAAAAGTAGGCTATGATGGAGATGTAGAAATGATTGAAACATTGCGCAAGCATAGCAACGCACCTTTTTGTGTAGATGCCAATGCGGGATGGACACTTGAGCAATCACTCCATAAAATTCCATTATTGAAAAATCTAGGGGTTATTTTTGTAGAGCAGCCTTTGGCAAAAGATGATTGGGATGGTATGAAAGAATTATATGCTGCATCTCCTTTGCCATTATTTGCAGATGAAGCCTGTGTAAAAGAAAATGATGTAGAAAAATGTGCCAATCATTTTCATGGCATAAATATAAAATTGACAAAGTGCAGTGGTATTACTCCAGCTCGTAGAATGATAACTAGAGCAAGGGAATTGCAATTGCAAGTAATGGTGGGTTGTATGAACGAGAGCACAGTTGGTTCCGCTGCCATGGCTCATTTGGCACCGTTGTTAGATTATTTAGATATGGATGGACCCCTTTTGTTAGCAGAAGATATTGCCACTGGCGTAGCATACGATAAGGGGAAAATTATTTATAATGCCAATCCTGGTTTGGGAATAGAAATAAAGGAATGGTAATGTTTCAGTAATTTGTTTATTTTTAGTATTAGTAATCAACAAAATCACTAGTTAAAAATGATTTTAAATCGTTTAATAAAGAACAAAGAAAAAGCAAAAAGAGTTAAATTAGTGGTGGGTGTCTCACCCACCACTAATAGACTCTAATTTAACAGAACTAATTCCTTATAACAAAAGATATAGTTTAGAATGATTTTAAATCGTTTAATAAAGAACAAAGAAAAAGCAAAAAGAGTTGCTCATATTTCAGCAGGCTTTGTAATTCTTATACACGCTTACGAAAAATATGAAAGTGGGCATGGTTCATGTTGGTTTTTTGGCATCTTTGGTATAGCTTTTTTAATGATTGCATTTTTTCATCATCAACTTGCACAAAAATTTCCTTGGATAGATGCTGTCTTCTTTATTATTGAAGCCATTTTATCATTAATAGTTGCCTATGAGTTTTTTCATGTTGGTAAAAAAGCATTGCCAATAACATACTTATTATTAGCTTGTTTTCAATTTTTTATGGCATTTAGAAATGGTAAAAAAGGTATCGAAAAACATAAACTAAACCATTAAACATTTATTATGGAAAAAAAGAAAAAAGTTATTTTAGCAATACTGCTTATTATTGCTATTGGAAATTATAGCAGATTATCTGGCAGTGAAAATATTAGAACAGTACAGTTTCTATCCATATTTGTTATGGGCGCATTATCTGCTCTTTTAATAAACGAGTTTTTTACATTGTTTAAAACAAAAAGTGAATAATTTCACCAATAAATATTAGTTTTTAAAATAGCACATGCAGAAATATTTATTTATAGATAGAGATGGAACTATAATAGAAAGCCCACCATCGCCGGAGCAAATAGACAGTATTGATAAACTTCGTTTTTACCCTTATGTAATTACTTGGTTGGGTAAAATTGCTACCGAGTTATCTTTCAAACTTGTAATGGTAACAAACCAGAATGGGTTGGGTACAAAAGAATATCCTGAAGAAATGTTTTTGCCCGCACAAAATTTCATGTTGAATATTTTAAAGGGTGAAGGAATTATATTTTCAGAGATTATAATTGATGATTCGCATACAGATGTAAACTCTCCCTTACGCAAACCACGCACAGGGCGTATGCATGCATACATGAACAATGCTAATGTAGATATGCAAAACTCCTATGTAATTGGGGATAGATATACCGATGTGCAATTTGCTAAAAACTTAGGTTGTAAAGGCATTTTGTTACATCCAGAAAATCAACGTGGTCTTTCTGAATTGACGGACAGTGTGGAAGATTTAAAAACCAATTGGACGGCATTGGCAAGTACGAGTTGGAAAGATGTGTATGAGTTTTTGAAAAATACACAACCATAGTAGTTAAATATACTGCCATCGCCATAATTTTTTTTGAACTTGAACTCCAGAAAGAAATGAAGGATTACAAGCGATACTTGCCAAGCACAAAAAAGCATTGCTTAATCCCAAATATCTTGAATTGGATAAAAAAGATATTCTACATAAAATAATGCGACTGCCCATTACTCGGTGAAATTATACAAAAGAAAATAGTGACAATACTAATATCGGTCTAATGGCGCAAGATTTTTATGGCTTGTTTAATACAGGCAGCAATGATAAAACAATTTCTACTTTTGACCCACAGGCGTAGCATTAATAGGTGTGCAACAATTAAAAAATGAAATAGATGAATTGAAGAAGGAAATAGAAAGATTAAAGAAAATAATTACAGAATCAAAAAAATAGTTTTAGTAAAAAGGGCTTCAAATTTTGAAGCCCTTTTTACTAAAACTATCTTATAATATTATACCGCTTTATTTTTACATTACTCCCTGTTCCATCTTTTTGCACAAGCCCAACGCCTTTTGCAAAATAGTTATCTACTTGTGTAGTAGCAGGTATGCCAAGTCCCGCTGCAACAAGTGGCGGAATGCCAATAACTTGCTTTGCATGAACTGTACCTGTGTAATCTTTACTTAAAATATTTTTTACAAAATCTTTTTGCATTATAGTGTAGTTGAAAGAAACAGGTACTGTAAAACCAGAAGCAGTCACATTAATAGATTCGCTCCAAGTATTATTTACTGGTACATTATCTTTTAAAACGGTTTGCTTAACTTCTGGTATGGAAAATCCTTGAATAGTGAAACCGTAAGTAATATTTGTAATAACCCCAGCATTGTAATTTGCATAATAAGTTGGCCCTAATGCAGGTTTGTTGGATTCTAATTTTCTATAGGTTAACCCAGCAATAGCAGTATCTTTTGTAACGGTGTATGTAAAACTGTCTGTAACAGATGGAGTACCACTTACTATTTCAAATGTAAAAGTAGAGCCATTGGTATGCGGCGCATAATCACTAGTGCCAGCAGGCCATTGAGAGTTAGTTGGTGCTGGTACAATTTCTTCATTGTTACTTTTTTGGCATGCAGCAAAAATAATTGTGTAAATGCCGACACCGAAAAATATTTTTTTCATATTATTAAATTTATGCCCAAATATACAAATACATTTACTATTCCAAGTATTTGGCGGGGTTATAATTGTTATACTAGTAGTCATCTTTTTTAAACTACAAAACACTTGAAAGTACTTGTTAAAAGACTACATCTCTATCTTATGGAGCATTAATTTTAGATGCACCAGTATTGCGAGTAGAGGTAAACCCTTTTTAATTTTAAAATAGATTTTGATATTTATAATTAACTTTTTGTATATTGGTTTCTATTATTAGGCTACACCCAATTAATTATGCTTTTGGAAAACTAATCTGTACATGGCAAATACCTTTACTTATTCGGAGCTTTCTTTAAAAGGTCTTATAAAAGCCTATAGCGATTATGTGCATGTAGAACCCGAAAATGGACTAATACAATTTGATAATGCATTTGGTAGTGTAAAAATGCAAGCCCTTACGTTGCCAGGCGATATTGATGTTCTGTTTACAGAATATGAATATAAGGCAGATATTTTTTTTGAACACTTGCCTGAAAAAGAGCAACGCTTTGCATTGATTATTGATTGCGCTATAAAAGGTGAGCAGCAATTTATTATTGATAATGATTTGGTAAAAGATTTAAAAGCCAATAGAAATTATGCGTATCTAATGAATTCTATTTTTCCTTATAATCAACATCGCACAGCAGGCACAAAGGGTAGGAGTTTATTTATTTTTATACCAGCATATTTATTAAAAAATTTCACTCATAATCTAAACGATGATTCTATATTAGGTAAATTTTATGCATTACATAATAAAGGAGCAGCTTTAGCTATATTAGAAGAAAATGAAACTCAAAAATTCAATAGCTTTTTTTATCAATGGAATAATTTTAAAAATATACTTGGCTTAACAAAATATACATATCAATTTATAGAATGGTATTTTAAAAAATTGGTTTCTTTTTTTACTGAAGATAAAATCAACCAAAAATTATTGCCTGCCGAAGCTGTAGCATTATTTAAAGCTGAGCAATATATTAAAGCTTCCCTGCATTTGCCTAATTTGGATGTAGAAATATTACAAAATTTATCTGGTACGAATATCAATAAACTGAAAAAGTTATTTGAAAAAAATTATGCTCAATCTTTATCAGCATATTTTAAAGATGCTAAACTTAAAAAGGCTAAGGAGTTAATAATGCATAGCGATAAAAGTATTGCAGAAATAGCATATGAATTTGGTTATGCAAACCCAAGTAATTTTAGTGCTAGTTTTAAAAAATTATTTGGTGTTGGGCCAAACGAATGTAGGGAACAACAAAATAAATTACTGGCGAATTGAATTTTATATACGACCATACCGATTATAAATTGTTTCTTCAAGATTTGGCTAATGAATTTGGTTGCCCATTTGATGGAGAAACATTACAGTTTTTGCCACATATTGGTAATGGATTTATTCGATTAACAGATATGCCAGGTGGGTTGCAAGCCATTACTTCGAGCTACACGGCTACAAATGATTTTTCTTTTTTGAGGACAGCTAAGTTTCCAGAAATTTTTACACTACGAATAGATTATATAGAACTTACAGATGGCGCACATTTAGAATTGGGTGATACTGCATATACGCCCGCTGTGCCAGTGTATGCAAATATGTTAATGACCAGCTCAAGGGTTAACCACAAAATAGTTATTAAAAAAGGTACTAAGGTAAGGTCACTAAATATTATGCTAAAGCCAGAATGGATAAAAAAATATTTTACATTTATTGATGTTCCTTTTTGGCTTAATTACATTCATACGCTTAACTTGGGTGGTATTAATAGGGTGCCTATAAATTTTGATTGTAGAGAAATATTGTTTTCCTTAATAAATTTGGAACCCCAAAATCCTGCC
Organism: Ferruginibacter sp.; assembly: GCA_031408295.1. Lineage (GTDB taxonomy): Bacteria > Bacteroidota > Bacteroidia > Chitinophagales > Chitinophagaceae > Ferruginibacter. Next base: position 14,774 of record JANNVW010000092.1, read on the forward strand.
TATTTATTTTTGGCTCAAGCCCGTATTTTTGAATTATTAGATTATTATACAAAACAAATAGATAGGCAAAAAAATATACTGAGCAATAGAGATGTAATGTTTTACGATGTAAGTAAAATTATAGGTTTAGATATTTTTATTAATCAAACAATAAATAGGCAAGCTAATATTCCATCTATTACCGAAATGGCAGAGAGAGTATCAATGAGCGAAAGCAAATTGAAAACACTTTTTAAGAAAATATATAATCAATCTATTGTAGAATACTTTAACGACTGCCGTTTAAATAATGCCCGAAACTTATTACAAGAATCTGGTATTAATATTAAAGAAGTAAGTGCCAACTTTGGCTATAAGTCTGTACAGCATTTTACTACTGCTTTTAAAAAACAATTTGGTATTACACCATCTGCTTATCAAAATAAGCCCACCTAAGACGATTTTTTTTCGTTAGGGTTTCTCAAAATCAAGCTTTTTTTTACAGTAAAAAAACTTTAACATTTTTGCAGCAAACATATGCCTTATTGTATAAAAGTACTATGTAAAACAGGTGTTAATGGAGTACTTTATAATTCACCTTTGCGCCGCAATTTAGAAAGTACAAAAAACTACCGTTCTTTATTTGCTAACCTTATGATAAGGTTTTGTTAACCTAAACAAAGCAATATGAACTTTATAAATGAAATTTGCGAAAGATTATCTCGAATAGGTATCGATGAGTCTTTATCAAGCTACAAAAAAAAGCGTTTATTGGTATTTAATAGACTAAATCTATTTGGAGTGATTATGTCTATTTGTTGGTTTGTCATTACTACTTCTTTTCAAAATCACGATGCCATTTTTGTTATTTTAAATCTTTTACCGTTCTTAATTTCTATAACTACCATTTTTATAACCTATGCAAAACAATATAAATTTGCTATTTATTTTAATACATTTTTTATACCGTTAGCGCTAAGTTTGGCTAGCATTAAAGTACAAGAAACAAGTGTGCTTTTGTACTTAATTATTTATAGTGTATTTCCTTTTTTTTACCACAGTAAATTTTCTAAAATAATTTTTCATTATCTATATATAGTTATCCTTTATGCATTTTCATTGTACCTGCTTCAGTCGCATGGATTGGTAAAGCAAATTATTTTTTCGCCATTGTTACAGGTTTTGGAATTACTCTTTCTGTTTGCTGTTTTAGCAGTTGTGAAAATTCAGGTAATGTCTTATGAGCGGTTATTAAAAGCGAACAAAGAGGCCTTAGATTTTAAAAACAAAGAACTCACAAAATCACTTATTCTAAAAGACCAAATTTTAACAGTAATATCTCATGATATAATTGTTCCACTTATAGGTTTAAAAAACATGTCTGAAGATATAATTAATGAGAATTATAGCGGTGAGGAACTAAAAGAAGTTTTTCCGCTTATGATTAACGAAATTAATAAAACACATAATTTATTCTCAAATCTTTTGGGGTGGTCTAAAGCACAACAAGAAGGAAAGGGAAATATTTCTACCAATCTATTTTTAAACGAAGTGGTTAACAAAGTTGTAGACCAAGTATGTTCACAAGCAGAAAATAAAAAGGTATTAGTAGAAAATAATATTGAAGAGAACATAATTGTGCATGCCAATCTAGATAATCTTTTGGTAGCTATTCGTAATCTTTTGGTTAATGCCATTAAGTTCACTCCAAGTAATGGCGTTATATCATTAAGTACAATTACCAAAGAAAACTTTGTGCAATTAAATATAAGTGATACAGGAATAGGGATAGAACAAAAGCTGATTAAAAAAATATTTGGAAGTGAATTGTATAGCAGCAAAGGTACAAGTGCAGAAACTGGCAATGGTCTCGGGTTAAAAATTACACAAGAATTAATAAACCAAAATGGCGGAATGGTTTTTTGCGAAAGTTCTGTATTGGGTGTAGGAAGCACATTTGCAATACGATTGCCTGAAGGAAAAAAGAAAGCTGAGGTTGCAATTTTTAATGTTACAAAATCGACAGCTTAATGTAATTTATAAACAAGAATTATTATCCCCCATGTTTACGACAAAGGCCTCTAGTTTTTATAAATTGGAGGCTTTGCCATTTATTGGAAATACGCATTACTAAAATACTACACTAAATTTAATACCTAGGCTTTTCAAATCTTCCAATACACTATTTTGTAAGGGAATGCCATTTGCTCTTCTTTCTTTTTCTATTAAAATTTCTGGCTCACCAGGTATAATTACCTTCTCGCTTTCAGAAATGGGAGTAGCTTTTTTAAATGCCTGTATCCATAAATCCATATCTTTTTTAAAATCTTCTGCTGGCCTAAATGCGTCTACACGCATTGCTCCAAAAAAATGCCCAATACCTTTTCCAGGCATATTGAGCGGCATAGGTATGTATGCAGGAAAAGGAGGGACCCACGGCCCAAAATTTGCACCACTAAGCACTCCTGAAAAAATATCTACAATACTACCAAGCATATAACCCTTATGGCTACTGCCTTCTCTGTTGCCACCAAGCGGTAGCAGTGCTCCACCATCTTTTAGCTCATTAGCATTTAAACTTTCATAACCATCTATTGTTTGTACCCAACCTTTTGGTACAGGTTTATTTTTTCTTTGCAATATTTCTAGCTTACCATTGGCAGCAGTGGTGGTTGCAAAGTCTGCAACAAAAGCAGCTTCATTACCAGCAGGTATTGCTACTGCTATGGGGTTCGTGCCTAGCATTTTTTGTTTAGAAAAAGTAGGCGCTACTAAGGCCGATGCGTTTGTCATAGCTATGCCAATCATGTCGTGTGGTAAAGCCATCATTGCATGCTGCCCAGCAATACCATAGTGGTTGCTGTTTTGAACACTTACCCAACCCGTACCTACATTTTTTGCTTTATCTATTGCTACTTGCATTGCATAAGGTGCTACCACCAGCCCCAGCCCTGCATCTCCATCCACTACTGCTGTAGATGGTGTTTCGTGTATTATTTTAATATTGGGTTTTGCATTTACTCGTTGTGCTTCCCACAAGCGTACATAGCCACTAAGGCGTGCTACGCCATGGCTATCTACTCCTCGCAAATCTGCACTTAGCAATGTTTCAGTTGCTATTGCAGCCTCTTTTTCTGTGCAACCAATGGCAAGAAAAATATTTTTTGTAAACATTGATAAATGTTGAAAAGTAAATAGTTGCTCCATGGCGTAAAGTTAATTGTAAGCAGGTAGAAAAATTATTACTATTTTCTATTGAGTGCATTTATATTTATCGAAACGAACTCACCGCAGAGAAATAAGTTAAAAGAGTTTACGCAGAGAATCTCTGCGTAAACTCCAAATTCTCTGGTTCTCTGCGGTGAATACTATGTTATTAAATAAGTTATTATAACTACAATTATAAATGAACCCTTCTGCCGACGAAACACTTTGGAGAAAACATAATAAAGGCTGATAAATGCTTTGAAGACGAAGAGCGGTGGGATAGAAGTGGATATCCTTTTTTATGAGGGACGAATAAAAAAGATAGGAACGCATAGCCCAAATAGCTTTTGATTTATGACATGTGATGACCGCACAAAAAAATATTTTTCAAAAAAAGTAATGATTGCAAATAAAAGCGAAAAATAATTCAAGTAAATATATTTTACTCATCTAACCCCACCCTTACAAACGCCCTTGCATTGGGAAACGTATGCTCACCAAGTGTGCGTATTTTTTGCAGTAATGCAAGCAAGGGTAGTATATCATCTTGCGCATCTGGTAGCCTTTGCATAATGTGCTGCCAGGCCACAATGCATCTATCAGTAGCTATGAGTGCTACTTTGGCTGAGCCATTGCTATCACTTTCATACGCTTCGTCACCTTCATCATCATCAAATGTTGGTAATGCCCTCATAAATTTTACTTGTATTTGTATAAGATACCAGTTCACAATTTCTAAGTATTCGTTTAGTTCAATAACTTCTTTTTTTGCCTCCCCAATATCTTTCACACCAAGTTCTATCAATTGCAAAAGGGTTTCTCCTCTTTGTTTTAAAGCTTCATTATTTTCTAACAAAACCTTTGCCTCCATCATATATTGCTTGCTATATTTTAGGAGTGGATGCTTTACCATTTCTTGTCGTTTCTTTTTTACATTGGTCATGTACAAATTCATTTCTGCATCATCTTCTGCTGGCAAGGTAATACCTCTTTCTTCAGCCATTTTTTTCATTTGCATCATGGCATCCGCAAAACTGTGTGCTATTTTATCCCAAAAAGCTTTGTTGGTTATATCTTTTTCTTCTGGCGAGAGCCCTTCTTCGCTTGCAAATACCGAGCAGCGGCTCGTAAAACTGCAACGTTCGCACCATCTATCACAGTAGTTGTATATGCCTTCTATGTGTTTCGGATTTGTAGCCATTTGTGTAATTTTTTTTTAAATATTAAATGTAAATAATTCTTTTCTTCTAAACTTCTTAATGCCAAATTATTTTCTTTTTTGCATTACCACTTCTATTCCTTAATTTACTCTCTTACACCATAAAACCAACCTGAAATTAATTTTATATGAAGATTGTAGAAATAAAAGTACTAAGAGGCCCCAATTACTGGAGTGTTCGTAGAGGAAAGCTCATACAAATGAAGCTAGATCTTGAAGAAATGGAAGAAAAGCCAACAAATAAAGTTGAAGGGTTTAGAGAAAACTTGGAAAAACTTTTGCCATCTCTCTATGAGCATCGCTGTAGTGAAGATAAGCCTGGTGGCTTTTTTGAAAGGGTAGATGAAGGTACTTGGATGGGACATGTAATGGAGCATATTGCCCTGGAAATACAGACCCTTGCAGGTATGGATATGGGCTTTGGGCGTACACGTGGTACGGGTAAGGTAGGAGAATATTTTGTGGTGTTTAATTATATGGAAGAAGCAGTGGGTGTTTTTGCAGCAAAGTCTGCTTTCAAAATTTGTGAGGCATTAATAGCAGGCAAATCATATGATATAGATGCTGATGTACAAGAAATGCGTGAACTTAGAGAAGAAACACGCCTAGGGCCAAGCACAGGCTGCATTGTAGAAGAAGCGGCAAAGCGAGGCATTCCCTTTATTAGACTTAATAAAAGTAGCCTTGTGCAATTAGGATATGGTGTAAACCAACAAAGAATACGTGCAACAATAGCAGGTACTACTAGTTGTATAGCGGTAGACATAGCAGGTGATAAAGACGACACAAAAAATTTATTAGAAGCAGCACAAATACCAGTACCAAAAGGTAGTTTGATAAGAAGTGAAGAAGGTTTAAAAGATGCAATAGATAAAATTGGTTATCCTGTTGTTTTAAAACCGCTCAATGGAAACCATGGTAAAGGCGCTACAACAAATATTATAAATTATGAGCAAGCATTGGTTGCATTAGATGCGGCTCAAAAATATGGTCGCACTGTAATTGTAGAAAAATTTATTACAGGTTATGATTTTAGAATACTGTGTATTGATAATAAATTTATTTGCGCTGCATTGCGCACACCAGCGGCAGTAACTGGCGATGGTGTGCATACCATACAATGGCTGGTAGATGAAACCAACAAAGATGAACGACGTGGGTATGGGCATGAAAAAGTGCTTACACAAATAAAGGTTGATGAGTTTACGCAAAAAATGTTGGATGATGTAGGTTATACATTAGAAACCGTGCCAGCAAAAGGAGAGCTGGTTTTATTGAAGCCAACAGCCAACCTTAGCACAGGCGGAACTTCTACAGATGTAACAGATGAGGTACACCCTACCAATGTTTTTATGGCGGAGCGTATTAGTAAAATTATTGGTTTAGATATTTGCGGTATTGATATTATGGCTGCAGATCTTAAAGTGCCAATTACAGAAAATGGTGGTGCGGTGCTAGAAGTAAATGCTGCACCAGGATTTCGTATGCATATAGAACCATCTGTAGGTATTGCCAGAAATGTAGCAGAGCCAGTAATAGATATGCTTTTTCCAAAAGAGAATACTGGGCGCATTCCGATTATTGCCATTACTGGTACAAATGGTAAAACTACAACCAGTAGGTTAGTGGCACATATAGCAAAAACTGCTGGGTACAAAGTTGGGTACACAACAAGTGATGGTGTGTATATTCAAAATGAATTGATGATGAAGGGAGATTGTACTGGACCACTATCTGCTCAATTTGTATTAAAAGATCCTACGGTAGATTTTGCAGTTTTGGAAAGTGCTAGAGGAGGGATACTAAAAAATGGACTTGCATTTAGAAACTGTGATGTAGCTATTGTAACCAATGTGGCATCTGACCATATGGGCTTGGGTGGTATAGATAGTTTGGAACAAATGGCAAGGGTAAAATCTGTAGTGCCAGAAACGGTGTATAAGCATGGTTATGCCATATTAAATGCTGATGATGATTTGGTATATGAAATGCGTAAAGACCTGAGGTGTAACGTAGCATTATTTAGTATGGATGAAAATAACCCTCGTATTATTGCTCATTGCAAAACAGGTGGTCTTGCTTCTGTATTTGAAAATGGTTTTGTAACTATTATGAAGGGCACTTGGAAAATTAGGGTTTCTAAAGTGTCAGATATTCCAATAACTTATGGTGGTAAGGCATTGCATAATGTAATGAATACGCTACCAGCCATACTTGCAGCTTATTTGTATAAAAAAATTAAAGTGCCAGATCTTAAATTGGCTTTGGAAACATTTATCCCATCGCCAACGCAAACACCAGGTAGGCTCAATTTATTTGAATTTAAACAGTTTAAATTTTTGGCTGATTTTGCACATAATCCAGCAGGATTGCAATTACTTTGCGATTTTGTAGGAAAAATGGAGGGTACACCAAAAGTGGGTATTATTAGTGGTACTGGCGATAGGAGAGATGAAGATATTAGAGAATTAGGTGCTATATCTGCAAAATATTTTGATGAAATTATCATACGTCAAGATAAGCATCTACGGGGTCGTACTGCCGAAAATATTGTAGAATTGTTGGTAGAAGGAATAAACTCACATAAGTCTAAAGAAATACCTGTAACCATCATTTACAACGAAAAAGAGGCTATAATGCACGCTTACAACACTGCTAAACCAGGTTCTTTAATAACCATTATGTGCGATGTAGTGGCAGAAGCCCTCGATTTAATAAAAGGATTAAAAGAAAAAGAGGATAGTGAATAAAGAGGTTTTTTTAAATACGGATGCCAACCTTTAAAAGGTTGGCATCCGTATTTAAAAAAAGTTGAAGAAATAGTTTGGGTTTTTTTCTAAAATCCCTATTTTTGCACTCCCAAACCAAAAAATGGTTTTGAGCCTGGGTTATGGTGTAACGGTAGCACAACAGATTTTGATTCTGTTTGTCTAGGTTCGAACCCTGGTAACCCAACAAAAGCCTCAGTAGAAATGCTGAGGTTTTTTATTTTGTTAGAAGCTATTTAAAAAGGGTAAGTGATTTGTTATAGATTAAAAAATATTAATCCTTCCAAAGAAATGGAAACAGAATTACAGCTAATACAAACACAAGTAAATCTAACCCAGTTATAAGCCCTGCAAGTTGCCACACTGCACCCACTTTAAATACTTCGTCAAAACCAGTCTTGCTAAGGCGCATGAGTAATAATAGTTGAGGTAAAATTACTGGAAAGCCAAGTATAGCAATGAGTGCGGCATTTTGTTGTGCCTTAGCTGCTATGGCACTCATAAGCGAAAAAGTAAGGCTTAAACTTATGCCTCCTAAAATTACTATTCCTACAAATCGGAACATATTAGCAACTGGGCTATTTAAGAAAAAGGAAAATAATGCAAGGCTTACAATACTCATAATGAGCATGAGCAAAACATTAAACAATAATTTGGCTATTATGAATTCGGCAGGCGATGTAATAGAATAATAATAAAGCATAAGCCCTTTGCTTTCTGCAAGAAAACTTTTGGCCACTGTATTTACGCATACAAATAATTGAATTACCCAAAATAAAGCGTTCCATACTATAGCATCAGGGCTATCGGGTAAGGATAAATACAACACAAAAATGGTAGAGGCAATATATAACAATATGCCATAAAAAGTATGCTGACGACGGAGCTCCAGCATAATATCTTTTTTTAATAAGGCAAGTATTCGTTTTATCACACGTGCAAAATAAAGTTATTATCTTATGTAAACAATAACTAAACATCAGTTTGATAAAATCTCTGCTTATAATTAAAAAAAGTATCTTAATAAAACTGACCCCACAAAAGCAGAACTCAATGCCGCTTTGTCTGCCTTGAGAGCGGAAGAGATTGCGGCTTTTCTTTTACAAAGATTAAAGGAAACAGCTTATACATTTAAATCTGTAGATAAAATTACTTTCGAAAATGTGCAAGCTGGCTTTGGTGAAAAATTGCCGGATGCTAGTATTAAAAATTATAAAACAAATGATGACCGCAGAAGAATTGTAATTGCATTTTGGAGTGTTTTGCCTATTGAAGAATAAAAAACGATGGCTTATGTTTTCGTAAATATTTTTTTATATAAAAAAATGTAAAAATCTACTTTGTAATAAAAGACGAGTAACTAAAAAACCTCTCACTAGGAGAGGTCTTCTATATTATCAAATATTTTTCTTATGCTTTCACTCTCTCCACATACTCACCAGTTTTAGCTAGTATTCTTATCAATTCGCCTTCGTTTACAAAAAGTGGAACGTTTACCGTTGCACCAGTTTCTACCGTACAAGGTTTCAATGTTTTTGTTGCGGTGTCGCCTCTCATACCAGGTTCGCTATAAGTAACCATCAATACAATTTTGTCTGGTAGTTCTACCGACATTGGTATATCCGTTTCTCCATTAATAGCTACAGATACCTCTTGCCCATCTTTTAAAAACCTAGGTGCATCTATCATTGTTTCTGCTACCGTTATTTGCTCAAAAGTTTCTACATCCATAAAGCTATAACCAGTATCATCCTTATATAAATAGGTATAAGGTCTTTTTTCTACTCTTACTGGGTAAATAGTTTCGCCTGAGTTCCATGTTTGTTCAATGGTTCGGCTGTTATCTACACCTTTTAGTTTTGCCCACACTTTTGCAGCAGAACGGGCTGTTTTATTTTGTCCAAAATCAATTACTGTATATAAACTTCCATCAACTTTAATGATGAGGCCTGATCGTATATCTGTTGTAGTTGCCATTTTGTTATTTTTTAATTGGCTGCAAAAGTAGCGGAAAATTTTGTAAATAGTGTTTTACACAAATACAATTTGGGGCACTCAACAATATTTCACTTAACAGCATAAGTTCCGTCTCCTTCACTGTTCCGTACCGCAGTATTTGCATTTTAGCCAAATGGCTAATGCAAACACTGCGGTACATCGCTCAGTCCACGGCACCGTGTCCCGTATATTTATGTCGGGAGCCATTCTGCATTTTATCTCTTTTCAGCATTTATTATGCATTTGATTATACAAATAAATAAATACGAAATCTTTATAAATCCCTAAAATCTGTGAGCCATTATACCAGTCTAAATTTGTTAAATCTGCAAGCACCCAAAATCCACCATAAAAAAATCGCTCATTTTACCGATCTTTGTATCAAATTAATTAAATGAGTACTGTTGTAGAAAGCAAATCACTTTTCTTAGAGCATTTTGAAGCTTTTAAAAATATTGTTGGAGAAAAAAATATTTTTACCGATCAAGAAACACTAGACATTTGTGCAAAAGACGAAACAGAGAATCTGTATTTTTTACCAGATATTGTACTAAAACCCCGTACTGCTGAAGAGATAAGTGCAATAATGAAAATTTGCAATGCCCATAAAATTCCTGTAACACCTCGTGGTGCAGGCACAGGATTGAGCGGTGGCGCACTCCCACATGTAGGAGGGGTGGTTATTTCTTTTCAAAGAATGAATAGCATTTTAGAAATAGACGAAGCTAATTTACAAGTAACCACAGAGCCTGGTGTTATTACCCAAGTGTTGCAGAATGCTGTAAAAGAAAAAGGATTGTTTTATCCTCCAGACCCCAGTAGCCATGGTAGTTGTTTTATTGGAGGCAATATTGCCGAAAATAGCGGAGGTCCAAAAGCGGTGAAATATGGTGTAGTAAAAGATTATGTGCTCAACTTGCAAGTAGTGTTGCCTACTGGCGAAATAATTTGGACAGGAGCTAATGTATTAAAAAATTCTACAGGATATAATCTTACACAACTTATAGTAGGTAGCGAAGGCACATTAGGATTGGTTACAAAAATTGTTTTAAAATTAATTCCTCACCCCAAGTATGATTTATTAATGCTTGTGCCGTTTAACGATTTAGAAAAAGCTGGGGCTGCTGTGAGTGCTATATTTCGTGCAGGTTTTACACCAAGTGCACTAGAATTGGTAGAGGCTAACGCATTAAAAATTGTGAGTAAGTTTGTGGATAGTAGTTCGATAGTAATAGGGGAGGATGTAGCTGCACATATCATTATAGAAGTAGATGGAAATGATATGGAAGTGCTAATGAAAGAAATGGAAGCAATTGCAACAGTACTGGCAGATTTTGATTGTGGCGAAATATATTTTGCAGATGATGCACAACAAAAAGCAGAGCTTTGGAAACTTAGGCGTAGGGTAGCAGAAGCTGTAAAGATAGACGGCTATACTGTAGAGGAAGATACAGTGGTACCAAGGGCTACACTGCCTACACTAATAAAAGGCATAAAAGAATTAAGCATAAAATACGATTTTGAAGTAGTAAGTTATGGTCATGCTGGAGATGGAAATTTGCATGTGCGCATAAAAAAAGAAGGTTGTGTGTATAGCCTAAATAATGAAAAAATAATTCCAGCTTTAAAGGCTTTATTTGAATTGGTGAAATCGCTCGGCGGCACAATAAGTGGCGAGCATGGCATAGGACTAATACAAAAAGAATTTATACCAATAATGTTTGATGAAATAACATTAAATATTATGAGAGGCATTAAAAAAACCTTTGATCCAAATAATATTTTAAATACAGGTAAAATATTTGATACTGTTTAAAACCAATAAACTAAAAAAGAAAGTATGAATTTTAAGAAGAATGTATTCGTGTTATTGTATACAATATTATTTTCTGTAGCATCGCTAGCTCAAGCATCTGACGATGAAGAAAAAAAGAAAGAAAAATTCTTTAAAAAAGAAAACTTTTTTACTGGTGGTACTGTGGGGCTTGGTTTTGGGCAGGGTGCTTTTTCTTTAGGCCTTAGCCCATATTTTGGGTATAGTATAAATAAATATGTAGATGTTGCTGTAAGTTTTGGGTATAGCTATTTTTCTCAAAGAGAAGTGCCAAATTTTGCATACAAAGCTCGTATTTCAAATTATGCACCAGGTGTTTTTGTAAGGGCTTATCCAGTAAAATTTTTGTTTGCGCATTTGCAGTACGAGCATAATTTTATAACACGAAAGACTTTTTATCCTGATAGTTTTACTTTGCCACCAGATAAATATTCAGCAAATGTAGGTAGTTTATTAATCGGTCCAGGTTATGCAAGTGGCAGGGATGAGGATAATAAAGCCTTTTACTATATTTCTATTTTGTTTGATGTGTCTGGCAATAAAAACTCACCTTATCTAGACCAACTAGGAAGAGTAGAACCCGTTATTCGTGCAGGTATCAATATTCCTTTGTTTCAAGGTAGTTATGGAGACGGAAGAAATAGTAGCCGCTCAAGTGATATTGAAAAATATTAATTTGCTATAGGAATCTGGTGAGACGAATTAATTTAGATATTGTTTTATTTCCCAAGGCTCTTTTATAACCGTTATTTGTTCCAGAGGATGGGTGTATAAAAAATTCTCATCATGCATTTTAGAAATATGTGCAATTAAATGGTCATAAAAACCATCGGAGTTTAAGAAAAATATTTTCTTGCTGTGTATTTTAAGTTGGTTCCAAGTGAGGATTTCAAACACTTCATCTAGCGTGCCATACCCACCTGGTAAAATAATAGCTGCATCGCATTTTTCGTATAGCATTTTTTTCCGTACGTGCATGTTTGCTACCACATGCGTTTCTGTAAGTGCATCATGTAAGTGCTCTTGCTCCTTCAATAACTCTGGAATAATACCAATTACCTTGCCCTCATTTTCCAATGCACCGTTTGCCACAGCACCCATTAATCCCTTATTGCCACCACCATAAATAATGGTAATATTCTTTTCTGCAAATATTTCTCCAACTGTTTTTGTATGCGCTTCAAATAATGGATTGTTACCAGATTTACTACCACAAAAAACGGCTATTGCTTTTATCCTCATTTGTTCAAAAATTATTTATTACAAAATACACAAAGTTTTACCTATTTTCATAGCTTACTTTGGGTTTTAAAAAAAACAAACATACTAAAACTATAAATAAAAATTTTAATTATTGATTTGATATATAGTACAATATTAATTGTAGCATAAATTTTTATTCAATAGTTGTTAAATCAGTAATCATTAAATTAGAAATTAGAAATTATTAAATCTTAAATCAGAAATCCTCAATTATGTCTCCAATCATTTTATTTTCTTTTGTAATCGGATATTTTGTTTTGCTACTAGCCGTAGCTTATTTTACAAGTAGAGGAAGCGATAACGAATCGTTTTTTATTGGTAATAGGAATAGTAATTGGATGCTGGTGGCCTTTGGTATGATAGGCACTAGCCTTAGTGGTGTTACGTTTGTGAGTGTGCCTGGTGGCGTGGCTACGGGCAATTTTTATTATTTTCAAATTGTGTTGGGGTACTTGCTTGGGTATATTGTAATAGCTTTTGTCCTTATACCATTGTATTATAAAATGAACCTCACTTCTATTTATACCTATTTGGAAAAACGATTTGGTATTAATGCACACAAAGCCGGTGCATTCTTTTTTATATTGTCTCGTACAGTTGGTGCTACAGCTAGGTTGTATCTGGTGATAAGCATTTTACAATTATTTATTTTCGATAAATTGGGTATACCATTTATTGTAACTGCTATTGTTATTTTAGCCCTTATTTTATTATACACTTTTGAAGGAGGTGTAAAAACAATTATTTATACAGATACATTACAAACCACAGGTATGTTGCTGGGCTTGGTAGTTTGCATTTTTGTAATTACCAAAGCTATGGGCACTGATTTTAGCGGCGTATTATCTCAAATGAATGATAAGGGATATACCAAAATTTTTAATACCGACGTAAAAGCAGGTTCGTTTTTTCTAAAACATATTATTGGTGGTATGTTTATTGCTATTGCTATGACAGGGCTTGATCAAGAAATGATGCAAAAAAATATTAGTGTAAAAAACATAAAAGATTCACAAAAAAATATCATGACCTTTTCTGCCGTGTTGGTAGTAGTAAATTTATTGTTTTTATTTTTGGGCGGATTACTTTATTTATATGCAAGTGCAAATGGTATTACCACTGCGCCAGATGATTTGTTTCCTACTATTGCACTCAGCGATACTTTTAGTGGTGTAATTGGTATCATTTTTATCATAGCCTTAATATCTGCTTTATTCCCAAGTGTAGATGGTGCTATTACTTCGCTCACTTCTTGCTTTTGTATAGATATTTTGGCAATCAATAAAAATACAGCTTCCGAAAAAGAAAATAAAAGGACAAGGCTTAAAGTGCATTTTAGCTTTGCTGTTTTATTTTTAATAATGGTACTTGTTTTTAAAGCTATAAATGATAAATTAATTATTGATTTTATTTTAAAATTTGCTGGTATTACTTATGGTCCATTACTTGGTTTATTCTCGTTTGGTATTTTAACCAAAAAACATTTAAACGATAAATTAATATGGTACGTTTGTATTATTGCACCCCTTATGGCTTTGGGTTTGGATATGCTTAGCAGTCCTGAATGGTACGAAAAGAAATTGCATGTAAGTTTAGAAACACTAAAAGAAATATCTGCAAGTATTTTTGGTGGTTATAAAATTGGCAATGAACTAATCTTGATAAACGGCATATTTACATTTATTGGCTTGTTAATTATTTCAAAAAAATCGAATAAAGAAATTGCGCTATAATGGACATAGTAAACCCACTTGCAGAAAAATATACAGAGCAATTTACAACCGAGCATGATGCATTGTTGCAACAAATTATAAACGAAACATATGCTACACATGCACAGCCACATATGCTTAGTGGGCATGTGCAAGGCAAGTTTTTGCAAATGATTAGCCATATGGCAAAACCGTTGAAAGTACTGGAAATAGGCACTTTTACGGGTTTTAGTGCTTTGTGTTTGGCAGTGGGATTACAAAAAGGAGGCGCACTTCATACCATAGAGTTAAGAGAAGAAGATGCTATTGTTTCGCAAACCAACTTTAATAAAAGTGACTATGCAGAGCAAATAAAATTGCATTTGGGCAATGCAAAAGATATTATTCCAACACTACATGAGGAATGGGATTTAATTTTTATTGATGCTGACAAACCTAGTTATATTGACTATTACGAATTAACTTTGCCAGCATTAAAAAATACTGGTTTTGTTTTGGCAGACAATGTGCTTTTTCATGCGCAGGTATTGGAAGAAAGTATAAGTGGAAAAAATGCTATTGCCATACATGCTTTTAATGAACATGTAAAAAACGATACTAGAACAGAACAGGTAATGCTTTCCATTAGAGATGGCATATCAATAATTAGAAAAATATAAAATGAGAATATTAATTATAATAAGTTTTTTGTTGTGTAACACAATTGTAAATGCACAGCGTATTACAGCAGAAGAATATGTAGAAACGTATAAAGATGCAGCTATTGAAGAAATGAAACGCTCAGGTGTACCCGCATCTGTAACCCTAGCGCAAGGAATTTTAGAAACAGAACATGGCAATAGTGATTTGGTAAAAAAATCGAATAACCATTTTGGAATAAAATGTAAAAGTACATGGACTGGGGAGAGTGTGCGGCATACAGATGATGCACCCAACGAGTGTTTTAGAAAGTATAAAAATGCAGCAGAAAGTTATAAAGACCATAGTGATTATTTAAAGACATCGCCAAGATATGCATCACTTTTTGAGCTTCCAACATCTGATTATAAAGGCTGGGCTTATGGTTTAAAAAGAGCAGGCTATGCTACCAATCCACGGTATCCACAAATTGTAATTTCAAATATAGAAAAGTATAATTTACAACAATACGATGATGGTAATTATGTATCTACTCCAAGTGCTACTACAGCAAATAGCAATGTTATATCTGCTGTGTATACAGAGGTTAAGCCTTCTAAAACCTCTTTCGAAAATGATGCATTAATAAAAGCGATAAAAAGTAAAACCAAATTTAATGGATTAAGAGCTTTATTTGCTAGCAAAGGAATATCTTTATTAGCAATAGCCACAGCGGCTGATATTGCACTAGAAAAACTTTTAAACAATAATGATTTAGTTACAGACGGACTTTTAAAAGAAGACCAAATAATTTATCTTGAGAAAAAGAATAAACAAGGGAATAGAGATTTTTATATAGCACTGCAAAATGAAAGCTTATTTGATATTGCGCAAAATAATGGAATACAATTAAAAGCCCTCGTGGAATTTAATAATATGAGTGCTAATGAACAGGTAAGAAAAGGTACGAAAGTAAAATTACGTTAAGATAACAACCACTTAAAATACAAAATATGTCGGTAATTCAAGTTAATGATAAAAAATTTACACCTTACTTAAATGTGCTTCAAATAGATGCGCAAATAAAAAGATTAGGAGCTGAAATAAATAAAGATTACGAAGGTAAACGACCATTATTTATAGCTATTCTTAATGGCTCTTTTATGTTTGCCTCTGATTTGTTTAAAGAATTGACCATAGACGTAGAAATTTGTTTTATAAAATTGGCATCTTATAAAGGCACAAAGAGTACGGGGCAAGTAATTACTTCAATTGGGCTAGATGCTACACTTACAGGTAGACATGTTGTTGTTTTAGAAGATATTGTAGATACTGGAAAAACTTTAAGTGAATTCTTACCACAATTAACCAACCAACAACCAGCTTCTTTAAAAATAGCAGCTTTGCTTCACAAACCAGATGCATTAGTTCATCCGCTAAAAATTGACTACCTTGGATTTAATGTTCCTGATAAATTTTTGCTTGGTTTTGGGCTAGATTATGATGGATATGGCAGAAATTTAAAAGAAATATACAGGCTTGTAGAAGAATAGCTAAGCAATATTTTGGATATTCTTACGTTTTATCATATATACATATTGACATTTTTTATTTTTAAGATAGATTAGTTCAGTTGATTACTTGTGAAAAAACTAGTTACATATTGCTTGTTTCTTTGTTTTGCAATTTCTGCAAATGCGCAATATTTTTTGCGTGGAGTAGTGCGTGATGGAAAAAATATTGTGGTTCCAAATGCAAAGATATATTTACATGGCATTACCTCTGGTACAAGTACAGGTTTTGATGGAAGCTTTGGTATAACTACTAAATTATTGTACGATAGCATTACTGTTTCAGCAGACGGGTACGAAACTACAACCCTAAAAGTAAAAGCTGATGTGTGGCAAACCATTATTATTAAATCAGCAAAGGCTACAGTTATACAAAATAAGCCAAAGCTTATTTCTTTTACTAAAGATGCAAAAAGAAGGGAGCGTTTTAGCCCCCATATAAGCGATGAAACTTATTTTAAATTAGTAGAAAATGAGTTTGTAAATGCCGATAAATTCCCCACTACAGGATTTTCTCTAAATGTAAATAAAGCATCGTATAGTAATGTACGTAGGTTTATAAACATGGGAAGTAAAGTGCCTCCAGATGCCGTAAGGGTAGAGGAGATGGTGAATTACTTTAATTTGGCTTATGAAACACCATGTGGTAATGATGTTTTTAAAATAAGTACTTCTATTGCTTCATGTCCTTGGGATTTAAAAAGCAATTTATTGTTTTTAAAATTGAGCGCTAAAAAATTACCATTAGACAAAATCCCTGCGGGTAATTTCGTTTTTTTAATAGATGTATCTGGAAGCATGGATATGCCCAATAGACTTCCATTGCTCAAAGAAGCATTTCAATTATTTGTAAAAAATTTGCGCCCTATAGACAAAGTGTCTATTGTAACCTATGGTGGTATGGTAGGTACATGGCTAGCACCAACAGCTGGCGATGAAAAAGACAAAATAAACAATAGATTAGAATTGCTAGAAGCAGCTGGGGATACACCTGGTGAGTCTGCAATAGCGGCAGCTTATAAAATGGCAAGGTCTACTTTTATACCTGGCGGAAATAACAGAGTAATTCTTGCAACGGATGGAGACTTTAATGTAGGCCAATCATCAGAAAAAGCTTTAGATGAATTAATAACTAAGCAGCGGGAGTCTGGTATTTTTCTTACATGCTTAGGTGTGGGTATGGGAAATTTTAAAGACTCTAAATTACAAACACTTGCTAAAAGAGGGAATGGTAATTATGCTTATTTAGATGGCTTGCACGAAGCAGAAAAAGTACTCGTTCATGAACTTACAGAGACCTTGTTTGCTGTAGCAGACAATGCATTTATTGATATTAAATTTAATTCAGCAAGTGTAAGTAGCTATCGCCTTATTGGCTTCGATAACAAAAGAGAAGCTGTACAAGATTTAAACAGCAATTTAGATGGGGGAGAAATAGGAAGTGGAGGAAGCACAATGGCTATTTTTGAACTAATACCTACAGGAAATAAAATGGACGTCGATAAAGAATTAGCCAGTCTTTATTTAAAGTTTCATGATGTAGCCGATAAGGTGGAAGTAATAAAAGAAGTTACTTGTAGTATTCCTAGTAAAATAAATGATAGTTTATCTAAAGCAGAAAATTTTGCTGCTGCGGTTACATTGTTTGGTCTAAAATTGAAAGAGTCTCCATATATAAATAAAGTAAATTGGAGTACCATTAAAGCTATAGCAAATGCTGCCGCAGATAAAACCAATTTTTTGCAAAATGATTTTTTAAAATTGCTAGATAAAGCCATAGCAATATATGAGCCTAGCAAAAGAAAAAGAAAATCAAAGAGTGGTGGGATTGAATAATTTCCCCAACCTATACAATTTTCCCATCTTTCATATGCACAATTCTATCGCTCATTGCAGCAAGTTCCTCATTATGCGTAACTATCAAAAAGGTTTGATTGTATTTATCCCTTAATTCAATAAATAGATTATGCAAATCTCTCGCATTGTTACTATCAAGGTTACCAGTTGGCTCATCGGCCATAATAATGGCTGGATTGTTTATAAGCGCCCTTGCTACGGCTACTCGTTGTTGCTCGCCGCCAGATAATTGATGTGGTTTATTTTGTAAACGTTCAGCTAGGCCAAGTATTTGTAATAATTCTGTAGCTTTTTTTTCTGTTTCTTTTTTCTTTTTTCCTGCTATCCAACCCGGTATGCATACATTTTCTAGTGCTGTAAACTCTGGTAACAAATGGTGAAATTGAAATATAAAGCCTATGTTTTTATTTCGAAACTTAGCCAAAGCATTGCCTTTAAGTTTATCTATTCTCTCTCCATTTAACAAAACTTGCCCAGCAGTTGCAGTATCCAAAGTGCCAAGTATATGCAAAAGTGTACTTTTACCAGCTCCCGAAGAGCCTACAATGCTTACAATTTCACCACTTTTTATACTTAAATCTACACCCTTAAGTACTTGTAAACTGCCATATTCTTTTTTTATTTGAGTAGCTTCTAACATAGGCACAAAATAATTAATTATAACGAGTTTGTTTCAAATTATTAAAAGCTAAATAATTGCTAAATGTTATTGTGTTTATAACCTTTTTACTTTATTTATAACGCTCATAAAAAGCGTTGAAAAAATACTTTTGGTTATTTCGTACGAACATCTACATTTGCACAAAATTAAACAGATAGCACAATGTTTTGGACACTAGAACTTGCCTCACATTTAGAAGATGCCCCTTGGCCGGCAACAAAAGATGAATTAATAGATTATAGCATCCGTAGTGGTGCGCCTATAGAAGTTATTGAAAACCTTCAAGAGCTAGAAGACGAAGGTGATATGTACGAAGGGCTAGAAGATATTTGGCCTGACTACCCTAGCCAAGATGATTTCTTTTTTAATGAAGATGAGTACTAAAAAGTATTGAGTACTTAATATTGAGTACTAAGATAGCCTATAAATGTAAAAGCCTTTCTTTTTAAGAGAGGCTTTTACATTTATAATTTTATTTTAAAAATACCATATAAGAGAATCTTAAAGTATAAATTTCAATATTAATTTTCCCTCTATAATTTAAAAAAACTTGGTAGCCTAGCCTAAAAATTTTATACTCAAAATTATTACAGACCAAGTCTAAATACTTAATACTAAGTACTCAATACTCTATTTCTCCATCTGCTCTATAACCCCCTGTGTTACGCCCGTGCTGCTAAAACCACCATCATGAAACAGGTTTTGCATAGTAACCATTTTTGTAAGGTCACTAAATAGAGATACGGTATAGTTAGCACAATCTTCTGCACTGGCATTGCCCAGTGGGCTCATTTTTTCGGCATAAGAAATAAAACCATCAAAACCTTTTACACCACTACCTGCAGTTGTTTTTGTAGGCGATTGCGAAATGGTATTTACACGCACATGTTTTTTTACGCCATAGTGATAACCAAAACTACGAGCTACACTTTCCAACAATGATTTAGCATCTGCCATTTCATTATAATCAGGAAAAACCCTTTGTGCAGCTATGTATGTAAGCGCTACTACGCTTGCCCACTCGTTTAATGCATCGTGTCGCATACAGCATGCAAGCACACGGTGCAGGCTCATACTACTTATTTCAAAAGTTTTAAGGTTATGTACATAATCTATTTCGGTGTAGTGTTTGCCTTTTCGCACATTTATACTCATTCCTATAGAATGTAAAATAAAATCAAAGCCACCACCAAAATGCTCCATTGTTTTTGTAATCAAATTTTCTACATCATCAGCATTACTCACATCACAACCTATTACTGGGGCACCAATTTTTTCTGCCAATTTACTTATTTCCCCCATGCGCATAGCTACAGGTGCATTGCTCAATACTATTTGTGCACCCTCTTCGTGGCATTTAAGAGCTGTTATCCAAGCTATAGATTTTTCATCTAGCGCACCAAAAATTATTCCTTTTTTTCCTTTTAGTAAATTATACATTGGTTGGTTGATTAGTTTAATAGTTGATTTATAAAACGCTAAGTTAATAATAATTTTTAAAACGATTTGACGCAATCAATAACATACCTATGATTAACATTTGTATCAGGCTATTCGCTGCAATCTTTTTTTCGTTCCTCAAAAAAGGATTTCCGCTACTATCCTGTGCGGCTAAGCAGTAAACCATTTTTCAGCTTTTATTGATGTGGAGATTGAAGCGAATGTTTGGTGGAATAAGAAATTAATAAGCAGGCTTTTTTAATTGACTAATTTGTTTAAAGAGAAAGAATACTCAAATTTTTTGTTTTTTGTAAGGAAATACAAAAAAATCATTTATTTTACATCAAATATTTTCAAGTGAAAACAAATAAAATTAAATCATTTTCTGTTTATGGGTTATTTGGTACAGATGATGTGCATATTCCATTTAATGATGATGTAAAAATTCTCATTGGCGAAAATGGACTAGGTAAAACCCATATTTTAAATATTTTCTACTTTACTCTAACAAAAAATTTTTATCGACTCCAAGAATTTAGCTTCGAAAGATTAGTTCTAGAATTCAATGATTTGAATGTAGTCGAACTATCAAAAGAAATGATAAGCATGTTTTATAATGATATCTTTAAAAATTCAATTATAGATGAATTTATTAAAGAAAATGGCTTTGCACAGTTTGAGAAATTAAGAAATAAATTTTACAGTAGTAGAAAAAATGGCAGGAGTAAATTTGAGGAGGAGTTAGAGTTTAATCCTAGGTTTAGAAATTATAAATTTAGAAGAGTTATAAGAGCCCTTGAAGATTTAGAAATGGATAAAGATTTTTACAGAACGAATTTATTTACTCAAGAATTTGAAAATAAAATTACGACTTCATTAGAAAGTAATGATATTATGTATTTTCCTACTTATAGAAGAGTAGAAGAAGATTTACATAATTTAGGTTATGATGAAGACGAAATATTAAGTCATGAAAATAATCTTATCCAATTTGGTATGGATGATGTGCAAAACAGATTTAATGAAATTGAAAGTACAATTGATAAATCTATAAAAGATGGATTTTCCAATTTCTCTACAGAGCTAGTTAACCAATTTTTTAAAGATGAAGGAGCAGAACATTCGCAAGACAAAGATTTCTTGGAAAATATAGATGAAAATGATATCGAAATTTTGCTTTCTAGGATTGGAGACAAAATATCTGATATTAAAAAGGATAGTATTAAAGAAATCGTTTTAAACAAAGGTACTACTCAGTCAAAAGACCCTTCACTTAATTTATTATTAAGAAAGCTAATTGAAAATTATTCATCTCAAAAGGAACTAGATAATTCTGTAAAATCGTTCCGGGATATTTGTAATAAATATTTGGTAAATAAAAAAGTGTTTTATGATGAAAGTGCTATAAAAATATATATAAAATCCGATCGTAACATACTAGAGCCAGAAATAAAATTGAACATGCTCTCTTCGGGAGAAAAGCAAATAATTTCAATGTTTGCTAAAATTTATCTTTCACATAAGGATAAAAGATTTATTGTTCTATTTGATGAGCCAGAACTATCATTGAGTATGACTTGGCAAAAACAATTACTACCAGATATTCTTAATTCCAAAAAGTGTGATTTCTTACTTGCAGTTACTCATTCTCCATTTATTTTTGATGAAAATGGGTTGGAAGATTTCGCAATTGGATTGAATGAATATATTAAACCTCTTGAAATGGAAATGGTAAGCTAATGGAAATACAAGAGAGACTTACTGTTGCTTCAATGATAAAAAGTAGAGATAAAGCCGAGGTTGCCTACCAAAGATTTATGCTACATACTAGAAACGGTATAAAAGGCCTGTATTGTTTTTTTGAAGGAGAAAAAGGCTCTGATAATGCCTACTATGTGCCTAGAATAAAGCAATACATAAACGAATACCATCCTATAAATTGTGGAGGAAGAGATAAAGTATTAAAAGTTTATAGATTAATTAAGTTACATCGTGAATATGATAAATATAAGAAAGCTTTTTTTATAGATAAAGATTTTAATAATCCTTTGGGGCTAAATACTCCTCCTATTTTTGAAACAGAGTGTTATTCAATAGAAAATTATTATATTGCCGTTGAAATTTTTAAGGAAATATTAAAAAATAATTTTCAAATATCAGAAGTAGATGAAGATTTCCATATATGTATTTCACTTTTTATTGAGAGGCAAAAAGAATACCATGAGGCAGCAAAATTATTTAATGCATGGTATGCTTGCTTAATTGATATTAGAAATTCTGAGGGTATTCAAACAGGAGTGAATCTAGATGAAAAATTACCAAAAGGATTTGTTGATTACTCTTTAGAAAAAATCTCTAGCAACTATGATTTAGATAAGATTAGCAAAACTTTTATAGATGCTACTAAATGTCCTACGGATAAATTAGATAAGAAAATAGTTGAGTTTACTAGCTGTGATCAATCTAAAAGGTTTAGAGGGAAATATGAACTGACTTTTGTTAGAGAGTTTCTGCGACTATTAATCCAAGATTCATCTACAACTAAGAAGTATCTTAAAAATAAAATAGCTTTCTCTTTTTCGCCAAGTAATGATCAAGCATTAACTATTTTTTCTGCATTTGCAGAAACTCCAGAAAATCTCAAATCATATTTAGCTATAGTAACGAAATAACTTTGTATTTTGAAATTCACCACCATCTCCGACACCCACGGTAAACACAACAAACTATAACTCCCAGCAGGCGATGTACTCATACATCTAGGCAATGTATAGTTTATTGGTAACGAGCAAGAAATAATTAATTTTTAAAATTTGCATCCAAAATAAACTTGACTAAACAAAAGAATACAAAAAATCCCAAACTTAAAAGCTTGGGATTTTTTAAAATGGTTCTAAAAAGATGGATTAAAAAATATACCTCAATCCAAATTGCATTTGCCATCTAGAAATTAAATCTGGACTAGCAGTAAATGTACTTTTTGTAGATGGGTCAAAATTAAATATTGGTTGCCCAGTTCCACTAAAGCCTGAAACAGACAATGGTTGATAAAAACCAGAATTAGTAGCTAGTTTTCTTACACCCCAGTTACTGTTTAGCATGTTACCCAAGTTTTGAATATCTATACTAAATTGAACAGTATTCTTTTTCTTACCAGCTTTAAAATTAAAATCTTGCAATATCCTCATATCTACTTGGCTAAACCAAGGTGTAGAACCTGCATATTTTTCTGTGTATTGTCCACGGCGCTGGCTCAAATATTTATCCGTAGCCAAGTAGTTTTTAAAAGTAGCTCTCTGTACCGCAGGAGCTTGTACTACGCCAAATACATCTGTATAATTTGAAAATTGCATAATATCTACTTCTCTATCTGTAGGTACATAAAACAAATCATTTGTACCAGTACCATCATTATTAATATCTCCTCCATACACATAAGCAAATCTATCTCCGCTTACCCAATTAGCAAAGAAAGAAACGGTAGTAGCATAAGATTTGTCTTTGCCATATTCAAACTTTTTAATACCTGCTATTACAAAGCGGTGCTTGTTGCCATACAACGATGTAGAGTTCTTAGCTTCGTTAGCATTGTTCAATATCGGATTTCTATCAAATGCATCGCTAGATATTTCTGCAGAAATCGAACTTGCATCTTTTGCTATTAAATAATTGTAAGACCCTTGCATGTACCACCCGTTCTTAAAAGTTTGCACTGCTTGCAAGCTTACATTAAATTGATAGCCTGTATTTTTTGCATTGGTGAACACATAAGTATTATTTGTTGTAAAAGGCCCATCAGTTCCTTTATCAGTTGCTTTATAAATTTTTCTATTATCACCAGTGCCAGAATTTAAAATGCCAGTCGGTGTACCTAAATTATAATTGCGCACCATCATAGCTCTTCTATCTTTAGAATAAGCTACATCGGCAGATAAAATTGTTCCTGTTTTCATTTTATAATCAAAACCTAAATTACTCCTCCAAATTTGTGGCCATTGGAAATTTTTATCCGTTGCATTGTAAAATCCTGTATAAGGGTTTGCTTGTTGGTTACCTATCCATACAAAAGGAAAACGACCAGTAAACAATCCAGTTCCACCTCTAAGTACTGCTGTTTTATTTCCATTAATGTCCCAATTAAAACCTAGGCGTGGAGATAGCAAAGGTTTTCTTGTTGGGAATCTTGTATTGTCTAAATCTTTACCTACGCCATTTGTTATTCTATTTCCATCTGCATCAAATAAAACCTGTGGATCGTTGTTGGCTATTGTAGGAGATCCTTCTTGAAAAGTTCCTTTAAAAGTTCCATCGCCATTAAAATTAGGGTTTCTAAAACTTGCATTGCTATAAGATGGTGCATCTACCCTAAGGCCATAAGTTAATTTGAAATTTTTTGTAGCTTTCCATTCATCTTGAATGTAAGCAGATAGTTGGGCTACTGTAAGATAGTAAAATGTCCATTGATTTGCAGCTGCTCTATTTTTTGCATATGCCACATCAGCACTTAGCGGATATGCACCAAAAACATATGCACCATCTACAGGTACACTATCTCTAAATGTTTTTATATCTGCATTAGAAAAAACTGCAGGACCATACCCAGTAAGGTTAAAAGAATTTGCAAATTTAAAAGACTCATAAGAAGCACCAACAGTAAGGGTATGCTTAGGTAAAATAATATTAAAATTATTGGTTGCTTGAAAAGCATCTTGATTTAAAATATTATTTATAGAAAATGGTTCGTGGCCTGCAATTATATAACGAACTCCATTTTTTGTAATATTTACAACAGGAAAAGGAGTAGAAAGTGGATCTCTACTATCTCTAAATTGTGTGTAAACCAATCTTAATTTATTGGCATATTTACTACTGAAATTAGATTTCAGTTCAGCACCAAAAGAGTTTAATTTATTATTTATTCTATATCCAGAATTTCTAAACTGTAATGTTGTAAAATCAGGCCCACGGCGACCAATAGCACTTGGGTGTGCAGGTTTTTCTTTAGATGCATCAAGCCCATTGTACGTAAAAGAAAGACTATTTTTCTCATTTATATTCCAATCTAATTTTGCCAACCACTTACTACTTTTTTGTTTGTAGTTAAACCCTTGGTAGTCGCCTGTTTCGTAGCCAAATTTATTTTTAAGAATGGTACGTACATCTATCAAATCTTGCTCTAGCACACGGGATGTATTATTCTTATCGGCATTAGCAGCAGTTTGTCCTAAAAAAGCCGTAGGCGCATCTTGTCTTTGTTCTGTTTCAAAATTTACAAAATAAAATAATTTATTTTTTTTAATAGCACCTCCTAGTGCAAAACCTGCTTGGTATTGGTCTAGTTTTGGTACTGCTACTTTTGTTCCATTTATTTTTTTACCAGTAAGGCCTTCGTTTCTATAAAAACCATATACAGTACCCGCTAAAGTATTGCTACCACTTTTTGTAACGGTGTTTACACCTGCGCCTGTAAAGCCCGCCTGTGTTACATCATAAGGCGCAATGTTTACTTGTATTTGGTCTATAGCGTCAAGCGATACTGGTTGAGAACTTGTTTGTCCACCTGGTGTTGGTGCATCCAATCCAAAAGGATTATTAAATACAGCACCATCTAATGAGTAATTGTTATACTGTCCATTTCTACCTGCAAAAGAAGTACCATTTACGGTGCTAGATGCAGATGGGGTAAGCCTTGTAAAATCATCAGCACTTCTGCTAATGGTAGGCATTTGACGAATTTGACGAGAACTTATATTGGTAGAAGCACCTGTGCGTTGTCCATCAAATAATTTAGATTTACCAGCCACTGTCACTGTTTCTAAATTACCATCACCTGCTTGTAATTTAAAATCTATTGCTGTGTTTTGCCCTAATTCTAGTATAATATTATCTTCTGTTTTTGATAGATAGCCTGTATATGTAACTACTACAGCATATGGGCCACCCACCTTTAAATTTGGAACTACATAAGATCCATTACTTTGAGAAACGGTAGATTTATTTATACCAGCATTGGCATAAGAAATTTTGATGGTGGCTCCCGAAAGTGGCTTTCCATCTGCACTTGTAATACTTCCACTAAGTGTTGCTGTGGTTACTTGGGCGTTTGCCGATAGGTACATTATGCTTACAAAAAAAGCAATAGTTACCTTAAAAATGTTGAGTTTGTTCATAAAATTGTTATTAGTTTAATAATTCAATAACAAAATTATAACAATCAATTAACGTACCAATGTTAAGTTTTTATAAACAAAAGTTGTATTAATTTTAATGCTTATTTAAGCAACTTTTTTTTGAATAGTTTTATTATTGTTTTCAGGGTTCACAAAACCATATTAAACTAATGATTCCAATTTTGTAAAATGGTATTATAAGTTTGTACACTAAATGTGGTAGAATATGTAAGCGTAGCATGTTAATTTTTTTTACGCTTATGAAAAAAAGTAAAACTATTATGTACTTTTACTTCAAATTAATAAGTTATGACAGTTAGTATAATGTTGGTATCTGTTGTGTTTATGCTTTTAGGCATGTTAGCACAGTATAAATTAAAAACCAAGTTTAAAGCATATGCACAAGTACCCACATCTAGTGGTATGAGTGGAAAAGAAATAGCAGAAAAAATGCTAAGAGATAGTGCTATTTATGATGTGCAAGTTGTTTCGGTTGCTTGTTTTTTAAGTGATCACTACGACCCCACAAAAAAAACAGTAAACTTAAGTCCAGATGTGTATGAAGGTAGAACTGTATCTGCAGCCGCAGTAGCTGCACACGAGTGTGGGCACGCTGTACAACATGCCACTGCATATAGTATGCTTACGCTACGAAGCAGGCTAGTACCCGCAGTAAAAATAAGTAGTACATTATCTCAATGGGTTATAATGGCTGGCATTGGTATGATGGGTTTTGGCGGAGGTAATCCTACCATACTTTTGGTTGGTATTGTTTTATTTGCAGCATCTACACTTTTTTCTGTAGTTACATTGCCAGTAGAGTTTGATGCTAGCAACCGTGCACTGGTGTGGTTAGACAATGCACGTATTACAAATACAGAAGAACATACCAAAGCAAAAGATGCACTTAATTGGGCTGCCGCTACCTATGTGGTGGCTGCACTAGCATCTATTGCAATGCTTGTACAGTACATAATGGTTTACATGAGCAGAAGTAATGATTAAGTTTGTGACAAAAAAATACTAGTATCAATAGATTCAAAAAAGCACTATCAGTTATGTTAGTGCTTTTTTGTTGTATAATATTTGTAACTTTTGAAAGAGTGCTGTTGTTTTTTATAGTTTTA
This sequence comes from Ferruginibacter sp., assembly GCA_031408295.1. Lineage (GTDB taxonomy): Bacteria > Bacteroidota > Bacteroidia > Chitinophagales > Chitinophagaceae > Ferruginibacter. The sequence goes on from JANNVW010000092.1 coordinate 42,198, forward strand.
TCAATCTATTTAATGGTAGTAAAGCTTACATTTCGCTTTTTTGAAAGATATTTTTTCTAAGTCCCCTGATATATGAATACTATTATGCCACCATACTTATATTAAAAGCACCATGTATTTTTAGTTGAATTATATGAGCGAACGTTTTCATTTAATCTTTATTGTGCCAAAAATTAACTTTTTTTTTGCTAGTCTAATTATTCTCCCTATTTTCATCGCTGAATTGTGAACTAATTGCTATCAAATTGTTACCCCTAAGTAAACAATCTTTGTAATTGTTCTGCATTTTTAAATTAATTTATTTATCAAACAAACAAATTATGAAGAAGATTTACTTGTTGATTCTATCTCTGGTTTTAATTAGTGCTGCGCAGGCGCAGCTCACTGGTACAAAAAATATACCAGGTGATTATGCTGATTTAGCTGCTGCTATAACCGATCTTAACACTCAGGGTGTAGGTGCTGGCGGTTTAACGCTTAATGTAATAGCTGGCAATCCACAAACATCACCGACTGCGCTTGGCACTATTGGTGGAGGCTACGTTATTGGTGGAACTGGATCTCTAGTGCTTACAACTACTAGCGCAGCAAATCCTGTAATCATTCAAGGTAATGGAAATACCATTACAGCTCCAACTGGTGCTTCACCTGCCGGACATGTTGTTGGGCAGTTAAACGATGCTATCATTAAACTAGTAGGTGCAGATTGGATTACCATTACTGGATTTACTTTGAGGGAAAATCCTGGAAATACAGTTACTGCAGCTGCTACAAATACTATGACAGAATTTGGCATTGCCCTTTTTTATGCAAGTGCCACTGATGGTTCTCAAAATAATACTATTCAAAATAATACAATATCTCTAAGTAGATTATATCAAAATTCTTTTGGTATATATAGTAATGTAAGACACACTACTACATCAATTACTGTTTCTGCTGAAGTAGCAACATCTGCTGCTGGTTCTAATAGTTTCAACAAAGTTTATACAAATGCTATAAATAATGTAAACTATGGAATCGTTTTTGTTGGTGCGGTTACTACATTAGCAGCGATAGACAATGGTAATGATATTGGTGGAAGTTCTGCTGCAACTGGTAATACACTTACCAACTGGGGAGTACTAGGTACTGCTATCTCTGGTTATATATCTGTAAGTGGAGCAAATAGTGGTATAATAATGCACCAACAAATTAATGATAATATTTCCTACAACACTATTACAAGTTTTGCAGGTGCAGCTAGTGGTGTAATGGTTGCAATAACTTTAAATGGTATAACTAAAACATATGCTGCAACGCCTACTGGTACTATTACAAGTAATATTACCAATAATACGATTACAGTTACTTCTGCACCTACCACTGGTTTTTGTCAAGCAATATCCAGTACTGGATTACTTGCACTTGCAACTTCTACTTTGAACATAAATAATAATAATATTATTAATTGTGCTATAACTGGTGCAGCTGCTACTACTGGTGCTATAGTCGGCATTACCAACTCTTCTATATTCGGCACGTTAAATATAAACAACAATATTATTAGTGGTAGTACAAGAACGGGCACTACTGGACAAGTTCAAGGTATATCTAATAGTGGTGCTGTTGTAAATACTATTAACATTAATAACAATCAATTTGGTACTGCCGCTGCTGATTATGTAAATATTTTAACTGCATCTAGTGGTGCTGTTTTTGGAATTAATACAAGTGCTGGTGCAGCTACATGTATTACAACTATCCAAAATAACGATATTAGAAGAATTGTTCATGCAGTTGCTGGATCTTCAGCACATACATATATAACATCAACTGGTCTTGTTTTGACTAATAACATAAACAACAATACATTTACAAATTTAAATGTAAATACCACAGGGTCAGTTACTTTTGTAAATCATGGTTATACGATGCCCGCTAATGGTACTCAAACATTTAATAATAATAGTATCGTAACTGCTTTTAATAAAGCAGGGGCAGGAGGTACTATTACAGGGTTTACATCTGGTAGTAGTTCACCTAATAGTGCAACTCATACCATTACTAATAATAACTTATCAAATATAACAGTAACTGGTGCTACTGCTATTACAGGTATCACTAATAGTGACGGGTCTGGCACAAGTGCAAATAGAACAGTTACGGGCAATGTTTTTAGTAACTGGACTGGTGGAACATCGGCAATTATTGGAATGAATTATTTATATATTGGAGCAACGTCTACTATATCAAATAATACATTAACAAATTTTACTGGAACAAATAGTATAACAGGTATTAATATTGGAAGTACTTTTAATGGAGGTAATCCACTTTTAATGAATAACAATACAATAAACAATTTTACATCTTCGGGTGCTGGAGGTACTGTAGTTGGTATAATAAGTTCAAATACCTCTCCAATTGTAAATATTAGTGCAAATACTATAAATAGATTATCTACTACAGGTGCAACAGCAAACGGTATTAATATTACTGGTGCTACATTAACGAATGTGTTTAAGAATAATATTTACGATATTATAAGTTCAAATACAACACCAACCGTTAATGGAATAGTTTTAGGAGGTGGTACACTTACTAATGCATACAACAATTTTGTAAGTGATTTAAGAGCGCCAAATGCAAATGCAGCTGTGCCTATTTATGGTATTAACGTAAGTGGCGGTACTACTGTTGGTCTATATTATAATACAATTGTATTAGGTAAAGCAGCTACACTTACAAGTACTGGTGCACAATTTGGAGTTACAGGTATTGGATATAGTTCTACTACCAATCATACTTTGCGTAATAACATAGTATGGATTGATGCTACACCAGTAGGTACTGGTGCTATAGCTGCTGTGAGAAGAACTGCTGCTGGTACTGCTGGTACTGCTCCTTCTGCTGCAAATTTTAATAGCAACAACAATATTTATTATGTGCTTACAGCTACTGGCATATCGCCTGTAGTGGCTAACCTCAATAAGTATTTATATTTAGAGGGTAATGTAACTACAACAGCTACCAATGGCTATGGTGTAGAAATTGGACAGGTGGATAATGTTACTCTAAATCTTAAAAATGATGCTAACTTTAATACGGCATGTGGTTTGTATAAAACCTTTATGGGGTCTAGAGAAACAGCTACATTTACCGAAAATAATTTAACTGCTGGTGCTGGCAATACATTTGCACCATTTGGCAGTAGCTTTGCTGCTGAAAATGCACAAGTAATAACTACACCATCTATTACCGATGATTACAGTAGTATTGTTCGCTCTGCTACTACACCCGATATTGGAGCATTAGAGTTTGCAGGTATTGGCGTTGATGCTGCTGCACCTTCAATTACATTTACAGCTTTAACGAATACCGTTTGTACATCAGCTCCTACATTAACTGCGGTTATTACCGATGCTAGTGGTATAAATACAACTGCTGGCTTAGCTCCTCGTTTATATTATCGTAAGGGTGCTGCTACTGCTGAAGCTGATGTATTCTTAAATTATCCAGCAGAAAACACCAATGCATTTAATGGTTGGAAATATGTAGAAGCTACAGGCACTGCACCAAACTTTAGTTTTGCTATTAATTATAGTTTGTTGACTAGCCCGATGGTACTTGGAGATAGCTTAACTTATTTTGTAGTAGCTCAAGATAATGCGGCTATTCCAAACGTAGGTAAAAATGCGGTTACCTTCCCTACTACTTTCTGCCCTACATCTGTAGTAATACCTTCTACTGGAGCAGTTCCTACAAGTGCATCTTTAGGGTTTAAGATTATACCATATTTGCCTACTTATACAAATAGTACGGCAGGTAATTATCAGCAAGGAACTGTTAATGCACCAAAAATGTATATTAATGTTGCAGGTTTTAATCCATGTTTAGATAATGTGAATTCGGTAACATTTAATACAGGTACTTCTACGGCGCCTGCTACAGATATTACACAAGCAAAATGTTTTTATACAACAACAACAACATTTAATACAACAACTCCTTATGGTACGGCAATAGCTGGTCCAAGTGGAGCAATGACATTTACAGGCACTCAAGCATTAGCTGCTGGTACTGGTAATTATTTCTGGTTGGTGTATGATGTAAGTTGTGCAGCTGTTGTTTTAGATTCTATAAATGCTACTGCAACTAATATTGTGATAGGAAGCACTCCTTTTGTACCAACAGGAACAAGCTATTCTAGGCATGCAGTAAGTGTTTTATATGCGCCTACATATACAAATACAACTGCTGGTAATTATCAACAAGGAACAGCTAATGCAACAAAAGCATACATTAATATTTCTGGTTCTACAGCTTGTGCTGATCCAGTAAATTCTGTAACATTTAACACAGGAACATCTACTGCTCCAGCTGCTGATATTACCCAAGCTAAATGTTATTATACTACTACTAGTACATTTGGTACTACAACTCCGTATGGTATGGCAATATCTACACCAAGTGGAGCAATGACATTTACAGGCACACAAGCTTTGGCAAATGGTACAGGCAATTATTTCTGGTTAGTTTATGATGTGAATTGTGGAGCTATCGTTGCCGATTCAATAAATGCAACTGTTACGAATATAGTAGTAGGTAGTAATACTTTTGTACCAACTGGTACGGGATATTCTAGACATGCTGTAAGTGCACCAGTGTTAGGAGATAATATAGTAATTGCGCCTACAGCTGCTTTAGGATTAGCAGCTGTAAATCCGTACATCACTTTGGGTAAAACATTAGAGTCTGGCGAACCTTCCCCTATACTAAACTCTCAAGGAGGAGGGGGTACTGGTCAAGCAAACTATAGTTGGGGTACTGCAGCTGGTAGTACCGCTTGGTATAAATTAGTTGTACCTACCTCTGGTTATGGTTCATCCGGTAATTTCGGAATATGGGCTGATACTTCCGTGGGCTCTAACGCTGACAATCAAATAGCAATATGGGAATTTCCAAGTATGCCTAGTGGTTGTGGCAATGCGCCTAATTTTACAGGCGCCAAGTTATTACAAGCTAATGATGATAGAATTGTAACAGCTGGTACTGACTTTATTGCAACTGGAGAATTAGTTGGTAATGGCTTTAATGCAGCTATAAGAACAAGATTAACTCCTGGTAACACTTACTACATACAAATAGATGGCTTTAGTACAAATACTCCTTTTGGTAATTTATACATTGAGGATCTAGCACAAGCTCCATATAATATACCTAATAATGGATTGGGTAATTATCATAACCCAACTGCTGTGGATATGCGCTATGCAGCTTACGAAGTAAATGGAACTGATGGTTGGACCTATTATTATGAAAATAATGGAACAATAGGAACAGTTACTGATGATAAAGTGTTAATGGCTGTAAATTGGGGCGCAGGTTTCTTGTACAATGGTACATATGCACCTGGTACGACAATGGCAAACCACGTGAAAGGAACTGCAAGAAATTTGACAGCACCTTCTGCTGGTAATGCTTTAGTAAGTTCAGATTCAATAGTAGTGTGGAGTGGTAGATTAAATGCTGCTGCTACATCTAATGATTTAGCATTAACCGATGGCGGTTATGTACTTTCTCCCAATTGGTGGATGATGAATAAGTTTTGGAATTTAATTCCGAGAAACCAACCATCAGCTGCAGTTGGAGTAAGAACTTATTATAGCGATGCAGATTTTACGGCTTTACAAACAGCTGTCGTTGCAGGTGGTGGTACTTTAGCTGCACACAGCAATATGCAGTTTATAAAAGCTACTAAAGCGGGCGGCTTGCATTTTTCAAATGCTGAAGTTGATCCTGGAGCTGGTCATGCTGCATTAACCTTAGGAACGGTTACTTCGCTTACTTGGACAAATACAGATGGCGTAGAAGCAGGGGCTGACCCAATAAACCAAGCTCAGTATAGTGTGTCTACCTTCTCTGGTGGTGGCGGTGGTTCTACTGGTGCAGGTAGTGTATTACCTTACTATGCTGATAAATTAAATGGTAGTAAGCAAGGCAATATTAATTTGTTAGATTGGAATGTAAGTTGTGTTGGTTCTCCTTTTATAGATATTACTTTAGAAAGAAGTGCAGATGGACGCAATTTTACTGCATTACAACAACAAAATGCAACTTATGCAAGATGTGAACAAAGGTTTAATTATACTGATGCAAGCCCGCTTGTAGGAGCTAATTATTACCGTGTAAAAATAGTAACGCCAGAGGGTAAAGTTAGATATACTACAATTGTAGTTATTTTAAACAAAGAAAAAGGTTTTGAATTAATTAGCCTTGCACCTAACCCTGCAATTGGTAAAGCTACTTTAACACTTACAAGTGCTAAAGCTGGTAAAATAGAAATAGTGGTAAGAGATATTACTGGTAAGAATGTTTCTGGTAAATCAATAACCGTTATTGCTGGTAACAACCCAATTGATATGAACTTTGCTACTTTAGGAGCTGGTACATATTCTATAACTGCTATAAATGCAGAGGGCGAACTAAAAACAATTCGTTTTGTGAAATACTAAACGATTTAAATACTACAAAATGGCCGCTCAGTAATGAGCGGCTTTTTTGTGCAGTTTTGTGAAGGTAGAATTATAGCCTTTATAGGAAGCAGAGGGGTTCTGAACTTTTCTATGGAAATCTTTTAAATCTGGGAGTGATATCATTTTTATTTGATCATCTTATAAATATCGTTGGTTTTATTATGCTCATCAGCTTTGCCAAAAATTATTTCCTTTTTTGGCATATGTTATTTTTTATTAACTTTAAAGCCTAGCTTTTTATATTTTACATATAAACCTATATTATGAAAGTAGCAGATATATTACAATCTAAAGGGAATTTTGTTTTTTCTATTACAGCCAATGCATCTGTATTTGACGCCTTAAAAATAATGGCAGAAAAGAACATAGGTGCATTAATGATTATAGAGCAAGATAAGCTTATGGGCATTTTCTCCGAAAGAGATTATGCTCGTAAAATTGTATTGCAAGGCAAAGCTTCACATGATACTTTAGTAGGTGAAATTATGACCCCACAGGTGCTTACAGTATTATCTGCCGACAGTTTGGAGCACTGTATGAACCTAATGAGCAAAAATAGAATACGCCATTTGCCAGTTGTAGATGCAGATAAAGTAGTTGGCATTATTTCAATATCAGATGTAGTTACGGCAATAATCCAAAGTCAGCAGGAAACAATTAAGCATTTGCAAGAGTACATTTCGCAGTAAATATGTTTTGCTAATCTACATATTTAGCTTCTTTTTTATTAATTGCTCTAATATATTTTACTTAGTCTTATTAGATATTAAAAATATCATCTTCAGTAGTATTGAGAAATTATTTCCCTTTTTTTGACACAAGCGTTTTAAAATATTACAAACAGCGCTTGGTTTATTTGCAACAAAAATTAAAAAATCATGGACGACATAAGACAAAAACTAATGCTTGCCGAACAAAAAGCAAAAGAATTATTTTATACCGTAGAGAAAAGAGGATTGATAGTTGCTGGAAAATCTGAGTCAATACTTTGCGGTGAAATACTAAAAATGGCCAAAGAAGATTTTGGGGTAGAAAATCACTGGGGTAAAAAAATTGTAAGAACAGGGATTAATACCCTACAACCTTATAGTGCTGACCCTCAAGATTTGATTATTGAAGCAGGAGATATACTATTTTTCGATTTTCACCCTGTTTTTGAAGGATGGGAAGCAGACCTTGGAAGAACATACGTTTTAGGTAACGACCCAGTAAAACAAAAGATAAAGCAAGATGTAGAAGCGGCCTGGCACGAGGGGAACGCTTGGTATTTTAAACAAAATAAACTTACGGGGGCGGAGTTTTTTAGTTATGCTACCAACTTAGCAAAGCGCTATGGCTATGAATTTGGCAATGCCATTGCTGGGCATATTATTGGAAAATTCCCTCACGAACAACCTGATGATCCTAATGATTTGTGTTTAGACGTACATCCCGATAATCATAATGATATACTTGAGTTAGATAAAAATGGAAACAAAAGACATTGGATGTTGGAGTTGCATTTTGTAGATAAGACAAATAATATTGGAGCTTTCTTTGAGCAATTATTAACAGCAGATTAAAAACCTTGAGTAGTAAAAAGAGTAAAAAAAATAATCGGAGAGGAGTTGTTTCTATTTTACCTTATTAATACTTTGCAATTTGGAACATAAGCTAAACTTCTAAACCCACTAAACTCCTACATTGTAAAGTAACAAGAACGTACTAATTCCTAAACGATTAATAGTGGTAACTTTTATTTGTTATAAACCTCTATAAAATCTTTTTAAAAAATAATTATACACATGAAAAGAATTTGCCTTGTCATTATAATTGCTAGTATCTATATAAATGGCTATTCACAAGAAATTGCAAAATGGAAAATTACCGATATTGAAAACCTAATCGAAAAATCGGATTCTATTTTGGTTATCAATTTTTGGGCTACATTTTGTGTTCCCTGTATAGAAGAAATTCCAGATTTAATAAAATTTAGCAACAAGTATAAAAAACAAAAAGTAAAACTATACTTGGTAAGTTTAGACTTCCCGGAAAACTACCCTGCCAAAATAAAAAAGTTTGTGACTAAGAAAAAATACAATGCTAGCATAGCTTGGCTTAATGAAACAAACGCCGATTATTTTTGTCCTAAAATAGCTGAAACGTGGAGTGGTGCTATACCAGCTACACTTATCGTAAATAAAAAATCTGGATACAGAAGATTTTATGAAGAAAAATTATCTGCTCCAGAAATTGAAAATGCTATACAAAAAGCTATAAAATAAACTATCCTTTTCTCTTGATGGTACAACCAACGCTTTTGCTGGTTTTTACAGAAATATCTTTCCCTCCACTTAATTCATCAATAGCCATGCGTAAATGATTTCTTACATCAGCCGTTTCGCCAGATGCGTTATTGTCTATAGCACCATGATATGCCAACTTTAAATTTTTATCAAATAAAAAGCACTCTGGTGTACGATTAGCTCCAAAGGCATCTGCTATTGTACTATTAGCATCTACAGCGTAAAACCAGTTGTATTGTTGATCTTTGTAATACTGCTTCATTTCATCGAAACTGTCATCATCAGTTCTTTTTGCTTCGTTACTATTCAACACTACTACACCATAATTCATTTTTAGTGCATAATCGCATATTTCTTTTGCCCTTTCTTGATATTTTACAACATAGGGGCAAGTATTGCAACTAAACATTACCAACAATCCATTATCTTTTTTGGCCATCTCCATTGTAATTTCCTTGCCACTTACATCTTTCATTTTTACATCTGCTTTTGGCAGTGCGTCACCAATGTTTAGTACATCTGCATTTACAAACGACATTAATGCTATTGATAAAATAGCTAGCGATAAAAAAAGTATCTTTTTCATATAATTATTTATTTGTATAAAATTACTAAAAATATTTAAATACCCTGAACAACTTTACGGTTAAAAGTTATGCAAAGATGTTAAAAAATCTGCACAAAATATTTTTGCCGAGAAGGCGGCACGACGTTTTTTATAGAACTAAGGCGGTAAGCTATTTTGCTTCGCAAAATTATCGGAGCAATCAACTCATAAAAAACTCGTAACCCACAAACCCGTAACCCGCAACTTTATCACCAATCCCCACTAGCCCCACCACCACCACCGCTGCCACCGCCAAAGCCTCCAAAACCACCGCCACCACTATCTCCACCACCCCAACCGCCTCCTCCACCACCACGGCCGCCGCTGTTTAATAATACATTCCAGAAAATAGCATCACCTATACCTCTTTGTCCTCTACGACTCATAAACGTACCGCCACCTCCACCACCTCTTTTAGATAATATTAAAAAAATGATAATGATAACTATAATAAAAATAAAACTACTCCCTCCGCCCTTACCACTTTTTTTATTTCTAGGTTCAGTGTACTGTCCTTTTACAGCTTGTACAATTGCATCTGTTCCTTGGTCTATACCTCTGTAATAATCGTTACCTTTAAAACTAGGCACAATAATATCATCAATAATACTTTTAGATGTAGCATCGGTAAGTGCACCTTCCACACCATAACCTACTGTAATATCTAATTTACGATCTGTTTTTGCAATTAATAAAATAACACCGTTGTTATTTTTTTTAGTACCCACGCCCCATTTGCGCATCAACTCTATATTATAATCTGCTATGGTAGCACCATTGGTAGATGCTACAATAATCACCGCTATTTGTGTAGATGTAGCATCGTCTAATGCTACCAATTTATTTTCTAATGTTTGTATTTGATCTGGCGTAAGTGTGTTGGTAAAATCATTTACAAGTCTTGGAGGGTTAGGCCTTTCAGGCATTTGCTGTGCAAAAATCATAATACTACAAAGCAGCATTGCAAAAGAAAAGTATATTTTTTTAAATTTCGTCATGTATTTTCTATAAAAAATTATTGGCCAAAAACAATTTCGTCTGGCAATTCGTTTTTATCATTTGTTCTATCAAAAGGAAATTTTTCTTTTAATGTTTGTCCTATGCTATGAATACAGTTTACAATTCCTTCTACTTCATGATGGCCTGAAAAATTGGCAATCATTTCTCTAACTGCATTGTTCCAATAAGCTGCACCAGTTGCATTATAAATACCCTCATCTCCAAAAAGTGCCAGTTGCCTGTGCTTCATAGCAATATAAAGCAATACCGCATTTCTATCTTCGGTTTTATCCATTTTAAGATTATAAAAAACTTCTGCAGCCCTATCCATAGGATCCACATATACATTCTTACTTTCTATGTACACACGCACTTCTCCACTCGTTTGCTGCTCAGCCGCACGTATGGCTGCTACGATGCGTTGCTTTTCATCGTCAGTAAAAAATGCTGCCTTTTTAAATAATGGAAAAATGCTCATTTGAATTTTATTTCTGTTACTGTTTCTGCACCAGCATCTGATTGAAAACCATCTTTGTTTTTAAACCCAAACAACTTTGCAACCAAACTTGTAGGAAAACTTCTTGTACTACTATTGTATGTTTTAATAGATTCGTTAAAATCTTTTCTGGCTGTTTTTATGCGAAGTTCTGTGCGCTCTAATTGAGTCTGTAATGTGGTAAAAGCCTTTGCGCCTTGCAAATCAGGATACTTTTCTACATTTATAATTAAACGATTTGCTGCAGTAGCCAATTGGTCTTGCGCTTCTTTTTGCGCTTTGTAACCATTGGCAGATACATCGTTGGCAGATACATTTACATAGTTAGCTTTAGCTCTTGCTTCAGTAACTTCTTGCAATACGTTTTTTTCAAAATTAGCATTGCCTTCTACGGTATTTACAAGGTTAGGTATGAGGTCCAACCTACGTTGGTACGCATTTTGAACCTCACTCCATTGTACTTTTACTTTTTCTTCTTTTTTTACCAAGCCGTTAAAAGTAACCATCAGAAAAATTCCCAATAGCACCAATATACCGCCAATAATAAAACCCGAATATCTTTTATTGTTCATCAACTGTGTTGTAAATGATTACAATTATTTTTTGTTCATGTCATCAAAGTTCACATCTACTTTCTTCTCTGCACCAGCATCTGCTTTAAATCCTTCTTTTGCTTTAAAGCCAAACAAGCCACCCAAAATATTCATAGGAAAAGAACGCACTTTTGTGTTGTACACATTTACTGCTTCGTTAAATACTTTTCTAGAATTTTTAATATTGTTTTCAATGCCTTCTAGTTGGCTTTGCAATTTCATAAACCCTTCTGTAGCTTTTAATGTAGGGTATGCCTCTACAGTAGCAAGCAATCTACTAAGCGAACCAGATAGTTGCCCCTGTGCAGCTTGGTACTCTGCTATTTTTTCAGGTGTAAGATTATCTGCATTAATGTTTACACTTGTAGCCTTTGCACGAGCTTCTACAACAGCAGTTAAGGTATTTTGCTCAAAGTTAGCAGCACCTTTTACAGTGTTTACAAGGTTACCAACAAGGTCTGATCTGTTTTGGTATTCTGTTTGCACATTACCAAAAGCCTTCTTTACACTTTCATCTTCCCTTACAAGACCATTATAGCCATTGCAACCCATAAATACGATTACTACCAATATTGCTAGCACGATTAATAAACCTGAACGTTTCATATCTGTTTGTTTTAAGATTAAGACGTAAATGTATGAAAATTTGATATTAACATACGTTTCTTTTTTGTCAAATGGCAACCAGAACTTACAATCGGGTTAAAACCAAAATAAATGGATAACAAATGCTCAACAAATTGTAATTTTGCACTTCTAAAAATATTCGCAATCATTAAAATCTTAAGAAATGAGTTCAGTAAAAGTTGCCATTAATGGTTTTGGTCGTATCGGCCGTTTGGTGTATCGTCAAATACACAATATGGAAGGAATAGATGTAGTAGCTATAAACGATCTTACTAGCCCTGCAACGCTAGCTCATTTAT
>JANNVW010000093.1:0-108347 GCA_031408295.1 Ferruginibacter sp.
CATACCATTAGTATAGATATTCAAAATGTAATAAACAAAAAGAACGAGTATGGTTCTTTTTATGATTCGAATAAAGGGAATGTGGTGAAGTTTAATCAGCTGGGATTGTTGCCGTTTATTAATTATAGGGTGGAGTTTTAAGGGTTACGAGTTTTTGGGTTACGGGTTACGGGTTGTTGGTTTAGAAGTTTAGGGTTTAGAGGTTTAGTGTTATTTTTTTGCGAAGCAAAAACGAACCCCACCTTACTTTAATAAAACGCCTTACCGACTTCTCGGCAAAAAACACCTTGGTAGCAAATGAAAGCGAAGTTTATCCTTTATGTATTTGTGCCTTTGTTTTAAACAAAACTTTTTTCAGGAAATCTGAGAAAAATATTTGATGATTATTTTAGCTCTTTGAGAAATCGTATAAAAATATTGTAAAATATTTTTATTAAACTACTTTTATAGCAATTCTAAAAAAGCTAATCATTCATTTTGAAAAAAAAGATTTCCATCTACACCGCATCGGCTATTGTAATTGCAAATATGATAGGTACGGGTGTGTTTACAAGTGTAGGTTTTCAATTGGCGGATATACAAAACACTTGGGCTATTATTTTATTGTGGGTGGTGGGTGGTTTGTTGGCGCTGTTTGGTGCATTTGCGTATGCGGAGCTGGGTACACATTTTAAAGAAAGCGGCGGCGATTATATTTATCTCTCAAGGGTATTTCATCCAATGCTTGGGTATTTGTCTGCATGGGCGGGGCTTACAGTGGGGTTTTCTGCGCCGGTGGCTTTGGCGGCAATGGCGTTTACAAAATACTTAACACCTTTTGGTTTGAATGGTAATTTGTGGTTAGCTATTGGTATTATTTTCCTCATTGGGCTCATGCATAGTTTTACGATAAAGCATAGTAGCAGGTTTCAAAATATTTCTACGATTATAAAAATTGCATTTATTGTGGTGCTTATTCTTCTTGGTTTTTTTGTTACGAATACACATACTGCTAATGCCATAGTGTTAGATGATACTTGGCAAAAAGACATTATGAGTCCTGGCTTTGCAGTGTCGATGGTGTATGTGTCGTATGCTTATGTGGGCTGGAATGCGGCTGCGTATGTGGTGGATGAAATAGATAACCCTCGTAAAAATTTACCAAAGGCATTAATAGGAAGTGCGGTTTTTGTAAGCGTGGTGTATGTGTTGTTTCAAATTGCATTATTAAAAAATGCTATAGCTGCATCGCTTGCAGGAAAAGAAGAAGTAACTTTTATTGCATTTAATAATTTGCTTGGTAGCACGGGTGGCAAATGGGTGAGCATATTTATTGCTATACAATTGCTAGCAACCATAAGCTCGTACTTATGGGTAGGGCCAAGGGTTACACATGCCATGGCTAAAGAATTTGTACTTTGGAAACCATTATCTAAAACAAATAAACACGGTATACCTGTAGCTGCTATTTGGGCTAATGTTGTTATTGCAATAATACTTACCCTTACTGGTAAATTTGAAGAAGTTTTATTGTATGCAGGATTTGTATTGCAATTGATGGCTTCGCTTACGGTGGCTACGAGTTTGTTTATTAAAAATAAAAATGAGGCTTCATTTACAAGCCCATTTAAACCTGTGTTGCAAATTATATTTCTGTTGTTTAATGCAGGGGTATTGGTTTTTACTTTTATTGATAGGCCAAAGGAAAGCCTTATGGGTATTGGTATTTTATTACTTGGGTTGGTTATTTATTATTTTGATAAACCTGTGGCAAAAGAAGCACCATTAGGTGTGGAGCAAAATTCAGTATAATTTTATTTATTTTTACTTACATGCAACCAAATACTGTTTTACATATTATACTAATGGCTATCTTTTTTTTTCAGGCCATGTTTGTTTTTTTACAGTATATTATTTTTAAAAGGGTGGAGTACATTTATTATATTATTTACATTTTTGCTATTGGTTTTTTTCTTTATTTTCAGCAAGAGGCGCAATTTGGTTTTACAGAAATTACTAAAAATAGCCCCACCATAAAAAGCTTACTAGCTGCTCCTTTAATTTTACTTGCCTTTGCTACTTATATACAATTTGGGCAAACGTTTTTGGAGATAAATATGAAGCGAAAGGTTTTTAGAGTAATAAAATTTTTGAAAATATTTTTATATTTTGAAACAGCTTTGTTTTTAATTTTAATAGCTTTCAAACTCCCAAGAAATATACAAGATTTGGTTTTTGATTTTACAGTACCTATACTTTTTGTACTTAGTATTTGGATAATAGTTGTGCTACTTAAAGAAAAAAATGTGTTGAATAATTTTTTAATAGCAGGAGCACTTTTTATAGCCGTGGGTGGAACAATAGGCAGTATGATAAATTTATTTGGTAATACCGTAAATGGCAACAATCCCACTATTATGTTGCCATTGGAAATAGCGGTTTTTTTTGAATTGATACTGCTTAATACTGGTCTTATTTACAAAACAAGATTAATTGAGCAAAATATAATAGTATCTCAACAACACTTAATAGAAGAGTACAAACTGAATGAAGACTTGCAACATAGAATGCAAGGTATAAGACAAAATATTTCTAAAGACTTGCACGACGAAGTAGGTGCTACGCTTAGTGGTATAAAAGTATTTAGCCAACTGGCAGTAGATAGGCCTGCAAATAGTACAGAATATTTAGATAAAATAAAAAACTATAGCGAAGATATGATTGTGAAAATGAGCGATATCGTGTGGTCTATAAACCCTATAAATGATAGTTTTGAAATAATAATGAATAGGCTGCAATTGAGTGCAAAAGCAATAGCAGCAGTAAAAAATATTGATGTTGTATTTTCTATAGATGATGTACTAAGGAAAACAATTGTGGATATGCAAGTAAGAAAAAACATTTACCTTATAGCAAAAGAAGCCATTAATAATGCTATAAAATATGCGGCTTGTAGCAACATAATCGTAACCCTTGCAAAAGAAAACCACCATGCAATTTTACAAATAATAGATGATGGTATTGGCTTTGACCCAATGAATGCCAACGACGGTAATGGGCTACGAAATATGAAAGAACGTGCAAAAGATATAAATGCTACATTTAGTATAGAAATGCACAAGCCAAAAGGTACAGCTATAAAGCTAGCATTTAGTTTCACCTAATTGGGGGTATTTGAAATTGCATAGGGTAACGTAAATTTACAATTATAACATTATGCCAACCGACGTGAAAGTAACCATATTTGAAGATAACCCCATTATGCTAGATGCATATAAAGCCACATTAAATGGTATAGACGGCTACACTTGTGTAGGCTCGTATAGCAACTGCGATAACTTACAACACAATATAGAAAGAAGCATGCCCGATGTTGTACTTATGGATATAGAAATGTATGGTATAAACGGCATACAAGCTACGCAAACTATAAAACAACTGTACCCTCAAATAAAAATTTTGATACAAACCGTTTTTGAAGAAGATGATAAAATATTTGATGCATTGTGTGCAGGTGCTAATGGGTACATCACCAAAAACACATCTCCTGTAAAAATGCTAGAAGCCATAAACGATGTAAACAATGGCGGAAGTGCCATGAGCCCAACGATAGCTGCTAAAATGTTTACCTTGTTTAAAAAAATAGCCCCACCTACTATTACGCCTACTAACTATCATCTTACAGATAGAGAAAAAGAAATACTCACCCTTATGGTGGATGGTATGCCCATGCCAAAAGTGGCAGAAAAAATATTTTTGAGTTATGAAACGGTGCGTACCTATGTAAAAAGTATTTACAACAAACTGCATGTAGCTAGTGCTACGGAAGCCGTTGCAAAAAGTATAAAGGAAAGGATTGTGTAGGTTTATTTCATAAAACCAATTCAATAAAGCAACTAAACCTCTAAACCTCTAAACCTCTAAACTCCTCAACCCTTCAACCCTTCAACTCTTCAACCTTTCAACCCTTCTTTTAAAATACCCCCAATTGCGGTATAGTTTAATACCCACACAATTTTCATATTTGCATACAATAGTTTTATAGCTATTACACTTTTTTAAAATAATAAAAAGTAAGTATGAAAAAATTATTAGCATTATTATTTTTATGCATGAGCTACTACTGCCAAGCACAGAGCGTAGGCATTGGCACCACCACCCCAAACCCAAGTGCAGCTTTAGATGTGAGCAGCAACAATAAAGGTTTTTTACCTCCACGTATGAGTAGTACCCAACGCAATGCTATAGCCAACCCACGCAAAGGATTAATGGTATATGATACTACACAAAGCGAACATGTGTATTTTGATGGCGGAAAGTGGAGGTCGTTTTATGAGAAAAATTATGATAGTGCGGTGGTGGATTACATTAGTAGTGCAAGTGCTTCTGTAAATATGTCAAATATAGGTTTAAATGTAGTGACAGGCAATGCAGGTTTTATTTATGATAGTGGAGGACCTACAGGTAATTATTTTGCAAATAGCAATTCAGAACATGCTATAGTGTTTGATGATTCTACTGTAAGTATAAATCTTAATTTGGAAGAAATGAATTTGGAAACATTTTACGATAGTTTATATATAATTTCATTTTATGAATATGGTAGCAACTATGATACAATTGCAAGATTAAGTGGAACTCAGGTAGGTAATTTTTCTCTTCAAAACAGTGCGCTTATAGTCTTTAAAAGTAATTCTATTAATAACCTATCGGGATATAAAATAAGATGGGGTAAAGTAAAGAAAGTAAATCAGTTAATCGCTACAGCTCCATTGTATGGCTGGTTTATTGATAACAGAAAAAGTGCAGCCATGGGTGGATTACAAAGAGCAAATAATTGGCATACCGATTCTGTAGGCCTTGCATCCCTTAATTATGGGATGTACTCTAAAGCAAAAGGAAAATATTCGGTAGCATTGGGTTTTGTTAACAATGCACTTGGTGCATATTCATTTGCAATTGGAAATAATACTAATGCTACAGGAACTACTTCAACTGCAATGGGAAATAATACAAATGCTACAGGAACTGTTTCAACTGCAATGGGAAAAAATACAACTTCCACTGGAGTTTATTCAACTGCGATGGGAAGTTATACAGTCGCATCGGGAGGTAACTCAATTGCAATGGGACAAAATAATATTGCACAAGGAGATAATTCAACTGCAATGGGTAGAAGGTCAGATGCAGTCGGTTTTGTGTCAACTGCCACAGGAGAAGGTACTGCTGCATTAGGTGATTATTCTACTTCGATTGGATATGAAACTATTGCTAAAGGGATTTCATCATTTGCTACAGGTTCAAGCACAAATGCTAATTCTATTAATTCCACAACAATGGGGCGAAATACAATTGCTAAAGGCTATGCAAGCACAGTTATTGGCACCTATAACGATAGTTTGTTAGCTACAAATCAAACTTCTGCAACTCCTACTACCCCATTATTTATTGTAGGTAATGGTGATGGTAACACAACAAGAAGCAACGCCATGGTTGTATATAAAAGCGGAAATGTAGATATAAATGGTAACTTAAAAATAGATAATGGCACAAGTGTTTGGTCGTCTATTCCTATTGGTTTTGCAGCTAACCGTACTACTACTTTAAGTGTACCACCATCTACCTTTACTGATGTATTGTTTAACACACAAGGTGCAGATGATGGTGGCGATAATTACGACCCTGTTACAGGAGAGTTTACAGTACCCACCGCAGGTATGTATAGGTTTGAAGCATCTGTATATTGGAATGCTGGTATAGCAGGTTTTGAAAATATTTATTTTTATGTAAATGGAGTTACAAGGCGTTTTCATTCCATTGTATCTACCAATACTTCGTCGCATACATTGCCCTTTACCGCTTCCTTTAAACTTAATGCAGGCGATATAGTAAAAGTAGTGGCTTACCATACCAATGCTACTGCTGTAGGTATTAGTGCAAATGGTAATGGTACTTATTTTACAGGGGTGAAGGTTTATTGAGGTGAAAAAATGAGGTTATGGTAAAATGTTTTTTCTTTAAAATTGGGAAGTTTTATTGTAATTGTATAAGCTTATTGGAATTTTAAAAAATGAAATCGGTTTTAGAAAATTTATAAAAAAAATTAAACTTCAATTTTATTGTTTACGATATCTTCAATATTTATAAATTGGATATTTTCTTTATCAATCAAAAAAAAGTTTACTAAATCATCTACCAATTCTTTTCTCACTACCAATAATAAATTTGTATAGTTTTTTTGTAGCAAAATATTTTTAAGTGTATCTGCAAAGCCTTTCCCTGTAAGCTCTAGCGGGCCAATTTCATCTATAACAATAAATTTATTTTTTGTATCTAGTAAAATAGTATTGGCTTTATCAAAAGCAGTTTTGCTAAAAGCATATTTACCTACCAATAACGTTTCTTCATTTGCTGTAGCAAGCATGGTAAAATATTCGCTATTGGCAATATTGTAAAACATTCTTTCATTATGTACGACTGGCGATAAAATGCCTGAAATGTTTTTTTTATCTTTTATCCATTGCATTAAAGCGTTGGTTTTGCCGCTGTGTTTTTCACATACGAGTATATAAATTTTATTTGGAGTAAATAACATTTGCCATGAGTTGTTTAAAAAAATAAGTAATTTTTGAAAAGAAAAAAATGTTTTTTACCGCCTTCCAACTGTATATAATATTTGTTTTTGCCCAAGGCAATAATTCTACAATGGCTTCTACATCTTTACTCCACATATTTTTTTTATACAATAACCATTGTTGTAATTTTTTTTGTAAAAAAGGAGAAAGGAATAATTTCCAACTAATAACAATGATTACACTTCGTATTAATATTTTTAACACAACGCTTTCTTCTACAAAAACAATAGATGGGTTTATGTATTTTAATAAAAGTAGCAATATAAAAAATAACCAAATCACAAAAAGTAAAATGGGGTAATGGTTGTTTTTCTTTTTTTCTGTAACGGCAGGCATGGCAGTATTGGCAAGTAATATATCATTGTGTTGCCAAGTAGTAATCTTATTGGGCATTTTGCCAATTTGTACGCCTATCAAAAATCCTACTAAAAGATGTATGCACGTGTAAATAACAGCAACCAATTTTAAATAGTTTGCATGAATACTATTTTGAAATAATTTATTGAAAAAATTATTAAGCACTACCCAAAAATCATTGCCGTAAATAACAGTCATTATTAATATGCGTTGCAAAGCAGATTCTAGTAAACAAATAATGGCAAAAAGCAAGCAAGTAATTGCAAATTTATTTTTACGAATTAAAAGCTGCCCCAAAATGCCTTGAAAAAAAACGGCTACATAAGCCGTAGGCGGACTGTAGGGCGATAACATCATTTTAAAAATGGCTACAATAATTGTTGCTTTTATAATATTGGCTTTTTGTGGTACATAATACGCTAACATGCATATACAAAATACCGCACAACTGCCCACCACTATACCCGATATGGGAATTTTTAATCCATGAATAATACCGCCCAAAAATGCTTCGCAAAATACCCATATGGCTACGAGGCGGTAATATATTTTTTGTTCTTGTATTTGTTGCAATATTATTTGGGTTTATAAACTATTCTGTATCTTTAAAAACATAAAATTACAAATAGTTTGACGAAGTTTATTTTAAACAATACCGATATTGAAACAAACCTACCCAATGGTACAACTTTGTTGGATTTTATTCGCTACGAAAAAAATTTAAAAGGCACAAAAATTGGATGTAGAGAAGGTGATTGTGGTGCTTGTACAATTTTGGTGGGCACATTAGAAAACGGAGCAGTGCAGTATCAGTCTGCTACGAGTTGCTTAATGGCTATTGGTAATGCAGCAGGCAAACATATTGTAACCATTGAAGGCATAAATGATAAAACGCTAACTCCTGTGCAGGCTGCATTTGCAGAAAACAATGCATCGCAATGTGGTTTTTGTACGCCTGGTTTTATAATGAGCCTTACTGGATGCTGCATCAATAAACCTGTAGTAAATAATGAAACCACTATTGCTAGTATGGATGGCAATATTTGCCGCTGCACTGGTTACCAAAGTATAAAGCTTGCAGCTAAAGATGTGGCAGGTTTGATGCAAGAAAATAATACAAAAACTAATATTGATTTTGCCATAGAGAATAATATTGTGCCCACATATTTTAATAGTATTGCAAATAGGCTAACTGATTTACAAACTGAAATAGCTATTAAAACAGATTTTCATTTTATAGTAAGTGGTGGTACAGATTTGTATGTACAAAAACACCACGAAGTATTAGAAGCGGATTTGCATTTTTCTTTGCATAAAAATAAAAATTATATTGTTGAAAAATATGGCGAAATAGAAATTGGTGCTGCTACAACTGTTACCAACCTTGCGGAATCGGCAATCATTAAAAATATTTTCCCAAATCTTGCCTCCATAATAAAATTGGTATCGAGTACGCCTATACGAAATATGGCTACGTTTGCAGGTAATTTTATCAATGCATCACCTATTGGTGATTTTACCATTTTCTTTTTGGCATTAAATACACAATTACATTTTCAAAATAGTAAAACAAATACCACAAGAATAGTTGCACTAAAATATTTTTACAAAGGTTATAAAAATATTGACAAACTTTTTGAAGAAGAACTTACACATTTTACTTTTACAAAACCTGCTGGCTTTTTCAATTTTGAAAAAGTTTGTAAGCGCACACATTTAGATATTGCAAGTGTAAATAGTGCTATTCATCTGTCTGTAAAAGACAATACAATAATGGATGTGCATATTTCAGCTGGTGGCGTGGGGCCTGTGCCAATGCTATTGACAAAAACCAATACATTTTTAACAGGTAAAAAAATAACTGAGGAAAATATACAAGCAGCATTGCAATTAGTTCCAACAGATATTTCGCCCATTAGCGATGCTAGAGGAACAGCGGCATACAAATCTTTATTGTTGCAGCAATTAATACAACTGCATTTCGATTTGCAAAATAAATAAACATGAGTAGCACACTAGCAAAACATACATACAACGGCAATACGGATATTCATCAGCACGTAACGGGCAAATCTATTTACTTAGATGATATTGCTATCATGCAAGGCACTTTGTATGCCGCTGTGTATGATTCGCCCATTGCACACGGAAAAATATTGAGCATAGATGCAAGCGCAGCAAAAAAATTGAAACGCGTTGTAAAAATTATTTTTGCAAAAGATATTCCTGGGCAAAATCAAATAGGCGGCATTATTTCTGATGAAGAATTGCTAGCAAGCGACCATGTACATTTTTGTGGAATGCCCATTGCATTGATAATTGCAGAAACGGATGCTATTGCACAAGCTGCTATTAAATTAATAAAAGTACAATTTGAAGTATTGCCCATCATTACCGACCCTGTAATAGCAAAAGAAAAAGGAGAGTTGATTGTGCCGCCACGTATTTTTCAAATGGGAGAAATAAATACCATTTGGGAAAAGTGTACACATATTTACGAAGGCAAAACAAATACCAATGGTCAAGAGCATTTGTATATAGAAACGCAAGGTGCTTATGCCATACCAAATGAAAACGGGCAATTGCTCATACACTCGAGTACGCAAGGGCCAACGGCTGTGCAGCGCACCGTAGCAAAAGTTTTAAATGTGCCCATGCATAAAGTTGAAGTAGATACTGTACGCTTGGGTGGCGGCTTTGGCGGCAAAGAAGACCAAGCTACTACATGGGCTGTAATGTGTGCGTTGGCTACATACATTGTGCAAAAACCTGTAAAGTTTTCACTGAATCGTATGGACGATATGCGTATGACTGGCAAGCGCCATCCATATACTTCGTTTTATAAAATTGGCTTAGATGCTAATTTAAAAATATTGGGATACGAAGTTTCGTTTTATCAAAACGCAGGGGCAGCGGCAGATTTATCGCCTGCAATATTGGAGCGTACCTTGTTTCATTGTACCAATACTTATTATGTGCCCAATGTAAAAGCCATTGCATATAGTTGTAGAACAAACTTGCCGCCCAATACTGCTTTCAGAGGTTTTGGTGGGCCGCAAGGTATGTTTGTAATAGAAGCTGCCATTACAAAAGTGGCAGAAGCTTTAAAAATTCCTGCGTACAAAATTCAGCAAAAAAACTTATTGCAAACCAATGATGTTTTTCCTTATGGACAAAAAGCTGTGAGCGAAGCAAACGAATGTTGGAATGCTGCTAATGTAACATTTGGAATTGAAAAAATGTATTCAGATGTAAATACATTTAATGCGAATAATAAAAATTATAAAAAAGGAATTGCCATTATGCCCATATGTTTTGGAATATCATTTACCAAAACAATGCTAAACCAAGCTCGTGCATTGGTACATATATATACAGACGGTAGCATAAGCATAAGTACAGGAGCTGTGGAAATGGGGCAGGGTGTAAATACAAAAATTGCACAAGCAGCCCAACAAATTTTTAATATAGATATCAATAAAATAAAAGTACACAGCACCAATACCTATCGCATAGCCAATACATCACCTACTGCTGCAAGTGCCACTGCAGACTTAAATGGTAAAGCAACCGAAATAGCTTGTAATGCTTTATTGGAAAGGCTTACAGCAATGGCTGCAACAATTTTAAATGTAACTATTGAGCAAATTACAATTGCCAATGAAGTGGTATATGTAAATAATGTGGTAACAGAATTAACTTGGGCAAAACTAATTTTTGCAACCTATGAAAAGCGAATTAGCTTAAGCGAACATGCACATTATACTCCACCTGATATTCATTTTGACAATACAATAGAAAAAGGACATCCATTTGCATATCATGTTTTTGGTACAAGTATTATTACAACAACGGTAGATTGTCAAAGAGGAATTTATGAAATAGATGAAGTGAAAGTAGTACACGATTGTGGCAAAACGATGAACCACAAGATAGATATGGGACAATGCGAAGGTGGCATTGTACAAGGCATAGGGTGGATGACGATGGAAGAAATTGTGTATGATGAAAATGGAAAATTAAAATCGAATGCACTGAGTACATACAAAGTACCCGATATGTATAGCGCTCCTAAAAATATGGATATACATTTTTTAGAAACCGAAAAAGACAATTTAGCATTGCTAAAAAGTAAAGCTGTGGGTGAACCTCCATTGATGTATGGCATTGGTGCTTATTTTGCTTTGCGCAATGCAGTGTTGGCATTTAACCCTACGGCAAATATTGCTTATGATGCACCAATGACACCTGAAAAAGTATTGATGAATTTGCATCAAAAAAGCAATTAATTTTTTAGGAAATGACTCCACAACAAAAAAATACATGGCAATTTATTTTAGATAGCATTACAAATAATATTGCTGTTGCCTTATTGTATGTATTGGAAAGTAAAGGCAGCAGTCCTGGGCGACAAGGTTTTTTTATGGCAGTAAATAATGCTGGTGCTATGGAAGGTTCCATAGGCGGTGGCATTATGGAACATAAATTGGTGGAGCTTGTAAGAGAACATTTAAAAGAAGGCAAAGCAATTAATTGTATTAAAAAACAACTGCACCACAAAGATGCTGCCAACAACCAAAGCGGAATGATATGTAGCGGTGAACAAAGTATTTTTTTGTTTAGCATTAAAAAAGAAGATGCTCCTGCAATTGAAAAAATAATTAATGGGAATGCATTATCCTTAAGCCTTTCGGTTAATGGTATTATCGCTGCTACAGAAAGACTAGATAAAAATTACACTTTTTATTTTAACGGAGAAACAGATTGGTTGTACAAAGAAAACTTGCAATTAAAAAATCATCTACATATTATTGGTGGCGGACATTGTTCCTTAGCATTATGCAAACTGATGAGTGAAATGGATTTTGATATTGCCGTGTATGATACAAGAGAAAATTTATCTACAATTAATAAAAATCAGTTTGCTACACAAAAAATTATTGTAAAAGATTATAGTGAGCTAACAAATGTGTTAAATGAAACACCCAATACTTTTGTAATTATTATGACATTGGGTTATAGAACCGATGCTGTTGCCTTTGATGCATTAATGCAAAAAGATTTTGCTTATTTTAAAACGCTTGGCAGTGCATCCAAATTACAAACCATGTACAAAGAATACCTAGCAAAAGGAATAGACGAAAATAAATTAACTGCATTGTTACAACCTGCCGGTGTTGCTATTCATAGCCAAACACCACAAGAGATAGCGGTTAGTATTGCTGCGGAAATAATTGCGGTGAAAAACAAAATCAATATTTAACCTTATCCTCCTTCTGCTGCCATGCTTCAAAAGAAACTATTGCTTTTTCTCTCCCAATTGGTATCATTGGTATTTTGCGGTCACCAATTTCCGCTGTCAATTCATTGTAAATAAAGCTATCGTCAAAGCCAATGTTTGCAGCATCTTGTCTGTTATTGGCATAATATATTTTTGCAGGGCGTACCCAATAAATTGCGCCTAAGCACATGGGGCAAGGCTCGCAGCTTGTGTATATTTCACAATCCGTTAATTGAAATGTATTTAAATTTTTACAAGCCTCACGTATGGCTACTACCTCTGCATGTGCAGTAGGGTCGTTTGTACTTGTTACTTTATTATTACCACGAGCAATTATTTCATCACCTTTTACAATTACACAACCAAATGGCCCTCCATCATTATTTGCTACGCCATCAATAGATAATTGAATGGCTTCTTGCATAAATTTTTCTTCTCTTGTCATTTCTCATTTTTTAAATACTCAATAAAACCGCTATATTATTTTAGTGTCTCTGCCAAAGACTGATGTAAAATCTAGTGTGCTTCAAAAAGAAACCTCCTTTAATAAAAACCCGTCTTCGACAAGCTCAGACTGACCCTACAACTGAATCGAACTTTTGTCATTTGGAAAGAGCTTAAAATTTATCTTATCAGTGCCTCAGACTGACATCTTTTCAAATCACAATCCCACCAACTCCCCAATCCTAATCCTCCATATTAAAATACCCACACCTGCTATTGCAACAAGCACACCTATTATAGACTGCACCGTTACTTTTTCTTTTAATACAAAGAAAGCAATAAGCAATGTAAAAAACGGCACTAGTGAAAATATTGTTTGCGCCACAGCTACATCCATATACAATATACTAAACATTGATAATGTTACTGCCAATGTTGGGTTAAAAATAGAGCCTAATAAAGTTTGTTTGCTTGCATTTTTGTTAGCTACAATTTGTTGGTAATACATTTTTATTTTACCACTAAAAAAAGTAAGCATAAACAAAAATAAAAATCCAACTATCAAACGAATAAAAGTCGCATTGATAGGACTAATAATATCCCCAGCTTCTTTTTGCAGCATTAATCCTTTTTTAGAAAGGGCTAAACCTAAGCCGTGGCAAGCTGCTGCGGCTATGCCAAAAAAAATAGCTTTGTTTGTGTTGCCTGTTGTATTTGTTTGTATTGCATCTCTTTTACTTCTACTAAGGCTAATGCTTATTACACCTGCAATTGTAATGATAATTCCTACAATACCAACCATATTTATCTTTTCGTTGAGTAATAAAATACCAAATATTAAAGCTGTTGTAGGAGATAATGTTGTAACAACACTTGCTTTTTGCGGTTTTAAAATAGCATAGCTTTTAAAACTTAAATGGTCGCCCACTACTAAAGACACAATACCTGACAAACCAAGCCATAGCCAAGCTTGTAAAAGATTTGAAGAAAACAAATGTGTGAAATCTTGAAAATTGAATACCAGCGTTAGTATTGTTATAAAGCTAACACCTAAAGCTAAACGTAACAAATTAATAACGGGAACAGGCAAATGTTTTGTAGCATTGGTAATAATAAAACCTGCTATACTCCAACCAATACATGCACCAAAAGCAAATAAATAACCTATACTCATTATTTAAAGATAGATAATATTTTTTTGCTAAATAAATTTGATGGAAATGATTTATCAGTTTTTTGTTTTTACCAAATTACGTATCATGCCTTTAAAAAGAAAACCATGAAATGGTAATACGCTGTACCAATATAATCTGCCCCACAATCCTTTTGGCCGAAAGGTGGCTGTTTGTCTTAATTGTATTTTATTGGAGCGCTGCATGATCCTAAATTCCAACCAAGCTTCGCCTGGTATTTTCATTTCTGCGTATAGTAAAAGCCGTTTGTTTTTTTTATCAGCAATAAGTACACGCCAAAAATCCAATGCATCACCTCTAAATATTTCGTTTGCATTGGTGCGCCCTCTGCGCAAGCCTACACCACCAACTATCTTGTCCATAAAGCCTCTTATGCGCCATAAAAAATTTGCATAGTACCAACCTTTTTCGCCACCAATGCTCCAAATGTTTTCCAATACTTTTTCGCTGTTATTATTTTTTATTTCTTTCCATTTTAAATCTTTAAAACAACCATAGTGTGGTATTTCTAATTTGTCCATCCAATCTTGGTTGGCATTGCTAGAGCTAAAAGAATCTTTCCAACTACTGAGCACATGGTTCTGTTCTATTTTTTCAAAAGCCAATTGTACGGCACTTTTATAAGACAGCAATTCAATTCCTAAATCTTGTGCAAGTGTGTTTGGTTCTGCAATCACATTTACCTTCATACTGTTTACCAAGTTCACGGCAAGTGGGTACGAAGTAGATGTTACAAAATACAACCAATACGATGAAACCCTTGGTG
Source organism: Ferruginibacter sp. (assembly GCA_031408295.1). Taxonomy (GTDB): domain Bacteria; phylum Bacteroidota; class Bacteroidia; order Chitinophagales; family Chitinophagaceae; genus Ferruginibacter. The sequence goes on from JANNVW010000093.1 coordinate 14,656, forward strand.
TCATTACAGGCACGGTAATAATTAATCTTTTTAATTTCCTTACCGCAGCAAATTGCAACAACATTTCTCTATAGCTCAATGTTTCGTTGCTACTAATATCAAAATGTTTTTTGTATGTATTTTCTTTTAGCAATACGCCACTTAAAAATTGTATTACATTTCTTACTGCAATGGGTTGGCACTTTGTGTTCAACCATTTTGGCGTAATCATTATCGGTAGTTTTTCTACCAAGTCTCTTATTATTTCAAAAGATGCACTGCCGCTGCCTACAATAATACCTGCTCGTAAAACAGTAAGCGGAATGCTACTTTGGTTTAATGTATTTTCTACCGCCAATCGAGAGTGTAAATGTTTAGATAAATGCGCTTCATTTACAATACCACTCAAGTAAACTATTTGCTTACAATTGGTTTGTTCTATTTGCTGTAAAAAGTTTTTTGCAGTAGCCAATTCTTTTGCTTCAAAATCGCCGCTGCTACTCATAGAGTGTATTAAAAAATAAGCCGCATCTATTTCTATAGGAAAAATACTCGCCTTGTTTTCTACTAAAAAATCTATTTCTATAGTTTGTAAATTGGGGTATTGATGTTCATCTTCAAAACGCTCTTTATCTCTTACACAACAAAACAGTGTATGCCCAGCTTCCAATAAAACTGGAATGAGTCGTTGGCCTATATAGCCGTTTGCGCCTGTAAGTATAATATTTAGAGGCAAGATGGTAATTTATTTATGTTAAAAATCACTCAATTACTATAAACGATAAAAAACAAATTTAAGTTGCATCTACAACACTACTTTTTCTATTTCCTAATACTTATTTTTATTTTATCGCATATCTAATCTATAATATGTGGAATGAACCTGCTCAAATTATTTGTAATTAAAGTATTTGCTTCTCTAATACCTATACCAGCAGCTTCCTGGCCTATAACCCAACTTCCTATTACAGGGTAGTTACCATCAAAGTCTGGTAATGAAAATAGTTGCTGGTAAATGAATCCTTCTTCGCCGTATTCGCCACCTGTCTTTTCTATGATACCATAATGTTTTACCATTTCTATGTTTGCTCCTTCTCTGCTGAAGATTGGTTTCTTCACATAATCTTGCATGCCATTATCAGTAAAAAAAGCCGGTAACAAATACTCATTGTTTGGAAATAGTTCCCACAATATTGGTAAAATTGCTTTATTGCTTAAAATCATTTTCCATGATGGCTCTATCCAAAAAGTATTAGCGGTATCATTTATAATATTGTTTCCAAATGATTCACCTGCCATCCACTCCCAAGGGTATAGTTTAAAAATGTTTTTTATGGGTTCATTTTCTACATCTAAAAAACTATTTGCATCTGCATCCCACCCTATATCATCTATAAAAACGAGTTTAGTATCTAAGCCAGCTTGTATAGCGCAATCCCTCATGTACTCCGTATTGGTGAGGTCTTCCAATGTTTCTTTTAAGCAAGTAAAATGTAATTTTCCTTCATGTAAATAGTTTTTTAAATATTTCCAATATGCAATAAGTTTTTCGTGTATGCTATTAAATTGGTCTTTGTTTTTATCAAAATCTTGTAACCAAAACCATTGTACAATACCTGCTTCGTATAAACTTGTAGGTGTATCTGCATTAAATTCAAGCATTTTTATTGCGCCATTTTTTACACAAAAATCAAAGCGACCATAAATACTTGGCACTTCTTCGTTCCATGTTTTTTCTATGTAGGGAATGTAATTTTGGGGAATTTTAAATTTCTCATATAAATTATTATCTATGATATGTTGCACAGCTTTCAAGCACATTTGCCAAAGTTCATTGGTAGCTTTTTCTATTTTTTCTATTTCGGCTAATGTAAAACTGTAGTATGCACTTTCATCCCAATATGGCACATCGGTAGTATGAAAACCAAAGCCCAACTGCTCTACAGCGGCTTGCCATTTATTGCGTCGGGATATTTTTATGCGGTCCATCGGAAAATTGTTGAATTGTTTTATTGTTAAATTGTTGAAAGAGCCTGCTTAAATTGAAGTGCTCGCATCTTATTTGAAAATTGAGCATTGAAAATTGATTATTGAACATTTGTATTTAAAATTCCTTCAACCCTTTAAACAATTTTCAACAATTTTCAACTTCCTTTTTAGCTGCTTGCTCTTGCTCCATTTCTTCCAAAGCCATTTCTTGTGATATTATTTTTAAACGCATTGCTACCTACATTGGAGCTTCTTGGTATTGCGTTGGAATAGTAGCCTCCATTATTATACGCTCCATTTCTAAAACTACCGTAAGGTCTAAATGCATAGAACCACAATAATGCTCCAGCACCTGCGCCGTAATGCGTGCGTGTGTATGGTGCTGTGCTATCTGCACGTACATAAGTCTTGCTATCACCGCTACTCCATTCGTTGTCTTTCTTTTTATCTGCACAACTAGCAAGTGCTGCAGTTATGAGAACGAGTTGTATTGTTTTAGATTTTTTCATTTTCTTTTAGTTGATTGGTTTACTAGTTGATTAGTTGATTGCTATTTCGCTAGGTATTTCGAATTTGAAAAACCTTGAACCTTCAACTTTCAACCTTCAACTATTTAACTGTTATAAATATTCCATACCCCTTCTTCGCCATTGCATTTTTAGCTTCGCCTTTTTCATCTTCTGCTTCTACCATTGTAGAGCCAAGTGCAGGTATGGTGTCGTTGTTTACAATTGTTTTTGATGTGCTGCCATTTGTCCAAACGATGTGTTTTGTTACCAACAAATCGTGTGTGCTATCCAAATGATTTACACTTACGGAGGTTTCTATACTGCCGTTTTTATTTACTTCGTTTACCAAATCTTTTTCTTCATCTTCTTTGCAAGATGTTATAAATATCGTAGCAGCAAGCAGGAGAGAAGTTGTAATGTATTTTTTCATTGACTCTTTTTTATTTGTAAAACTAACAAAATTTTATCTCTATTTTTATATATTTTGCTTCGCAAAATGAGTAGCCACAGATTCACAGTTTTAGTTTTTGTTAATTAGAAATTATTTTCTATAATCTTCGCTTCGACCTATTGCATAATAAAAGATGAATAAAGATATACAGTTGAACGGAGCGTCGCCAATGAAGCCCAATCAAGGCTCTTTAGCCCGTAAACAAAAGTTTAAAAAAGTGATTAACGATAAAGCACACAAATGCACTTTACCTGTACAATTAGTAGGAAGGTGGCTTCACTCTTTGGCGAAAAGTAAACAGTTTGGCGGCTATAAAAGCGTTCATGTTATTGGAGCGGTTGCTCGTTTTAGTTTGATATGTCAAAGATATGTTGTTGTTAAAAATTGTTAAAGATGGATTAGTATGAATGGTAAAGAAATATTCACAAACGGTAAAAGGGCAAAGTATGATACCCTACCCTTCTACTATAAATTTCAAAAAAATTATATCAATACTTCCCCTGTCATTAGACTTGGTATTTCCAACCCCATCATTTTTAAAATAGTGGGTGCAATATCTCCAAGTTTACCATTCTTTACTACGCCTTTCCAATTATTGTCAATTACAAAAAATGGTACTGGGTTTACTGTGTGTGCGGTGTTTGGTGTACCGTCTTCATTTATTTCGTAATCGGCATTGCCATGGTCTGCTACTAAGAAAATTGCATAGTCTTTTTCAAGTGCTTTTGTTACTACTTTTTCTACACAGGTGTCTACAGTTTCAACAGCTTTTATTACCGCATCCCACACACCTGTATGCCCTACCATATCTGCATTAGCAAAATTTAAACAAATAAAATCTGGCTCTTGCTCATCAATTGCTTGTATGGTTTTATCTGCCACTTCGTATGCACTCATTTCGGGTTGCAAATCATAGGTAGCTACTTTAGGTGATGCTACCATTATTCTTTCTTCTCTTGCAAATGGCACTTCTCTCCCACCGCTAAAAAAGAAACTTACATGCGGGTATTTTTCAGTCTCAGCTATACGCAATTGAGATTTTCCAGCATTAGCAATTACTTCTCCTAAAGTATTTTCCAAATTATCTTTATCATACATTACAAATACATTTTTGTAAGTATTGTCATAGTTTGTAATAGTTGTATAGTGCAGATTTAATATTTTCATACCATGTGTTGGCATATCATTTTGTGTAAGCACTTCTGTAATTTCTCTACACCTATCTGTTCTAAAATTAAAACACAATACTGCATCTCCTTCTTTTATAGTTACATTTTCTACCTCACTATTTATTAATGGTAAAATAAATTCGTCGGTTACATTTTTATTGTACGAAGCTTTTATAGAAGCTAAAATATCATTCGTTTTTTCTCCTATACCATTTACTAAACAATCGTAAGCTATTTTTACCCTTTCCCAACGCTTATCTCTATCCATAGCATAATAGCGCCCAACTATACTTGCAATTTTACCTGTAGAATTGTTTAAATGTTCCTGCAATTCTTTTATAAATTCATACCCACTTTTAGGGTCAGTATCTCTTCCGTCAGTAAATGCATGTACGAGTACATTGTGAAAATTCATTTGTGCACACAAACTTGTAAGCGATTTTATGTGATTTATATGAGAATGCACTCCTCCATCGCTAACTAAACCGAGCAAATGCAACATTTTATTATTTTCTTTGGCGTAGTTAATACTATTTAACAAAGCTTTATTTGTGTTAAAACTGTTATCTCTTATGGCCACATTTATCCTCTGTAAATCTTGGTAAACAATTCTACCAGCACCGAGGTTTAGGTGGCCTACTTCACTGTTTCCCATTTGCCCTTCGGGCAATCCAACAGCTTCGCCACAGGTAACTAAAGTGCTGTTAGCGTATTTTTTATATAAAGAACTTACAAACGGAACTTGAGCGTTTTGAATTGCATCACTGCTTTTTACTTTACCTAAACCCCACCCATCCATTATTATAAGTATCGCTTTTTTATTTTGCATGTAGCAAATTTACTTCATTGCAGTTAATCTTTGGGTTGGGTAATAAAATATATATTAGTTCGTTATACTTTTTTATATTTTATTCGTCTTTATTAAGTGTGCATATTTTGATAGGTAAACTTTATATCTTGGCATGCTTTTGGACGAATTACAATAAATAATAATAAAAACTAAAAATGAAAAAAATTTCTATTTTGTTATGTGCTGTAATGTTTTTTAGTTCTTTTACTAAAACGCAGGATTTAAATGATGTTATCAACGCTATAAAAGCTGGTAATGCAAACTCTGTATCTAAGTTTTTTGACAATACCGTTGAAATTTCTTTATCGGGTAAAAGTAACAACTATAGTAAAAGCCAGGCAGAGGCAGTTTTAAGAGATTTTTTTACAAGCAATTTGGTAAAGTCTTTTAGCATTGTACACCAAGGTGAAAGCGGTGGTTCTCAATTTTGTATTGGAACATTGGTTACAAACCATGGCACATACAGGACTACAGTAAACCTTAAGCAAAAAGGCGAAAAACGTATGTTGCAAGAAATTAAATTTGAAAATTAATAACGCTAATTTAAAGTATTAACTCCCTTTGTGGGAGTTTTTTTGTGCCTACTTATGGTCGGAATATTTTTACAAGTGTAAATGATTCTTTTCATTTATACATCCAAACCATTCCATAGTTCAAGCGTTTATCAGATATACAAAATCTCTTTTGGCATATTTACATTGTGCTCATAACTCTTTACTAACTTTACATCTATGAATTATGATAGCGCACTGCAAGAACTTATTAAAAATGCACTAATAGAAGATATTGGAAATGGAGACCACTCTACACTTTCCAGTATTCCAGAAAATGAAGAAGGGATAGCCGTTCTTAAAATAAAACAAGATGGCATACTTGCTGGTATGCACGTGGCGGAAACCATTTTTAAATGTATGCAACCAGATATTGTATTTACTGCTTTTAAAAAAGATGGTGAAATAATGAAGTATGGTGAAATAGCTTTTGAGGTAAAAGCAAAAGTGCACACGATATTAAAATGCGAAAGGCTAGTTTTGAATAGTATGCAGCGTATGAGTGGCATTGCAACCCTTACTAATAAATATGTGCAAAAGCTAAAAGGGTATAAAACAAAACTCTTGGACACCCGAAAAACAACCCCCAACTTTCGCTTACTAGAAAAAGAAGCTGTTAAAATTGGAGGCGGAGTAAACCATCGGTTTGGTTTATACGATATGATTATGTTAAAGGATAACCATATAGACTATTGTGGCGGTATTGAAAAAGCTATAAACAAAGCATACGAATATGTACAACAACATAATTATGCTTTAAAAATAGAGGTAGAAACAAGAAGCATTGAAGATGTACAAAAAGTTTTGCAAGTGGGAAAAGTAAACAGAATAATGTTGGATAATTTTGCACCAGAAAAAATTGTAGAAGCCTTAAAGCTGATTGATGGTAAATATGAAACTGAGGCAAGCGGCGGCATTAATTACGACAACTTAGAAAGCTATGCTGCCACAGGTGTAGATTATATCAGCAGCGGAGCTGTAATACATCAAGCTGTAAGTATGGATTTGAGTCTTAAGGCAGTGGTTTTATAAAAATGGTTACGAGTTGCGGATTGGAGAGTTACGGGTTATTTTAATTCAAAAAACTATTCTTTTTTTGTTAACTATTATTAAATTGTGGCTTTGGAAAAGTTACGAGTTGCGAGTTGGAAGGTTACGGGTTCTTTCGATTCAAAAACTAAGTTTTTCATTAAATATTTTTAAATTATGGGCTACAAACTCGTAACTAAACAACCCGTAACCCGCAATTAAATTAACCCGCAACTAAATTCTCATGTCAAAAAATAACAAATCAAATAGTTCCTTCGTTTATTCTACAGATCCAAATTTTAAACTAGAAGATGACAATGCAGGAGAGCAAGAAACACTTTTACCAGAGGAGCAAAAATTAAAAATACGACTAGATAAGAAACATAGAGGTGGAAAAATGGTAACTTTAATTGAAAATTTTATTGGTACTGCTGATGATAAAGAAGATATTGGAAAAAAATTAAAGTCAAGTTGTGGTACAGGTGGTTCGGTAAAGGATGGCGAAATATTAGTACAAGGCGATAATAGAGACAAGGTTTTGCTATGGTTACTAAAAAATGGTTATAAAAATTCTAAGAAAATATAATATGGTAAGCAAAATTTCTGAAGGTGTTAATATAAGTGTAGAAACATTTTATCAAGCAGAGTTTAGTAACCCTACTGGTAACGAATATATGTTTGCCTACAGAATTACAATAGAAAACAAAAATAGTTTCCCTGTAAAACTCCTTAGCCGCCACTGGTATATTTTTGATAGCGATGGAAGTAGTAGAGAAGTGCAAGGGGAAGGTGTAATTGGTGAGCAACCAACTATCAATTCAAATAAAAGCTACCAATATGTAAGTGGCTGTAATTTAAAGACTGAAATGGGCAATATGCATGGCACCTACCTATTTGAAAACCTGCATAATAAGAAAATATTTACAACCGTAATACCCTTATTTGAAATGTGTGCTCCTTATAAACTCAATTAAAATCTTAGGGTTGTTATTTTGCGTACTTTTGCAGTATAATATATTTTACCGCAGTTGTCACACAAAATATTTATACATAATCAAATTAAAAAATAGGTTAACAAATTACAAGCTTTATGGCTAAAATAACTTTTAACAACAAGGATAATGCTTTTTTTCAAAGTCTAAAAACGAGCGTAGATGCCTATTTTAATGACAACAATATAAAAAGGACTGGAGATTGGAGATTGTTTTCTAAAACATTTATTTTAGTGGGGGGAGCAATTGCTATTTATTTGGTATTGCTTATGGTGCAAATGACAGCTTTGCCAGCTTTACTATTAACAGCTACCCTTGGTTATACCATGGCATGTATTGGGTTTGCGGTAATGCACGATGCCAATCATGGTAGTTACAGTACAAATACAAAACTCAATGACTTTGTTGGTCTTTCTATAAATATGTTAGGTGCAAGTTCTTATTTTTGGAAACAAAAGCACAATATTATACACCACACATATACTAATGTAGATGGCGTAGATGATGATATTGCTAAAAGTCCAATCATACGCCAGTGTGAATCTCAAAAATGGGTTCCCGCACACAAAATACAATACCTATACCTCACACCTATTTATGCCCTCTCTACTATATTTTGGGTATTTATAATGGACCCAAAAAAATATTTTAGCAAAAAAATATATACAACCGAAGCTTGGAAAATGAGTACAAAAAACCATATCATTTTTTGGGCTACCAAAATATATTATGTGGCAGTATTCATAATACTTCCAATATCAGTTTGGGGTTTTTGGGGCTGGTTGGCTGGTTATTTTTTAATGAATGCAACCTTAGGTATTACACTTTCTTTTGTATTTCAACTTGCACATGTGGTAGAAAATACAGAGTTTGAACATGTACCACTTGATGAATCAAAACATATAGACACCGCTTGGGCAGAATTCCAAATAAAAACCACCGCTAATTTTGCTATGGATAATAAAATTATCTCTTGGTTTGTTGGTGGTTTAAATTTTCAAATAGAACACCATCTTTTTCCTAAAGTAAGTCATATACATTACCCTGCATTGAGTAAAATTGTAATGGCAAAATGTAAAGAATTTAATTTGCCTTATAATTATTACCCAACATTAGCGCAGGCAGTAGCTTCTCATTTTAGGGTAATGAAAGCTTTGGGTAAAAACCCTGCTGAGGTTGCGCTGGAGTTGAATGTGGCGGCATAGTATAAAATTTTTCACTCTAGTTTTAAACAAATTAAATACCCTTAGTAAATAATTTACTAGGGGTATTATTTTGGGGGAAATAACTCAATTTTACAGATTTAAGCGTTAGATAAATTATACTATTCTACAAAAAGAAAATAGGCAAATAATACTTTTGAATATTGTAAAACCTAACTTTACGATATTCAAAAATAATGTAGACATTTTTGAATAGAATATTTTTGAAAGTAAAAAAATAAATACTGTTATGATACGCACATATATCACACCCACAAAAAGCATTTGCAATATTGAACTTAATTTCCCAAAGGAATATTTGGGGGAAGAATTAGAGATTATTGTTTTCAAAAAAGCTGAAGGTTTACAAAAAACAAAAAAATCTTTTGCCATAGTAGGTAATCCAATTTTAGATAACGAATTTAAAAATATGATTGAAGATGCTGAAAAAGGAAATAGTATTTCACTGAAAGAATCTAAAAAAATATGGACAAAAAGGCGCAAGGCATTGGAAAAAATTACACTGTAAATATTTCTAATATTGCCCAACAGCATTTAGTTGATATAGAAATTTTTATAGCTTTCAAAAAAGAACAACCTTGGAATGCAATTAAAGCAGTTGATGACTTTTATGAAACTTTTGAAGCCATTCAAAAAAATCCTTGGGTGTTTATAAAATGCAAAAGGCTGCCCCATAAAAATAATATTTACAGACAAGCTAAGTGTCATAAATGGACAATTATTTTTAAAATCACAGATGCCAATATTCTTATTTTAGCAATTATCCATGATGCAAATCAATCTACAAATTTTGATAGGTTGAAAAGTATTGATTAATTTTTATAGATTATAAATGATGAATAACATTTTATTAGAAAATATTTTCTATTGCCAAAATAAAGATGTGGCTCAATATATGGATATCTATTTTGAAACAAACCTAGGGATGTTTCAAAATAATTTAACAAGTATTGATATACTAAAGAATATAAATTTGGGAGAAATCAACCGTCTAGTTGAGCTAGATAAATTTAAAGAAAAATATGGAAAAATACATATAAATGAAATACGAATAACCTATGATAACGACATGTATTTATTGATTTCTGAAAAATTCATTTTAGCAATCGAATATATACCTAACACTTATTTTGAACATAGCGTTCAACAGTTTAGGGTTATTGAGGATATTTGGAGCTCAAACAAAGCTGAGTTTGATAATTTTAAAGAATTAGACATTATAAAAATTGCACATTAAAGAGAGATAAAACACCTAAGGCTTATATTTAATCGCTTGGTATAACCTCTCTCCATCTATTTGCATCAAACTATCTGGTTTAATTTCTGGATACTTTGAGCTGTATTTCTTTACTATTTGCCAACCTGCAAATGACCCAATATTACCAGGGGCTTTTTCTCCTAGTTCTTGCGTTTTAGGCCCTTCAGATACATAACTTTTTATGAGGTTATTATCTGCCATTTGCAAATAATTATTTTGTATAAATAAATTCCAAATGGCTGCTTCATTTTTATAACAATCGTCCATCTGTTCTTTTGTATAGCCTATTAATTTATGCTCATCCGTTTTAGGTAAAAATTTACTTAGCAGGTATAATCTTTTGCCATTTTCAACCATTTGTATAAGTAGCCTTTTATCTTCCGATTTTGTGGGATACATATCATCTACAATATTTTTCATACAGTTTACTACAATATATTCTGGTGTAAAGCGTGCAGTAATATAGTTTGGATAAACATCTTGAACCATCCCCGTTTTATACAAAGGGAAATCTTTACCTAAATGCGCATGTAGCCCTATACTTAAAAAATTATCGCCAATACCATCACCACTGCCATCTGCAGGCCCTATAAAAGTTATGAGTGTATTGGGCAATTTATATTTAGGATAATAATATTTAACATATTGTAACCCTCGCTTTATTTCGCTTTCATATGCAGAAAAATCTTTAAAATACTTTTGTGTAGTATCATAAATTGTTCTGCTGTAATTAATAAATCCTTTTAGATAATTAGCAGTAGTATCATCACTCCATCTTGGGTCTGTACCAAGTATATTTATTAAAAAAACTTTTCCGAAAGAGGGATATTCCAATAGCTGCTTTTCTAATGCGGGCATAAAATTATTGCTATCTAGCTCAAAAAAAGCTTGCTCAAAACGTTGGGTTTTAAGGTCTATTTTTATATTCGATACATCAGGTATGTTTTTATTGTCGCAAGAAAAAAGAAAAACACAAATTGTCAAAGTAATTAACAAACGCATAAAGAGTATATTTAACTTTGCAAAAGAACTGTTTTTTTGGTAAACATTAAGTTAATTTGACATTTTTTATAGTGAACCGCAGAGAAAAGAGTAAAGGAGGTTTCGCAGAGCATCTCTGCGTAAACTCAGCTTCTCTTTCCCTCTGCGGTGAAATTCAAGCACAACATGAAAATATTTTTAGCACAACAAAACTACCATATTGGCAATATAGAAGCCAATACACAAAAAATTATTGAAGCAATTGAAAAGGCCAAAGCGCAAAATGGAGACATAATTATGTTCAGCGAATTGTCTGTATGTGGCTATGCGCCAAAAGATTTTTTATATTTTAATGATTTTATAGAAAAATGCTATGCGGCTATCGAAAAAATAAAGCTGCATGCCATTGGCATAGCAGTTATTGTAGGAGCACCACATCTCAATGCAAAAGTAGAAGGCAAAGATTTGTTTAACGGCGCCTATTTTTTAGCAGATGGCGAAATAAAACATATTGCCCATAAAACTTGCCTGCCCACTTACGATGTATTTGATGAAGACCGATATTTTGAACCCGCCAACGAGTGGAATATCATAGAATACAAGGGCAAAAAAATTGCATTAACCATTTGTGAAGATATTTGGAATCTTGGCGATAATCCATTGTATATAAATTGCCCGATGGATATTCTCACAAAATATTCGCCAGATGTAATGTTGAATATTTCTGCATCGCCATTTGATTATACCCACGATTTGGATAGATATGCAACGATAAAAGCCAACGTAACAAAATATAAAATACCCATGTTTTATTGCGCAGGCGTAGGTAGCCAAACAGAAATTGTGTTTGATGGCAACTCACTCGTATTTGATAAAGATGCAAACTTGTGCGGTAAATTGGCTTCGTTTAAAGAAGATATGCAATCGTTTATTTTAAAAGATGATGGCACTATTGAAGGAGAAATTATTCAAGCAGCTAATCATATTCCCGATAGAGAATTGAGCCCAGAAATATTACAAGCTACTTTGCATATACCACAGATATATGATGCACTCATTATGGGCATTAGAGATTACTTTACCAAAATGGGATTTAAGAAAGCAATACTTGGCAGCAGCGGAGGTATAGATAGTGCTGTTACACTAGCGCTGGCATGTGAGGCCTTGGGTGCGGAAAATGTAAAAGCTATTTTAATGCCATCTCAATATTCTACTGGGCATTCTGTAGCAGATGCAGAACAACTGAGTATTAATTTAAAAAATGATTATAATATTATTCCTATAAAAAATATTTACGAAAGTTTTTTAACCGAACTAAAACCATTGTTTGCCGATTTACCTTTTAGCATTGCTGAAGAAAATATACAAAGCAGAACAAGAGGGAATTTATTAATGGCGATTGCCAATAAATTTGGATACATATTGCTTAACACATCTAACAAAAGTGAATTGGCCACAGGTTATGGAACACTCTACGGAGATATGGCTGGCGGCTTAGGTGTTTTAGGGGATTGCTATAAATTACAGATTTACGAATTGGCAAAATACATTAATGAAAGAAGCAGAAGCCTGCCTGCCGGCAGGCAGGTAATTCCACAAAATATTATTACAAAACCACCGAGTGCAGAACTAAGGCCTGGGCAAAAAGACAGCGATAGCTTACCCGACTATGATACGCTTGATAAAATTTTATACCAATACATAGAATTACAAAAAGACCCGCAAGCCATAAAAGCACAAGGGTTCGACGCAGCACTTGTGGATAGAACGTTAAAAATGGTAAATACAAACGAATACAAGCGCAATCAATTTTGCCCTATCATTCGTGTATCTCCAAAAGCTTTTGGTGTAGGACGGAGGATGCCTATTGTGGGGAAGTACCTTAGTTAATGGTTTTCGAGTTACGGGTTACGGGTTCTTTTTATTCAAGCAGCATTAATAAAAGTAATCTCTCCCACAATTTATAGAGATATGAATTTAACAACCCGTAACCCGCAACTCCTAACTCGTAACCCTCTTTTTAACAAAGATTTTAATAGTAATACGAATTTTTAGATTTGTAGCCCCTAATTTGCAATACAAGAAAAAATAAACACAGTATATGTTAAAAACAGCAGAAGATATTCGCTTGCTAAATGAAAAAATAAATCATGCCGCAGGCTTTGTTACGAGAATAAACGATGAACTAGGCAAAGTAATTGTAGGTCAACAAACCATGATAGAGAGATTGTTAATAGGACTTTTGAGTAATGGGCATATTTTATTGGAAGGTGTGCCAGGGCTTGCTAAAACATTAGCTATAAAATCGCTATCACAAACAATACATGCAAATTTTAGTAGAATACAATTTACACCAGACCTCTTGCCAGCCGATGTAGTAGGTACTATGATTTACAATCAAGGTAAAAACGAATTTTATGTTCGCAAGGGGCCAATATTTGCTAATTTTATTTTAGCGGATGAAATAAACCGAGCTCCTGCAAAAGTTCAGAGTGCCTTACTTGAAGCCATGCAAGAAAGGCAGGTAACCATTGGCGATACGAGTTATAAATTACAAGAACCCTTTTTGGTATTGGCTACACAAAATCCTATAGAGCAAGAAGGTACTTATCCATTACCAGAAGCACAAGTAGATCGTTTTATGATGAAAGTGGTAGTTGGCTACCCAACAAAAGCCGAGGAGCAGTTAATTATCAGACAAAATACGCAAGCATTAGAATTTGAAACCATAAATGCTGTTGCTTCCACTACAGAAATTCTTACCGCTAAAGAATTGGTTAGAGAAGTGTATGTAGATGAAAAAATAGAAAACTATATACTTGATATTGTTTTTGCAACCCGTTTTCCTGATAAATATAATCTTACTAAACTTAAACCCCTAATTGGTTTTGGAGGTTCGCCTAGGGCTAGTATTAATTTAGCACTTGCAGCAAAAGCACATGCATTTTTAAACAAACGTGGCTATGTTGTACCAGATGATGTAAGAAATGTTTGTAAGGATATTTTACGTCATCGTATAGGGCTCACATACGAAGCAGAGGCAGAAAATGTAAATGTAGAAAATATAATAGATGAAATTTTAAGGGTGGTGAGTGTACCATAAAACTTTTTACTATTTATTATTTATCATTGGCTTATTCGATAGCCATTAGTTTATGATGAAGTTTAGTTTATTTTCTAACAACGAACCCCGAAGGGGTTCACTTTGAGTAACCACGGGTGAAACCCATGGAGATAAGATGTGCAACGCACATCATAGAAAACATGCAAACCACTACCGAAATATTAAAAAAAGTTCGTGAGCTTGAAATAGCCAGTAAAAAGATAACAACGCATCTTTTTACTGGCGAGTACCACTCTGCATTTAAAGGGAAAGGCATGAGCTTTAGAGAAGTGCGGGAATATAGTGCTGGTGATGATGTACGCTTTATAGATTGGAATGTAAGTGCACGATTTTCTGCTCCTTTTTCAAAACTATTTGAGGAAGAAAGAGAACTTACACTAATGCTTATGGTGGACACCAGTACAAGTAATTTATTTGGAACAGTTGGCAAAAGAAAAAAAGATTTAATTATTGAAATGGCAGCAGTACTTGCTTTTAGTGCTGTAAGCAATAATGATAAAGTAGGGGTGATTTTCTTTAGTAATAAAATTGAAAAATATATTCCACCAAAGAAAGGCAGGGCACATGCTTTATTTATTGTTAGGGAATTGCTTAGTATTGAGCCAACATCTAATGGTACAGATATTGATGAAGCTATAAAATTATTTAACAACACAACAAGGCAGAAAAGTATAGCTTTTATTTTAAGCGATTTTTTAGCTACTGGTTATGAAAACGATTTGAAAGTAATAGGTAAAAAGCATGATGTAATAGGTATAAAAGTGTACGATAAAATGGATATGCAATTACCACAAGTTGGTTTATTGCAATTAAAAGATGCTGAAACAAAAAATGTGAAATGGTTGGATAGTGATGATGCAGTGGTGCGGCATCAATATCAACAAGCTTTTTTTGAACAAACAGAGATATGCAAAAATTATTTCACTAAGGCAGGTGCAGAATTATTGCATGTAAGAACAGACGATGATTATGTGAAAATTTTACAAAAATTCTTTTTAAAGAGAAAGTAGTGCTAGATAAATGAAAAATAACAATTCTAAATATATACAAAGTGCTGGCCTAGTAATACTTTTTGCCTTTGCTACATTTATTGTTTCTGCACAAACAATAAGTACCACTATAGACAAAAAAGATATTCTTATTGGTGAGCATATCTCTTACAAAATTAAAATAGACTTACCATCGTCAGAGTATAAAATATTTGTACAAATACCTGACTCCATTACTCATTTTGATATTATAGAAAAAGGAGTTGGTACAATAAGTATTAAGGAAGGAAGAAATATCTGGGAACAAAAAGTAATTTTTACAAGCTTCGATTCTGGTGAATTTACTTTTCCATCTTTTGCTTGTACGCTTAGCCATGCCACTATTGCTTCTAAAATTTTATTTACTGATAGTTTTAAAATAAATGTAGGTTATATGCCTACTGACTCTACAGGAACTCCAAGAGACATTAAAACTATAATAGAAGTTGAATATTTTAATTGGCTATGGGTTATAATAGCAGCAAGTATTTTAATTTTTTTATTGGTACTTTTTTTAATACTTAGATATTTGCGCAGCAGAAAAAAACAATTACCAGCAATACAAAGTTTCCAAGCATTTAAAGATGCAATGAAATCTTTAGATACACTTCGCAAGGCAAATGAAGAAGGTACAATACCAACAAAAGAATATCATACTAAGTTAGCAGATGTTTTAAAAGTATATTATAGCAGGGCTTCCAAACAAAATATTTTAAATAAAACAACCGAAGAGGTACTAGAGAAATTGAAATTTCATGCACTTAAAGCAGAAACAGCTTCAACAACATTACAAGCATTGCAAACAGGAGATGCTACTAAATTTGCCAAATACAATCCGTCTTTTGCAGAAAATGAATTGGCATTAAATTATTTAAGAAATACTATTGAAGAAATAGAACAATTACGCCATCAAAAAAAATAAAATTGATTTTCGATTACTTTAAAAATATTGATTTTTCTCAGCCCTATTTACTTTGGCTTCTTTTGTTATTGCCATTGCTTATACTATGGTATGTAAAAACAAACAACAAACGGAGTGCATCCATCCAGGTGTCTACAATACCAGTAAAAACTTCTAATACGCTAAAAGTATCTATGCGTCACTTACCATTTGTGTGCAGGTTATTTTCTATGGCATTTATTATTGTTGCGTTGGCTAATCCACAAACAAAAAATGAAGAGCAGAATACAGATGGGCAAGGTATAGAGATTATGCTTTGCTTAGATGTAAGTGGTAGTATGACCGCACAAGACCTAACACCAAATAGACTTGAAGCCGCTAAAGCTGTTGCAATAGATTTTGTAACCAAGCGTAGCTCAGATAAAATTGGTGTGGTTGTTTTTGCTGGCGAAAGTTTTACACAATGTCCGCTTACTACAGATTATAGAGTATTAATTTCTGCAATACAAAATATACACAGTGGTGTACTTACAGACGGCACTGCTATTGGTGATGGGCTCGGCACTAGTGTTGATAGAATGAAAAGCAGTAAATCGAAATCTAAAATAGTGGTATTGCTTACCGATGGTGAAAATAACGGTGGTTTAATAGATCCTAAAACTGCAAAGGAAATAGCAAAAAACTTTGGGGTGAAAGTGTATACAATTGGGGTAGGAACGGATGGGAACACTACACAACCTGTGCAAACTGCTCTTGGAATAGAAATGAGAAACTTTAAGGTTTCAATAGATGAAAAACTACTTAAACAAATTGCCAACGAAACTGGCGGAAAATACTTTAGAGCAAAAGATAACGAAGGGCTGGCTTCAATTTATACAACAATAGATGAGTTGGAAAAATCTAAAGTAGAGATAAGTACAATTACAAAATATACCGATAAGTATCTACCCTTTGCAATAGCTGCAGGCTTTTTCTTATTGTTAGAAATTTTATTACGTTACTTGGTTTTTAGAAAATTTCCATAGCGCTTTCAGTAAAGAAATAAAATTCAATGTCGTTTAATTAAGGGCTGGTGGGACACCACAAGTGTTCGGAAGATTTGCCATTCTACTTTTAATCCCGAAGAGATGCAATTAATATAGAAACCAAAAAGCGATTTTAATAAACCCCGAAGGGGTGGTATTAGTAATAATGTCATCCCTTCGGGATTTCGGCTTTATAAAATTGATTAAATCCTATATTAATACCAGCCTTTCAGGCTTAACTTATTATTTAACGTGCTACTTTTAATCTTTCTTACAGCTTTAGTGGGACACCAACCACTCTTTATTTTTTTTAATTTTACGACATTGAAATAAAATTACTAAAAGTGTATTTACAGCGCTGTTTTAAATCATTTTTGTTTGTACAGCTGTGCGGCTTTGTAGCTTTATAGCAAAAACTTAACTTGCACCCATGCAAGCAATAGTTTATAGATCTACAGGCAGTTGGTATATTTTAAAAAATGCTGAAGGCGAATTTATTAATGCCAGATTAAAAGGCAAGCTAAAAATAAAAGGAATTACATCTACAAACCCAATAGCAGTGGGCGACACGGTAGAAGTAGACCCTGATGCTGAGAGTGACAGTTTGGTAATTTCTAAAATTTATGAGCGAAGAAATTATATAAATCGTGTATCTCCACACAATAAGAACTTACACCATATTGTTGCTGCCAATTTAGACCAATCATTACTTTTTGCTACTTTAAAAGACCCAAAAACATCTTTTGGTTTTATAGATCGCTTTTTGGTTACTTCCGAAGCATATAAAATACCAGCTATTATTGTCTTCAATAAATCTGATTTATTTACAGAAAAAGAAATCATAAAATTTGAATTGGCAAAAAAAAATTACGAAGCTATTGGTTACAAAATAATGCTTATGAGCATTGAAAAAAATGAAGGTACTCAAGCTGTAAAAGATTTATTGGCAAATAAAATTACATTATTAAGTGGCCACTCAGGTGTAGGAAAATCTACATTCATAAATTATATTTTTCCAAATCTTGATTTAAAAATTTTAGCTGTAAGCGATTGGAGTGGCAAAGGCATGCACTCAACTACTTTTGCAGAAATGTATGATTTGCCTTTTGGTGGTAGCATTATTGACACTCCAGGTATAAGAGAAATGGGCATAGTAGATGTTCCTAAAAATGAGCTGGCGCAATACTTTCCTGAAATGCGGGCACTAATGAATAATTGTAAATTTAATAATTGCCAACATTTTAATGAACCAAATTGTGCCATAAAGCAAGCCGTAAACGATGGAGTAATTTCGGAAGAAAGGTATTTGAGTTATCTGGCTATAAAAGATAGTATAGAAGAAAAAGCATACTAGAAAATATAATTCGTAAAGTTCAGCATGAAAATATTTTTTTATTCTCACGCTAAACTAAATATTTCTTTATTGCTTAACAAATTCTACACGCCTGTTGTTTGCTTTGCCAAGTGGTGATGTATTTTTATCAATAGGCTGACCTTCTCCTTTGCCATCTGTTTCCATTCTTGTTGCATCTATTGCAAACTCTTTTGACAAAGCAATTTTTACAGACTCTGCTCTTTTTTTAGATAATACAATATTGCTTGCATCATCTCCATCAGCATCGGTGTGACCAATAATTTTTATTTTCACATCTGCATTTTCACTAAGCACTGCAGCTATATCTTTTAGCGTTCCATAACTTTCTGGCTTTATTTTATCGCTGTTTACATCAAACAAAATTCCATGTGTAACAAATTTTCCTTCAGTAATAAGTTTATTCCGGGTATCTGGGGCACCTACCGCAAGACGAATGTTACCAATATAATAACTATCATTGTCATTTTCCGAACCATCATTTCTAAAGTAGAGAGAATTTAATTTAAATCCATCTGGACATCCTTTTGGAAGATCCCATACTTTTTTATCATCCATATAAACCCTTATTCTACTTTTTTGACGCCAAATAGAAATATGTACTTTCGTTTTTTCTGGTATACTAAACTTATTTTGGTTGGCTTCATTCTGTAAATAATCTTCCCCATTTTTATTAGCAAAAAATAAAGTCAAACCTTGCACGCCACCTGCTCCTTCTGGATGAAATCCAATTTCAAACCCACCACCATTTTCAATACGTCCAGCACCAAAGCGTGCAAATTTTCCAAAGTTTGATCCAACTTTAGGGGATGTAGTAAAACCTGTATTGATGAAGCCGCTATAAAAACTAAAACTTTCAGTACACAACAAATCATACTCTAAAGTAAAATTATCTGGTAAGTCTTTTATCCACTCTGGGTAAAAGACAACTTCTTTTTGCGTCATTAAAAATTTACCTGGCTCATTATTTATTTTTACTATTTCCCCACTCCCGTTAGTATTCCATTTATCAGGAAAATCACCAACTGCATCCTGACTAAAATCTTCTGAAGCAACCATTTTTTCTCCAGGAACAAAATCGAATTTACTATAGCTTTTTAAAGAGCCATTGATTTTTCCTCTAGGAGGTTCGGAGTTATCTCCACCTGAATTATCTGTGTTGTTATTTGTACCTCCTTTACTTTTTTTATTTTTTGCTTTTTCTGGTGCTTCAAAAGCATCATCTACAGCTTTATCGAGCTTTTGATCAACCTTTTGGTTGGCCTTATCCTTAACTTTTTGGGCTGCTCTATCTAAAATATTATACTGAGCTTCAGTTTTAAATAACGAGAAAAGAATTGCAAATAGGATTATATTTTTTTTCATTGCTTAAATTTTTATTTTAACGACATAAAATTAATAAACAAGAGAACGTATTACAATACCATAAAAGGGTTACGTATAAAATTAATTTAGGAGATAAAAATCAATTTTGCTCCCAGATTTAAAAGATTTCTTCAGAAGTATTTTAATTGCAGCTTAGTAGAATGCAGCTTAGTGAAGATAGAATTAATAGAGATAATAAGTGGGTAAAGTATTATGCAGAAGACGCATAATTATTCAAGTAACTAAAACTTAGGGCATCGTGTAGAATTGATGCTGCTATTATATTTGTCCAAAAACTTTTTATATGTAAGAGAAAGCTCAAAACCTCCTCTACCAGTACTTACTCTTTTAAGACCCGATATATTTACATCATAGCTAACAGCAAATGCAATTGGCCTTGCATCAATTTTTATTACTGGTATTATTGCATCATTAAAACGCATGTAAGCACCACCATGTATTATGTATTTTGAATCTTCAGGATCATCCAATTTTTTAGAATACATAACACCACCTATAATTTCATTGCTTGCCCCTTGCTTGGTATAATCCGCTTCAAAAGTAATATACGAATAATCATTAGTACTCATTCTTACACCGCCAGAGGCAACCCACTTAGGAGTCATTGCAACGTTATAATCGCTATAAAAAGATAGTTTTTTAGATTTATTGAAATGATGATATGCTAACCCCACATACATATTATTATCTACATTTTCGCCCAATTGAGTATTAAAACTTAATCCAACTGTTCCATCAAAATAAGCGTATGATGATTTAGGAAAAGTTTCTCCAGTAGGTGCGTTGGGGTCATAACTACTGCCATTATATTGGCTATTGGTTGAAATTTTGCTCCTATCTAAACTACGTTGTACCCAACCTCCCATAATTGCGAGAGAGAGATAAGTACTTTTCTCCCCATTCATAGATTTATGATAATTTAATGCTGGTAGAATATGTGTAGAACTAAGATCTACCTCACCAGCCTTATCATACAATACCTGTGCACCTATTGTTACAAAATCGCTAGACTGCCCTACTGGTAATTTATATTCAATATTTGCAGAGCCTGTTCTATAAGCATTTGTAACACTATTCCATTGTGATCTATAAACTGTTTGAATTCTAACATCACCAGAGAATAGTCCAGCAAGTGCGGGATTGCGCAATAAAGGCGTTTCAAATATTTGAGAAAAATGTATATCCTGCCCAAATGCCGTTGCACTAGCGCTAATAAAAGCAAGTATTAAAAAATATTTTGAAAAAAATTGTTTCATTAAAAAATTACTACTGTCATTAAATTATTGGATATTATATAAACGTTTCTTTTATCGTTTTGTTTTATTTTTTATTTAGATATTTATACACATTGCTTTTACTATTTTATTAAAGTTATATTTCCTTTATAAACCAGTGTGGTATTATTGTCGCACTGTATTTCAAATAAATACACAAAAACATCACTCAACAATTTTTGCCCTTTAAATGTACCATCCCAACCTTGTGTAGCATCATTAGCCCTGAAACTATATTTTGCATACACTTCTTCTCCCCATCTATTAAAAATACGTGCTTGTTTTATTGTAAATAAACCTGTACCTCTTGGATAAAACACATCATTAGCCCCATCTGCATTTGGTGAAAAAGTATTTGGAATAAAGAAGTTGGCACCATCACAAAGCACATTTACATTTACCAAATCAGAGGAAGTACAACCACCTAGGTTTGATACAGAAACTTTATACTCTGTATTTTGATTCGGCTTAACTGTAATAGATGGGAATGTATTATTTACCACCCAAGTGTTTGGTGTCCAAATAACACTAGTTACATCTGAAGAAAAAGTTGGCGTAAGTATTACAGATTTACCAACGTTTATCACTTTATCTAAACCAGCAGAAACTGAAGGAATAGGAAACACTTTTATAGGAAAATATGCAGTGTCTTTAAAACAGTTTTTATCATCGGTACCAATAACCATATAATTAGTTGTTGTACTTGGAGCGGCAGTAACGGTAGGCCCTGCGGTTGTGTTAAGCCCAGCGGATGGACTCCATACATATGTAGCAGCATTTGATGCACTGAGTGTTGCAGATTGTCCAACACACAATGTATCGCCTCTGCTTGCAACTAATTTGAAAGGGAATCTCACGCCAACTTTTACACTGTCAATATTTGTGCAATTTTGGCTAGAAGTACCTGTTACATAATAATATTTTTCTGCATTAGGAGTAGCCAAAGGAGAAGAGCAATTTGTACAACTTAAGCCCAACACAGGACTCCATACATATGTTGCTGCACCTGTTGCCAATAAACTTTGTCCTGTGCCTTGGCATATTACAATATCTTGCCCTGCATCTACATTTGGTTTTGGATAAATTTCTATAGACCCTGTTGCTGTATCTCTACATCCACTGCTATTTACAGCAAATACTGTATCTGCATAAATACCTGCAGCCGTAAAATTAATTGCTGATGTACTTGCACCAGTAGCATTAATGGTATTAGTACCGTTTGTAAAAACCCAATTCCATACTATAGCAGAAGTATCAGGATTAACAAGGTTTGTAGCATTAAAAATTATTGCTGCGGGAGTACATCTATTTGCTGGTTGTGTAAAACTAATATCAGGTACTTTTACAACCTTGGTAGCTACAGTAGCAATTTTGGTAGCGCTACAACCCTGCTGGCTAGTCATAGTAAGTTTTGGAAAATACAAACCTGCATTTGCATAATTATGTGTTGGATTAGGCAAGGGAGAAGTAGCAGACAAATCTCCAAAATCCCAAGTATAATTTAATATTGGTAAATCGTTGCTTAAATAAGAGCTTGTAAAAACAACATCTCCACTTCCACATCTTAGCAAAGTATCTTGTGTAAAATTAGGAATAACACCTTTTACTCTTATGGTATCTGTACCTACTACTGGCACTACACAACCTGCTGCATCTTTCAAAATCATTACAGGTACATAGTCTCCCACTAAATTGTTATTAATAATATTTAATGAATAATTGTGTGTAGGCGTATTACCAATAGAGCCATCGTTATAATCTATATCTACAGAAAAAGCAGACACAATAGTTGTTGTAAAATTTACAGTTAGTGGGCTACAACCTGTTAGTGGGCTATAAGTAAATGAACCAGATGGTCCCTGAACTGTTATTGGTTGTGTCTTCACAGCCGTACAGCCTCCTGCGCTTGTTACAGTAAGTGTTGCAGGAAAAACGCCAACTGCATTATAGGTATGAAAAGTATTGAAACTTGTGCTGGTTGCTGGACCATCTCCAAATGTCCACAAGTATGAAACTCCATTTTGTGAAGTATTTAAAAAAGTAGCATTTATAGGTGGGCACGTACCAAAAATATTGTTCAAAGTAAAATCTGCAACAGGAGTAGCAATTTTAATGTACTGCGTTCTTGTTTTTACACTTGTACAATTATAAATATCTTTTATAGTTAGGGTAACAGTATAGTTACCATCTTGATTATAAATATGTGTAGGGTTTTGAACAGTAGATGTATTATTTGCGCCTGATAATGGATCTCCAAAATTCCAAATATAAGTAATACCAGGGCCAGTAGATTCGTTTGTAAAATTGATAATTTTACCAGGACAAGACGCAGTATCTAGTGTTGAAAAATTTGCTACTGGAGCCGATACCGTTATTTCGTCAATTTTTGTTAAACTGTCTAAACAACCAAAGCTATCTTGTACCAAAAGTTTAATTGTATAAACGCCAGCATTGGCATATGCATGTTGAAAAGGAGGCGCAGAAAAAACTACAGGAACATTGCCATTATCTCCAAAAGTCCAACTCCATACATTTATCGGATGCGTACCATCGGTTGTTGTTAAATCATTAAAAGCAATATTTGTTTGTAAGCAAGTACCAGAGGGAAAAGGTGTAAAATTTGCAATAGGGCCATAAACCTTTATATAATTCAGTCTTGTAAGTACATCCACACATCCATTCACATCCGTAATAGTTAGCTTTACTGTATATATGCCTCTTTGTGTATAAGGATGAGAAACTACTGCGCCAGATCCTAACGGAGAGGCGTCCCCAAAATCCCAAACATAGCTTACAATTTGTGGGCTAGCATTTATAGATGTTGCTGTAAATGTAGTGGCATTATTTTTACAAAACTCAAGCGTAGAAGCTGTGAAATTTGCAAACTCATTTGCTATAATAACATTACCCGTTTTTGTATATTCACAACCTGTGGTAATATTGGTAACCGTAAGTGAAACTGTATAACTACCGGGTGCAGTAAATATATGCGTGGGGCTTTGTAGGTTAGAAGTATTGTTAGCACCAGACCCTGTATCTCCAAAATTCCAAGCCCATGTATCAGCACCAATAGATTGATCTACAAAATCTCTACTAAAGTGACTATTACAATTAGAAAGTACAGTAAACAGGGCAATAGGTGGTTTTACATAAATATAATCTATAAACTTAATGGTATCCTTACAACCATTATTACCTACAATAAGTGTTATGGTAAAGTAACCAGTATCTTCATAGGTATGCAACGGATTTTGCTCACTACTATGTATACCATCACCAAAATCCCAATCCCAAAAATCAATTACCGAAGGTGGTACTGGTACACTCAAATCTGTAAAAGCAACTGGCAAAAAAGCGCAAACACTTCTAGGCGTAGCTGAAAAATTAGGAGTAGGTTTTATGCCAGCTCTAATGCCAGCAGTTACTACAACAGTATCTGTACAACCACCTGTAGAAGTAATAACGAGTTTAATATCGTATGTGCCAGCAGTAAATATTTCTGTAGGATTTGGACTAGTAGAAAATAATACGTTATTAGAAAACCACTCATAGCCAGTAATACCATCTACACTTGTAACAGTAGCAGAAAAACTGTTTGAAAGTGGGGCACAACCACTCTTGGGTAAATTATTTATTGTTGCACTTGGTGGTACAATTTTTATATAGTCTATTCGTATTAAAGTATCTGTACAACCATTTGCATTTGTAGTAATAAGCGTATCAGTAAATAGGCCAGCAGTAGTATAAGTATGCGTAGGGTTTTCGAGTGTTGAAGTTCCACCATCACCAAAATGCCACTCAAAACTTACTGCTCCTATTGTGGAATTTGTAAAGTTTACATCTAAAGGTGGCTTACAAGCTAAAAGAGGCGAAGCACTAAAAGCTGTTGTGGGTTTTGAAAAAATAGTTATTTGCCTTGTTTCTACATCTTGGCAGCCGCTAAAAAAACTTGTCAGCGTTACAGTATAATTTCCAGGATTTGCATAAATCTTAGTTGGGCTTATTACAGTAGAAGTTGAGCCAGCTCCAGGACCATCGCCAAAATCCCACAATACACTTGTAGGAATAGGTAAAGATGTATTTATAAAATTTATAGCAGTATTTACGCATCCTGAAGTAGGTGCGGTAAAGTTGGCATCTACAGAACCAATTACTATCGGATGCCTTACTGTATCTGTACAACCAAGGTTATTTTTTACAACAAGTGTAGCTATGTAACTACCAGCAGCATAACTATGTGTTGGATTAGGAATGGTTGATGTAGGATTAAAACCTGGCCCTGCATCTCCAAAATCCCATTCATAGGTAAGTGCAACGCCTGTAGATTGATTTTGAAAACTTATAATTTCTGGTGCAGTACAGCCAGTTGGGTTTGAGTTTGTAAAAAGTGCTTTAGGTTTAGCACCCACAACTATGTAACCAGTTTTAGTAAATGTTGTGGAGCACCCATTAGAATTTGTTATGCTAAGAGATACATTAAAAGTACTTGCACTTGTGTAAGTATGCAATGGGTTTTGGGTAGTAACTGGGGCAGAGCCATCTCCAAAATCCCAAGACCAGCCTGTGATTGTACCCGAACCTGGGGTACTAATATCAGTAAATTGTACAGGTAAATTAAAACACCCAACAAGTGGTGTGGCAGTAAAATTTACTATTGGCTTAGCAAAAGCAGTTATATAGTTTTGTTTAGTTTTAGTAGCTGTATTTCCTGCAGCATCTTTTACAATAAGGGTTACCGAATATGTACCAGCATTTACATAAAAAGTTTGAGGGTTTTGCAGCGTTATTGCTGTTGGGCTATTGCCAAGATACCATTCCCAAGAAACGGCACCTCCAGTACTTGCGTCTTGAAAACTTACTAAAAATGGGGCACAGCCGGATAATGGTGTAGCATTAAAATCAGCAACTAGTTGTGCTTTTGACGAAAAATTCATCAAAAATGACAATAGTGCTACACAAATGAATTTAAAGAGCGGTTTTGCGCTCATGGACTTTTTTTTATTAGTAAGGATTAATTAGGGTTTATCGCAATCGATTATACCTGTAATAACTCAATTTTTGCTTAAAAATTGTGCAAAGCTACATTTAAATAAAATATTTTTAACAATTTTCGGAAACTTTATTTATATAAACATCACAATATCAATTACATTGATACAAATCCCTTGATAAATATACATAAAATAGCTTAATTTATCAATTACATTAAAACAATATAAATTATAGAATTTCCAATTTGTAAATTAAAGACGAAAAAAAGAATATAAAGTTGCTTAAAAGAAACAAGTTGTGCATAATTGTTCTTTGCACAAAAATCTATTAGTGCCTATTTTAGAACGAATAAATTTGACCATATTTTTGGGTAGCATAATCAATAAAAAACTTGCTGCTTAATTCCGTACCAGTTGCTTTTTTGCAAAGCTGTTCAGAATTGTAATATCTACCATATTTGTAAATAGCATTTTGTAGCCACTGCCAAATGGGAGTTGTATTGCCAATGGCCATTTCCGATTCAAGATTTGCATGCTGTTTTTTGATAGTATCAAAAAATTGAGCAGCATATAAACTACCTATGCTATAAGTTGCAAAATACCCAAAACTACCATGGCTCCAATGTACATCTTGCAAACAACCTTGCACATCATTAGGTACTGTAATGCCTAAATATTTTTGGTAATGCTCGTTCCAATAAGCAGGAATATCTTTTGCAGAAATTGATCCTTCTATTAATAATTTTTCTATTTCATACCTAATCATCACATGAAAATGATAAGTGAGTTCATCCGCCTCTGTGCGTATGAGCGAGGGTTGTACTTTGTTTATACCATTATAGAATTGTTTAATAGATACCTTGTTTAATTGTGTTGGAAAAGCATTTTGTAATAATGCATAATTGTGCTGCCAAAATGCTTGACCTCTTCCTACACAGTTTTCCCAAAGTCGGCTCTGGCTTTCGTGTATGCTAAGGCTACAATATTCTCCAAGTGGCATACCGTATGCTGCTTCGGGCAAGCCTTGTTCGTACAATGCATGCCCACCCTCGTGTATACAACTCCAAAGCATGTTTCCAAAATCGTTTTCATCTACCCTAGTGGTAATCCTTACATCGGTACTGCTAAAGTTGGTGGTAAAGGGGTGTTCACTAATATCTTGCCTGCCTGCATCAAAATTAAAATGCATTCTTTTTAAAATTTCTATGCCCACATTCCATTGTGCATCTTTATCAAAACGTTGGTGAAGCATGCTACTATCAACCTGTGGTTGAGCAGCAATTATAGATAATAGGTTTGACAGCTGTGGTCGAAGATTTGCAAATAATTTATCTACAATAGTTGTTGTTAAACCTTTGTCGTAGTCATTCATTAATGCATTGTATGGGTGCTGTTCGTAGCCAAGCAAATCTGCTTCCTGCTTTTTTAGATTTATAATTTCTTGCAATGGATTTTCAAAAATGCTAAAATTATTTTCTTTGCGAGCCTGTATCCATGCATGAAAACTGCTGTTGATGGCTTCGCTCATTTGGCGTACAAATGACGATGGCAGTTTTTTGCTTTTATTAAAATCTTCTAGGCTAAGTTGCACATTTCTTTTTTCGTTTTCTGATAAATCTTCTATGGTAGAAAGTTCATTTAGTATATTTCCAAATTTGGCATCGGTAAACTGCTCATGTGCTAGTTCATTTAAGGTAGCTATTTGCCTACCCCTAGCATCGTTACCGTTTTTTGGGAGGTATGTTTCTTGGTCCCATTGCAAAACTGCCGATGCATATTTAATGTCGGCAATTTTTTGGAGAGATGTTTTGTATTGGTTATAAAGATTTTTGGTGTTCATTCTTTGTTAAATTTTAAAATAATATTACTGAACTTAAAAATATTGTATTTCTATGTATAAACTTATGTAATATTAAAGTTGTACTTCAATATTACATAAGTTTAAGTATTAAATTATGCAATAGTTACAAAAATTATAAATGAGTTATTGTGTAATGAAGAGATAAAGATACTATACGAAAACAAGGTCTACTACTAGGTTGGAAGAGTTTAGGAAATTTGTATTCGGGTAAAGAAAAAGTATTTTTTCTACATAAAAATACGTAACATTTTCTTAAATAGCTTACGGATTATGTTCTTCAAATAAATTGAGTTACCTACAAAATCAGTTGAATTCTTTGCTATCACAACTTCTAAAGACAACCTGCAAAAGCATGCTGGAAAGGAAAGTTATTGGCACTTATATCCAGCTTTTTTAAATTATAACGATTTATAAAAGTAAGTCCACGTAGAGCGATAACTTTTTACATTTTTCAATAAACTATTTTGATACAAAGTATTTATAACTGAAGTTGTATCCGAGGTTTGTACAGTAGTACCCGACCCAGCAAAAGGGTAACGAGTATAGACATCAACTAAAATATTATTTGTACCAAAATTATTATAATGTGCCTCGAAATTAAATGTTCCAAATGTAAAAGATAAAAGTCTGTAGCTTGGGGTCTTTAAAAAAGGGCTAGGATTATTATCAAATGTGGAGTTTGACGAAGAAGCCAATTCATAATTTGAACCATTATTAGAAAAATAATATTTCGAACTAATCATGTTTCCCCTTGTATCAAATGAAAATGTATCTTTTTCAATAGGGCTTGTTATACCAGAAAAAGTTCTATAAACTTGTGCAAAAATTCTATTATTTGAATAAGTTAAATTCCTATTATAATTTACAGCATTCCCTCCAACATTATTAACAGAATCCTTAATTAGCCTACCTGTATTATCATAGAAAAAATAATATGTAGATTGGTCAGATGGAAAAAGAGTTTTATATGGCAAGCTATCGTTTAGATTATAAAAACACTCCAAGTATATGTCCCCTAGCGCTGTTGAATTAGGACCTTCTTTTATTACAATGGTTTTTAATCGCTTATTATTATCATAATTAAATATAAATATACTTGTATCAACATCTAAATTCCCACCATTAAAAGTAGTATCGTTAAAAAATATCTTACTCAAATAACTACTATCCACTATTGCTGTAGAGTCAATCACATTTGGAGGAGTATCTTCGAATGTTAAACTTTTTTGACATGCAGAAAAATACAAAGCCCCAATAGCCACTAACCCAAGAAAAATGTTTTTCGTTTTCATAAGAATAATAAATCTGGTAAAAAATTATATTTTGCAATTACAAGACGTTGTAAAACAATAAAACGTTTTATCAGTCAAATAATTGTACAAATCTGTGTATTTGTGCAAAACTAGTAAAGTGAACGTGTTTTAAGTAACATTTTTCCTATAAACATCATCCATCATTTTAAAATAACATTAGCCCTTTGCCCCCAACCAAGCCATCATGCCTACACCATGTTCTATAGCATCTTCATCTACATTAAAAGTAGGCGTATGCACACCAATGGTTATGCCTTTAGTTATATTACCTACTCCAAGCCTATAAAAACAAGCTGGTATCAATTGAGAGTAATAAGCAAAATCTTCTGCTCCCATGCGCAACTCGGTTTCCGAAACATTATCTACACCAGCAAATTCTTCTGCAAGTATTCTAGCAGATGCACTTAGCGCTTCATCATTTTTCACAAATGGGTAACCCACATCTATTTTAATATCTACTTCACCTCCTAGTGCTTTTACCAACAATTCGGTTTGTGTTTTTATAAGCTCGTGCCCTTTATAACGCCACTCTTCGTTCATGGCTCTAAAAGTACCCATCAGCTTTACTTCGCTCGGTATTATATTTGTGGCATTGCCTCCTTGTATAGATGTTATGGAAAGTACCGTAGGGTTGAAAGGGCTGTTGTTTCTACTAACTATTTGTTGTAAGCTCACTACCAATTGCGATGCTATGAGAATTGTATCTGCCGTAAGATGTGGTGCAGCAGCATGCCCACCTTTTGCTTTTATGGTTATATAAATTTCATCGGAGCTGGCCATTACCATGCCACCTCTAAAACTAAACTGCCCCACTTGCAAAATATTATGCACATGCAAAGCAAATATTTTTTGTGGTGCAGGGTTTTCTAATACGCCCGCTTTTATAAGCAAGCTTGCGCCACCTGGGTTTTTTTCTTCTCCAGGTTGAAAGATAAGTTTTACTGTTCCAGTCCATTCATCTTTTAATTCGTTCAATATTTTTGCAGCGCCAAGCAAGCAAGTCGTATGCACATCATGTCCGCAAGCATGCATTACACCTATATTTTTCGACTTATATGGCACATCATTTACTTCTATAATCGGCAGAGCATCTATATCTGCACGAAGTGCTACAATTCTTTCTTGTGGATTTTTACCTTCAATAATACCTACAACACCCGTAGTAGCCATTACTGTGTAAGGTATACCCCACTCTGCTAGTTTGCTTTGTATAAAGCTAGATGTTTCAAATTCTTTATAGCTCAATTCAGGATTGCTATGTATCTGATGTCGAATATCTATAAAACTGTGTTTATACGCAGTAGATAAAGCTTTTATTTTTTGTAACACATGTTAGATTTTAGTAGTTAGATACAAGACATAAAATATGATATATTTGGTACGAGCCGTTTATTTTTTCTTAGCACTATCTTTTTTATCTTCCTTAGTATCTTCTTTAGCATTAGGGTCTTTTTTCTCCACTTTCATTTCTACTATTTCCGAAACAATGTAAATATTGTTGGTAACAATTTTCATACCCATAATTTGTTTTCTTACTTTTTCGGCTTGCCCTCTATCGATAAAATTACCTAGTTTTATTTTAGTATTAGGCATTTGAAAACTCATTATTTGTTTATGCTCTGGAAAAGATTGATACAATTGCGCACGCACTTTCATAGCCAAGTCTCTATCATTTGTACTTATTACCATAAGTCTATAACCATTTGTTAAAACGATGCCGCTACTACTCGTTTGTGTCACCGTTTTGGTTGATGAGGTTGTAGCAATACTCGCATTATGCTCTGCCATTTTTTTTCCTAAAATATCTATTCGGCTGTCTTTAATAATTACAGATGAACCGCCAGCAGCAGTATCGGTGGCCACTTGCGCTCTTACCATAAAAAATGAAAAAACCAAAATAACCATCATAAAATTCTTTTTCATATTTGTATTTTTAATTTTGTGCTACTGTTCAAAAATTGTACCTTTTTGTTTTTAAAAAACTTTTTTAACTTTTTCCTCTGCTACAATAGCCACACTACTACTACAACCAATTCTATCTGCCCCAGCATCTATCAATTCTTTAGCAAATAAAAATGTTCTTATGCCACCACTCGCTTTTATTTTTACAGCAGCTGCTAAGTGCTTACGTATAAGAGCTACTGCATGTACGGAAGCTCCTTTTTCTGCATAACCAGTAGATGTTTTCATAAAATAAACTCCTGCTATGCCATACAAATCACAACACTTTATTATTTCATCATCAGTAAGTATCCCGCTTTCAATAATAATTTTTATAACTTTTTGTTTGCTTTTTACAATGGGTAATATGGCATTTAATTCATTAGCCAAGTATTGCCAATCATTATTTTTAAGTGCCGCAATATTTATTACCATATCCAATTCATCTGCACCATCTACAATAGCAAGTAACACTTCTGCCAACTTTGCCTCTACAGCACTGTAGCCAAAAGGAAAGCCGATTACTGTGGCTATTTTTATAGAACTATTTGCACAAAGCGCCTTAGCTTTCTTTACAAACAAAGGAGGCACGCATACTGCTGCAAAACTATATTCGATGGCTTCTGCGCAAAGTTTTTCAACATCAACTATTGTAGTCGTTGGCTTTAATATGGTATGGTCTATATAAGCTGCAATGTTCATAAGCGCAAAAATAACGAAACAGTTTGATGCAAAGAAACTAAGTACTGTACTTTAAGAAGTTTTTAGCTAGCCAATCATTTACATATTAGCTTTATATGATTTTCCCATTTCTTTCCTTAAATTACAAATCCATTCAAATTATCAA
Source organism: Ferruginibacter sp. (assembly GCA_031408295.1). Lineage (GTDB taxonomy): Bacteria > Bacteroidota > Bacteroidia > Chitinophagales > Chitinophagaceae > Ferruginibacter. The sequence continues at coordinate 46,700 of JANNVW010000093.1, forward strand.
AAACAATAAAATGATTTCAACCAAACAACTTCTTCTTTCAATTATGCTAATGGCAAATACTTTTATTGCCTTCTGCCAAGAAACCGCCACCGTAAACGGCGTAGCAGATATACGCAGCAAAAGTTTTGCTTTTACAAATGCAACCATTGTAAAAGATGCACAAACTACTTTGAGCAATGCCACACTCGTTATTAAAAATGGAAAAATTATTTCTGTAGCCGTTGGTGGTGCTGCACCAACAGATGCAGTTGTTATTGACTGTGCGGGCAAATACATTTATCCATCGTTTATAGATATGTATAGCGATTATGGTATGCAAGCACCTCCATCAAGACAAGGCAGGGGATTCGATTTTTTTGCACCACCACAATTTGGCAGCAATACAAAAGGCGCATATGGTTGGAACCAAGCTATACGGCCCGAAGTAAATGCCGCAAATATTTTTGCAGCAGACGAAACAAAAGCCAAAACCCTTCGTGATATTGGTTTTGGTGTAGTGCTTACTCATCAAAAAGATGGTATTGCTCGTGGCACTGGTGCAGTGGTTGAATTATCAGACAAAAAAGAAAACCTTGCCATGCTAAAAGATAAAGCAGCTTCGTTTTATTCGTTTAGCAAAGGTAGTTCTACACAAAGTTACCCTGGAAGTTTAATGGGTAGCATTGCATTATTAAGACAAACATTTTTAGATGCACAATGGTACAAAAACAAACCCGCTACCGAAGGCACCAACTTAAGTTTGCAAGCTTGGAATAACAATGTAGCCTTGCCACAAATTTTTGAAGCCAACAATAAATGGAACGACCTTCGTGCCGATAGAATTGGTGATGAATTTGGCGTGCAATACATCATTAAAGCAGGGCAAGATGAATACCAGCGCATGACCGAAATAAAAGCCACCAAAGCCAATTATATTTTACCATTAAATTTTCCAGCACCTATAGATGTAGATGATGTAAACGATACAAGATTTATATCCTTGCAGGATTTAAAACAATGGGAAATGGCGCCAAGCAACCCAGCAGCATTTGAAAAAGCTGGAGTAAATTTTTGTTTAACAAGTGCCGATTTAAAAGATGTAAAACAATTTTTACCAAACTTACGTAAGACAATACAGTACGGTCTTACAGAAAATGTAGCCCTAGATGCACTTACTAAAAACCCTGCACAGTGGCTAGGTATGTACAACGAAACAGGCAGCATAGAAGCAGGTAAACTAGCCAACTTTATTATTACCACTGGCCCAATATTTGCAGAAAAAACGGTCATACTTCAAAACTGGATACAAGGCGAAAGAAATATCGTAAAAGAAGATGGCGGCATACAAACAAGAGGCAGATACAACATCAACATTGCACAAAATAATATCAACAAAAATTTTGTGTTAGAAGTAAAAGACAACGCTGCTGCGGATATAATGAGCACCGATACCATTGCCACAAAATACAGCAACGATGGTAAAGCGGTAAAAATAAATTTTGCCGAAACAAAAAAATCAAAAAAAGGATACAGACTTAGTGGCGTAAACAATGGCACACAATGGAACGGTACAGGCACAGACAGCCTTGGCAATATGCTGTTGTGGACAGCCAATTTTGTAAGCGATATAGCAGCAAAAAAAGACAGCGCTAAAAAAGACAAAACTATTACCATGGGTGCGCTCACCTATCCAAATATGGCGTATGGTTTTAAAGAAATACCAAAAGAAGAAAACGTACTCATAAAAAATGCAACGGTGTGGACAAACGAAGCAGAAGGTATTTTAACCAATGCAGATGTATTGGTAGAAAAAGGAAAAATAACAGCTGTAGGAAAAAACTTATCTAGCGCAAACGCCCGTGTGATAGACGGTACAGGCAAACATGTAACCGCAGGCATCATAGATGAGCACTCACATATAGCTGCGGAGTCTATAAACGAAGGTGGGCAATCTGTAACATCGGAAGTGCGCATTGGTGATAATATAGACCCAGATGATGTGGACATTTACAGACAACTTGGTGGCGGTGTTACTACATCGCATATTTTGCATGGTAGTGCCAATACCATCGGCGGACAAACACAATTAATAAAACTACGCTGGGGTGTAAACGATACTGCTTTAAAATTTGTAGGGGCAGATGGTTTTATAAAATTTGCATTGGGAGAAAATGTAAAACGCAATCCTGCAATAAACAATACCCGCTTTCCTGATACTCGTATGGGTGTAGAGCAAGTGCAAATGGATGCATTTACCAGAGCAACAGATTATAGAAATGCCATTAAGGGAGTAGATGGAAAAAAAGTACGTAGAGATTTAGAGCTAGATGCTCTCGTAGAAATAATGGAACAAAAAAGATTTATTACTTGCCACAGTTATGTAGCCAGCGAAATTGTAGAAACCATGCGCATGGCAGAAAAATTTGGGTTTAAAATAAATACGTTTACGCATATTTTAGAAGGATATAAAGTAGCCGATAAGATGAAAGTGCACGGTGTAGCAGCATCTACCTTTAGCGATTGGTGGGCATACAAAGTAGAAGTGCAAGATGCCATACCTTACAACCCAACCATTATGCATAATGTAGGATTGAACGTGGCCATCAATAGCGATGATGCAGAAATGGCTCGTCGCCTAAACCAAGAAGCCGCTAAGAGCGTGAAGTATGGCGGCATGAGCGAAGAAGACGCTTTTAAAATGGTAACATTAAATCCAGCAAAAATGCTGCATATAGACAAGCAAGTAGGCAGCATAAAAAAAGGAAAAGATGCAGACATTGTGTTATGGAGCGATAACCCACTAAGCATTTATGCCAAAGCAGAAAAAACTTTTGTAGATGGTATTTTGTATTATGATATAGAAAAAGATGCCGCTATGCGAAAAGACATTTTTGCAGAGCGCAATAGAATCATCAATAAATTATTAGAAGAAAAAGCTGGCGGCGCTGCTACTACACCTGCAAAAGCGAGTATGAAAAGGCATAACAGTTGTGGTGAGCATGGGCATGGTTTGTTGGATGTAGATCTTGGAGAATAGTTGAGCAGTTGACAATTTGCAATTTGCAGTTGGCAATTGGCAAACGTTTTCTTATTCGTGTTCATTCGTGCATTCGTGGCAAAAAAAAATTCTGCGAAGCAGAAACAAAAGTTTCAAATTCGTGAGTCGTCAGCCTGAGCTTGTCGAAGGCGGGTTTCATCTAGAGCAACGGGTTCGACAAGCTCACCCTGACATTCTTTATAAAATAAATTTTTTAAAATAAACAAATGAAAAAATACCTTTTAATAATTCTCACCATCACTTTTAGCAACACCCTAAAAGCACAAGACAACATTAGCCCAGCTAAAAACTACGAAGGCATAACCATCATAAAAAATGGCACCATACACACAGGCACAGGCGCCGTGTTGCAAAACACAACCATACAAATACGCAATGGCAAAATAGAAAAAATAGGCACCGACATAGCCACACCCGCCGATGCACGAGTAACAGACGCCACAGGCATGCACGTGTATCCTGGTTTTATAATGGCCAATACCAACATAGGCTTGCGAGAAATAGCCAGCCAAGTAAGAGCCACCAACGATTACAACGAACTAGGCGAACTAAACCCCAATGTAAAAAGTATTGTGGCTTACAATGCCGATTCTAAAATAATAAACACGCTGCGTAGCAATGGTATTTTGTTTGCGCATGTATCGCCGCAAGGCTCGTTGGTTACAGGCACATCGTCAGTCGTAAATTTTGATGCGTGGAATTATGAAGACGCCGTGTATAAAAAAGACAATGGCTTACATTTTTACATGCCATCATTACTCGTAAGACCAAATCGTTTTGGGGCTGAGCCAGCACCAGGCGACCCATTAAAAGCATCCAAAGAAAGAATTGAAATGGTGAAACAATTTTTTAGACAAGCCAAAGCATATAACGCCGCAGCAAAACCTGCACAAACAAATTTAAAACTAGAAGCCACAAAAGGCCTCTTTGATAAATCGCAAAAACTTTTTGTGCATTGCGATATTGTAAAAGAAATGCTCACCGCTATAGATTTTGTAAAAGAGTTTGGCTTTGATGTAACCATTATTGGCGGCAGCGAAAGTTGGCAGATAGCACCCCTGCTAAAACAAAATAACATCTCTGTGATATTAGCACAAAACCATGCGCTACCAAACATGGTGGACGATGATATAGACCAACCATTTAAAACACCCGCAGCCCTACAAAAAGCAGGCGTACTATTTGCCATTACCGACGAAGACGAAACCACCACCGGCCGCAACCTCATGTTTAACGCAGGCACAGCTGCAGCATACGGCCTCACCAAAGAAGAAGCCCTACAAAGCATTACCATAAACGCTGCAAAAATTTTGGGCATTGCAGATAAAAGCGGCAGCATAGAAATTGGTAAAGATGCCAACATCATCATAAGCACTGGCGATGCGCTAGACATGCGTACCAGCAATATTACCAAAGCATACATACAAGGCAGAGATATTAATTTAGATGATAAACACAAGCAGTTGAATAAAAAGTATGGGGAGAAGTATGGGGTGAGGTAGGGATTGCAATTGTTTGTTGTTTTGTGTTTGGTGTTCATTGTTTGGTGTTCATTGTTTGGTGTTCGTGATCTGTTGTTCGTGGTCTATGGTTTATGTCTTGTGTCTAATATCTAAAAATCTTGTGTCTAATTTTTAGGAGCATGGGCGGAAGAAAATGAATAGGCATTGGTTTCCTGCTTTTCGTTACTCCCGACCTCATGGTCGGGATTCACTTCAATCAGGGCTATGCAGAGCGGTGAAGCTTTATTGTTCTTATGTTTATGTAGGGATTAGGTTTTTATTGAAGCGGAGATTGAAGCGAACGTTTCGTGAAACACGAAACGAGGCGAAGAACTTCCTAAAACTCTGTCTTGTTAATTGCATCTCGAATTGTAGCAATACGCATTCTGCCACAATCGCATTTTATATCTATTTTTTTCTTGCTTAAATCAAACATAGGTAAGAATTTTATAAATTTAAAATATAACAGGACTACTGAAAGCAGCCCTGTTATTATTTAGAGCTACTTCTCTTTAGTAACCCCCTTAAAAGGTTTGTTATCAGACTTGCCATCCATAAACTTCCCTGTATTTGTATCACGTTTTACCCAGGTTTCTGTCTTAGGATTAAAGGTCTGAGACCTTTCCTTTACTGCTCCGTTGCGGTGTCCATCACCGACTTTTCCATTCTTTGCCATAAATAGGTTTTTAAAAATCTTAAAAAAATTGATTAATTGTAGTTGTACCTCTGCCATGGAATCCTTGATGGATGTATATGAGCTAGGAATCTTACAATATCAGTTCTTCCCTGATATGTTGGTACGCCTCTTGAACCTTGTGCCATTAATATTATGGGCACACCAGGGAAAAAGCTACGAAATCCTTGCCTTGCATCATCACATTCCACGGAACTATTAAGTACATGAGGTTTAACCACTACTATAGCAAAGGTTACACCTTGCTCTTTTACCACGGCTCCTTCGAATTGCATCTCAAATAATTTGAAAAGTGAAAAATATTATCCTTTTACATCACGGAGTTAGAATAACCAGCCGGTAGGATGTTTTATTATTGATTAAGAAGAAAGGTTTTGTAAATCAGAGTAAACAATTACCTTTGCAGCCTGTTTCAATCAATAGGTGGAATGCCAAAGGGTTACCAACCCCGTTAAGCTACCTACAGCTTTAATACATTCCTAATTAATTTATGCCTTCGAAGTTGACGCTTCTGGGCATTTTTATGTATGGTATATTTCTGTTTTTAAATTATCCATTCAACCTTATTCTTACTTCTTCTTTGATCTTCACATTACTATGTACAAAACTAAAATTATCAAGCAATTGTGTTACTTCATTATAAATATTGCCTTTCTTTTTCGTATCCTTTATTGTTATAATCAAACAGAACTCTTGAGTTGGGACTATTTTTTGTAATTCGCATTTTGATTCTGTAAAATGACGGTATAGCCCAGTTAATTTGAGACACCAATTTTTAGGTGCTTTTAAGAAATCTTCTTTCGGTGAAGGTTTTAAATCACTTAAATCTACACACCACTTCTTTACTGGCTGGTACTTGTCACCGTAAGAAACAAGCATCCTTTCAGAGGCAAAAGCCGTTGCAACATCTTTTACTGCACTTTTACTGTACAAAGTGGAGTCAAGTAGATTTTTTCTGCCATCTGCTTTTATCGGATTTTTAATCTGTGGTTTACTGATATCTCTATCTTTCTTTTCATCATAACTGCCAAATTTTACATCAATATTTGACTGGCAATATTCTGCACCTTGTGAAACTTCCAGAATGGGTGAACTAACCAGCGTGACAGTTATCTCTCCATAGTAATATCCATCTTGATCAACCATGCTTTGAGGAAATGGGAAATCCATTATATCTATAAAATTACCTTTCTCCAGTGTATCTTGTAGAATAAGCGTTATTTCATTAGGTTGATTAAAAAGTATATCATTAATGTTTGATGGCAAACCAAACCCGACACCATTAAGCTTATCCGCTATAGCCATTTTCATTTCTTCGGGATATTTAGCAGAATGAATAATAAGTGCTTTAAGAAGCAAAGGGTTGAATTTTTCATTAAGCATGGAATCAAGACCTGCTGCAATAGCAGCTACCCGTGGTGTAGAAAAGCTTGTACCAATATTCTTTGCAATACTTCCATCAGGTGCAAAAGATTTTACAGGATTAGAAACGATATTGTTTCTATGATCTAATCCTGCATTGCCACCCATATGAACCACATCAGGCTTTATTAAGTAAGCAGGTCCAGGACCCATCCTTGAAAATGGAGAAGGGTTGAATTTTTCTGCAATATCAGTTCCATTCTTATCATGTGTTAATGAACCAACTACTAACCCTCGTATGGTGTCAGCAGATTTAGAAATTCTACTTTTAGGAGCACTCCTTTTAAAGTTATCGCAGTTTCCCGCTGATTTGCATATCAATACATCATGCTGCTCCTGTACTTCGTCTAGGGCTTTCGCAAAGTCCGAAAATTCATACAGGTCAGCTTCATATCTCGTACCTAATGAAAGGTTCCATATTTTAATTTCGTCATTCTTACCAATAGCTTCCCTGATATGTTCTATCAATTCATCTTCATAGATTTTTTGTTTTTGTATGTCTGGCATTACAATAGCTTCAAATAACTTGCAACCCTCAAACCCAGTATAGTTCATTCCTTCCAATTCATCGCCATACACAAGGACACCTGCAACAAAAGTACCGTGTCCTTTATTGGTATCCTCAGAATGATACTTGGTGAAATTTTTATTATGCAGCCAAGGAGCTAAATGAGGTATATCTGCTATACCTGTATCAAGCACACCAACTACTGGATATGTTTGCCCTACTTTTGGTGTTTTTATAGCAACGGTGTTTGCCTCTGTGAGTTCATCCATAGTAATATCATAAGTAGGCATTTCCGTAACGAGCTGTACTCCATCAAAATCCTTTAATTCATTAAAAGCATCTGCAGAAACTTCTGTTAGCCTATAAATATTCAAATCTGCTGAATAAACTGTACGCTCAAACGACAAATTCTTTTCAACACAATAGTTTTCAAATAGCTTTATTAAAATGGCATTTAAATCACTATTACCATAATCAAATAATTTTACTTTAAGAACAGTTTCTTTGTCAGGATCAACATCAATCTTTGGTTTGAATTCTTCAGCGTTAGTAATAGCAGATAGTCCAACAATAGTAGTAAAACTTGGAAAAGCATTGTTTGCATTTTCTAATTTTTTTCGAATTGCTTCAATATCTGATTGCCCATCAATCTTAACAAGTATTTCATCTTCGCCGTATACTCCAATCATGTTTATTTTTCCTGTATTGAAAATAGCAGCAATTTCTTTTCTATGAGATTTAGCTAGTGCATCTTCATTAACTTTCAATTTAATTATTGAAGGAACATAATTATTACGTTTTACCTTATTTTCTAGCGACCCTGAAATATCGGAAAGCACCTCATTAACATAAAAAGCTTTTTCTTTGATGGTAGCAATGTCCGCCCATTTAGGTAGTTTTCTTTCGCCACCACCTTCAGTGTCCATTTCATCTTTCTGTCTTTTTTGAAAGAATTTAATTGGAAGATTTTTTTCTGCCATGACTTAGGATTGTTTGTTTAAATAATTTCTTACTTGCCTGAGCGAAACTTTCATTCGCTCCGCTATTGCAGCTTGTGGAATACCATTATCGTTAAGAAATTCAACCAACTTGTCAAGAGTTAAATCTCCATGATTATTAAATTCAAATACCTCTACCAATAAATCTTCGTATGCAAGTACATCTTTACCATTGATAATAGCCTGAGCTTTAGCATTGTTAACAACCCCCTTGATGTCGGACGGTGTTTTACCCTCTAAAAGCCTAGTCAGTTTATCACTTTTTTTATCATCCCCTACAAAATCAGTTTTGAAACTATCAGTAAAAGTTTTTACCAGTTCTGCAATTTCTCCATCCTGAGGTGTGCCAATCTCAATAATCGTATTAAACCTTCTCCAGATGGCTTTGTCCAGTAATTCAGGATGGTTAGTAGCTGCAATTAGAATATTATGCTTTGCAAAGGCATCAATATTTTGTAAAAGACTATTGATAACTCTTTTTAATTCCCCTAATTCATATTGATCGTCCCTTGCCTTTGCGATGGCATCAAATTCATCCAGAAAAAGAATGCATGGTTTATTATCTGCGAAGTCAAAAATCTTCCTAATATTTTTTGCTGTATTTCCTAATAAAGAAGATACAATTGCATCAAACCTTGCAACAACCAAAGGCAAACCAGTGCGTTCTGAAATATGCCTTGCAACTGTAGTCTTTCCGCAACCCGGTTTGCCATATAGCAACAAGGTGTTTGACATTTCAACACCACCTTTTATCAACTGGTTTTGATGTTTGACCATGTTTATAAAATCATCAATCTTATTACCTACTAACTTAGGTAGTACAATTTGAGTATGTTCCTTTGAAGGCACTTCCACATCAACAATGCTTAATCTGCTTTCATGATCAACTGGTGTAGTTAATAGCTCATCCATGGTCACTGTAGTAGCAGGACCGTTGTCAATAACCCTTAAAATCATTTTAGACAATTTATTATCCCCATCTTTTTCGAGTTTATCTGCCAGCAATTTGGAATAGTTGTACACCTTTTTAAGGTCTTTCGACAAACCACCTTCAATTATTCTTAATATTTCAGTATACATAGCAATATATTTTTTACGGTTATTGACACAAAAATATAAATTTTTGTAATAATAAACAAATAAATTAAATATTTTTACCAAATTTCGGATTAATAATACATATATCAAACAAAAAGTCTTACAAACTGTATTATTTATACAAGCTAGAGAATTACATTACAAATTGTCAAACCCACAAGCAGGTTTGAGGCGTAGTTAAATGTGCATTGGCAACCTGTGCGGCAAATTATAAAGGAAGTTTATACAAAGTACAAATGCCCTTTCTTACTTTTATTTGATTAAATGCCACCTATTATCGCAGATATCTAACCAACTCGTCTGGCGCAGAAATGATGCACAGTTAAATGTGTGTAGGAATTCTATGTTATAGTGGATATTACATATTACATAACCAGTCACTCATCTTACACAAAAACCCAACTAACGAAATAATAAATAAATCCATTTTTTACATTATATTTCCATAAAAATGCAAACCATGCCAAAGCAACTATTGTTAATCGGTTTATTATTTATGGGGTTCAATATACATGCACAGCCAATAAAAGATACTACAGGCATAAACCATTTTTTAAAACCAGTAAAATGGAGGAGTATTGGACCTTTCAGGGGTGGCCGTTCCAATTGCGCCACAGGTGTGGTGGGCAACCCTGCTGTTTATTATCAGGGTACAACAGGTGGTGGCATTTGGAAAACAGAAGATATGGGTTTAAACTGGAGTAATATATCTGATGGTTTTTTTGAAACTGGTTCGGTGGGTGCTGTGGCTGTGGCAGAAAGTGATGCCAATGTAGTGTATGTGGGTATGGGCGAGCATGCCATACGTGGCGTAATGACACATCATGGAGATGGTGTGTACAAATCAACAGATGCAGGAAAAACATGGAAGAAAATGGGGCTTCATCTTACACAGCATATTGCCAGAATGGCTATTCACCCAAAAGATCCAAATATTGTTTATGTAGCTGCGCAAGGTGCGTTGTACAGCAAGTCAAAAGAAAGGGGCATTTATAAATCTGTTGACGGTGGAGCCACATGGAAAAATATTTTGTATGTAGATGAAATGACTGGCTGTTCAGAAATATCGATGGATATGAATAACCCGATGATATTGTATGCTGCCATGTGGGAACATGGGCGCCTACCGTGGAAAGTTATAAGCGGTGGTCCGGGTAGTGGATTGTATAAATCAACAGATGCAGGTGAGCATTGGGAAAAAATGAAAGAAGGATTGCCAAAAGATATGGGAAAAATGTCTATTGCTGTTTGCCGTTCCAATTCGGAAAAAGTATATGCATTGATAGAAAGCGATTCAGAAAAAGAAGATGGTGGATTGTATATGTCAGAGGATGCCGGTAAAACTTGGAGTCAGGTATCCAACGATAATCATTTAATACAAAGAGCATGGTATTATATTGAAATGTTTCCTGATCCAACAAATGAAAATACTTTGTATGTAATGAGTGCTTCCGCATTTCGTTCCATAGATGGCGGTAAAACATGGGAAGATATGCCTGCCACACATGGCGATTATCATAACCTCTGGATCAATCCAACGAACTCAAATAATATGATTATTTCGGATGATGGGGGCTCGGCCATTACATTTAACAAGGGTAAATCGTGGAGCAGTCAGCATAACCAGCCCACTGCACAATTTTATCGCATTAATGTCGATAATCTTTTTCCTTACAATATTTATGGGGGGCAGCAGGATAATAGTTCGGTAAAGATAGCAAGCAGGGAACCGAACAGCGGCGGTATTGGTGCCAGCAGTTGGACATATTCTGCTGGTGGCGAAAGCGCTTTTCTGGCATTTAATCCAGATGATCCACAATATGTTTTAGGAGGGAGTTATCAAGGAACCATTGAAGTATTAAACACAAAAGCAAAAGCGAGTACAAATATTATGGCGGCGCCCATTCAATATATGACTCGTGATGCAAAGGATATGAAATACCGGTTTAACTGGAATGCACCAATAATATGGAGCAAACATGAACCAAGTGTTTTTTATCATGGCTCGCAATTTTTATTGCGCACAAATGATATGGGCAAAACATGGACACAAGTATCGCCGGACCTTACAAAAAATGAAAAAGAAAAACAGGGCAAGTCAGGTGTACCCTATACCAATGAAGCCGTGGGTGCAGAAAATTATGGAACATTAGCTTACGTAATTGAATCGCCTTTTGAAAAAGGAGTGATATATACTGGCAGTGATGATGGGGTAGTTTCTTTAACGATGGATAATGGCGCACATTGGAAAAATATAACACCTGCTGGTTTACCCGAATGTTTAATAAATGCAATAGAAATATCTCCATTTGATAAAGCCACTGCATATATTGCTACAACCCGTTATAAATTTAATGACCATACATCCGGCTTGTATAAAACAACTGATTATGGCAATACATGGGTGAAAATAAATACTGGTATTCCAAATGGAGCATTTACAAGAGTGGTAAGAGAAGATGTAGTAAGAAAAGATTTATTGTTTGCAGGAACAGAAACAGGAATATACATTTCGTGGAATGGCGGAAAAAACTGGGAGCCATTTCAATTGAATATTCCTGTAGTACCTATTACTGATTTGCGCATTCATCAGGGGAATTTAATTGCATCTACATCGGGCAGGTCTTTCTGGATATTGGATGACCTAAATTTAATTCGTCAGTACAGCAAAGATTCATCGTTTAAAATATTTAACCCCTCATCAGCTTTTTTAATAAATGGCAGCAGCGAACTAGATGAAACCAAAGCAGAATTTACAGGCGCACATAGCACAAGAGGCGTAAACCCATCAACAGGTGTGGTTATTTATTACCAAGTTCCTACGCAAAAAGATTCCGCTATACTTACGTTGGAAATAAAAGATGCTGCGGGAAATATTGTAAATACTTTCCATTCGAAAAAAGATAGTACTTACAAAAAATATGATGGTGGCCCGCCTGCTGAACCGCTTTTATCAAATAAAAAAGGACTGAATCGTTTTGTTTGGAATATGCGACATTCAACCATGCCAGGTGTGCCCGAAGTGTATATCGAAAGCAGCTATCGAGGGCACAAAGCTATTCCTGGCAAATACAGTATTACACTAAAAATGGATGATAAAAAAGTTTTTGCCGATGTTGAAATTCTTGCAAATCCAACTTACCCTACAACTGCCACTCTATACAGTGAATATAACAGCATGATGAGCAGTATGGAAAAAGAATTGACTGCCATGCATAAAATGATAAACAACATCAATGAAAAAAGAGTGCAACTTGAATCGCTGCTTGCTACCATGCAGGATAATAAATATGCAGCATTAAAAACGGAAGCCTTGGCCATTGAAAAAAAGATGAAGGCATGGGACGAAGATATGATACAGCGAAAAACAAAAGTATATGACGATGCAGATAATTTCCCTGCAAAATTTACAGCCAATTATTTATTTCTGATTAATCAAACAGAAAGCGATATTCCAAGTGTAAATAAACCATCCTTGGATAGGATGAAAGAACTAAATAATGAGTGGGCAATTCTTAAAACTAGGGGAATGGAAATATTGGATGTAACTATTCCAACACTGAATAAAAAATTGTGGGAAGCAGGAGTAGGAGCAATATGGAAATATTAAATTAATAAATTTATTCATAATCCACGAGGACAATGATGCGATGGTTTGTGTGTTGGAATTCTGTACCATCACAAACCACTATGCTATTTTTTGTGCCGTAGGCACCACCTATTTGTAAAAAACTAAAACGATAATAAACTTTGCTGCATAGCGGCTACCCTTATACCACCATGGTTGTATACATACGGCACGCTTGCTATCATGTATATTTTGGTTACAAATATGTAACCTCTACTAGGCAATAGTAAAGCCTTCTAGGCTTCAGTGATTACCCCTCCCATTAGGCAATTAATGTAAAAAACTTATCAATGTTTCACTCGCAAAAAAAATTAAACTATTTTTATAACAAATAAAAGAGACAACCTATTTCAGGGTAAAACAAAGCAGCATGATACTCGAAAAATATTCATCCAATTGGGTTAAAAATTTTGCAGATATAAAACGTGAAATTGAAAAAAACTTAGATGGGCTTACATTTAACATTGAACATGTTGGAAGCACTGCTGTACCAAATTTAGATTCAAAACCAATCATCGACATTGATATTATTTATTTTAATCCATCAGATTTTGAAAAAATAAAATCTGGATTGGAAAAGATTGGATATTACCATAATGGAAATCAGGGAATCATAGACCGAGATGTTTTTAAAAGAAATGGAAATGGTGTTGGTGAAATTTTAGACACAACAAAGCATCATCTGTATGTTTGCCCAGTTTACAGCGAAGCATTGGAAAGACATATTCTATCTCGAAATTTTTTAAGAAAAAATGATTGGGCTAGATTAAAGTATCAACAAATGAAATACGAATTGGCCGAAAAGGCCAATCAAGACAGGACAACATATGCAACATTGAAAGAACTGAATGTTAATGATTTTATTGACTCAATTATAGCAGAAGAAAAAAGAACTTCCTCTGGCAGAAATGATGCGTAGGTAATGTGTGATAGCTTTGTGACCCCTTGGATAAAATATTTACATATCAATTAAAATTTCCAAAACCTTATTAGAAATTTCGTATTCTAATAATCCAAACCTCAAAAGCTTATTAAATAAATAAGATAGTAAGATTTTTAGTTTGTGGTTTTGTTTTCTATAAAAATTTAAAACAAGAATAAAAATACCTCAAAAAATTTTACCTTCTTCTAATATCCAAGGCTGTGTAAAGTGCAGTTGGCCTGCCTATACGATGTGTTGGAGTATTTAAAAAAATATTTTCTTAAGTTTTTTTTTAGCATAAATAATGCACATCAAACCTCTGTTAGTCCCCAAATTATTTAAATCTATAGGAAAATTATTTTTAATAGACTACCAAAAAATCCATACGTTGTAACTTTTTTTACAGACACAAAAAAATTACACATACTAAAAGGGGCTATCTTTTCAGATAGCCCCTTTGGTATTTTTGTATTACAATAAGTGTTGCTCTCTTAGAACACCATCACACTTCCTGTCTTTAATCTATTACCATTAAAGTCTAGTAAATCTACTCTGTATACGCCTTTACCATGAACGCCTAAATCTACGTTCATTGGCTTGTAACCATTACCTACTGTATATACGCCCGTAAATACTCTTGAGCCTTTACTGTCATATATATTCAATAAACCTGGTACTAATGAGCCATTAGCTAAATCTGTATACCATCTTACTTGGAACTGACCTGAATTCGGACTAGGATAAATAAATAATCTATCTGTTGTTACTGAATCGGTAATAGCTATTGATCCTGGAGTTGATGTACCTCCATTAGATATACAACCATTTGCATCAGATACTCGTACTGTATACACACCTAAACCATCAATATTTACTACTGTAGTATTATTAGTTGCTCCTGTAACAGCTGTTCCATTTCTAAACCATTGGTATGTTAATGGAGCTGTAGCAGATGATACTGCTGCAGTAAGTGTAGAAGTTAAACTTGGGAATAACTTCCTTACTGGTGCTGCGCTTATGGTAACAACTGGTGCAGTATTCACAGTAAGGCTAGAAACAGTAGAGTTAAATCCTCCACAAGCGTTTACTGTATTTACCGCTACACGATATTGATATTTAGGATTAACTATTGGAGGATTTGAAATAGTAAGAGTAGTTGTTGTAGCTCCACTATAAATTCCGCCATTTGTTATATTTGTAAATGTAGTACCGCCATCAGTGCTTACTTGGTATTGGTAAGTAAAGCCTGGTCCACCTGTTAACGTACCACCTAAAGTGAGCGTAGTAGTTGCATTAGAACATACAGTAGCATTAGTTAATGTAGCTGTACCTGCAGCTGGAGTTACTACAGTTAATGTAGCAGGAGTACTAGTAGATACACCACCACAGAAACCAGTTACAGTTACTCTGTAAGTGTAACCAAGCATTGCTGCTGTAGCACCAGTTATGGTTAATGTAGCTGTTGTGCCACCAGAGTAAACACCTCCTGTTGCAGCAGCCCAAACACCTGTACCTGGATTTACTTCCCATAAGTATGTAGTACCACCTGTAACACTAGGTACAACAACAAATGTAGTATTTGCCCCTACACAAATGCTCTTATTAGTAGGCTGTGTAGTTATTGATGCTGTTGGCGTTACTGTAATATTAGCAGAACCACTATTGCCCAAACCTACACATCCATTTGCGCCAGTAACAGAAACAATAGAATATGTGGTTGTTACTGCAGGAGCAACATTTATATTACTTCCACTAATATAGCTATTGTATGTGAAGTTGTTTGTTCCATCAGAGTATACTAATTTGTAAGGCGAAACACCCCCGGTGATATCAACTTTGATATTGTTTGTATTGTTAGCACAGTTTATACCACTTGGAGGAGTACCATACTGAAATCTATCAATACCAAAGAAATTAGATGTTGTACCAGGTACATTTCCACCATTAGTTAAGAAGTATCTTAAGGCAAACTTACCAGAAACTGTACCTGTAACACCGCTTATAATTGCAGTATATTTGGTAAATACATCAGGAAAATTAGTTGTACCAGTGCCTTGAGTTGGATTTACCTCTACCAGCATTGCACTAAAATCTCCTACTGACGTAGCAGTAGTTCCTACATCAGTACTAGAGCCGCTTAAGCTCATACGCAATTGAACACGGTCTGGTCTTGTATTACCAGTAAATGTTCTTGTATAAAATGATACAACATCACCATTTTTTATATTAACTGTAGGGCTAAATAACCAGTTGCTTATAGTACCAGCTGGTGTTGTATTGTTAAAATTGGCTGCAATGTAAGCATTGGCTGCACCATCAAATGAATTAAACACAGCAGTATTACCTTGGAACCAACCTGTAATTCCTAGCGGATTACTTTGGTTTTTGGTAGACCACCCTGCTGGTCCAGAAGAATTATTAGGAGTTGTAACTATTACAGCATCAAATCCTTCATCTATTTGGAAAGTTAGACCTGGTACTAAGCTGCTAATAACAGACGCAGAAGCAGATGAATTTACTAAAACCCCAACAGGAAGGGATGAACATCCATTACTAGCTAAACCTGTAACTGAGTAAGTTGTAGTAGCAAGAGGGTTTGCGGTTATAGTTGCACCAATTGTAGTGCTTAATCCTGCTGCAGGTGTCCAATTATAGTTAACTGCACCTGAGGCAGTAACGGTAAGTGGTCCACAACCTGACAAAGTACTTAAAGTAACTACTGGACGAGGAAGTACAGTTACTAATATATTGTTAGCTCCTGCACATGTACCAGAAGAAACATTAGCTACATAAGTTGTAGTTGCAGAAGGCTGAACCCATACTGAATTTAAGTTTGTACCTGCAATATAAGGAGTTGTAGCGGCTGCGTTAGTAAAAATATTAGCCCCGCCAGTCCAGGTTACTGTAGGAGGAGCAGTAGGAGCAAATGTTATAGACCAATTGTCAATTTTACCAAAATCTCCACCAACTTGGTCTAAACCATATAACTGCCATGTACCGTTCAGATTTCCTACAAATGATGATAGAGTAGGATTAGCACCCTGAGTTAAAGTTCCTGGACCTGGTGCAGGGAAGTTATCACTAGCACCTCCAAAATCAGCAAGGTTGGTAGGTGAATAAGTTCCTGACGGTATAGGGTTTACAGCCGGAATATTTGGAAAACCATTCCGAAAAACTATGTTAGCATTTATATAATCGTTTCCACCAGCAGCATCTGATAACAAAATAACAGGTACTCCAGTTGGAGAAACAAGTACAATATCAAGATCAGATGACCATGTATGTGAAATTCCGTTAAAGTTAATTGATGCTACTTGTACACCAGTAGTTGGTAATCCACTTACAACCACCGTTGATGGGTAAGGTCCAAAATTACCAGAAGTAGAACCTGGTTGTCCAGCTGGCATATTTACAACCGCAGTGCTGCTGTATGTAGACGGCGTTGTTCCAAATGGGTTAAATGTTAATTTTTGTATAGCCCCATCACATATAATAGATGTACTAGGTGTAGTACAAGAACAGGCAGTAACATTTATAGTTACAGTACCACAATTTCCATTTGGAGTTGTACCACAACCGCCTTCACCTCTTACATAGTATGTTGTGGTTACTGTTGGTGTAACTACAGCACTATTACCAGAACCTACTAATGTTCCACCACAAGAAGCAGTATAGTATCTCCATCCTGCACTATTATTCAAAGCACCATTAGGTGTTAAAGTAACAGCTGTACCAGCACAAACTGACAATTCACTAGCAACTACAATTGGTGCAGTAGCAGGAGTGTTTGTACATGGCGTACCATCATATACCACTTGGTCTATTCCAACGTGGTCTGCAAAATCTCCATTGGCATTGTTGGTTACAAAATAACGGAAGGCAATTCTACCTTGAACAGGTAGAGGTACCCCTACAACTGTAGCAGTATATTTTGTCCATACAAACGGATAAGATCCTGGTCCTGTTTGAATAAGTGTTGGGTTTATTTCTAACAAAACAGTAGTATAATCACCTACTGAGGTATTGGTAGTACCTGCATTTACACTTGCACCGTTTGTGCTCAATCTTACTTCCAGTCTATCTGGAAAAATAACTCCACCATTTAAAGCAGGGTCTTGAGTACGAGAATAGAAAGTTAATTGATCACCGTTTTTTACGGTTATGGTTGGGGTAAATAACCAATTACTTAAAGTTTGTGTACCTGGTACGTTTTGGTAATTTGCCTCCCAATATGAATCGGCAGCACCATTGAAAGCATTAAAGCTTTGGGCTGGTACTCCTTTAAACCAAGTAGGTCTTGGTCCTATTGGAGTACTTAAGTTTTGTTGTGCCCAACCAGTAGCAAGGGTAGCTCCATCAAAATTTTCGTTTATTAATATTTGAGAAAATGAAGAAGAGATTGTAGAAATCAGTATAAAAGCAACAAAGATTGCTCTTAAAAACCAATTATGTGTACTTTTTTGAGTAACATTTTTTTTCATAATAATTTTTTAATTTGTTTGAAATAAAACGACCTAATGAAACAATAGATTAAATAATAACTATTTAGTTGACTGTTTTAGCGTCTTTAAATATTCAGATTTTGAACCAATAAAAACCCCATCAGGCTGTAGGTTTGAGTTAACTTCTGCCTTTTTTTTATCTAAGGCAACTTGTTTTTGTTCTGCCTCCATTTTCTTTTTCTCTTCCGCTTTTTCTATTGCTGGGTTCTTAATCTTTTGTTGTTGAGTTGCCCCTTTAGATTGTGCTGAACCAGAAATTGCAAAACCGAATAAAATGAAGGATGATAAAAATAATTTTTTCATACTTTTAAATTTATGTTAATAATTTCCAAATATAAGGAATTTTTTAAAAAAAATAACTTTTGATAAATTAAATCTTAACCGAATATCTACATTATTTATAAAATATACAGACATAAAAAAACAGGTTGATTCAGTTTTTATTTTTAAATTTGTTTAGTTTATCAAGATTATTACTTTATGGATTTTTTTAAAACCTTGAAGGAGTCCAACTTTATTAAAGGCATTATCTATTTTATTGTAGGCCTAATAACCTACCCAGGTTTAAATATCATAAACAAACTGCGTATTTCTGGTATGGAAAATCTTAAGGATTTACCCAAACGAAACGTATTATTTGTAAGCAACCACCAAACCTACTTTGCTGACGTTATTACCTTTATTCATATTTTTTGTGCAAATAGGTGGAATTGTAAAAATAAATTACCTATTCCTTATTATTTATTGTGGCCCTTTACAAAAATTAAATACGTAGCCGCCAAAGAAACAATGAATAATAGCTTGTTAACCAAGTTCTTTTCTTTAGCTGGCGCACTTACAGTAAAGCGCACATGGAGTGAGGCGGGTAAAGAAATACGCAGAGGACTAGACCCCTCGGATACTAGAAAAATTTTTGATGCACTTGGAAAAAATTGGGTAATAACTTTTCCGCAAGGCACTACAAAAGCTTTTGCACCAGGTAGAAAAGGCACAGCACATATTATTAGACAAACGAACCCCATTGTAATACCAGTAGTGATAAACGGATTTAGTAGGGCTTTCAATAAAAAAGGATTGGTTATAAAAAGAAAGGGAACTCCACTTAGCGTTCGTTTTAAAGAGCCTTTAGAAATAGATTTAAATAGAACAAATGAGGAAATAATGGAACTTATTATGGATGCAATAGAGCAGAGCAAAAAATTTATGCCAGGATACAAATATGCTTAGAAGCTTCCTAAAAATGTTTTTTTATTCACTATGTAAATTTTCGTTGCCAGTAATTGCACCAATCAATAAAGCTTAACCCGCTTTTTTGTGGAGAAAAATAAAACCCTTTCGTGAAAATTCCTGTTGGCGGAAATTTTACGACCAACTTTAAAATCAAATAAAATTTTATACTAATGAGACTATTTATTTTTATAGGCTTGCTTTTATTGACAATTTCTACATTCGGGCAAAATGTTGTTTCCAATGCAAACAATCAAAAAAGTAATATTGTAACAGGAGCTGAACAGACAGAAAAATATATCCATTACTTAAAGAATAAAAAGGTGGCTGTATTAGCTAATCTTACTACCATTATTGGCAAAAAACATTCAGTAGACAGTTTAATTTTAAGAGGAATAAATATTGTAAAAGCGTTTGGACCCGAACATGGTTTTAGAGGCAATGCAAGCAATGGAGCAGAAGTGTCAGACGAAAAAGACCTAACTACAGGTATTAAAATTATTTCTTTGTATGGAGCAAAAAGAAAACCATCTAAGCAAGATCTTTCAGATGTTGACATTGTAATTTTTGACATTCAAGATGTTGGCTGTAGGTTTTATACTTACATTAATGTTTTGCGGGATGTAATGGAAGCTTGTGCGGAAAATAATAAAGAAGTTTTGATTTTAGACAGACCAAATCCCAATGGTTACTTGATAGACGGACCGGTTTTAGATATGCAACTTACATCAGGCATTGGTCAATTTCCAATACCAATTGCTCATGGTATGACAATTGGTGAATTTGCTCAAATGATTAATGGTGAACAATGGCTACCAAATAAATTGCAGTGCAAACTAAAAATTATTCCAGTAAAAAATTATGAACATGATATGGAATATATTTTGCCAGTTAGTCCTTCACCAAACTTAAATACTCAACAAGGCATTATGCTATATCCTTCTACCTGTTTATTTGAAGGTACATTTCTTAATCATGGTAGAGGCACTTATTTTCCTTTCACTATTTTTGGAAGTCCCTATTTGAAAGATAAATACTCTTTTTCATTTACACCAGTAGGAATTAAAGGGATGAGCGAAACACCTTTGTACATGAATAAAGTTTGTTATGGTATTGATTTAAGAAAATTCGACATTTATAAATTACGAAAAAGTAAAAGAATTAATCTTGAATGGATGATTGAAATGTACAAAGCTTTTCCAGAAAAAGAAAAATTTTTCGACAGAGCACAAAGCAATCAAATAGGGAATATTGACTTTCTTACTGGAGCATATGATTTTAAAAAACAGATAATAGCTCGACAAACCATTGAGCAAATACAGAATTCTTGGGAACCTAAATTGTCAGCATATAAACTCATGCGGAAAAAGTATTTGCTTTATAAATGATATAGAAACTTCTGCTAATTCTGTTCAGCTTCAGTACGAGCAGGCGAATGGCTATCCACTTTTGTACTTAACTTCAATTTTATATTTTCAATCAGCGGCTGTTTTGGACTTACGGAATTATATTTCCCCTACTGTGAAAAGCCCATTTGCAATTAGAGGTTAAAAAAGTTAAGAAGTTGTTTCAAAATTTTATTCCTACACAGCTTCTTAGATTTCTCCATAAATAATTTATTATATTTTTTCTTTTGTAGTTCTTACATATTTTAAAAAAGGTTGACTAGAGATAAAATGTAGAAGAGTGCCCTTCGCTAAACTCAGGATAAACTCACCAATGCAGCTGAGTATAGCTGCTGTTTTTGTTGGCTACATAAATTTGCTTTGCAAATTTATGTAGCCCTTTCTTTAGATAAAATTTAAAGAAGCCAAAAAAAATCTAAAGAAAGCGAACTATTTTACAAAAAGTGCCTTTAATTCTTGTGCATCTTCCGCCTTCATTTTTCCGCCTAAAATTAATCTTATTTGCCTTCTTCTAAGTGCGCCCTCATGCAGATTTATTTCTTCTTCAGTTTCAGGCAACAAAGTATTTATTGGCCTAGGTTTGCCATTAGGGTCGAGTGCCACAAAAGTGTAATATGCTTCATTACTTTTATACCTGTATTGCTGTATTGCATCTTCGCCCCACACTTTCATATGTACTTCCATACTGCTATTAAAAGCCCGTGTTACTTTAGCTTCTATATGTACCACATTGCCTATTTTTATAGGTGTTTCAAAAGATATATTGTCTACTGAAGCAGTTACTACAGGGGCAGCGCAATGCTTCATTGCCGCAAGTGCAGCTGCAATATCCATCCAATACATTAAACGGCCTCCCATTAAGTTCCCAAAATTATTTGTATCATTGGGCAACACCAATTCTGTCATTACCACCAAGGATTCCCTAGCTTTCTTTTCCATATTTTTATTTTATACAAAAATACGAAGATAGTTTTAGCTTCTCATTTAGAAGTTGTGCTAGAAATAAATAGCAATAAAGTTTTATGTAATTTTTTACTACGCAGGTAAAATATTTATTTACTTTAATTGCTGTTAATAGATTAATTTGCCACTATAAATTATCACATGATATCTTTTGACAACACAGAGCATGCGTTTGCATACAAACCTAATAAAGAATTAAAAAAAGCCAATTTTCTTTTTTCGACAATGGGCAAACAATGGTTAGTAAACCTGGGGTTAAAAATAATGCCCGCTGCCATAAAATTTCATATCCCTTTTACAAAATACATTATTCGAAATACTATTTTTAGTCAATTTGTGGGGGGTGAAACTTTGCAAGAAACTGCTAGTGTTGCTAAAAAATTAGGTGCGTATAATGTGGATGTAATTCTTGACTATGGTGTAGAAGGAGGCGAGGAAGGGGAACAGGGATTTGACAACGCCACAGAAGAATTTATACGAGTAATAGACTATGCTGCTACACAAACGAATATTCCTTTTATGAGCATAAAGGTAACGGGCATGGTACGCTTTAGTCTTTTAGAAACTATTGACAACATGATGCATAATCTGGAGGGCTCTCTAATGAAAAGATACCTTAGCGCAATTGGTTCACTTGATAAAAATGAAAAAGAAGAATGGCATCAAGCTGTGAAACGAGTAACAAAAATTTGTGAAGCTGGTAACAAAAAAAATATTGGCGTATTGGTAGATGCAGAAGAAACTTGGATACAAGACCCTGTGGATGCGCTTACCATTTTAATGATGGACATTTTTAATAAATCGAAAGCTGTTGTTTATAATACAATACAATTATATAGACATGATAGACTTACTTTTTTAAAAGATAGTTGTGCTGCTGCTAATGAGCGGAAATTTATTTTGGGTACAAAATTAGTTCGTGGAGCATATATGGAAAAAGAAAGAAAACGTGCACTTGATAAGGGTTATGCCTCTCCGATACAACCCGACAAGCAAAGTTGTGACAAAGATTATAATGCGGCTGTAGAATTTTGTGTAGAAAATATTGAACGAATTGCAACAATAGTAGCATCGCACAATGAGTATAGTAATTTATTAGCCACACAATTATTAGATGCAAAAAAACTTTCCCATAACCACCCACATATCCATTTTTCGCAATTGTATGGCATGAGTGATAACATTACCTTTAACCTTGCAAAAAGTGATTGTAGTGTAAGTAAATATTTACCTTTTGGCCCAATAAGCGATGTGATACCTTATCTTATGAGAAGAGCGCAAGAAAACAGTTCGGTAAGTGGGCAGATGGGCAGAGAACTTGGATTGATAAAAAAAGAAATAGAGAGGCGGAGAAGGGTTTAGAAGGCTCATGAAGCAGAGCAGATTTAAACACTAAATGAATTAATTTTTTTACCAAAATATGTACCTAATCTTTAACCAATAAATTAAAAAAAATGACAGATTATAACAACACAAACGATATGTTACAAGATGAAGGGCTTGCTAGGACTACACTTCCACAGGGATTAAACATACTTACCATCTTAACGATTATTTGGTGCTCTATTACAGGAATATTTACAATCTTAATGCCTTGGTTTCTTAAGTTTATGAATAAAATCATGGATAAAGCTGCAGCAGGCAAAGACTTATCAGCAAAAAAGTTGGAAGAAATGGAAAAATCAAGGCATGCCTTTGATTTATTACAAGCAAATTTAATTCCGATGCTTATTATAGGTTTAATAGGTGTTGTACTTTGTTTTGTAGGTGCTATTATGATGCGAAAATACAAAAAGGATGGATTCTGGATTTATGTAGTGGGGCAGGTATTGCCATTTGCTGCGGGACTAGCCCTGCTTGGAATGAGCCAATACACAGGAGTTAAAAGTTACATAGGTGCAGCCATACCTTTTGTTTTTATTTTCTTGTATTGGCAACAACGAAAGTACTTAACAAAATAAATTAAGTAGGAAGTAAGGGATTATTTCCCTTGCTGTCCTTACACAGCAGCTTACATAACGTTCAGTATATGGCGGTTTGTTAGAATTATGATGTTTCCAGTGTGGTACGATTATGATAATATTGGCAAAATCTTTGACAGCTTGCAATTGCCTAACGATAAGCATTACAACGCTCGTTTAACACTTCCATCTAGAGCATATTGCCATGCCTGATACACAACACAAAAAAAGCCAACTGCTTATAGTTACTCTTTCTTTTTACAATGGATCTACATCCACCACCACCTGCACACTCTTAAATTTTTGCTCTACGCCCAATAAATTTATATGGTTGCGAATTACTTTTCTGTAGTTCCCACTCATGCCAGCTTCTTTAGGCAGTTTTATCATAAGCTCCATGAGGTACATATTGCGCAAACGACCAACCACAGGGGCTGCTGGGCCAGTAATAAATTGCTTTAAATCTTGCCCGAGCAACGCTGCCAATTTGTGCGATGCTGTTTCCACGGTTTCTTTATCTCTATGCTTCATGGTTATCATTACCATACGGCTAAATGGCGGGTAAAAAAATTCTTTGCGTTTGTCTATTTCAAAATCGTAAAATTGTTTGTAATCGTGTTGTTGTACAAGTAATAAAATCGGGTGCTTTACATTCATGGCTTGTATCATTACCTTGCCTTGCTCATGCTTACGCCCCGCTCTCCCACTCACTTGCTCCATTAGTTGAAAAGCTCTTTCGTTTGCTCTAAAATCTGCAAAACTCAGCAACCCATCTGCATCTAACACACCTACCAAATTTACTTTATCAAAGTCCAAACCCTTTACCACCATTTGTGTACCTACCAAAATATCTAAGCGATGTTGTTCGAATAAATGTATCAAATTATCATGCGCTGTTTTTCCACGTACACTGTCCACATCCATCCGTGCAATGCGAAATTTTGCAAAATCATTTTCTAATTGCTCCTCAATTTTTTCTGTACCAAAGTTTTTTTCTAACCAAACATTTGTTCCACATGCAGGGCAAATAACCAATTTTGGATACGTGCTACCACAATAATGACAATGCAATTTGTTACTATATTTATGCAACGTAAGCGACACATCGCAATGCACACATTGAGGCAAGTGTCCGCATGTACCGCATATGAGGTACGGGTTGTAGCCCCTCCTATTTTGAAACAATATTACTTGTTTATCTGCCTCCACCGTTTTTTGTATAGCTTCTTTAAGCTGCGGGCTTATCATTACTTTGCCCTTTTCTTTTTGCACAACTTGGGTGGTGTTTATAATTTCTATGGCAGGTAATTTTATTCCGCCAAAGCGCTCGTTCAATTCTACCAAACCATATTTTTTTTGCTTGGCATTGTAATAGGTTTCTAAAGATGGTGTGGCACTGCCTAATAAAATTTTGGCGCTAAACAATGAGCCATAAAAAATAGCGGCATCTCTTGCGTTGTAGCGTGGCGCAGGGTCTTGCTGTTTGTACGATGGGTCGTGCTCTTCGTCCACAATCACCAAACCCAATTCTTTAAAAGGTAAAAACAACGAACTTCTTGCACCGAGTACAATTTTTATTTCGCCAGTGCGAATTTTATTCCAAAGCTCTATACGCTCTTGGTTGTTAAATTTAGAATGATAAATGGCAATATTGCCACCAAAGTGTTTTTGCAAGCGGCGAATAATTTGTGCGGTTAAAGCTATCTCGGGTAAAAGATATAAAACTTGCTTGCCTTGCGTAAAATACTCTTCTATTAATTTTATGTAGAGTTGTGTTTTGCCGCTACTCGTAACACCATGCAGTAAGCAAACATTTTTTTCTATAAATACTTGCCGTACTTCAGCGAGTGAATTTGTTTGTGCTTCGCTCAATGTAAAATCTATTTCTACAGATTTTGGTAATGTTTTTATTCTATCAATGCTACGCTTTTCTACAATCAATATACTTTTATCTACCAAGCCCTTTATCTGCGCAGCTGTGGCGCCAGCTTTTTTTAGCAAAGCCGTTTGCGATACTTCACCTTCCGCTTTATTTAAATATAAAAATGCCAAAAGCAATTCCATTTGCTTTGGTGCACCTTTCCATTCGTTTAGCAATGGTGCTAGTGCTTCTTCATTTGTATATTGATGATGCAGTAATACATAGCTCTCTTTTTTTATTTTGTATTTTTCGGTGAGGTCTTCTCTTATGTAGCAAACATTTTTTTCTATCAGCTTTTTTATTACTGGATATACATGGGTGGCGTCTAATACTTGTTGCACTTCTGTAATGCTGAGTTCTGTTTTTAATTGCAGTGCTTCGGCTATTAAATATTCTTCATCGCCAAGGTCTTTAAAATCTTCTCCGTAAGCTTCGTTAAAAATCAATACCGTTTCGCTGCTTAGTTTAAAATTGGCTGGCAATGCTGCTGCCATTACTTCGCCTTCGCTGCACATATAATATTCGCTCATCCATTGCCAAAGCTGCATTTGCTGTGGATATACTAACGGTGCATCGTCTAATACATTTAAAATATTTTTGGTTTTGTATTCTGGCTTAGAGGTAATAACTTTTTTTATAAGTCCGGCATATTTTTTATTTTTTCCAAATACTACTTCTGCTCGGCAGCCTGGGTTTGCTTGTGCAAGTAAGTGCTCAGGTACGGCATAGGTATATACATTAGGCAGCGCAAGTGGGAGAATTATTTCTGCCCAATGGGTGGCTTCTGGTTCATTAAAATTTAATTCGTTTTCTTGCATTTCTATTTTTACTAGAAGATTCTTTTTCGCAGCTTTGCTGCAAAAATACTGATTGCCACTAAGACACAAAGACACAAAGGAAAAGCTTCGCTTTTATTTTGCTTCGCAAAATGTATTTGCCACAGATGCACAGTTTAGAAAAGCTTCGCTTTTCGCTTGGCAAAAGTTGATTTGCCGAGAAGACGAAAAGACGTTTTAGAGTTATACGTCTTACCGACTTCTCGGCTATACTATGACTCATAAGTCGGGAAGTAGTTTTGCTTCGCAAAACATTGAACCTTGAACCTTGAACTTTCAACCTTGAACAACTTTCAACCATCAAACTTCACCCAACTTGCTTTGTAACGAACCAGCCCCTCCTCCATTTCATTGTACACTTTTTGTTTCAATATTTCTACATCATTACCAGGCAATACTTCTGGTAAAAAAACCGCTCGAGATTTACCTGGCGTTAAGCTAAAAATACTTTTATAATTAAGTCTATCGTATGCATCTAAGAAAAGAACTGGTTGTATGGGGGTTTGCATTTCTACAGCAATTTTAAAAGCACCATTATAAAATTCTTTCAGGGGTTTATCCGTCATATTAAATGTACCCTCTGGCGATATTACAATGGAAATATTTTTTGATAAAATACTTTTTAATTGCATCACGCTTTTTGCTCTAGCTGCATCATTAGCTCTGTCCACCATCACCGCTGCCTTTCTATAAATGTATCCAAACACTGGCACTTTAGCCATTTCAGCTTTTGCTAAAATGCGAATATGTTCATTGCGAAAAGCCTTCATCATTATTGGAATATCAATGTACGACAAATGATTAAACACATACACCACTGCATGGTCTTTTGCCTTAGGTACTTCGAAAATATTTTTATGGTACATACCCCAAAAAAGAAAAACCGTATCTGCCCAAATTCTACAAATGCTATACATCATATTGCCACCTCTTATTCTACCAAAAAAAGATGCTATTACAAAAAAGGGAAACAAGATTAACATCACCACTATAAAAATGATAAACGCATAAATACTATAAACGGCTCCGATTATTTTTCTCATACAATTTTCCCAAACACGAATATACAAATAGATTTTAAGGAAAGAGTTCTTATAAAAAGCAGCTAATTATTGATTATAAAATCTCCTCCACTTTATATTCATTACCATGTATCTCCGCAGTGCTTTCAACACTCAACCCCATCAACTTTGCACCCAGCGGGCTTTGCGGACTAATAGCAATAACCGCCACATTATCCACAATGGCTTTTCCCAACGCTACACTCATATAAAAATATCCTTTGTTTGTTTTTACCAAACTACCATGTACAATTTTTGTGGTATTGGTTACATTAGCTATTTTTTCCAACACGGCTTTTTGTTCTAAGGCTTCTTGCAATTGTGTACGCTTATTGGCTTGCTCTATTTGCAACATAGCAAGAGCCGTTTCATGCTTATCGCCTGCAGTGCTTTTTGTTTCGTTTGCGCCACTTTCTTTAAGGTCTGCAAGAGTTTGTTGCAGCAGGGTTACTTTGGCAGCGGCTACTTGTAAGTAATTTATATATATTAGTTTCTTAAGCGTCATTTTTAAGTACTGTTTATCGTAATTAATTATCCGCTTCTAACATTTCTAATAACTGAACAACTTTCTTACCTAAACCCGTTATCAAATATTTTTGATGCTTGCTTGTTGGTATATCTTTTATTGTTATTGTTATCATTTTATGTTCCAATAATGGCAAAATAATGGTTTTGTAATTTTTAGTTTGATTAGATAATCCCAGCTCTTCTAATATTTCTTTACGGCTTTTTGCTAAATGACAAAAAGTTAATACAGCTAACCAATAATCATTTTTATAAATTAAATATGGCTTTATTTTTTCAAGTTGGTCTTGTTTAAATGCAAAGTCATTAGTTCTTTTAAGTAAAAGGGTTTTAAACGAATCTAATAACGTATTCGGAGATATTGTAAATCTAAATACCTTACTAAATCTATCATCTTGGTTACCATCTTGGTTACTATCTTGGTTACCATCTTGGTTACCATCTTGGTTACTATCTTGGTTACCATCTTGGTTACTATCTTGGTTACCATCTTGGTTACCATCTTGGTTACCATCTTGGTTACTATCTTGGTTACCATCTTGGTTACTATCTTGGTTACTATCTTGGTTACTATTAAAGAAGGAATCTGTAATAGGAAGTACTATTTTAAAAGAATTCCCCTCTATAAACTGTGGCTTGGTAGCCCCACTATAAACATTCCAGTATTTGTTTACATTTAAAACACCAGAGCCTAGTTCTTCCATGTATCCAAGTTGCATAAAAAATTTTGCAATAGTAGGATTTTTAGGAAATGGCGTAAATTTATCAATTGCAATTGGACCACTACCATGTGGGTTATTAGCATTCTCAGTTTCAATAACGCCCTTCTTTATAAGGAATGTTGTAGGAAGCGCATTTGCATATTCTCTATGTGCAATAATATTGGCTACAATCTCTCTAAATATTGTAGTACGCAAACTAATACGTTGTTTACCTTCCATAAAAAATTTATCGGGTAAATGTTTTGCAATAAAAGCCATTAGCTTTTCATAAGCATCTATAAGATTTGTCTGTATATATTCCCTATCATCATAGCGATGTTTATTATAAATTCTAACCAGTGCATCAATTTTAAAATGTGGTATTATTTGTTGTAACACTTCATCCTTACCAAAAATTAAAGCGGCCGCTAAATTGTAGCCTTCTTCGCCTGTTTGGTAATCTTTTTTCCATAATCCAGCTTTTTTTAAAAGTTGCTTATCATTCAAAGCTAGCCATGGGTGATTTGCATGGTTACTTTTTATTAAATTTCTTACTTTAGCAAAAAGTGGCAAATTAAAATCTTCAAATCTCAACATTGGATAAACAAGCCCTTCTGTATAATGATTGCGCTTTCGATTATACATTTCGGCTATTTGATGAGGGGCAATTATTTTAAAATCACCATCATTACTTCTATCATAAAACACATTTCCTGTTTTATGTACTTGAGAACTTGCAGGCACTTGAATGTGAATTATATTTTTTCCTTCAAGCTTATATAATTGTGGGTAAAGTATAAAAGGCGGGTCTAATTTTTGATTATTATTGGAAAGGTTTACAATATTAGTCACCATCTTATCTAATGATTTATCTGCCACACCTTCAATAAAACCATTATCAGAAATACCCAAAAGAATATCACCACCATCTCTATTAAGCATGGCGCAGATAGTTTCAAATAGGTTATTAGGCAAGGCAATCGTAGCCTCTTTAAATTCTAACCTAATATTTTCTTTTTCCTTTAATAACCGAAGAACCCTTTTTATCTGCATAACAAAATATTACTTAAATAATGATATAATTTTATTAAAAGAAGCTGTTCGAAGATAACTTATAATTAAATATGTGGCAGGAAATATTTTCATTTACACAACACTATTATTAAGCCGCAAGGATTTGCTGGAGCAGGTTTACTTTATCAGTAGCAGCCTGTAAGTAGTGGCTGTATATTTTCTGTTTTAGCGTCATGAAAAGTAAAGATACAAATACAAAATTTTTATTTTATTTTATATCAATGTGCTTTGAGGAATACCTATCGCTTTTATTTTAATATAAATAGGCTTTGCAAAGCTATTTGCTAGCATTACAAAGCCCAGGACTTATGCCAATCATGGCATCAGAGTTTATCTTTCATTTTCAAAAAAATATTCTTTTCTAATCATGGCTCCCACAATTCAATTTTATTTCCTTCAATATCTAAAATATGAACAAATTTTCCGTAATCATATGTCTCAATATTGTCTAGTATAGTTACGTTTTCTTTTCGCAATTCTTCCACCAATGCTTCTAAATTTTCTACTCTGTAGTTTATCATAAACTCCTTTGTGGAAGGATCGAAATATTTTGTATTTTCTGCAAAAGGATTCCACTGGGTAAGCCCTTTTTTAGTACTATCCTCGCTTTGCAACCATTCAAAGCTTGTGCCATATGGAGTTGTGTCAAAACCAAGATGTGTTTTATACCATTCGTTAATTACGTTTGGGTCTTTGCATTTAAAAAAGACGCCTCCAATTCCTGTTACTTTTTTCATTTTTGCCGTTTTAGATTTATGTTGTTTAACAATTATTTTTTTGAAAGCGAGGCTCAAACAGAATGAGCTAACAAGTACTACAGCTAATGCTGATATGTATTGTTGGTTTTATAAAAAAGTTTTGCCTATTAAGTTGTTTTGCACGCTTATGTACAACATTATACATTCGCTGCTATTTTCTTTTTTAAAATTAAGGAACTTATAAGTGTAACAATAAGCCCCACAGGTATAATTTCTGAATACGTCATTAACGCATTAAAGAAAGGGTTTTTATACATTTCAGAAAAACTCGCCATTTCCTTGGTTTGTTTAGCCATTTCAATTTCGCTAGCGCCACTTGCCTTCAATTTTTCTAGCATATGAGCCGCATACTTTTCACCAAAATCTGGTATAAAGAAATAATAATCTATTAGCCATACAATAACATACATGGTAGAAGCTATTAGTGTAATAAAAAGACCAATTTTAAATGCTTTACCAAAACTGATAATACCGTTGTTATACTTATCTCTGTAATTTTTTATACCCACAAAAATAAGAGAGAAAGCCAGTAGCATGCTCGCATAACCATAAATCATTCCATTTTCAAAATTGCCGGTAGATGTATATATGGCCATCGTTATTATCATCATAGCCGAAACAATACCCCCAGCAATTAGTCCGCATACAATTACAATCTTTTTCATTTTTTTTAAAATTTAGTTTACAATAGTGTAAAATTGAAATTTTAATTTTTAAATGCCCTCATACTTTAGAGTGATTTTTGATTTCGGGAGTTTTTTTCATACCAAAGTATGGCTATTATGCTATCAAACTCAGCCTTTTTGCTTTTTCCACAGCTTGTGTTCGGCGTTTTACATCCATTTTTTCGAAAAGATTGGATGTATGTGTTTTTATGGTGTGTAAAGAAACAAATAATCGTTCCGCTATTTCGCCATTGCTAAAACCTTGCGCCATTAATTGAAGTACTTCCAGTTCTCTTTTGCTTACACCTAACTTAGCAACTTCTTTTTCGTTTAAACAAAAAGCATCATTGCTATTTATGTAAATTTCTTTTTCTACAATAATGGTTTTTACTTTTGGTTTGGTAAGTTTAAGGGTAAGCCAAATACCCAATGCCGTAAAAATAATGGCAATAGCACCAATGTATATTTCAAAAGCATGGTCAAAAATAATAAAACGCAACTCTAGCCACTTCAATAAAAAAAGCAGTACTGCTAAACTTATACCATAGGCGAGAATAACTTTATTTTTTGAGAAAAATGTGGGGAGCGTCATTCTAAATATCTGCTGTTTTAATTATCTGTATTATCAAAAGTAAAGCATTATTTAATTCTTACCCAACCCCATTCCCCTATCTTCTACCACCTAAAGACATTCAATAAAATATTTCAACAAAGAAAGTTAAAATGATTTTCCACTCAATCTAGCTTTATTGAGCATATTTAGCTGCCGAAATAAAACTATGAGGTTATGTTTAAATATTTTTTTGGGTATTGGCAATTAGGCTAAAAATGGTTTTAGATATAACTAATTATTAACCAACATCCTCTAAGAAGGTGGATTGGAAGCATTAGGCATTGACCTCTTTAGAACATTCAAAGATTGAAATTTTAAATCGCCTTGATTATGCTATTTAAAAATTCAGGCAAAGCCTAAAAGACATTACGACTGCCCAAAGCGTTGGTTTTTTAGTGAAAAATAAAAAATTGATTTGTAATATATTAAACTAAAAAAGCAGTTTTAACATTAAAAAGCCTCACATAATATTTCTGTTGAAGTCTTATTATAAGTTTTGAACAGATTTACTATACCCCAAATGTGGTATTAAATTATATTTCAATATTTATTAACTTTACATATAATTTATTTATAATAACATAACTCTGTAAATTTAAAAAAATGAAAAGACTATTATTTTTTATCGGATTGTTTACTACTCAGGTAAATGCTCAAAACGTAGGTATAGGCACTTCAACACCAGCTGCTAAATTAGATGTTAAAACAACCAGTAGCTATGTAAGTCAGTTTAATGGTGCAGCTCCAATGTATATGGGTATTTTTGAAAATGATGTGTACCGAGGCTACTGGGGTTCTTACTCAGGCGCAGCCGAAGATGTTGATTTTGGTACCGGATCTGGGAATTCAACTGGTAAATTACATTTAACAGTACAAGCAAACCCTAGACTTACCATTGACGCAGCTGGAAAAATAGGTATTGGTACTACTACACCAAACCATCTTTTACATGTAAATGGAGGTGATTTATTTGTGCAATCTAGTTCAGGCTTAATACGCTTTGGGTACCAAGGAAGCAACGAATGGCAAATGGCCACTACTGGTGGTGGTGCAGATTTACGTTGGTACACTACACCAGATGGCGGAACAACTATTACCCCTAGGCACTATTTTAGCCAAAATGGTAATATGGGAATAGGAGGTTTTTCCGGGCCTGGTGTACCGCTTGGCCGTTTAGATGTAATAGGCGCAGGAGCAACTTCTGCAACAAATACTTTTCTGTTGAGAAACAATTTAGGAGATACTTTGGTACGCATGAGGGACGATGGTAGAATGGGGATTGGTTATAATGGCAGCAGTTATGGTCGTACTTTAAATATGGGGGGTACAGGTATTAATTTTTATACCGCAAATGAAGTGGCTTTTGGTGGTGCCGTTTTTCCTACAGATACTTCATTGGTAGTATGGTCTAATAGTGGAGCTAGTAATTATTTGGTGCTACAGCCAAGCTGGGGTAATACAGGTATTGGCACATATAGCCCTAATGCAAAATTGCATGTAAATGGAGCACAACTTATAGGTGGTAATGCAGAAAGGATTGCTACTGGATATCAATTAAGTGTAGCAGGAAAAATAATTGCCGAAGAAGTAAAAATACAACTTAGAGCTTCATGGCCTGACTATGTTTTTGGTAAAAATTATAAATTAATGCCTTTAGATGAGCTTGAAGAATCTATCAATAAAAACAAGCATTTACCAAACATACCTTCCGCTGCAGAGGTAGAAAAGGATGGTATTTCATTAGGTGATATGAACAAGCGATTAATGGAAAAAATAGAAGAGTTGACGTTGTATATAATTGATTTAAATAAAAAGAATAATGCACTTGCAGAAAAAGTAGAAAAGCTAGAAGCAAAAACGCAAGAAAATAAATAGAATTAGTAATTTATTCCGTTTTGAATTATAAATAAATTAGAAAAAAATAACAAATGAAAAAAATAAGTTTCAATGGGTTATTATTCCTATTATTCCTTGTAATGCATTTGGCAACTATTGCCCAACCTAAGTTTATTCCAGATGCGCTTAAAACTAAATTACAGGGTAAAAACAAGCTTGCAGACATTATGAAAGAGGTGGATGCCTATTATGATACCCAACAAAATAGCACTACTAACCCTAATAAAAATGGTCCGAAACTAGAGGAAGAGGGCAAGGCATATACCCACTGGAAACGTTGGGAATGGTGGATGAGTAGCCACCTTGATGCAAACGGAAATTTTGTAAATTACCGAATTAAGAATGCAGAAGTGTTAGAAGAAAACGACCGCAAATGGAACACAGAAATTAATAAAACCCTGAGACAGGCTAACGACATAAAAAAAACTGCCACAGAACGGGAACAGACCTCTGCTAATACACTATTAGATGAAGGTGGAGGGACAGAAGCGGCATTTGGGGATTGGGTAGTGATTGGCCCGACGGCTGAGGGCACAACCAGTAATGGAGATATAAAGGGTTTGGGGCGTTTTGATCGCATTGCCTTTCACCCAACCAATGCCAGTATTTTTTATGTGGGCTCGCCTACGGGTAATTTATGGAAAACCAGCGATGGTGGAGGTTCTTGGACATCAGTAACGGATGGCTTAGCCAACCCAGGTATTGCGGGTGTTGCCATCAGCCCTACCAATGGCAATATTATTTATATTCTTACAGGCGATGGAGATTCCTACAGTCCAGGTTATTTGGTATATGATTTTGGCTCATCAAGAGCCAGTTCTGGAGTATACAAATCCATAGATGGCGGAACCTCATGGACTAAAACTGGCGACCTGTTTACTGGTGGCGACTATGAAGCTCATAAACTCAGCATTTCGCCCACCAATGGCAATTATTTGTTTGCCACCACCAGCCAAGGCATTTACCGCACTACCGATGGAGGCACCTCTTGGACGCAGGTACGCAATGGTGAGCATTGGGATGTAGCGTTTAAAACAAGCACCGATTCCACCGTTTATGCCACTACTGGAGGGACTATTTTGTATTCAACCCAAGGCGGCCGAAGTGGAACATGGAATACAGCCACCACCGATTTTTCGGTAGCTGCTTCTGGTCGTATTGAACTAGCGGTAACTGTAGCAAACAACAGCTATGTATATGCGGTTTGCGGCAATGCGGCGGCGGGGTCTTATACTGGTACCTTCCGCAGCACTAACAGTGGTGTAAGCTTCACTCGGCGTAGCAACACACCCAATATTTTGGGCTCAGAAGAAAATGGTTTGGATGACGGTGATCAAAGTGGTTATGATTTAGATATTGCGGTAAAACCAACAGATGCCAATTACGTAGCCACTTGTGGCTTAAATGTATGGGTGAGCAATGGGAGCAATGGAGCATCCTCCATGGTTTGGAGCACTAAATACCGAGAAGGTTATGCTGGTGCAGCCAATAAATATATTCATCCAGATGTACATGCTGTAGCCTATAACCCCCTCAACAACTGGCTATATGCCTGTAGCGATGGCGGAGTATACCGCAGTACCGATGATGGCACCAGTTGGACTAACCTGAGTACAGGCCTCATTACCACACAATTTTACAGTATGGCCATGCGTGATAGTGACGCTGATGGAGATGCTGACGGGATTGGGCTTATGGGCGGTGCACAGGATAATGGCATAAAATTGCGATCAACAGGTGGCGGTTCAGTATTCGATCATGTGATTTGTTGCGATGGATATGGTGTAGCCATTAACTCCGACAACCCCGCTTTACTTTATTATAACATCAACCGCAGTTTTTACCGCTCCACAAATGGGGGTACAACAAATACTTTTGTTATAGGCGGCACAGGTATAGTTACTTTTTTCTCAGATGTGGCAATTGATTACAGCAATCCAGATACGGTGTATTTAGGTGGTACCACTACCAGACGGAGTTATAATGGTTTTGTAAGTACCAATCTTTCGGTGGTTCAAAATACCCGGCGGGTTCTTACCACATGCCCAAGCAACACGGCTCGTCTGTATGGCAGCGGTGGTACCGATTTGGTACGAAGTGACGACCGCATTGCTACCTGGATTACTAAGAGCGGTAACCCAGGTTGGCCAGCTGGTTCTTTAACTTTAAACGACATTAAGCCTTATCCTACCAACTCATTGGAAGTGTATGTGGCATTTGGCGGGTACAGTGCTGGTAATAAGGTAATGCGCAGTTTTGATGGCGGCGACAACTGGACCAACTGGAGTGGCGGTCTGCCTAATGTACCCACCTACAGTTTGGCTGTAGCTCCAGAAGGGGTGTATGTTGGCACTGAACTTGGTGTTTATTTTCGTGCATTTTCTATGACGGATTGGGTACCTTTTTATAACGACCTGCCCCGTACTCCTGTAACAAGCCTTTGGGTAAATGATAATGGTCTTATTTACGCTAGCACTTTTGGTCGTGGTGTTTGGCTGGGTAATCGCCGCAGTGCCTGCAATAGCCTTCTTACAATAAGTGGAAACCGAACAGGTCAATATTATTACGAAGCAAGTGATGCTGTAAACGCAACAATAACCGCTACTGGTACCAATGGTGATGAAATTTTTACGCAAGGCGGCAACAGCGTAACCCTCAACCCTGGCTTTGAAATTAAAGCTGGCTCTTTCTTTAAGGGCTACATAGCACCATGTAGCAATGGCGGCATTCCTGTTGCTTCAAAATCTACAAGTGCTGAGGTAGTATATCTGCCAAGAATAAGAGAATTAAATAACGGCAATAATCTTCCATTAAATAAAGAAAATTATTTCTCAGTGAAAGATGCTGTAATTGAAATTAATTTAACTAATGCTGCTAAAGTAAATATGTTAGCTAAACAAAAAGATGGTACATGGGTTTCTTTTTATCCAGAAATTGAATTGGAAAAAGGGCTTTTTAGTTTACCTTATCCCAACGTATTTACTTCTGAAATAAAAATTTTAATAAACAATAAGCCACTACCTAAATTATAAATGTAAAGAAGACAGCAAGCCAAAAAATTTTATTTTCCATTAAAATTTTTTGACTTGCTCTTTACACTTACTCAATAAGCACTCATTTTTCGGTCTAACAAAAACTCAAATACGACACACTGCTTAACTTTACGAAATGGATATTCCTGTTTTGTGTATTTAAAAAAACAGGACATAAGTTTACATTTACATTCTCAAGTGCATGCACAAAATGTTTTAATGTTCGATATTGAAAGATTGTTAAATTTTAAAAAAAAATGAAGAATGGTAAACATAGATGCCTTTCGCACACTCGCATTATCATTTCGGGAAACATCAGAGCAGCCGCATTTTGAGAAAACATCTTTTAGGGTAGGCAAAAAAATATTTGCTTCGTATGATGAAATAAATGCAAGAGCATGCGTAAAATTTTCTGAAATAAATCAATCTGTTTTTTGCACTTACAACAAAAAAATTATTTATCCTGTACCCAACAAATGGGGCAAACAAGGTTGGACATTTATTGACCTAAAAAAGATACCCAAAGGAATGTTTGTAGATGCATTAACGAATGCTTATAATGAAGTAGCTGGAAAGAAAATTGAAAAAAAACGAAATGATTAATTTCCATAGTGCATTAAACCAATTACTACTTTTACATATTAAATTTATTGCAAATGCCTTTTACTTTATATTAATGGCAACTTATACATACTTTTAAAAAATATGTAAATAAGGTTCAAAATTTCTTTTTGGTAGCAATAAAACAATATACATTACGGCTGTAATACCCCTAATGTATGACATTTAAGCCCCCCTTAGCAATGTTAATCTTTGCTATGTTAAGTATGCACAGCATTGCCCAACCAATGGTTGATTCCGGCATTATTGCTGATGTAGTTATGACAAGACAAACAGATAGCCTCAAAAACTTATTTAACCAAGATGGTTTTGTAATGATAAAAGAAGCTACCATTACTATGAAAAGTCAATACGAAAAGCCAATTATTCTTCCCTTAACTGAGGGCACATGGTATCGTATTATTTTTGTAGGCGATAAGTCATCAAAGCTCTACGAAGTTACTATGTACGACTGGCAAGAAAAAAGAGTTATCTACCAAAAGCAAAGGTCAAAAGATAAAGATGGTAACATCATTAACTACGATTATATACCTCGCTTTTCAGAATATCATATGATTAAACCTTTACAAATAAATCATAAAAAGAAAGATGTAAATGGGCATATGATACTATTTAAAAAAATTATTAAAACATCATAATCTTTTTAAAAGCTGCTAAGATTAATTGCTATTGATTACCTCCAATGCCCAGGCTTCCATACCCAGCCTCTTCTAGATTGTTTCCAGTGTCCTTTTACCCAAACGGCATAACCACGTGGCGGCGCAGACCAGTAACCACCTGTAGATACATAATTATTATTCCGCCAACGCCAATCTTCTTCTACCCACACATGGCGTGGCGAAGGCGCAACAACCCTTACTACACGTGGTGCTACAGGCCTAAATCTTATTACAAATTGTGCGTAATTAGATTGAGCTATTGTTAAGCTCAGAATAAATGCAATTATGATTTTCATGCTTTTATTTTTCATTATTTAATATTTAGTTATTTAAAAAAATTACCATCTTCCATTTTGCCAATAATAACCATTTCTACCTTTTACCCAACGACCTGGGGTGTAGTAAGAACGTCCACGAGGAGGTATAGTGTAATATCCTTTCCTATAGCTATATCCATTTCTACGACTTCCTACCCATGCCCCTTCTACCCATACATGTGCACGGCTAGGCGCCAGTGGTATTGCGTAAACGGGTGCTACTGGTTGCTGTCTTACTACAACTGCTGTAGGCCCACAACTAGAAAAGATTATAACCACTAAAATACTACATAAATAAATTAACTTTTTCATAGTTTGTTATTTCTAGTTGGACACACAGTAATTAGTTTGGTTTAAAATGAACTGGTTTAATTTTTCAAATCAATTTTGAACACATCAAAAAACCCGCTCTTTTCAGAACGGGTTTTTGTAATTATTGGAGTACAATTTTTTTAGATAATTCGCCAATCCTTAATAAATAACTTCCTCTGGGTAAATTACCAACATCTATT
The DNA here is from genome assembly GCA_031408295.1 of Ferruginibacter sp. GTDB lineage: Bacteria > Bacteroidota > Bacteroidia > Chitinophagales > Chitinophagaceae > Ferruginibacter. The sequence continues at coordinate 85,759 of JANNVW010000093.1, forward strand.
GATGCAATATTGAAGCCTTTGTAAATCTGTATACCTTTTTTAAAGACTATTTGCCCTTTAATATTTATTATTTCAATAGTAGACTTGTAGGTTTCTAAGGCTTTTACTGTAATGGTTAAATCTGATGAAGCAGGTATGGGCTTTACCTCTAAAGTGTTCTTGTAGCCAGCACTCGCCGTTAGTTTTATTATATTACTATAAGTAAAACGTCCATCATTATCTACCATTTTCAATCTATAATAATTTGTAGGACTCAATACATTTTTATTTGTAAAGCTATATTTTTTTGACGCTGTAGTTGTTGAATTTATTGGAACAATTACTAATTTTAAAAAACTATTACCATCTTCACTAATCTCTAACTCATAATGCTTAAAATTTATTTCATCTGCAACATCCCAATGTAAAAAATCGTTTTCACCTTCTTTGTTACCACTAAAATTAATAAGGGTTACTGGAAGCACATTTGTAAAATTCAAATTAACGGTATCTTTAAATACCCCACAGGTATTGGTTACAACAATTTCAAAAGCATAATTACCTACAGCAAGCCCGGTAATATTTGTGTTTTGTTTATTTGGATTTACAATAATGGCAGGAGCGCCACTTATTTGATTCCATTGTACACCAAAGGTTGGCGTGGGAGCATTAGATGTTAGATTATAAGTTTGGTTTACTGCTAAACTTCCACTATAATCTGCTTGGGCAGATTGTACAACTGAGGGTGGGATTCCAGAGTAAACTACTAGAACTGTATCTGGTTGTAGGTTACAATAATTTCCAGTATTTCCACCTGTAATATTCCAGCTAAAGTAGTAACTGGATTGATTAAGAAAACCTGAAATTCCAGTATTTCTATTTGCAGAATCCGCTATCACAATGGGTAATCCTCCATTAGAAGAAATGGCAGGCAAAAATTTCCAGAACCCTGCATTGCCATAATATGGAATTGGTGATGAACCTGCAAGATTGGTTGCATTGACATTACAGAATAAAATTTGATCAGTACCAGCATTAGAAGTTTGACCACTGGATAAAACAGTTACATTAAAGGTATCAGATCTCCCTGTGGTACAAGAATAAAAACCGTCTGGGTATGGCCAAACAACAATATTGAAACTACCTGGTATTTGATGAGAAATACTTACTCTTATAGTACTATCATTTATAAAATTTGGGTTCAAATAACTAGTTGAATTACCTATAACTTGTATTAAATAATTATTATACCCAAAAGAGCCTCGAGCATATTTAATATCTTTCACAGCATTTAGTGACGTAGGACAAAATGTAGTATCCCTTAATATTGGCAAGGCATTTTTAGTGCTAAATTTTACAGAGGCAGTTGTCATTATAGGAGCTACACAACCTGAAACCGTATCAGTAAGTATAGTATTGATAGTGTATGTCCCAGCTATGATATTTGTCCCAGAAATACGAATAGTATCCTTACTTGTTGGATTAGTAATTGTTGCTGAAGCTCCTGAAGGTAAACTTAACGTAGAATAAAAAGTATAATTTTCGGGGGCTATTCCGTTTGTAAAAATTGAATATTTATAATTAAGTAAAGGAAATGTATCAATTGGAAAGCAATTATTTTGACTTGAATTTAGTAAAAGATTATTAAGTGAAGGGGCTGCAGATTTAAAGAATATTTTGATTGTATCTTTAAATGCAGCACTACAACTAGTAGCGTAATAAGTCAGTTCAAAGGTATGAAGTGTATTAGGTGTAACGGTGTCCCATCTATTCTCTATCGTGTTAAAAATCAAATTTGGATAGGCAGAAGTTGGTGATAATATACCAGAACCTGATAACCTTAAAACAGAAACATTTAGATAATATTGATTAGAGGATGCAACTCCTCCTTTTAAACATAAATTAGTTGCCGGAATATTTTTTAAAATAAAATTAACACACTCAAATGTATCAATAGCCCTTAGACTTATCTTGGCTAAAGATTGTTTTGGAGCAAGCCACGTACTATTAGGAGCTGTTACACCTGTTGGTATACTAATATCAGAAACAGCCGCAGCATTTCTTATTTGAAAGTAAAGTAGTGGAGGACCAGTAAGAGAGCATGAATTGAAATTTACTGTTTTTATTGTAAACCTAACAGAGTCTGTAGTGGGACCATTAAAGTTTGTATTAATGGCAATATTTGCATTGCTATACGTTAATGCAATATTACTTCCTGTAATAGTTAACGCTTCACCAGTTTTTAGTGGGCGTCCTATCAAATGAATTGAATCTTCTTTATCTGCGCATTCTGTCCATGATTTATCAGCCTGTAAATAAAAATCAGCTACATTAAAAATAGTAATTGTTACGCTGTCATAAACCCTTCCACCAGTTTGGCAATCAACTCCTAACCTAAAAACATATTGCCCAGTTGGTATTCCTAAAGAGTTTCCCACTATTGCAGTTGAATTATTGTTTGGTGTTGAAAACGTAAAATTAGCACCATTAGGCATTGAAATTATTTCCCATAGTAAATTTGATGGTGAACTTATATTGCCCCCAGAATTTCCATTTAAGCCAAATAAATAACGAACAAGAGTGCCAGTGTAATTTCGAAATGAATAAGTTTGATTTAACCCTGCATTCACTGTACAATTCTGTCCTTCAACTTTAACAGATATAAATGTAAATAATACAAAAAAATATATAATAAACTTTGAAATAAAATTAGCGTTCATGTTAGTTTTATTAGAAGATAAGTTCAATATCAATAAATTATTTATCCTTATGTAAAAATAACATTTCCAACACAAAAAACCCGCTCTTTTCAGAACGGGTTTTTATCTTTATACTAAGTATTTAATACTTCTTGTCTCTTACTCCTCAATCTTCACCTTACCTTTTGCTTTTGCAATAATTTCTTCAGATACTCCATTTGGCGCAGGTGCATAATGACTAAACTCCATCGTACTAGTAGCTCTACCACTAGATAATGAACGCAATTGAGTTACATAACCAAACATTTCACTTAGTGGAACTTTAGCTTTAATAACCTGTACACCATGGCGGCTATCCATACCTTCTAGCATTCCTCTGCGACGGTTAAGATCTCCTGTTACATCACCCATGTATTGATCCGGAGTAAGTACTTCCACCTTCATTATTGGCTCAAGCAATGTAGGCTTAGCTTTTCTACCAGCCTCACGGTATCCTTGCTTAGCACACAATTCAAAAGATATTGCATCACTATCTACATCATGGTAACTACCATCATACACCCTCACCTTCATATCTACAACTGGGTAACCAGCCAATACACCATTTGTCATACTTGCAGTAAACCCTTTTATAATTGGTGCTATAAATTCTTTTGGAATACTACCACCAAATATTTCGTTTACAAATTGTAATCCACCCAATGGATTTGCTGCTAACCATTCTGCATCTGCAGGGCCTAAATCAAATGCGATATCACCAAACTTACCTCTACCACCCGATTGCTTCTTGTAAGTCTCTCTATGATTTACCATCATTTTGAAAGACTCTTTGTAAGCAACCATTGGTGCGCCTTGGTTTATCTCTACTTTAAACTCACGCTTCATCCTGTCTATAATAATTTCCAAATGCAACTCACCCATACCACTCAAAATGGTTTGGCCAGTTTCTTCATCTGTTTTTACTCTAAGTGTAGGATCTTCCTCTACCAACTTTGCAATAGCCATACCCATTTTATCAACGTCAGCTTGTGTTTTAGGCTCAATTGCTATTGAGATAACTGGCTCTGGGAAAGTCATAGACTCCAATACAATTGGATGATCTTCGTGGCACAATGTATCTCCTGTTTTAATATCTTTAAAACCTACAGCTGCACCAATATCACCTGCTTCAATAAAGTCTACAGGGTTTTGTTTGTTGGCATGCATCTGCATAATACGACTGATACGCTCTTTCTTACCAGTACGGGTGTTCAATACATAACTACCACTATCTAAACGACCACTGTATGCACGGAAAAACGCTAAACGACCTACGAAAGGATCCGTCATAATTTTAAATGCCAAAGCACTAAATGGTTCTTTAGGATCTGCGTGACGAATCAATTCAGCTTCTGTATCTGGATGTGTTCCTTTTACAGCTTCAATATCTAATGGACCAGGCAAGTATCTTACTACTGCATCTAATGCTGTTTGTACACCTTTATTTTTGAAAGATGAACCACACATCATTGGAATAATAGAAATATCAATTGTAGCTTTACGAATAGCTTCATGCATTTCTGCTTCTGTAATAGATGCTGGATCTTCAAAGAATTTTTCTAATAATTTCTCATCATAATCAGCAACAGCTTCTATTAATTCTTGACGGTACTGTGCTACTTCATCAGCCATATCTGCCGGAATAGGCACTTCTTTAAAAGTCATTCCTTTATCATGCTCGTTCCATACAATACCTTTCATGGTAATTAAATCTACCACACCAGTAAAATTATCTTCCGCACCAATTGGCAATTGCAATGGCACAGCTTTAGCACCCAACATATCACGAACTTGTTTTACCACGTTCAAAAAGTCAGCACCACTTCTATCCATTTTGTTTACAAAACCAATACGAGGCACTTTATATTTGTTTGCTTGGCGCCAAACTGTTTCACTCTGTGGCTCCACACCAGATACTGCACAAAACAATGCCAACAAACCATCCAATACACGAAGGCTACGCTCTACCTCTACGGTAAAATCCACGTGACCTGGGGTATCTATGATATTAAATTTATATTCTTTTGTATCGGCAATTTTTTTGCCATCTACCATTGGAAAATTCCAAAAGCAAGTAGTAGCCGCACTTGTAATAGTGATACCTCTTTCTTGTTCCTGTGCCATCCAATCCATTGTAGCGCCACCATCATGTACTTCACCTATTTTGTGGTTTACACCGGTGTAGTAAAGGATACGCTCTGTAGTAGTGGTTTTACCGGCATCAATGTGCGCAGCTATACCAAAGTTTCGTTGATAACGTAAGTCTCCCATTTTGTAAATTATTAAATTGTTATTTGTTTAATTGTTAAATGATACTTCGATGAATCATCTAATATCTTGTATGTAAAATTTTGATTTTTTTCTTTGTTATCTTTTGCAGTTCTAGTAAGGATTTGACAAAATAAAGACTCCAAGTCTTGTGTCTAATATCTAATAATCTTTTGTCTTATTTACTACATATACCTCCCCCAGTAGAAATCCGCAGTTGCGGCGTGGGTTTGTATTTTTTTATGCTCTCATATAGTGCTAAATCATTCAACCTCCATCCACAATGATATTTGTTGATGCTTTTAGCGGCGCAAAGGTAGGGGAAATGGAGGAATAAACAAGGGGTTGGATAGAAATCAAAGATTTTGTGGCTCTATGCTGTTTAAATTACCTTTTCAAGTTTTTATTTAATTCCTCAACTAATAGATAGACGGTTGTGCAAGGGCAATGTTTTGAATAATCTTGTCTCCCATTATAATTCTCATGCAGTTCTTTAGCCCACCTAATTGCTTGACTTTGCGACTCGCTTTCAGTTCCGCCATGTCTTTCATAATGATCTTGGCAAAATGAAACAGTTTTTGCGTTATTATTAAATTCTTTTAAACCCCATTTCTTTTTTAAAATAGAATATAATTCTTCTCGTGTGATATGTGTTTCTAATTTTTGATAGTGAAGAACAAACCATAATTCAAAAGCATCATTTGACCATGCCACTTTCATTCCATTACTCTCAGCTTTAATGATAGCATTGTTAAAATCTTGGGGTTGTGTTAAAGCTTCATCAGGCTTTATATCATAATCAAAAACACACCAAACTTCTCTCTCAGCATACTTTTCCTTTTTACTAATTTCTAGCGCATAATCAACCAGTTTAGTTTTTGTGTGGCAGCCTCCTTCAATGATTACAGTATTTGTGGGAACAGGAAAACATTTGAAATAAAGAGGCTCTGTATTCGCTCCTTCACATATTATCAAAAAAGATTTTTTTTCGTCAAGTTTTTCTACTTTGTATGGATTTGCTTCTTTTTTGAATCCTATTGAACGCAAGTAATCCTCATTTGCTTTATTCTTATTCGGCTTATTATAATTCATTACCATCAGAATTTTCCATTACAACATTGTCCATTTCACCAAGAAAAGGAACAGCTTCATAATTTCCGTTAAGATATTCTTTCTCGTATGATGAGTCTTTTCTCACGCCTTTAAATTCAATCAAAGTTCTTAGCATACTCACTCCATGTTTATCCTTATTCACAAAGCAAATTTGATCTCTTCTTAATTCCGCTCTACGCAATAGACCTGTATCATGTGTAACAAAAATTATTTGAGCGTTGTGTGGATTTGTTTTAGGAGAATTAAATAACTCTACAATTTTTAAAGTTAAATTAGGATGAAATCTAGCATCAAATTCATCAATAATTAAAACTGTTCCTTTATCTAATGATTCTAAGACTACTGCTGCTACCCCAAAAAGTTTACTACTACCTTCGGACTCCCATTTTCCAAATGGAACAAATATTTCCTCTATCTTTTTACCATTTTCATCATACCGAATATGTGATGAAAATAAACTCAAGGCTTTTCTATTTATATTTTCCTTGGTTTCGATATTAAATCCTTTTTCAAAATCACTTACATTAATTTCTTTCAATTCCAAATTTTCAATTCCTATATCGCCACCTTTCATAAAATTTTTTAGAGCATTTTTTTGCTTCTCAGTTCCTTTATCCAAAGTATGCATTCCAAATAATCGAGCATCATCATCAGCAATTCCATCAATTAACATAATTGATTTAATTTCGTTTCGAAGCTTAGATGCTATAATATTTCCGTTTAATGCTGCCGCAGTTAAAAAAAGTGTATTATCTCTAAATAATTCATTCCCTGGACTACTAGCTAACTCAACAAATTTATCAGCTCCAATAAAGTTTTCTTTCTTTATTTTATATTCATTACCATTTCTCATTAAATATTCTTTCTCATCTCCTTTGTTTTCTTCAAAAAGCCATTCGTAGGTTACTTTTTCATTTAAAATTTGAAATCCATACCTATAAACTAAGCCTTCATTTAGAAAAATATATTGAAAAAAAACTGGCTCATTATCCCAATCTGTTAAAAGCTTAAATGATTCTCTCCAGATGACCTTTGGAATATCTTCAATACTTACACAGTTCATTACCATCATACTAAATGCACCAAAAGCTTTTACAAAATTACTTTTCCCACTTGCATTACTTCCATAAATAGCCTTCGATTTCAGCAATCGAAGGTCAGATGATGTAAAAACATTACCCTCCTCATCTCCACTATCATTGGTACGTAGAGGAGCTGCCTGCATCGTAAACTTCTGAATATCACGAAATGAACGAAAATTGCCTACTTGAAATTCTATAAACATGAAGTAAAGTTAATTACTATTTGTGAAAAAATCACAAATGGTAATAATTGATTTAAAAATTAACATTTGCTCCAATTTAAAATGAAGGAAACAATTCAACATCATGAATAGGTTTTTACAACTCCCTTAACACCCCTTCCCAACCATTTGAGTTTATTTTAACCAACCAAAACTCAAACCATGCAACTAACAACGTTTCTTACAAACGACAGAATTGCTTTTACAAAAAACAATTTATTTAAAATTATTGCAGCTTTGTTTATCATTATATGGATTGCCTTTTATGCAACCGCATTAGACAAAACAGATTGGTGGATAGAAAATATATTGGTATTTATTTTTATCATCACACTCGCAGCTACACATAAACGTTTTTTATTTTCTGATGTAAGCTTGGTATTTCTTTTTTTATTTTTATTCGTACATATATACGGCGCACAAGCTGCATATACACATAATGCATTAGGCGAATTTTTTAGAGATACTTGGAAGCTAAAAAGAAACCCTTACGATAGAATTGTGCATTTTAGTTTTGGCTTTTTACTGGCCTACCCTGCTATAGATTTATTGTACAACAAGTTTGCAGTGCCACAAAAATGGGTAGGTACTATTACAAATATGGGCATACTTTGCTTGGCAAGTATTTTTGAATTAATAGAATGGGGCGTAGCCGAGTTTACCACTAAAGAAACTGGCGAAACCTATGTGGCTACACAAGGCGACGTATGGGATGCGCAGAAGGATATTATACTTGCACAAATAGGTTCTGTAATTGTAACAAACTTTGTAAAATATATCGTTAAGAAATAATCATAATTCAATGTCGTTAAGTTGAGCAGCTTTTAAATTCAGTGGAGTATTTCAATAGAATGGCTAAAGCCCAAAAACCAAAGCCATCGTGGCTAAAGCCTCTTTAGTTTATATTATTTTGTCCCCGAGCTAAAGCTCTGGGCAATTCATAAAACCTTAACTTAAGGACATTGAATCATAATTATAAAATCACCAAAATTTTTAACCATAAAAAAACCTCCCGCAAAAAACGGGAGGTATATATTTTAAAAAAACAGGTGAACTTATTCAGCTTTAGCTGCACCAGCTTCATCGCTAGTAAGCTTAGCTTTCAAATCTGCTAATGCACCAAGATCACCAAGGGTTGTTTTCTCAACTTTTGCTTGAATAGCTTTTACAGCTTTCTTAGTAGTTTCTACTTCCGCTTTTTTCTCTTTTATTTCTACTTGTCTTTCTTCTTCTTTTTCTTGCTCCCAAAGTCTTGTATGGCTAAGAACAATGCGTTTGTCATTGCGATCAAATTCAATTACAACAAAGTTTGCAATTTCATCTTGTGCAATAGCTTTTTCATCTTCTTTCATCAAATGACGAGTAGGTACAAAGCCTTCTAAGCCGTAAGGAAGTTGAACAATAGCACCTTTATCATCTTTTTTAGTAACTGTACCTTCATGCAAAGTACCTACTGCAAAAGTATCTTCAAGGCTATTCCAAGGATCTTCTTCTATTTGCTTATGACCAAGTTGTAGCTTACGCCCTTCTTTGTCTATACTCATAATCATAACCTCTATTTCGCTACCTACTTTGGTATACTCATTAGGGTTATTGAAACGCTTCAACCAGCTTAAATCGCTGATATGAATCATACCACCAATACCAGTAGACAATTCAACAAATACGCCATAAGGTGTAATGTTTTTTACTGTACCCATGTGCTTACTAGCTTCTGGGAAATGGTTTTCAATAGTACTCCATGGATCTTCTGTTAATTGCTTAATAGAAAGACTCATTTTACGAGTTTCTTTATCTAATGTTACCACTTTTGCTTCATACTCATCTCCTAACTTAAAGAATTCTTTAGCGTTTATTGGGTTATTTGCCCAAGTAATTTCACTTACGTGTACCAATCCTTCTACACCTGGCATAATTTCTAAGAAAGCACCGTAGTCTTCAATATTTACTACTTTACCTTTTACAGAATCACCTTCTGCAAATGTTTCTGCTAGGGTATCCCAAGGGTGAGGTGTTAATTGTTTTAAACCAAGACTGATACGTTTTTTATCATCATCAAAATCAAGAACAACAACGTTCAATTTTTGATCCATCTTCAACACTTCCGTAGGATGGTTTATGCGGCCCCAAGAAATATCAGTGATGTACAATAAACCATCTAAACCACCAAGATCTAAGAATGCTCCAAAATCTGTAATGTTTTTGATAGTACCTTCCAATACCTGACCTTTCTCTAATTTGCCAATAATTTCTGCTCTTTGTGCTTCAATATCACTTTCTATAAGTGCTTTGTGAGATACTACTGCGTTCTTAATAGTCTCGTTTATCTTAACTACTTTAAACTCCATAGTTTTACCAACAAACTGATCGTAATCGGTTACTGGTTTCACATCTATTTGAGAGCCTGGTAAGAAAGTTTCCATACCAAATACATCTACAATCAATCCACCTTTAGTTTTGCTAGTAACTAAACCAGTAACAATTTCACCAGTTCTGTTTACTTCCATAATTCTTTCCCAAGCACGTGTAGTGCGGGCAGCCTTACGACTAAGGTTTAAATTTCCTTCTCTGTCTTCTTTTTCTACAACCATTACCTCTATCACATCTCCAACTTTAATACCGCCTGGTATATCTCTAAATTCGTTCAAAGAAATAAGACCATCGCTTTTAAAGCCAATGTTTACAACGGCATCAGTTTTAGTTAATGACTCAATAGTAGCTTGAATCATTTCGCCATCATTAATTTGTTTGAAAGTGTTATCATAAACACCATCATACTTTTCTTTTTCTTCTTTAGTGTAAGAAGATACATTGCGTTTGTCTCTGCTCCAATCAAAATCATCGTGTGCAGTTTGTACTGGTGCTACGTAAGCAGGCTTTTCGTCTGCAACGGCTACAACAGTTTCTTCCAAAACCTCCAAAACCTCAGGGCTGTTTGTTGTCGCAGTGGCTTCTGGTGCATCTTGTGCAGCCATTGGCTCCTGATCATCTGCGTTTAGTTGTTTGTTAATATTAAATGACATATAATAACCCGTTTGTTTTTTTAACGGGTTGCAAATGTACGATTATTTTTGAATTTATGCCCATATTTTAGCCGTAAAAGCTAGTATTTACGAATATTTAGAAAGGAAAACGGGTAATTTTACTGAATTTTACACTATATCGGGGACTGTATTAGCCCAGTTGAGGCTATTTCTCATGAAGCCGTTGCTGTAAATATTTTAATTTTAGGGCTGGTACAAAGCATCATTATTTGCCTTGGCATAAAATTTTTCTGAAAATTTATTAAATGTATTGAAAAGTGCAAAAAGAAAATACTCAATGAAAAGGCTCTTATTTTATTTTTTCCAATAATAATTTTGAATCTGTAAAATCTGCTGCTGCATCCATAACGGCTAAAAGTTTGTCCCAGTTCGTTGCTGGTTCAAAGTTATTTTTATAGGTACGTACTATTTTTAAATGAACAATATTGTCCGCAATAGTAGCAGTGGTTACAAAAGATGCACATTCGTTTTCTACTTTTTTATTTAGTTCATCAATACCTTTTGCTTTATACCCTTCTGGCAATGTTATTGCAATAGAATAACTAAGTGATCTTGCATTATTCATATACACATTTTGAGTACGGATTCTATCTTTACCATCAGTTTTTTTGTAAACACCCATTAGTTTGCCAATATCAAAAATAAAGTTATTACCCACTTTTTTTACAAAGTTTTCCATGGTAAAAGTTTGGCTATACTCAAATGCAGATTTTTTTAAAGATAACCCAGCATTTACAACTTTAAAAGCTTTCATTTCCTTAGGTTCTTGCCCAAATTCTGATTCAATATCTGCCTTAAAATATTTTTGTTGATTAAGCCTCTCTTTATCCATAGCTGCTTGTATTTCTATCGACCTCGGTCTATTTCGTTTGGTTTCAGAAATTATATCTACCGTTCTCTTTTTACCAATTAAGCTAGCAAATTCTGCTTCAATATCTTCGGCCAATAATAAATCTTTCTGACCATTTTGCTTCATAGAACCCGTTCTACTAGCAAACCTTTCTATTTCTATCATTTGAAGATTATTTTTATCAAACAAAACATCTAACTTTTCTGCACTAACATTTTCACTGCTTGGCTCAACTGGTAATTTTATTGGCGTTTCGGAGTCTTCATATTTAGGATTTCTATTTTTACCTTCCCTTGTAAGTATTAGCGCATCTTCTCCTTGGTAGTCTGCATTTAATTGTCCTGCATCTTGAAAAAAATCATTAAAACAAATCCATTTTAATTTTCCTTTACCATTCACTTTTACAAAAGTTTCTACATCTGCTGGCCCAAATATTTCATTCAATCTTCCAGAATATCTATTACATACAATTACGATATCGTTATCTACACCAAAATCTCTTAATATTTCAGAAAAAGAAACTGACATATTGTACCAATCCATATTATCGTAGTTTCTTGCATTGCTTACATCTAAATTCCAAAAAGTTTTATATTGCTGCCACTTGTAATAATTATACAAAAAATTTACAAGCGTGTCATGTGGTATGTCTTTAGGTTCCATTCTATCATCAAAATATTTTTCAATATATTTTTTTGGTCCTTTATCAACAGCTCTACTTATAATAAGAGATATAAAATAATCTTTAATGATGTTTTTATATTTAGTAGTAAATGGTCCTCTCTTAACTTCTCCCTTTTTAGCAACTATTGAAGTGCCTGGGAAACCATATCGAACAACATAGTACGGTACTTCTCTTGCTTGAGAAGTCCAAAATGTACTTTTTACCGAGGGTAAATCTTTTTCTGTAAATTCTAAAATAATATCATCATCATCATTAGTTAGTTCGGTCATAGCTTTTGCTCCATTAAGATTCATTACATCTGCTCCACATTTTTTGTCTAACGTGTATTTTACATTATAATACATCATAGGATACTCGCTTGCTAAAAAAAAGAGATCAGGCCCCTTCACTTCTGTTTCGTATTCTATCACCTCTTCTATACGTACATAATAATCTATAATATCCCCAACTTGCAAATTAGATACTGCAAGTTTACCTTGTTTATCTTTATTGGTATTTTTTGTAAGTACCTCTTCTTCTGTTGGGTTTATTTCTAATACTGTACCTGCTTGCTTAAATATTTTTACACCCAAATAAGTTTTTGTAGTATTTAGCAGTTTAGAAAACCCTATCTTGGAAGTATTGTCTACTATCTTTTTATAATTTAAGGTAGAATAATCTTCAAGAGCAACTTTATCTTGTATTAAAACTCGCTCCCTATAAGTTGTTGAATATTTGTACTGTTTTACAGTATTGCCAAACATCCCAATCATTTTAAATTTACGCTTTGTAGAATTACTTACATCGTATGATTTTGCAATAATAACTGCACTTTCATTTTTATATTTTGCTGGAATTTCTTTTACACTAAAAGCATTGTCTGCATTGTTCCATACTTCTTGCTGTACCTCAGCAGCTCTTTCTATATATTTTTTATCGCTTTTGGCTTGTCCATTTCCGGTGATACATACACAAATAAAAAATGCTGTTTGTAGTAAATATTTTATCATATCTTTTTATTAGGTTCTATTTTTTAGTAAGTACAATTTGCTCATTATAAAATTTATTTAATTTTTCAATATCCTTATTCCATTGTGCAAATTTTACTTTTTTTAATTTTATATTTTTAATTGTTATTTTTTTTGAATAAAGAATTTTTTTTGCAGACTTAATTAAAGTAGCTGTTATTTCATAATCATCATTTTGTATAGAAACGTTAGCAGGTATTGATGTTACAGCGAAACCATCTGGTATAGCTAGTTCAACATCTCTAGATGAATTAATTTTATAACTAAACCAAAAATCGTGTACTCTTTCTTTTAAATCAAATGTAAAATCGGAAAGGTCTTTTTTAAAATCAATATCAACATACAATTCTTTATCGAAAATAGACACCGCATTAGTGTGCTTCATCTTGTAGGTTATATTTAAAGGCTTATCATAATTAGTGAGGTCTGATGTTTTAAATTCAGATATCACATAATCTTTATTATTGTCACTTAAATATTTTAGAAATGACTCATCAATATTTTCTTTTTTTGTAGCATTTAATTGTGTAAAAATATTTTCTTTTTCTTCGCCTTTCCAATCTCTTGTGATATTACCTTCTATATCTTTTCCATTTATAATCAGTACATTTTTTTCTGCATCTAGGTTTTGGCTGTAGGTAGTAGATGGTACTTTTGTATAAATATATTTGTCACCATCTTCTATTAATACCTGCCTTCCTTGAATACGTTCTGCATATTCATTAAAAGTATTGTAGCTTTCAGTAGCATCTAAAAAATAAGTTTTGCCTTCAAAAATTAATGCACATATCATATGATTATCTACGGCTATAGAAGGTGTGCTATAATCGTAGGCTATATGATTTGTTCCTATCCAGCAAAGCCTAGCATCATAACCAGCGGCTATAAGTAACTCTTTAGTAAGGTGAGCCATACCTTTACAATCACCATACTTTTTCTTTAGCACATCGTCAGCCTTGGCAGGTTTATACCCTGCTAACCCATCTTCAAATGCTATGTACCTAATATTATCTTGTACCCAATAAAATATTTTTTTAATTTTATCTAAATCAGATTTTGAGCCAGCCACAATTTCATCTGCCTGTGTTTTTAGTAATGCTTTATTATTTTCTATATTACTAGTTAAAGACCTATACCAGCCGTACAAATCATCTATAGTGCCTAAATAGGTTTTCTTTTCATTTTCTATTATTGCGTTTTTACAGAGCACAAGTATATGAGGCTCGGTAAAAGAGCCTCCAGGGCTATATTTTTCACTTACTCGTTCTGCAATATTTTTTATGTCGTAGGTAATAATATCAGCATCTTTTTTTGAATCGTAAGTTGTCGTTTTATTTATTTCTTTTCCTTCAAAATTAAATTCCTTAATATCAATTTTCATCCATCTAGGCACTTCAATATTGATAATTTTATGAGCTACATTATAATTATCACTAAAATAAATAGATGTAAAATATCTTGGGTCAAGAATAGTTTTTTCAAAATTAACTTCACTAGTACTTCCTTTTTTTTCTAGCGGTAAATTGAAGTAGCAAATATGTGCATCAGAGTAAAAAATACCATTTATTGAATAGTACTCGTAACTAGGACTTATATACTTTACTTTATTTTCATTTACAAAGATTTTTACATCATCTATTGTAGTCTTGTTATCATAAAATTCGCTTATTGGCACAGTAGTTCTATAGCTATTACATTCATAGGTAGTTGCCATATTTTGTTTTACAACTACAGCCTTTTCTTTTTTATCGTAAACAAATTTGTACTCCTCTTTGGCATAAGATATAACCACATTGCTGTCTTTGTACATAGCTAATGTAGATAATGGAAGAAAGGAAATAAAAGCAAGCAGGAAATATTGGTATTTAAACATTTAGAGAATTTACAAAGTAAAATTAGTTAAATCGTAATTAATTATTCACTAATGCAAGCTGTATTTCAAAAAGGTTAATCATATTATGTTCAATAAAGTCTACTGATTCAGAAAAAAATAATATAACATCAAATATATTTTAGGCTTAGCCTAACACTTTTGCCTGCAGATTAAGCAGATTTACACAGATTTTTTGGGTTAATTATATTTTATAAGTGGTATAAAATATTCTCACCAAGCCATGTACATTGTGGTTGAATTAATAATCACAAAAAAGGCTAACAATATTATTATTAGCCTTTTTAAATATATGATTTATTAATTATGAGAAAAGTATCTTCTCATTTATAACATTTCCTCCATATGTAATATTCAATATGTATATAGTTTCTACATCAAAAGAATGAGGTACTATAAAAGTAACCGTTTTATTACCACGGGGATTTATTTGGTTTGAATATATTTTTTGCCCAAGTGTACCATAAATAATAATTTGTACATGTTCATTCACAGCGTTAAAAAATTCAATATTTATAGTATGGTTTGTAACTGGATTTGGATATACCCTTACAGCCTGCTTTTTTTCATTTTTAAGAGTGGCTATTTTTGAATATGATATCTCCCCTTGTTTAGAGATACCCTTT
This sequence comes from Ferruginibacter sp., assembly GCA_031408295.1. GTDB lineage: Bacteria > Bacteroidota > Bacteroidia > Chitinophagales > Chitinophagaceae > Ferruginibacter. The sequence continues at coordinate 101,263 of JANNVW010000093.1, forward strand.
ATGCGATAATACACAACACTTGCATTTATCCTACTGTCTTTATAGCTGTAGCTTTCCCTACTATTTAGAGAAGTATTTACAATTGAATCTACCAAGTTAAAGGTAACCCCATCAACAGAGCGTTCAATAATAAATTTATCATAGGTAGTATTTTCTAGTACATCAAAATTCAATACTGCAAATTCATTATCCCACTTTGCTCGTAACTCCATGTCGGTAAGTGGCAAAACAGATGCATTAAAAATAGGTATAACACTAAATGAACCATTCAATATTGTTGTAGCCTCAGCGCCAGTCATGCACATCCATTGCTGCATTACAGTAGAGTATAATTGCCTAAAATCGTGTTGCATGGCCACTTGTGTATTACCATTTGAAACCGCAGGTACAATAGGATTTGTACCAAGTACGCCTGGATTAACTTTGTTACCAAAAAATATTATCGGAGCACCCACACCATGGTCGGTTCCATTATTGGCATTGCTTATTACCCTACGACCAAATTCACTGTACGTCATACCCGTTACAATATCAGCTTTACCTCTTATGGTAATATCATTTTGAAAAGCAGAGATAGCTTGTGAAAGTCTAAATAAATTTCTTGCATGCCCTTGTGTTGGGTTAATATAGTTGGCTGGATCTACCTGCCCATCATGTGTATCATACCCCTCTGGTTGATTTACAATGTATACAGGCGTACTAAGCCCTCCACCAATAAGCCTTGCCACAACTTTTAATTGCTCTGCCAAACCGTTGTATACCGAGTTAGGAGATGTTGCAGGATACATAGTAGAAGTGGTAACTCCACCTGCTGTCCAAGCTGCGGTTATATTTGCAGCAAATGCATTACTTTGGTTACGCATTTGCCTCAAAAAAGTAATCTCTGTACCATAATCGTTTGATGGTGCAAGCTCTGGCACTCCTGTAGCTACACTTACCAAAGATGCTGGATTAGGTGCGTTGTAGCCATAATAATCGTCGTTTCCACGTAAGCTAAATGGCAAAGAACCTCCAACTTGTATGGCCATTGGCCCATTATTAACTGCATTGGGGTAGCCTGTTGGGTAAGTAGGGTGATTAATGTCAAAATTTCTGCCAAGCCAACCACTACTAGTTGTTCCTGCGGTAACTTCTGAGCCACCTACTGGAGTTGTAGTGGTACCCGAAAACCATATATCTTGCGCAAAAAAATGACTATAATTTGGGTTGGGGTATGATACTCCTTGTACAATAGCAACTTTACCATTGTTATATAAATCTCTCAACCCCGTCATAGATGGGTGCAGCCCCACACCTGAAATACCAGCAAGCGGTAAAACAGATGTTTCGGGTATTAATACACCAGGTCTTGCTGCTGCCAAATTAGTATATTGGCTCAACGGTATAACCATATTAATACCATCATTTCCCCCATTCATTTGTACAATTACCAGTACTTTGCCGCAGTTGGCAGCAGACATAGCAAGTTTTTGCAACATAGGATTAAGTACTCCTTCGCCTGCAAATACTGGCATCCCCTTTAACATTATTGGCACTGAAAAAAGAGCAGAATTTGTTAAAAATTTTCTACGATTCATAGAGTCTAAATTTTAGAAATTACATTAATTGATATTCAGCCAGTGTCATTATTGTTACCAATAATGTTTTTAATTTTCCATCTACAGCATTTCTTAGGGTTGTATTTGTTGGATTTGCTGCATAACTATCCCAAGCAGTTGTCCAGTTAGCATCGTTACCTGTACCCGCTAATAAATTTGAATTTTTTATTTGTGCTTTGTAAGCGGCAGGCAAATCTTTTGGCAGTAGATATGTAATAAATGTATTTACCAGACTGTCGGGATTACGAGCAATTGTATTACCAAACTGCTCTGCATAAGCTACTGCATTAATTTTTACAAGCGTAGCACTTTCATAAGGTGTAAACCCATTTACAAAAGATTTGATAATATTTTCTCTTCTTTGTATCGTTTCTGAATTTATCCAGTTCTGATAATAAGTGGGGTCTTGGTAATAAGCCTTCCATCCCGCTACATTTGGCAGATATCCAAAACCTTGCTCTAAATAATTAAGACTATAATCTTGAAAACTTCGCCACACGGCATATTGTGTAAATATAGACCCAACTGAAGTGGTATTTACATTTAGCGAACGAATTAAGCCAGCCATTAAATCTGTAGGGCTTTTAATCATTACCCCTTTGTTTGCGATATCGTAAAAATGTTGGCTTTTAAATAATGCGCTTACCACTGGAGTAATATCCCAACTGCTACTTACTAAAAGTGAAGCTAATGGGGTAATTACAAATTGTTCAATATTTGTATCGGTATCGTAATATACAAAAAAGCGATAAAGCCTGCGGCAAATATATTTTGAAATAGTAGTAGCTTGTTGTGTAAAAAGCAAATCGAAGAATGCATCAAATTCTGCAGCTTGCGTAGTAGCATTAGCACCAGCCGGTATGGATTGGTTGCCAAAATTACCAGAAAAAAGTCTGCTACCTGCAGTATTATGAAAAGCGGAATTAAACGTAGATTGTACTGGATATGCACTATTGGTGCTCAAAATTCTCCAGCCCGAAAAAACCCTTGAAGCAGCTTGCACATCAGACTCTGTATAATTTTGAGGAACTTTACCTATCGTAAATAGCTCCAAAAGTTCTCTAGCAAAGTTTTCATTTGGCGAAGCCTTCGTACTAAAATGATTGCTCAAGTAATACAGCATTGCTGGTGTTTTAGAAATTGCTTTTATCAAATCTTTAAAATTCCCCAAACAATTATTCCTTAACAACTTCATATAATCATGTGTAACTGTTGCGGAGTTTCTGTCATCAATATTTTCAATATCTTCAAAACCTACTGGTATAAAATGATACCAAAAGAGTTGCATTTTTTCTCTGATACTTGCAGGCTCGTTTATACATACACCCCAGTTCCAATATTGATGGCTTAAACGTCTATAAAATTGTGCTCCAAAACCTGCGTAAGGAATATTTGTTGTTGTCCAATCTGCTCCTGTAGCTACGGTATCATTATAACCATCGCCATCAGCTGCAATAGTTCTGCTGTCAAACCTCAATGGTGTAGGCGATGGAGAAACTGGATTGGGAGTAAAACTAAGCAAGCTATCTACCGCTGCACTTGGACTAAGTGCTAATAAAGCATCTATATCAGATTTTTTAGCACCGTAGCTTGCTCTACTTAGCAACTGTTTTACTTCATTAATAGTCCACGGAGAAGTATATGGAGCAATAGTACTTGAGATAGTACCAACTCTATTTAATAAAGCTGTGTTGCCATCTTGCACAGCAAGTGTTTCGCTATACTGCCTATTACCTAAACTTTTTCGTGAATATTTTTCAAATAAAGGGTCTACTGGATTAGGAGCGTTCTCTACAGTTTCTACCTCTTTATTTTTCTTTAGCCCAACAATACTTTTAAAAAACTCTTTTCTTTGTAATTTTTCGTTTCCCATGGGTAACTTGATTTAATATTTATTAATCATCCAAAGAATGGATATAAAATTATAATTTGATTAAGTTAAACTAAAGTGAAAATTTGAATTTTGTCTTCTTGGAAAGGCAAAATTCATGCCACAAAAGATAAAATGGCATGCCAAATTTATTTAATAATATTAGTATATCAACAATCTTTTCATGAATATAAAATTACCGTAAAACCTTTTGTGCACTACCCATATTACTTAAACTACATATCTACATTGTTTATTGTATAAAAAGGAATGTATTTTTAAATTTAAGTATTTGATTACAAGAATAAATTAAAATATTAAAATTTACCATGCGTTTTTAGTATCCAAAAATTATATAGCGCTGCAATTTTATAAAACTATGACACAGGTGTACCGCTACTTGCTGTCCAAAGTGCAAACCAGTCTTGTAATTCCATATCTATTGTTGTTGCTTTCATCAAATTAGCAATTCTAGTTTTATCTGCTGTGCCGCACACTGGTAAAATGTTTGATGGGTGATTTAAAATCCAAGCAAGTAAAATTACATCTACAGGCACATTGTATTTTTCTGAAAAAGTTATTGCTAGTTTTTTTATGCGTTGGGTTTGTGCATCCTCTTTTTTAAAAACGCTTCCCATTGGTGACCAAGCCATTGGTATAATATTATTTATTTTCATATGGTCTAAACTTCCATTGAGCATGGCTTCGTATTGCGTAATAGAAAATTCAATTTGGTTGTAACTAATATTTGTTTTGGTTTGTATTAAATCTGTTTGCGATGGTGTGAAATTAGAAACACCAAAGTCGATAATTTTACCTTCACTTTTTAGTTGTTCAATAGCTGCTGCTATTTCATTTGCTTGCATAAGCGGGCTAGGTCTGTGTAACAAAAGCAAATCTAAATAATCTGTTTGCAAATTTTTTAGGGATTGCTCTACCGACCAGATGATGTAATTTGTAGAATAGTTGTAATGTTTCACTACATTTTTTCTTTCCTCATTCAGCATTTGAATACCACACTTAGAAATGAATTGTACTTTTTTTCTATCAATATTACTTTCGGCAAAAGCTTTGCCAAATGCGGCTTCGGTGGTATAATCTCCATAAATATCTGCATGATCAAAACTGGTAATATTATTTTCTATACAACAATGCATCAAATCAATCATTTGATGGGTATCGCAATTTTTGCCCCAAGTACCCCATGTCATGGTGCCTGCAATAATATTAGAAAAAAGGGTTTTGCTCATAAAGATTAAATTATTTTTTTTACTATTTGCTTTCCTTCTAAATAAGCAAGTGCAGCTACAACTATTATTTGCAAAATAAGAAAAACTATTCCAAGTATTGTAGCATTTGAAAAATGAAATAATAAAAGTATTGTGCTTATAATTGTCCAACCCCAATTTGCATATACCAACACCCTTAGTAGTGATATTGAAATTATTTTTTGGTTTGCTAAAATAAAAGCTACTACAGCATATATAAATGTAATAATACAAACTATTTTTATCAAAGAAGTTGACAATCCTAAAAGTTCAGAGAGAATAGTTGTAAAAATTAGTCCGATGATTGCTGTTGTAGCCCCAAGTATAGTGTCAGCCCAAAGAATTTGTTTTAAAAGGCTGTTATTTTTTATGCTGTATTTCATTCTTTTTTAATGATAATAAAATTATACTTTGCAATATTAGGTTGTTTGTGTGAAATAAGTTGTGTAGTTAAGGTAGAGGAAATTCTTCTCCAAAGTCGGAAAGCCATTTCTTGCACTAATAAAAGCTAAGGCTAGGAATTACATAAAAGATTTCCATTAAATTTTATAATTGGGGATTAAAGATATCAAGGTTTTAACTGTGTTAGTTTCCAATTTCCATTTTGGTTTTCGTACAACTTTCTTTCGTGAAAGCGAGTTTCTTTAAATTCTAAAAATTCAATTCTTACAGGTTCTATTCTATAGCCACCCCAATTGTTGGGTCTTGGTAATTGTTCGTTTTTATTTTTTAATTCAATTTCTTCATAAGCATTTATGAGTTCTTCAACGTTATGAAGTTCTTCTCCTTGGTTACTTACTATTGATACAATTTGACTGTCTTTGTTACGTGCAGAAAAATAGTCATCTGCAAGTTGTTCTGTTATTTTTGTTGCATTTCCTTGTATCCTAACTTGCTTTTCAGTTTCTGTCCACCAAAATGTAAGCGCTACTTTTTCGGTATTATTAATTTCTATTCCTTTTCTAGAAGTCTGTGTTCCTGTAATGATAAAATGATCATTTAAAATGTCTTTTAATGAAACAAATCTTGCATTTGGAAAACCATCTAATCCATTTGTAGAAAGGCAACAAGCAGATGGAATGCTAACTTTACTCAATGCTTGTTTTTCTCTATACCATTCTTTAAAAATTTCTATCGGATTATTTTCCATTATTTGTTTCTTTAACTTTTGAAATTGATTAAACGAGTGTCTATTTTATCATCATAAATTTCTATTATTCTATATCCAAAGTTTGAATTGTCAACTTTAATTTCAGTTGCATTTTTCACCAATTGAAACGATAATGCTTGTGTAGTAATTTGTTTAATATTTTCAAGTTCTTGTTCATCGTCCATATGGTAATGACCACAAAATACAGTAACATTTTTTTTATATTCCAATAAAATTGATTTTAGTTGTTCTCTATTCTTTAATGGATACATTTTGTCCACTGGCGTATCTATTGATAAAATAGGATGATGAATGAATAAAATAATTTTCTTATTACTATCAAGTTTAGATTGTAACCACCGTAATTGATTATTGCTTAATTCGTCGGAAGAAGTGTCTAAAAATAGATATAAATAATTTTCTTCTTCAACTTTGTAATATAATTCATTTTTATTTTCGTCAACAATAAAGTGTTTTTTAACTTCATCAAATTTGTCGTGATTACCTAATATTAATTTTAAGGAAAATTGTTTTAAGGCATTAAAAAAATAATTGTGAGCCGATGCTTCTCCAATATCTCCACCAAAAATAATATCAGTTATTCCTTGCTTTGATATATCCCCCAAAACAGTTTGCAAATTTTTTCTTGAATGAACATTATTGTCAATTGGAAATTGTTCATCTAAATGTACGTCGGTTAAAAATGCTATTCTTTTCATTTATTGTTAATATTTATAAGTAATTCTTTTCATTCTACATTTATTTGCCTTTTTAGATGTATTAATTATTCTCCTTATTGCGTAGCAATTTGCTAATAAATACAATCTGACCAATATGATATGCGTAATGTGCTACATTTTTAATTATAGTTTCGTTAATCGTTATTGGTTGCCTATTTATTAGTACAATTTTGTTTAAATCAACTTCTTTTAAACTATTAAGTGTATCGAATAAACAAAACCATCCATTTTCCCACCGATTCAATAATTCATCTCGACCGATGAAGTCATTACTAAATTCAGCATTTCTATCTCTCCAGTCTTTTTCGCCATCTGTAGTTAAAAAGTCTGTCCACCTGCTTAGCATATTGCCTGCCAGATGCTTTACCAAAACTACAATACTATTACTGTCTTTATTGTATGTCCAGTATAATTCATCATCACTTAAATCAGCCATAGCTTTTTCACCTATTGCTTTAT
>JANNVW010000094.1:0-56148 GCA_031408295.1 Ferruginibacter sp.
GCAAGCTATAAAAATGAAGCTTAAAATAAATAAAGATATTTGTTTTGTAAGCTATGCCAATTTTCCCATAAGCGATTATACAGCCTTTCCTCCGCTTGCATCTGTAGAGCAATTTCCATATGAGCAAGGTAAAAAAGCTGCAGAAACGATTATAGAGTTATTGCAAAAAAAGACAGATGATAACGAGGGTACACCCAATACACCTTACTATAATATTATTTTAGAATCGCAGTTGGTGGTGCATGATGAGAAAGGGTGAGTTAAAAAGCCATAAGTAGTTAATTTTTTCTGCGCAAGCGTTTGCACATCTTTACACGGTTTAGTTTTAATAATTTTAAAATATAAACAGAGTGTAAATGCTAGAGAAAATTTTAACTGCTTTTAATATTAATACAAGCGTATCTAAAATACAACCATTTGGCAATGGATTAATAAATAATACTTGGCATGTACAATGCGAGGAAGGTAATTTTATTTTGCAACGCATAAACAATACTATTTTTAAAAAGCCCGAAGATATTGCGCATAATATTAAAACAATTTCTACTTATTTTTCTGCTACGCAACCGCAATATTTATTTGTAAAACCATTACAAACAATTGATGATAAAGACTTACTTTTTTTAGAGGATGAAGGATACTTTCGAATTTTCCCTTTTGTGCCACACTCACATACCATTGATGTTGTAACCAATACACAACAAGCTTTTGAAGCAGCAAAACAATTTGGCAGTTTTACAAATTTATTAAGAGGCTTATCAGTACAGCAATTAAAAATAACCTTACCAGATTTCCATAACCTTAGCCTTAGGTATCATCAATTTGAAACTGCATTGGCAAATGGCAATATAACTAGAGTAGCGCAATCGATGGATGCTATTGAATATTTGAATAGTCAAAAAAATATTGTTTTTATTTATGAAGTTATTTGCAGTAGTTCCGATTTTAAAAAAAGAGTAACCCACCACGATACCAAAATAAGCAATGTTTTACTAGATGAAAGCGACAAAGGTTTGTGTGTAATAGACCTAGACACCGTAATGCCAGGCTATTTTATAAGTGATGTAGGCGATATGATGCGCACATACCTATCACCCGTAAGTGAAGAAGAAAAAGATTTTGCCAAAATAGAAATACGAGAAGATTATTTTAAAGCCATAGCACAAGGGTATCTTGGAGAAATGAAAAATGTACTAAGTGAAGCAGAAATAAATCATTTTGTATATGCAGGTAAATTTATGATATACATGCAGGCACTCCGTTTCTTAACAGATTATTTAAACGATGATATTTACTATGGCTCAAAATACGAAGGTCATAATTTTGTGAGAGCCAATAATCAAATTACTCTATTAAAAAAATACATTGAAAAAGAAACCACATTATCTAACATTATAAAAGAAATAATAACAACATAATTATATTTTATACACACAAATAAAACCCCCTAATATGATTAAATTATACAACCAATGCAAAATTTATTGTAGCATTTTTATTACTTCAATTTTACTTTGCAATACTGTTCTAGCTCAAATAACGAGTATAGCTTTTGGCACCACAAATTTAAATACGGGCACAAATCTCTTAACCAATGGCGGCTTTGAAAATTGCACAGCTAGCCCAGGTTTTTGTGGTGGTTTTTGGGGAGCTAACACTACTGCCACCCCAAAAAGAGATATAACAAATTGGCTAGAAACAGGTGGAGGCACTAGCACCTATGCAGGCATTGTAGATGCCTTTGGTACAAGCGAACCTGACCCACCAGAAGGTTTTTTAATGATTAATTTTGGCAATGATGCAGTAGGTTCTAATGTCCCATTAACTTTTAGCCCAACAGGTGAAGTTACATTTGCAACCACCCCAACCTTTACGCATTTTGGCACTACTTATGGCAATACTGATGAAGGAGTGGGCATTGAGCAAACGCTCACAGGCTTGACAGCGGGCAATACGTACAGATTACAAATGTATGTAACAGGTAGAGACATTTTAAACGGAACACTTTTTAGTGATGATGGTTTTTTTAAAGTAGAAATTGTAGATGGTGCAAATACGTACTCAAAGTTTTTGGCAGTACCAACAAAAGCTAGTGCCAATAATTATGTAACACTTGCTAATCCATTTATGCGGTATCATATAAATTTTAAACCTACTACTACAAGCGCCACTATTCGTTTTATAAGCTATGGCTATATCGTAATATTTGGCTCTCCAGATTTTAGAGGCCCCGAGGTTTTAATAGATGATGTATCTGTAAATGATTTAGGCAATACTTTACCATTACAACTAACATCTTTTGTAGCTACTTTACCTACCAATAATAATGCACAGCTCAATTGGGAAACAGCAGATGAATTAAATGTAAAAAATATAGAAATTCAACGTTCTAACGATGCCATAAACTTTAATACCATTGCCATTATAAATGCACAAAACAAATTAGTAAACAACTATACTTTTAATGATAAGATATATGGCAATGAATTATTTTACTATCGTTTAAAAATAGTTGACAATGATGGCAGTTTTAAGTACAGCAAATTGCAAAGTGTAAAAAATAAGCTTTTAAAAAATAGTGCCTATTTATTAGAAAATCCAGTAAAAGATAATATTACGATAATGAATCTACCACTAAAAAAAGTCATGATTAGTTTACTTAACGCTAATGGTATAGAAGTTTCAAGAAAAACTTGCAATAATATTATCAATACCCAATTGGATATTTCTATGCTTTCATCTGGATTATATTTTTTAAAAATTGTATCGCCAGAAAGTAATGAAACATTAAAGTTTGTTAAACAATAATACTAATTATAAATAAATGTCGTTTAGTTAATGATGTGAGATTTTGGTCCTTGAATTGCTATGCCCTTCAGGGCAGAGGCAAAAAAACTAGTATGACTATGGGCTTTAGCCCAAAATGTATTTCGGCTTTAGCCATTTTACCACAAAATTGTAGAATGGTTTTAGTTAGCAAAGTGGTGTACATTAAGATATTTTTCTAAAAATGTATCTATTCAGGTGGCTAAAGCCAAATAAAAAAATGGGCTAAAGCCCAATACTATTTTTTAAATTTAACCTCGTGCTGAAGCACGAGGCAATTAATAAAGCACGGTGCGATTCGTAAAGTAAAAGAAAATTAATAAAGGCTAACTTAGCCTCATAACTTAACGGCATTGAATTACAAATTGATTCTAGTTTTTAAAATATGTTAGACACCCATATTGCAGCCTTTACAACGCAATAAATAATTGTATGTTATCCGTGTCCGCCTTCCGCCGTCTTTCTTCAGTTGTCTTTTGTTCTTTGTCTGTTGTCTTTCGTTCGTTGCCTGTCCTCCGTTGGCTGTCGTCCTCTTCAATACTCATTCCCTATTCCAAAAATAGATTTTCTTGTTTTCCATTTTCCCCTAGTAAAATCAGGTACTTTTTGCATAGCACCATTTTCTTTTATAGATTTTTCGCTTAGCGGTGTAATGGCATACCAAGTAGCTAGGTCATATACATCAAGCGGAAAAGGCGCATTTCTTTTTATACATTCTATAAAGGCATTATCCACAAAAAAGTCCATACCACCATGCCCAGAGTTTGCAGCATCGTTTTCAAATTTTTGCCATAGTGGATGGTCGTTTGCTTTTAATAATTTTTCAGGCGTATCCCATACATGTTTTTCACTTACTTTATCTATGTGCAACATGCCTCTTTCTATTTCTCCAGCATGATGGTCTTGCCAAATACCATTTGTACCCTGTACTCTAAAACCAAGATTGTATGGGCGTGGTGAGCAAGTATCCAGCGTCAAAATTATAGTTTCGCCATTGGCAGTTTGCAATTGTGTTGTTACAATATCGCCTTGCTTAAATTTTACTTTTGCACTAGGGTGATTTTCTCCACCTTTAGGATGTTCTTTTATGTATCGGTTTAATCCTCTTGTTTTGGTAGCTATAGACGATAATGTTGTCAAACAATTGCCTCTTTGTAAATCTATCATAGTACCTACAGGCCCAAGGCTATGTGTTGGATAATTTTCTCCATTTCTATCTACATAATGTTGTGTTCTCCATTTTGCTTCGCTGTACGCATTTTTACCAAACTCCGCACCACTATTATATGGTGTAACTCCATCGTTAAACAACACACCACGCAAGTCATGCTGATAACCACCTTGCAAATGTAGTAGCTCTCCAAACATACCTTGCTTTACCATATTATGCACGGCCATTATATCTCTTCTATAACAAACGTTTTCCAATGGCATAATGGGCACTTTTGTTTTTTCTGATGTGTTTACAAAGTCCCAACAGTCTTGTAGTTTTACCGCACCGCATACTTCCATTCCTACAATTTTACCAGCATTCATAGCATCTATACCCATTGGCAAATGCCACTCCCATGGTGATGCTACAATTACTGCATCAATATCATTTCTCTTTAATAAATTTTGATAATCGAGTGGGCCATTGCTGTAAGATACAGGTGCTTTTTTCTTATATTTTTGCACAAGCTCAAACGACATTTCTATCATCTTTTTATCAGGGTCTGCAATGGCGTTTACTTCTACATCACTGCGTTTAAGCATTTCTTCTAAATGCAATTGCCCTCTAAGCCCTACAGCTATTATACCAATGCGCACTTTATCTTTTTGCACAGCACCAAATGCCCTTATAGACTGTGGCAAAAAAGCGAAGCCAGCACCGGTAAGTGCAGCATTTCTTATAAAATCTCTTCGGCTAGTAAATTGTGTCATAATAAAAAAATTGTTTTAGTTACTGTAAACTTAACCATTGATTATTGTAAATTTTTATGCAAACGTTTGCCTATGTATTATTGAAGAATCTACAAATGCTTTCGCTACTTTGCTTATTCATAAAATTACCAACTTTAATATGCAACAGCAAAATAAAAATAATTCGTACGCAATTGTTATCATTGGTATTCTGTTTTTTGTATTTGGATTTGTAACCTGGCTCAATGGAACACTTATCCCTTTTTTAAAATTAGCCTGCCAATTAGAAAATGATGTACAAGCATTTTTTGTAACATTTGCATTTTATATGGCATATTTTTTCTTGGCTATTCCTTCATCTTTTATTTTAAAAAAGACGGGGTTTAAAAATGGAATGGCATTAGGCTTATTGGTAATGGCTATAGGCAGCATTATTTTTGTACCAGCTGCAAATGCAAGAAGTTTTGGTTTGTTTTTGGTAGGATTATTTGTGCAAGGTGCAGGCTTGGCATTGTTGCAAACAGCATCAAACCCTTACATAAGTATTGTGGGCCCTATTGAAAGTGCTGCAAAACGTATAAGCATAATGGGCATTTGCAATAAAATTGCAGGCATGCTTAGCCCCATTATTTTAGGTGCTTTGGTTTTAAAAAATGCCACTGCCATTGAAGAACAAGTAAATAAAGCTACTGATACTGTTACAAAAAATGATTTATTAAATCAACTTGCCAGTAGGGTAATAACACCATATATAATTATGGCCGTAATATTGGTAATGCTTGCTGTTATGATAAAAAAATCATCCTTACCAGAAATAGACATTGATAAAGAAGATATAAATACAAAAGATAATGCTCCAGCAAAAACAAGTGTTTTACAACACAAACATTTGGTGCTTGGTGTATTGTGTTTATTTCTATATGTGGGTGTAGAGGTAATGGCAGGCGATGCTATAGGTGCCTATGGTCGTGAACTTGGTATGCCTTTAGACAAAACAAAATATTTCACTTCTTTTACGTTGTTTGCTATGCTTGCCGGTTATGTGATAGGCATTTTTACCATTCCCAAAATTATTTCTCAGCAAAAAGCATTGGCTATTTCTGCCATACTGGGCGCTATTTTTAGTGTCTGTGTATTTGCTACAAGTGGTTATACGGCCATTACTTTTATAGCATTATTGGGTTTAGCCAATGCTCTCATGTGGCCTGCTATTTTTCCACTTGCTATAAATGGATTGGGGAAATTTACAAAAATTGGTTCTGCATTGCTAATTATGGGTATTGCAGGTGGAGCGTTATTACCACTATTATACACTACTTTAAAAGATAAAAACAGTTTTAACTTTAGCAACCCTGCATCTTTTTTAATGGTAATGTTGCCTTGTTATGCTTTTATCTTTTATTATGCTGTAAAAGGGTATACTTTTGGTAAAACTAAAGTCTAAACTAAGTCTTCAGGATTTTATTCTTTTCATTCATCATTCTAAATGTAAGGTTTACTCTTGGCGTTTTTACCTTCAAAGATTTGGTAAGCCTGTGTAACCAATTGGTTTGTGTTGCATCCTTCATTGCTAATAAGCTACCATTTTCTAAGAGAATAGATATCGTTTGTCCTGTCTTTTTATGTTTAAACATAAACTTTCTTTCTGCTCCAAAGCTAAAGGAAGCTATGCAACCATTTTTTGCCAATTCCTTTTCATCATCACTATGCCAAGCCATTGCCTCATCACCATTGTGGTATAAATTAAGTAGGCACGAATTGTATGTTGCGCCTGTTTTTTCTTCTGCAATTTTTTTAAGTTCTAGCAATTCCTTTGTCCAAGGCAAAGCGTGCTTGGTAGTATTGGAATAAGTGTAAGGATATGCTTTATCGCCATACCATGCTGCTTTTCTTTTTGTAATAATATGTTTGCCAAAAATAATAGCTTCGTCATTCTTCCATTCAATATTTTCTAACAACAATTGGGTATAAGCATTGGCATCTTTCTGATTAATTATTTTTCCATAATACAAAACTGTACCTCCATTGGGCAGTAAGTTTGTATTTTCTTTATCTCCAAATAAATTCATATCATAGTTATTTTTAGAAATTAATTCTCTATAAAATACGATGTTATTGCACAAAGGTTTTTGCTGCCTCCCACCCTATCATTGCTGCTTTCCTATTTGGTCCCCACATATAGCCTCCAAAAATACCCGTACTTTGTATTACCCTATGGCAAGGAATTATATATGCAATAGGATTATCGCCAATGGCTGAACCAACAGCACGTGAGGCTTTGGGATTATTTATTTTTTGTGCAATACTCCCATAAGTTGTTAATTGCCCCACTGGAATGGTTAATAATGTTTCCCAAACTTTTAATTGAAAATCAGTACCTTTTAGGTGCAACTTTATTTTTTGTATCTCATTAAAATTATTATTGAATAGGGTACGCACAGTTTGAAAAAAGGAGTTTTCTTTTTGGGTATAGGTGGCTTTGGCAAATGATTTTTGTAAATGAACAATAGCTAATTTTTCATCGTCATAAAAAGCTATATGACAAATGCCTTTTTGAGTAGCTGCTACAATTATACTTCCAAAAATACTTTCTAAAAAACAATAATCAATAAACAAATCTTCTCCCCCGTTTTTATATTCGCCAGGGGTCATTCCTTCTATGTTTATAAAAAGATCGTGAAGTCTACCTGTACCTGAAAGTCCACTTTCTATGGCTGCATCAAATAATGTAGCTTGCTTATTACGCAACATATTTTTTGCATGGCTAACAGTTATGTATTGCAAGAATTTTTTAGGGCTTACTCCTGCCCAATCTGTAAACATTTTTTGAAAATGAGAAGGGCTCATATTTACATGTGTTGCTATTTCATCTAAACTAGGGTGTGCGGTAAAATTATTTTTTATAAAATCGATAGCATCGGCAATACGATTAAAGTTTAGTGTGTTCTGCGTATTCATTTCTATTTTTTATTAGCAAAATTACATTTGCAAATGTATGCTCGCAACCCGAAAATAGCGAAGTATAGAATTAAACTATAGTATAATCCTGTAAAAGTATTAAAGCCCCCATATTTTATAAAAAGATAATGCAATAAATACAATGCTTTATAAAAATAAAAGCCGTTACTGAAAACAGCGACGACTTTTATTAAATCACCCCCAAGTGACTAAGTTTAATATTATAAAACAGTTAGTTTAATCTATTGCTAAGATAAAGTAAACCTAATAATTCTAATAAAAAAGATAGAAGTACATGAACGACCTAAATTAGTATAGGAGCGACCAGTTTTAGCAGATATGCAATTTCAAGTATTCCATATCACCTATATTATGTTATGAAAAAATAAAGCCGCTACAAAAAATTGTAGCAGCTTTTATAGCACTCAATAAAAATATATCTATTGCTTTATCATCTTCAACATCTCCCCATTACTCATTTTTAAAATATACAACCCACTTGGCAGCCCACTCATATCCACTATTTCAAAATTATTTTTTATAAAAATTGTTTTTATAATTTTTCCATTTGCATCTATAATAGTTGCTTGAGTGTTTAACAATGTTCTATCACCTATTTGTAAAGTTGCTTTGTCTTTTATTGGGTTAGGGTAGATGGTTGAAAGTTGAAGGTTCAAGGTTGAAAGTTTGATAATATTGGAGTTTGTAAACCTTCCATCAACATCTATCATTTTTAAACGGTAATATACTACTCCATCATACTTATCTACATCTGTAAAATTATAATTACCATTTCCGTTTCCTAGTGCATATACATTGCCAATGCCAATAAAATTAATACCATCATTACTTCTTTTAATGGTAAACGATTTTGTATTTATTTCGTTGGTTGTTTTCCATTCTAGTAAATTGCCATTGTTATTTTTTGTGCCAGTAAAACTTAATAGATTTAATGGCAATACAGCCGTTTGCGTTTTTACCCAAAACCCACTAAACCCTAATACATCAAAACTTACTTCCCATCTGGTTGAAGTAGCGTTCCAAATAATATCGGCATCTACTGGGTCGATAGTAGTAACAGTACCTGTGTAAGAACTCAATGTGCCATTAACATCTCCAGTGCCAGCACGTTTTTCCATACGAAGGTTTGCCTTGCGTGCAGTAATGGTAGCAGGTGCATCTGTGCTAATTGGTAATAATAATGCAGGTGGCGTTGTTTGTGTATTGAATGCATTGAACTCCGCATCGGTAAAATATAATGTAATTCTTGCCGTAGCATTTGCCGCATTTGTTGCAGGATTTATTTCGTAATGTCTTTTTACAAATTGTGTAGGTTGTGTAGCTTCTATCCATACTTTGGCGGTTACATTTCCTGCCACAGGAGATGCACCATTAGGCAATACATTTGCTATTAATGCACAACTAGTATTATTAAAAATATTGTTAGATACATTTTGTGTAACTACTAAAGCTGTTGTAGGTAATGTAAGTGGAGTAGCAGTTACCGAACCTGCAAATGTTCTTGTACTCTCACAACTGCCTACAGCGCTAGATACATAGTAACTCGTATTTGCATTTACAACCACAGATAGGGAATTACCTGTGCCAATGCTTGTGCCGCCACTACTTGCTGTGTACCATGTAGGCGTGCCTCCGTTTGGTGCAGTAGCAGTTAGTGTTACAGATGAACCTGCACATACTGAGCTAGCACTTACTGCCCTTGCTGTAGTACCTGCTACTGTAAGCGTAGTATTGGTAGGGTTTGCAGTACCTACTACAGCAGGGTCATCAGATAAAACATTGCTAAAATTACTACCCGAAATAGTGGCCTGTGTGCTAAGAGCGCAGCTAGTAGGTGCAGCATTTACGGTTACTCTAAATTTTATAATAGTACTTTTATTGGCAGGCAATGTAAAGCCGCTACCTGCACCATTTACGGTTACTGTTTCTCCTGATAAAGTTTCTTTTGCAGAGCCATTTCTTAATTGTGTAAGCAATGACAAGTTAGCACTAAAATCATTTATTGTAGGTTCATCTGTTGTTGAATTATCTTCTATTTTTTTAGGTTGTTTAGTAAGATTTTTTGCCAATTCATTTGTATTACTTGTCGGTTGAATAATAGAATAAGTAGGATTAGAAACCACCGCACAAGTGGCTAAAGCACCCGCATTTGTATTTGAAAAAATTTGCGTACCATAAATACCAGCTTGCGCAACTACAGCGCCAGTAGGTGTATTTCCATTATTTGCCCATACATCAATTGCTCCTGTGGCACCATTACCTTGTAAATAAAGTTTATGTGTACCCGTTGTTACGGCTCTTACACGGTAATTAAATCCATTAACTAAATCAGGTCTTGTAGTGATGTTATTAGCTACATTGGCACAGGTAGTATTACTGAATGTAGAACTCGAATTACCTGCTTGAAATTGTATATTATGCGATGCAAGTGCATCAGTAATCGTAACAGTATTGTTTGTAATGGTTGCATTCATTTTACCATCACCACCAGTTGCTGTTGCCAAAATACCTACGCCTGAACCCATACCCGATACGTTGTTTCTTAATACCTCCGTGGTAATATCTGAGCTACCCTCTGCTGATAAACGAATACCTTCCCCAGCATTACCTGTACCACTTATTACAACAGTATTATCATTTATTCTACCTTGTGTATTTGAATTAATTTGGGCTACAATATTTATCAATGAAATGCCTTTTCCTCTACACGAATTATTCAAAATATTATAATTCATGTTAGCAGTATTGAAAGAAGTCATTTCTATAGAACCGCCTTGGTCGTTGGGTGAAAAAGTAGCATTGTCATTATTGAACGTGCAACTTTTTACATTGGCATTCACCGTTCCTGTACCATCTGAAATTACTTTAAAACCATGCGTACCTGCTTTTAAGAAAGAAGTGTTTCTAACATTTAACGTAGCAGTAGCGGTACTTGTGCCAGAAGTTGTATATATAAAACAATAAGAACGCAATGCTGAAAGCGTACCCGGACTTGCCATATTTGCATTTTGCGTTTGCGTATCATTGAAGATGGTAGTAGTAAAATCTGTACCAATATTCAAAGTCAATGCACCAGTTGAATTAAATACACGGGCAATGTTTTCAGAGCCTTTTGATAGAGTAGCATCTGTTATATTACATGTTCCTGTAAGTTCTTGTAAATACAAACAACCTTCATTCACATTATCACCACAATCTGTGATAGTGCTACCACCGTTCAATGTAAAATTGCTAATGGTTTTACCCGTTATACCTCTTTCTCTTGTTGTGCCACTAATGGCAATTTTTGTTAAGGTTATTGTATTAACATTGTTTAAAGTAATAGCTCCATTAGCAGTAGAATAGTCAGTAGCAGATGATGCAGCAGCCGTTGTATTGGCATTTGTAAAATTCATGTTTTTCAATAAAATATTTGTACATGAATTAAACTCTGCGCCTCTGTTGGTAATATTATTAATCGTTCCTCCGCTTCCTGCCGTAGTTCCTATACCCAATACTTCAAACTTACCCGTACTACTATTTACCGAAATACCCTTTGCAGCACCTGCAGCTGAAACACTTTTAAATTGTACATCCAATGCGCCACCAGCAGTTATTTGTACTGCCTGCCCTGCGGTATTGGATACACTTACATCTCTTACTTTTAATGCGCCCACACTTGCACCTGTAATGGTTGTGCCAGTGGTTGAGTTAAAATTTATTCCTTCTATATCATTGCCAGATGCTATTGTAAGTGCAGCAGTATTCCAAGTAGGATTTGTACCGCCAGTACTAGGTAAAGATGCAGGTGCATTTGTAAAGCTAAGCCCAGTAATGGTTGCTAGGCTTGCTATTGCACCTTGGCCAATTAATTTTTGTGTATTCAATGGCGCAAATGTGCCTGTGTATGTACCTGTGTAAAAGAAAATACTATGCCCTGCTGATGTGCCTGTAATATTACTTACTGCTTTAAACGGACTAGTCAATGTGCCAGTACCAGATGTGGCTGCTGTAGCATTTACAAACCATATCATACCCGAAACGGTAATGTTTACAGTACCTATAGCCGTAAGCGAGCCTGTATTTAAAGTATATGAAAAATTATCTGCGCCTGTGTAGCCTGCATTAGGTGTGTATGTAAAACTGCCATCTGCATTGATGGAATAGTTGCCATTTGTTGTAGCTCCACTGGCAATTGTTACCGTTTTTGGGGTGTTGGTTGGGCTTACATCATTTGCTAAAACACCACTGGCTGTACTTACAGCAAGCCCTATATTACCAACACAAGGGTAGCTATCATTTACTGTAATTGGAGTTGCAGTAATAGAGCCAGCCACTAAAGTTGTACTTGCATCAATTGTATTTGTAAAAGTAACTCCTGTAGCATCTGTAGAGCCTGAGTTGCTTACCACCGAAGTATATTCCAATACATCGGTAGCCGAAGCGCCTGTGGGTGCATTGTCTGTAGTTACTGCCACAGACATAGTAGCAGCAATGGTTACAGCCGTTGGGGAAGTGGTAGATAATATTTTGTGTGTTTGTGCTTTTTGTAAATCTGCATGGGTATCCTTGCTACGTTCTTTTACAATATCAATCTTTCTATTAGGTATTTCTTTTTTATCACTAACAAACAACTTACTAATTGTTTGTTTTACAGCTTCCCATTTTTGTGGAGACAAAGTTTGCAGATATACCGTGGTGGTTGTGCAACAAATAATAAGGATGAATAGTAGTTTGTAAAAATTTTTCATTGTTGATTTGGTGAATTTAAAAATGAATAAAATCTTATGGCAAAAATATTTAATGTTATTCATATTAAAATAAAAAGTATGTAAATGGTATGTTTTAGTAGATTAACACAGTTTATTAGGTGATTAAGGCTTATTGCAAGTCTCATTAAGATTATATAAAACAGATTTTTTTAACGCAATAAAATTAATTATGGTATTATGTATTGTATCAAATAACGTGAACGACTGTTTTTTGTGTATGAACGACAGGTGAGGGGGTGGTTGAATAGTTGATTGTGGAGTTAATAACTTTTTGCAAGTCATTTGTATGTGATTGTTTTTCAAAAAATAAATTATCACGTGACATTAGTTGGATGGTTGTAAATAAATGCTTTAATTAAAAAGGACATCCTTAAAAAAGATGTCATTTTTTATGGATTCAATTCTATGTTTATGGTTTTTTTGCTTTTATCCTTTATCTAATCATCGGCAAATACTTCTCCCTATTATCATACATTACCCAACCTAAAATAGCAGCTAAAATTATAACAAGTGGCAAAGCACTTTTATCTTGTACAATGTTGGTTAAAAATATGCCAACCATTACAGGAAAAATAATCAATGCACCCAATGCCCTTGTTTTTGGTATGATAATTAATATACCACCTACCAACTCTGCAATACCAACAAGCGGCATCAGCCAACCAATTTCTGTGAATGCAGCAAATGCTTTCATCATTTTTTCAGGCATGTCTTTTGGTATAGGCATGTAGTGAAAGAATTTATCTAACCCTGCATTAATAAACATAAGGCCGAATAATAGTGCTAGTACAAAAAGTACTTTCGTTTTAATGGAACTTTTCATGTTGTGTGTTTTTAGTGGTTAGAATTTTTGTTAAAGTTAAGTATCCAATGGTTACCAAATTTATCGGTAAGGCCGCCAAACAAAGCTCCCCAAAAACTATCTTCAATTGGGTGATTTTGTTTACCTCCATTTGAAAGTTTTGTGTAATAATTTTTTATTTCTTCTTCGCTACTACAATTAAGTGAAAGAGAAACAGCATTGCCTTTTACTAAACCGCTTTCACTTACCATATCAGAAGCCATTAGTATCAAACTATTTTTAGTAAGTGTTGCATGCAGAATACAGTCTTTCATTTGTGTTGGCATTTTATCGGATAATGGTGATTCTCCTATAGTTTGAAAATTGAGTTCTCCACCCAAGCAATCTTTGTAGAATGTCATTGCTTCTTTGCAATTGCCATTGAAAGTGAGGTATGAATTTATTTGTGTCATTTAGCTTTCTACTTTTGGGAATTTAATTTTATTCTATACTCCACAATTTTTGCTATCAATTTTAATGGCATGGGTTTATCAATAGGAAACTGTACCGAACCTTTGCCTTGCTTATATTTTGCAAGTTCTTTTTCAAATGCTGCATGGCCCGAAGGTGTTGCATAAAAGCCAATATGATTTTTAAACGCAGCAAAATAAACCAATGGCTTTCCTTTTAATTTATACGCAGGCATACCATAGCTTATACTTTCTTCTGCTTGAGGAGCTATTTCTAAAATTGTTCTGCGTATTTCACTTAATATTTTTTGAACATCTTCAGAAAAATCTTTGATGTATTCATCCACCGTATTTTTTGTAAGGGTTTTCATAAATAGTTTTAGGCGTTCATCAATTTTTCAATATCAAACTTTCTCATTTGCATAAAAGCTGCCACTACTCTTTGCCCTTTTTCTGGATGCGCCATTAACTCGCCTAATATTTTTGGAACAACTTGCCAAGAAACACCAAATTGGTCTTTGCACCACCCACATTGGCTTTCAGCGCCTCCATTAGAAATTAAGTTATTCCAATAATGGTCTATTTCTTCTTGGGTATCACATTCAATAGCAAATGAAACTGCTTCGTTAAATTTAAATTGTGGGCCACCGTTTAAACCCATAAATGGTTTGCCATTTAATTCCCATCTTACTACCATTGGGTTCTCTGAAGTAATTTTTGCATTTGGGAAAATAGAACAATAAAACGCTGCTGCTGCTTTGGCTTGTCCATCAAACCACAAGCATGGATACATTTTATTTGCCATTTTATTAATTTTTAAAGTGCTTCAGTATAAGCTTTAAAATTGTTCAATATCATTTGCCAACCCCCTAGTTGCATTTCTATTGTGTTTTCGTCTTCAGGGTCAAAAGTTATTACTACTTCTGTTTGACTACCTGTATTGTTGAATTGAACTGCCGCCGTTCTTCCGCCAAATTCATAGGTGAAATTTTTACCTTCATTTATTTCAGAATAAATGGCTTCAAAGTCAAATCCAACACTTCCATCTTTGGCTTCCATTCTTGCTTTGTAAGTACCACCTACACGCATATCGTTTTCTGCACTTGGGCAATGCCAACTAGGGTCGGCAAAATTCCAATGTACTATGTGTTTGGGGTTGGTGTAATTATCCCAAACTTTTTCTACAGGTGCATCTATACTTGCACTAACAGTAATTTTTGTTGCTTTCATGTTTCTTGTTTTTTAATATAATTATTTTGCAGCTTTTAGCCATTCATTAATTATTGTACTCAATGTTTCTTTGCATTTTTCTATTTCTAGTATGGACTTGAATGTAGCTACCGCTCTATCATTCCCTTTCCAAGCCAATAGACCGAAATCTTCTTTTATTAATTTCTCTTTGGGCTGTTCTTTTACTTTAGCTCCACGATGAAAAATGATTTGTATGTTCTTTGGGGGCTGAATTTTCATGGTAATTCTGTCTTCTTTATCCATGCAATAGTTAGGTCCATTCCATTTTATGTTTTCTGACAAATTTTTATTTGATGATAAAATAGATTGTCTCAAAAATTCAATTTCCTTCCTTAATGGGAGATTTTGTTCATCCAAGAAAATACTTACTACCGGGTTGATATGATTGATTTTCATAGCCATCATTTTGTTTTATAATCATAATTCACCATCCATTCAATACCATATTTGTCTCTAAACATTCCAAAATAAGCACCCCAAGGACTATCAGCAATTGTCATTTCAGTTTCTCCACCTTCCGAAAGTCTGCTGAATAATTCATCGGCTTCTTCCTTGCTATCTGCACTTATCGAAATTTTGCTTCTAGTTTCATTTTCATTATGTTTACCCATAAATTCAGGCGTGTCGCTTCCCATCAATATACTGCCTCCACCGATAGGCAAAGTAATATGCATAATTTTATTAGCTTCATTTTCAGAAATAGGTGCTTGAATAGATAAGTCTTTAAAGCGAGTTATCGTTGTAAATTCAGAACCAAAAACTGATTTATAAAATGTAAATGCTTCTTCAGCATTTCCGTTGAAATGAATGTAAGGATTTATTTGTGCCATTGCTATTTGTTTTTAAAATTAACCCTGAATTGAATTAACTATGCAAAGATGCGAAATTATGGAACAGTTTACAATGTGTAAATATGACAACAAAAGGGTTATTTACGACAAAATGTTTTTACCTTTATTTTTCTATAATACCTTAGCAAAATGAAAAAAGTAAGCATTCTCGTTCCTGAAAATTCGGTAATGCAAGCCATTGCCGACCCACAATATTTGTTCTCTGCAGTAAATCAGTTTATGGCTGTATCGGGCAAAATGCCATTGTTTGATGTACAACTAGTGGGTATAAAAAAAGAAGTGAAATTAAATAATGGTTTATTTTCTGTAAATACTTCTCAACTGTTGAAAGATGTGAAGAAAACAGATTTGGTGGTAATACCTGCCTTGTTTGGCGATATGAAAACGGCTATTAGCAAAAACCAAAAACTATTGCCTTGGATAAATGAACAGTATAATAATGGGGCAGAAGTGGCTTCACTTTGTGTAGGTGCATTTTTGTTGGCATCCACTGGTTTGCTCAATGGTAAAAAATGTTCTACACATTGGGGTTTTCAAAATGAATTTCGAGAAATGTTTCCTGATGTGGAAGTAGTGGATGGAAGTATTATTACAGAAGAGCACCGCATTTATTCTAGCGGTGGTGCAAATTCATACTGGAATTTATTATTGCATTTGGTAGAAAAATATACGGATAGGCAAACCGCCATTTTAGCGTCAAAATATTTTGCCATTGATATTGATAGAGAAAGTCAATCGGCCTTTGCCATGTTTCAAGGCCAAAAAAACCACAATGATAATGCTATAAAACAAACCCAAAACTTTATTGAAAATAATATTCACGAAAAAATTACCATTGATGAATTAGCAGATATGATATCGTTGGGCAGGAGGACTTTTGAAAGACGATTTAAAGTAGCAACCAATAATTCGGTGTTGGAATATATAAATAGAGTAAAAATAGAAACTGCCAAACGAAGTTTTGAAACAAGTAGAAAAAATATTAACGAAGTAATGTATGATGTTGGTTATACAGATACAAAAGCATTTCGTACTATTTTTAAAAAGATTACGGGGCTTACACCTGTGGAGTATAGGAATAAGTATAACAAAATGAGTGTGCATTAATTTTTCTCAGCAACTTTTTCTCAAGTAACTCTTTCTTGTTTTCCACACTTTTTAACTCTTAAAAAAACATAATTGATTATCAATAAACTAAGCTAAAAAACTACAAATATGAGTTTCTCAGTGCGGAACACAAGAAAAAGCCATCAATATAAATCGATGGCTTTTTTATAAAATATTCTAAAGTTATTAAGGAAAAATTCCTAACTCTTCGTAACTCGTAGCTACTTTATTAATTGCATTTACATAAGCCGCTGTACGCATATCAGGTATAGCAGGGTTTGCATTCCAAATAGCCATAATTTCTCTTGTAGCAGTTATCATAGATTCTTCTAAACCACTATGCACCAAATCAACCTCCTCAGGGCCATGCATAATAAATGCACGCTCACCTTCCTCTACTTTTTTACCAGTAAGGGTTTCTATTTGAGAAAGGATATGTGTATTTAAATTTTCTGTAAAACGTTTTTCCATTCTTCCATAACGCACATGGCTTAAGTTTTTTAACCATTCAAAATAACTTACCGTTACTCCACCTGCATTCAAATACATATCTGGCACACAAAGAATACCTTTTTGCTGAAACACTTCATCAGCATCGGGCGTACATGGCCCATTTGCTGCTTCACCAATTATTTTTGCCTTTATCCTTGGTGCATTTTCTCCATTTATTACATTTTCTAATGCTGCAGGAATTAAGATATCACAATCTAATTCCAATGCATCTGTATTTTTTACAAGGTTAGTAGCCCCAGGAAAATTAAGAATAGAACCAGTAGCTTTTCTATGTTGAAAAACTTCTTCCTCATTTAAACCATCGGCATTAAAAATAGCTCCTTCGTATTCTGCCAAGCCAACTACCAATGCGCCGCTTTCTCTAAAAAATTTTGCAGAATGATACCCTACATTACCCAAACCTTGCACCACAACTCTTTTTCCCTTCACGCCTATTTCTAATCCCAATTTTTGCATTACCTCTGGCATATTGCATACTTCTCTTAGGCCAAAAAATACACCAAGTCCTGTAGCTTCTGTACGGCCACGTACACCACCTTGTGTTACAGGCTTACCCGTTACACAACCTGCTCCATCAATTTCGCCTGGTTTTAAAGATTGATACGTATCAACTATCCAACTCATCTCTCTAGATCCTGTTCCATAATCTGGTGCAGGAACATCAATGCCAGGGCCTATAAAATTTTTCTTTACTAACTCAGCAGTATATCTACGTGTTATTTTTTCTAATTCGTAAGTAGAGTAATTACGTGGATTTATTTTTATACCTCCTTTACCACCTCCAAATGGAACGTTTACAATAGCACATTTATATGTCATTAAAGATGCAAGCGCCATTACCTCATCTTGGTTTACTTCATCGCTAAAACGAATACCGCCTTTACAAGGAGCTTTATGGTGGCTGTGTTGCACACGATAAGCTTCTATTACTTCTACAGACCCATCATCCCTTTTTATTGGAAAACGCATTTGCAAGACACTGTTGCATGCTTTTATTTGCTCTAAAATACCAGTATCTACATTGGTAAATTTTGCGGCTTTGTCAAAGCTTCTTTCTACACTTTGAAAGAAACTGTAGTGTTGGTTTGAACTCATATAATTGTTTTAATTAACGTTCGTTGATGGTATAAATGTAGGTTAAATTAATAATTACTCGTTATAAATTATTGTTCATTTTCAAGTTTGGAAATTTTTCTATCAATAAGAAAAACATATAAAAAAAGACCAATCAATATAGTAAGGCAAACCGCCACCACAATATAGATTTTCCCATTGCTACGCATTACATCTGCCATTTCTACTTCGTTTGCTTGTGCATAGGATGTAGTGGTAAGAAAAACAGCAATAAAAAAACACAACAACCGAGATATGAGAAAAGAAACTTTATTACACATTTATTAAACTTTTATCTTTTATTAATTGTATTCTAATTTTTAAAGTAGCAATCCAAACGCCTAACAACGTCCAACCAATAACAGCGGGGTAAAAGATTGCCCTCATACCCATATCCATATCGTTTTTATCTAACGCAGGGTTGCCGCTTTCGCTGCCTGGTGCACCTGGATGTAGGCTACCTACAAGCCTTGGTATTATCCAAATAGCAGGAAAAAGCATGGCAAAAGCAAAAATATTATAGACTGCACTTACCCTACTCCTTTTATCCATATCGGTAAATGACCCCCTAAGTACAAAATATGCTCCATAAATAAGTAGTGCGATGGCAGCTCCAATAAGCTTAGGCTCCTTAAGTACACTAGCAAATGATTGCCCTTGTTGAGTAACCCAAGTTACTGAAACCCACTCTACACCTGTAGTATAACCTAGTATACCAAACAAACAGCCCAAAGCTGCATAATTTGAAGCATAGATATCATGCTTGTGATTTAAATTTCTGAGATAACGGATACTATATGCTACACTTAAAATGAAAAGTACCATCATAGCAAACCACATACAAACATGAAAGTACATATTACGAATGGTTTCATTTAAAATAGGAAGGCTAGGCACTTTAAATAGAAAGCCAGCTACAACAGTGTAGATTAGTAGTACAAAAGACAATATTTTCCACCAAGATTTCTTCACAAAGAAGATAAATTTTATTGAGGGCACAAAGATAAGGGGAATGCTAGCTAGAGAACTAATACTTGTAAGTATTTTTTAAAAAAAAGGCACATTAAACTAGCTGTTTCTCTAGTTAATATATAATGGAAAATAAGTTTCTTAAACAAAAGAAATGACACTAAAAATAAAACCTTAACTCCCACTCCTTTATTTACTTACTTCCTTCCTGGATAAACCTTCAACGCTTCTTTTAAACATCCAGCAGCAGCAATAATAGATTCTACATTTAGCACATAAGCCATGCGCACTTCATCTTTTCCTAAACCTGGGGTAGCATAAAACCCAGTAGCAGGTGCCATCATTACTGTACTACCATTGTAAGAAAATTCTTCTAACAACCATTGGCAGAATTTATCGCTATCATCTATGGGCAACTTAGCCATAGCATAAAAAGCTCCACCAGGGTTGGGGCAAAATACGCCATCAATTTCATTGAGTGCTTTTACCAATGTGTCTCTACGAAGTTTATATTCTGTTTTAGTGGTATCAAAATAATTATCGGGTAAATCCACTGCAGCTTCTCCCAATACTTGCGCATAAAAAGGCGGGCTTAATCTACATTGTGCAAATTTCATGGCGGTATTAAGCACCTCTTTATTTTTTGTAACGAATGCTCCGATGCGTCCACCGCATGCACTGTATCGTTTGCTGATGGTATCCATTAAAATTACATGCTGCTCAGCGCCTTTTAAATGCATGGCACTTGTATGTGTGCCTTCATAACAAAACTCACGATAAGCTTCATCAGCAAACAAAAATAAATTGTGTTTGATTACAATTTCTTTTAAAGTTTCCATTTCGGCTGCACTATACAAATATCCTGTGGGGTTATTTGGGTTGCAAACCACAATGGCTTTTGTTTTTGGCGTTATCGCTTTTTCAAAATCTTCAATAGGCGGAAGTGCAAAACCTGTTTCTATCTTGCTGCCAATTGGTACAACTTTTACATCTGCCTGCACTGCAAAACCATTATAGTTTGCATAAAAGGGCTCGGGTATTATTACTTCATCTCCTGCATCTAGGCATGCCATAAAACCAAATGATATGGCCTCGCTTCCGCCTGTAGTAACAATTATTTCTTCTGAAGTTACATCAATATTATTTTTGGAATAATACTGTACTAATTTTTTTCGGTAGCTTTCATTGCCTGCGCTGTGGCTGTATGCAAGCACATGTACATCGCAATTTTTTACTGCATCAATACAACTTTGTGGGGTTACAATATCTGGCTGCCCAATATTTAAGTGATAAACTTTAGTACCTCTTTTTTTTGCAGCTTCGGCAAATGGAACCAATTTACGTATGGGCGATGCTGGCATTTCAATGCCACGGTTACTTATTTTTAGCATAGGGCAAAGATAGGATAACATTTATTTTACTTCAACAATCCCGCAGCCCAATCCAAACTATATTTTGCTTTTAATAGTTTTACTTGTATCTCAATAATTTTTTGCTGTATTTCTAAAACTTTATTTTCTCTGGTATTCACTAAAAATAAACTGCTTTCGCCATTACTAAAACGAAGCGTTTCATTTCTCAATAAACTATTGTAATTTTTAAATGCATCATTGGCTGTTTCCAATTGATTTTGCAACAATAAAAATTGATTATAATAATCTTTTATTTTATTTTCTATCTCTTGCGTTTTTTGTTTTAACTCCAATGTAGATTCTTCAATTTTTAATTTTGCTAAGCGATATTCTCCTCGCCCTTCTCTAAAAAGTAATGGCACTTTTATGGCTATACCCCACCTGTTATTATTTTCTAATAATGATGTACCCAAGTTTTTTAGTGCATAATACTCTTTGTTTAAAATATTTCCTTTAAGATTTATAGTAGGTAATAAATTTTGGTATTTTAGTTTTCGTTCTACTTGTAAGCCATCTATTTTAAATTTATATTGTTGTAATATTGGATTTTGCAATGCACTACTTTGCAGTAAATCTATCAATATTTTTGATGAAGCATTATTGCTAAAAATAGTTGTGTCAGGCACTACATCTGTTGCTATATTTTGTGCAATGCCTTGCCCATCCCAAATAAAATTATTCAAATCTAAAACACCACTAGTCAATTTTATGGATGCTTCTCCTTGCAACAATTGAAAGTTTTGTAATTGTGTAAATGCTTCTACGGTATCCATCAAAGCCCTGTCACCATTGGCGTTTAGTGTTTTTACCAATCGTAGCCTATCGTTACTTACCTGCACATAACTGTTATACACATTATACAACCTGTATGCGCCTGCCCATTGGTAGTAGCTTACATAGGCCTCAAGCAAAAGGTCGTTCAGCATAGCTTTTTGCTGAGCAGTATTTTGTTGCACTGCTATTTTTGCTTGTTGTAAAAATGCTCTACGTTTGTCTATCAATAATCCCTTTGCTATTGGTATTTCTAGCCCAAGATAACTGCTCCTTCCGCTTGTTATTTCACTTTCTAAAAATTGCCCACCATTACTTTCTATACCCGTTTTTATATCACCAACGGGCAATGGTATATTTACGGAAGCATTATTATAATAGTAATAATTTTTTGAATCAAACGTTTTGCCCGTTGCATTAAATTCTGCCACAGGGTCAAAACCACCTTTGGCCGTAAGTAAATTGGCATTGGCTTTAGCTATTTGTATAGTGGCAACTTTTGCAAGCGGATGATGCATTTTTACTTTTTCAATAAAATCATCTATAGATAATACTTTTTCATTTTGCGCAAATGCTTTTGCGTAAAAAAATAAAAATAGAAATAATATAACTGTGACTCTTTGCATTACGGTTCTATAATTTTAATATCAGCCTGAGCTTGTCGAAGGCGGTACTAATTGTTACTGGGTTTTTGAAAGAGACCAACAGTATTAGATAAGCTCAGGCTTGCGAATTTTTAATTTGAGTATTTATTATTTTTTTATTTCCTTTTTATCTTCATACTGATAATACTCAGGAGGAAACCCATTGATATGCCGCCACAATTCATAGTACACACTTACATCTTTAAGCAATGCAATACCCTGTGCACCTCCACCCATACGAAGGCTTTGAGGCCAAGGCTTTTCTTTCGTATCTTCTATCACAAGTACCCTAAATTTTCCATTATTACTCACATTGGTTTCCAAGGCACTTACCACTCCGCCAAAAGTACCAAAGCTACTTTCTGGCCATCCACTAAATACAATTGCAGGAATGCCATCAAAAACAAAACGCACTTTTTGCCCTTTACTTACCAACGGCAAATCCATTGGTTCAATAAACATTTCTACAGCATAATCTATGTCATTTGGTACTATTTCAGTTATCATTTCGCCTTCTTTTAATATCTCTCCAATACCTGCTTTTTTTGCTTTTGTTATTTGCCCACTTTGTGGTGCAGTTACATAATACAACTTGTTTCTTACATCATAATTACTATAACTGTTTTGCAATTTGCTTATATCTGCTTCTGTAGATGCAGCATTTGATAGCGAACCAAAACGGTCTCCCTCTGCTTTCGAAATTTTATCGTTGTAATCCATCGTAGCAATATTTTGCTCTATGCGAAGGTTTATCAGCTCTTGTTTACTTTGTGCTAGTTTATTTTCTGCACTATTTTTTTTTGCCAATCCATTTTGATAATTCACTTTTCTTTTTTCAAAGTCCACCAAAGAAATGGCACCACTATCTAACATTGTTTTACCTGCATCTATTTGTCTTTTATAAACAGATAACTCATTTGTTACGGCCACCACATCCATTTCATCACTGTTTACTTTAAGCTGTTGTTGCTGTATTTTATTGTCAAGCGATGATAATTTCAAATCTCTACCTGCAGCCAGCACTGCTGTTTGTGTTTGTGCTGTAGCAGCTTTACTTTCATAGCCAGCTGCACTATTTTGCTTGGCAGTTATTTGTTGTTGTGTACGCTGTAATAATTGTGGGTCAAAGTACTCTGGTTTTACCTCACCCAATTGTAATATGGTATCGCCCGCTTGCACGTAGTCACCTTCTTTTACAAACCATTTTACAATTTTGCCAGCTATTACGCTGTTTATTTCTTGTGGTCTTTGCTCTTGCTTTACTGCAGTAATATTTCCTTTGGCACGTATATTTTGTGTCCATGGCAAAAATAGGAGTACAAGTAGTAAGGTAAAAACCCCCATGAACCAAATTTTACCGCTACGAGTACGTCCTATTCTGTATATGTTAGAAAATGCCTTTATCTTATTAGCCGCAGGTGCACTATCTAATGATTGATGTAAGTATTTGTATGTTGTTTCCATTGTATGTTCAAAGTATTAAGATGTCAGACTGAGCTTGTCGAAGGCGATGTTTGTATATATATAATTTTTATTTATTGAATCTAATTTCGAAAAGCTCAATCAGACAATTTTTAATTTTTTATCACTCCATTCTCCAAAACCAATACTTGGTCGCTTTGTTCTTGTAAATCTTTATCATTACTAATTATTATGACCGTTGCATTACTTTCGGTACGCAAATATTTCATCATTTCAATTTGTTGCATATTAGTTAAATGCTCCAATGGTTTTTCTAGTAAAAGCAATGTTGGTTTGCCAAGCAAAGCCCTTAGTAATTTTATATTTTGTTTTACATGTTCGTTAAGTCTTTTACCTGTTGGGTCTAGCACTGTATCATAACCAGTTTTATTGCTAACAATAAAATCCGTAAAACCAATTTTATCAGCAAGGTTTGTAATATCAATCATTGGTATGTCGGTATTGCCCATTGTAAGATTTTCCAAAATAGTCCCTCTAAAAATATCTTGCTCATTAAGCATAATACCTGTATTGGTTCTCAAATCTTGTAAATTATAATTGCCAATTGGAATTTTATTTAATAAAATACTTCCGCTAAACCCAGTGTAAGCCCCTGTAAGTAGTCTTATTACAGTAGAGCGCCCTACGCCAGACTGTCCCTTTATACATAATATTTTATTGTTATCCAGCTCAAATTCTACATGGTTAAATGCAACACTTCCATTTGGATAAACAAAACCTACATCTTTAAAATTTATTGAACAGCCATCTGTCTTTGAAAATTT
Organism: Ferruginibacter sp.; assembly: GCA_031408295.1. GTDB lineage: Bacteria > Bacteroidota > Bacteroidia > Chitinophagales > Chitinophagaceae > Ferruginibacter. The sequence continues at coordinate 24,587 of JANNVW010000094.1, forward strand.
CAGACTACCACTATCTTCAATTTTGCAATCTACAATTTTGCTTAATTTTTCAATGGATGTAAGACTGTCATATACATTATCCATGGTAGCTATTAATTTTTCTACAGAGTTAATAATAAGAATTATTACAATATCCGCAGCTATAAACTGACCCACGTTTATCTGTTGATTGAGCAATAGCCAAGTACCTGCAATTAGCATAGTAGCTACAATTAATATTTTAAAAACAATAAGACTCCAAAATTGTGTGGTTAATATTTTAAAATGTGCTGTCCTGCTTTCTAAAAATTCACTTATAAGCGTATCACTTTTTTGCATGTGTAATGCAGACCCCTTGCTGTACCTAAATGTTTTTGAACCACGAGCTACTTCTTGTAACCATCCAGCAGTTTTATATTTATAGTCGCTTGAAATCATATTGGTTTCAAATCCCTTTTTCGATGTAATGCTGATAATAATAATAAGTACAATTAAAACAAATGCACCAAATGCAATAAATACTGGGTGGTAGAAAGAAAGCAATATCAATCCCAACAAAATTTGTATAACTGATGTAGGAATTTCTACCAATAATTTTTCAATACTTTTTGCCAATGCAGGCACATCAAAAAAACGATTTACTACTTCGGGTAAATAATAGTTATCTATTTCTTGTAAACTTATTTGCGGTATTTTACTGCTAAACTCTAGCGAATAGCGGGCAAATATTTTTTGCCTTATGCGCTCAATTACTTGTGATTGCCTAATTTGCACAAAACCATTTAGAAAAACACCAAATATTACAATACCTATAAGTATAACAATAGAAGTGGAAAGCGTAGCCGCCATCACAAAATTTATTATTGTTTGTATGCCCAATGGCAATGTAAGCGATATTAATCCTCCTACGATAGCAAAGAAGTAAACAGAGGTTACATCCCTTTTATCTGTCATAATAAGCTTATGTAATTTTACTAATGCCGATGATAAAGTTGATATTGCTGCCATTTTTTGTGTTAAGGTACAAAGATAATGAAACTATTTTTAATAATAGTAATACTATTAATGATAATATTTATTTAACAAAAAAGTATGTGTTACTATCAATAATGCTTTATATTTGTACATTAATACCCATATCATGCAAGTAGATTTTAAAGTAAAAATGAATGCCAATCTATATTTGAGAGACCCTGAGGGCACGGATATTGGCAAGCAAATAATAAAAATAGCGGTAGAAATGATAGCTGATTTGGGTTATGAGCAATTTACCTTTAAGAAATTGGCTATAGAAATGAATAGCACAGAGGCCACGGTATATCGCTATTTTGAAAACAAACACAAACTGCTTATTTACTTGATAGATTGGTATTGGTCATTTATAGAGTTTCAAGTAATTTTTCAACTAAACAATATAAAAAGTGCAGAAGAAAAAATAAAAAAACTGATTGATATTCTAGTGTGGGAAGACAATGCAACAGATGTTTTTAGTGAGCTTGATCAACAATCTTTATACTACATTGCGATAGCTGAAGGAAGTAAAACATATTTAAGCAAAGATGTAGATGAAAACAACAAAGAATTATTGTTTAAACCATATAAAGATTTGTGTGCTCGTATTGCATTGCTTTTCAAAGAATATAATCCAAAATACAAATATCCAGCATCGCTCGCTAGTACTTTAGTAGAAACAGCGCATATGCAATACTATTTTATGCAGCATCTTCCTCGCCTAAGTGATTGTAGCAAAAAGAAAAACCCTAAAGATATAGAAGCTTATTTAGAGCATTTCGTTTTTGGGGCTTTAAATGCGAAGTAATCTTTTATTTAAATGGGTTTGAAAATTTTTCATCCGTAGTAATCGTATTATCTGTAAGTGTGTTCATAAATGCAATTAAGCTAGCAGCATTTTGAGGATTAGCTGCATGAGCAGGGATAGGTTGAGTACCACTACCTGGAGCACCCGCACTAAACATAGCTTGTACATTTGCTACTGTGCCATTATGAAAAAGTGCCGTACGATTAGTAATATTTCGTAATGAACCAGATTTAAACCTACTTAAATTACTTATGCCTAAATCTACCAAATCGGGAAATCCAAATGCTGGTACTGCACTGTTTATAAACATAGGTGCCGTATGGCAGCTATTGCAAGATGGAGGAACGCCACCACCTGGTGGTGGAGGAGGTGCGGTATTAAATATTGTTTCTCCTTGTGCTTCAGCGGGAGTAAAAATTTCAATACCTTGTTTTACTCTATCGTATTTTGCTTGGTAGGTTACAATACTTCTTTCAAATTGTGATAATGCTTTAGCTATTTTTATAGAATCAATTTGAGTACTTCCAAATGCTTTTTGAAACAGCGAAGGATAATAACTCTGCGCATTTACTTTTGCTTCTAACTCTGTTAAAGTTAATCCCATTTCTACATGATCTTGTATAGGTTTCAATGCTTGTTCTTCAACCGATACAGCCCTTTCATCCCAAAACATTTTTCCACTTTTATAAAAACGAATATTCAATAATGCCATTGAATTACGGGTTGTATTTCCGCCTAGAAAACCTTTACTCAATGGAAGATTGTCATCAAAAGAAAATTCTTGCTTATGGCAACTTGCACAACTGATACTATTATTCTTACTTAGCTGTTTGTCGTAAAATAACACTCTTCCAAGCGTAGCACCATCATTAGTTATTGGATTATTTGCAGGCGTATTATCATTTGCAGTCAATGCCGTTTGAACATGTGAAGGAAATACAACATTGTAATTAAATATAGTTGCTGGCAATGTTGGAAACAATGTTGTTACAGGCACTATGGGTTCAGTAATAATTGCTGCATCTTTTTTTGAGCAGAATTGAAAAAGGATGATTAAAAAAAGAAATAGGGAAAGCATGAGGCTTTTTTTCATAATACGATTTTAGTTGGTTGTGATTATAATTTAGTAAGACTTACCTATTGCAAAAAGGTTTAATAATTAATAAAATAATTTAAATATTAGATAAAAACACATAATAGAATATAGGAATATAGCGTGTTGCATTAGTTTATACAGCTACAAACCACTCCGCATTCTCAATCATCTGACTAGGATATTTTTCAATATTTTTTTCGGTATGCAAAATTATATCAAGCATTGGAGCTTTTGCTTTACCAGCAATTAAAAATAATTTGTGTGCTGCTGCATTTATTATTGGCTCAGTTAAACTCACACGCCATACATTTTTGTCTGGTAAAAAAACTTCTTTTACCAATTTGTTTTTTTCTTGCAAAATTGATGTGTACGGAAATAATGAAGCCGTATGCCCATCATCGCCCATACCCAGTAAAATTAAATCAAAAACTGGCTTATCTGTTTTAAAAAATATTTTTATAGTAGCTTCATAATAAATAGCAGCGTTTACTGGCGTTTCATCTACAGGAACAATAAAAATATTTTTTGCAGGTATTTTTATATTACTTAAAAAAACTTTTTTTGTATTGAAGGCATTGTTGTCAATGCTATCTAGTGGCACACATCTTTCATCGCCCCAAAAAATAAAAACTTTTTTCCAATCTATTAGATGGCTAAAGGTAGGAGAGGCTAATAATTTATACAAAGCCATTGGCGTATTACCACCCGAAAGTGCTACAGTGAATTTCCCTTTTTTTTCTATGTTCTCATTAGCAAGCATTACAAAATAATTTGCCGCTGCTTCTGCTAGTAATTCTGCTGTATCAAAATTTGTAATTTTATTCATAACTTTCAACTTTGAACATTCAACCTTTTAAACAATTTTCAACAACTTTCAACCCTCTCTCACTTCTTTTTATCAAACCCAATCATCATCCAATTGTCTTCTGTTTTTGCAATCATAGCTTCTGCGGTTTCAGGGCCATTTGTACCCGCTGTGTAGTTGGGAAAATTAATAGATGGATTTTTTGTCCATACACTTAATACTGGCATTACTACTTCCCAAGCAGCTTCCACTTGGTCTGCACGCATAAACAAAGTAGCATCGCCTTCTATCACATCTAGCAACAACGTTTCATAACCTTCAGGTACACCATGTGTATAAGTGTCGCTATAATTAAACAACATGTCTACAGGGTTTAGTTGCATTCTTAAGCCAGGTTTTTTAGCTTGAAAGCGAATACGAATACCCATGTCAGGCTGTATATTAATAATAATTTTATTGGGCTGCCAGTTTTCTATAGCTTCTTCTGGAAATGATTGATGCGGTACAGGTTTAAATTGAATCGTAATTACGCTCATCGTTTGTTGCATGCGCTTACCGCTGCGTATGTAAAAAGGTACATTGCTCCAGCGCCAGTTGTCTATAAATAATTTTAAAGCGGCAAAAGTTTCTGTGTTGGAGTCTGGTGTTACTTTTTCTTCTTCTCTATATCCTTTTACCTGTGTACCTTCTTGCCAGCCTGCACCATATTGCCCTCGGCTTGCATACTCATGTACATCTTCTCTTTTTATTTTTCTTACAGCATGTAATACATCTACTTTTTTATTCCTTATCTCATCTGCTTCAAATGTTACAGGTGGTTCCATGGCTACTAAGCAGAGCAATTGCATTACGTGGTTTTGTATCATATCCCTTAATGCTCCACTTTTGTCGTAATAGCCACCTCTATCTTCTACACCAATTTTTTCACTTACGGTTATTTGCACATGGTCTATAAAATTTCTATTCCATGTGGGTTCAAAGAGTGCATTGGCAAAACGAAATGCCAATAAGTTTTGTACCGTTTCTTTTCCAAGGTAATGGTCTATTCTGTACAATTGTTTTTCATCAAAAATGCACAATAATTTTTCATTGAGTGCTTTAGCCGTTTCTGAATCTGTACCAAAAGGTTTCTCAATTACTAGTCTTGCGTTTTCTTTATCGGCTGCTAAACCTGCTTCATTTAGCAGCTCAGCTATGGTAGAAAAAAACTGAGGATTTACAGCCAAATAATATAATTTGTGGACAGTATCATTTGCATTTTTTTCAAAATTTTCTACTTCGTTTTTTAATTCTTTATAAAAATATATTTTGGTAAAATCTGCTTTTTTGTATTGAATATATGTTGCAAATACATCCCACTTTTCTTTTTCTGCTTTACCCCTACGAGAAAATTGATCTACACCATTTTGTAAACGAGCAATAAAATCTTCTTGCTTTGTATCATCTAGTCCAGTACAAATAATACTAAACTTTTCATTGAGCCAATTATCTAAAAATAAATTGTACAATGCAGGTATAAGCTTGCGCCAAGTAAGGTCGCCCGAGCCACCAAAGATGGTGATGATGGTGGGGTTGGTTTTTACTGTATCCATAAAAGAGAAATGTGAAAATGAGAAAATTTGCAAATTTGCAAAAAAAATACAAGTTTAAAAGAGTTTATATTTTATTTCAAGGTTTAAAGTTTACAAATAACAATTCAACAATAAAACAATTCAACAACAAACATTGTAACACCCAACACCAAACAACAAACATTGTATTTTCACCCCCACTGCGTATGAAAAACGCCTTCTTTATCTATCCTTTCATAAGTATGTGCCCCAAAAAAATCTCTTTGAGCTTGTATAAGATTTGCAGGTAGCCATTCACTTTTGTAGGCATCAAAATAATTTAGCGAAGCAGCAAATGATGGTAATGGAATTCCAATCTCAGCTCCAAGTTGTACAACTTTGCGAAGCGATGCTTGCGAAGATTTTATGACTTCACTAAACTTTTTTCCGTTCAAAATATTTTTTATGTCTGGCTCTTGCTCATAAGTTTCCATAATATCTTCTAGCATGGCAGCACGTATAATACAACCACCACGCCAAATAGTTGCTACCGTTTTTAAATCGGTATTGTATTTATAATTATCAGAAGATGTTTTTAACATGGACAAACCTTGTGCGTACGTAATTATAAATGCAGCATACAAAGCATCTTCTAACAAATGTATAAAATCGGCTTTTTTATCAGTAACCATACTTAATGCTATATCTTCAAAAATTGAAGCCGCAGCTGCTCTTTCATTTCTCATTGAAGATAAAATTCGTGCGGTAACCGATGCATCTATGGAAGGAATGGGAGAGCCTGTAGCCATCGCATCTTGACTCATCCATGCACCTGTACCTTTTTGTTTGGCAGTATCTTTTATTTTATCAATAAGCATACCGTCACCAGCATCATCTTTTTCTGTAAAAATGGTTGCTGTTATTTCTATTAAAAAAGATTGCAATCTTCCTTTGTTCCAAGTATCAAAAACGGTATGCAATTCTTCGTTAGTTAAGCCTGCATATTTTTTTAGTAGATGATATGTTTCTGCTATCATTTGCATGGCTGCATACTCAATACCATTGTGTACCATTTTTACATAGTGCCCTGCTGCACCTGTACCCATGTAGGCTGTGCAGGGCACGCCATTTATTTTTGCAGAAATAGCTTCAAGCATTGGAGCTAAGCGTTTGTAGGCTTCTACATTACCACTTGGCATTATACTTGGGCCAAACCGTGCACCTTTTTCTCCGCCAGATACGCCAAGCCCAAAAAAATGAAACCCTTCTTTTTCCAAGGCATCAATACGTCGTTGTGTATCTGTAAAATGTGAGTTACCACAATCCACAATAATATCATCTTTACTTAAAAATGGTTTTACATCATTTACCACTGCATCTACAATTGGTCCTGCTGGTACAAGTAGCATTATCACCCTTGGTAATTCTAATGATTGCACGAATGCAGATACATCATTAAATCCTTTTACATTTTTTCCTTCTCCGAGTTTATCAAGGTCCTCTGTTTTCTTTGTATCCTTATCATAGCCAGCCACACTAAAATTATGGTCGCTCATGTTTAAGACTAGGTTGCATCCCATTGTGCCGAGGCCTATCATACCGTAATTGTATTGCATATTAAATTTTTGAATAAGCCGCCTAAATCCCCGAAGGGGAACTTGAGAACTTTGTTAAATGTTTGAATTGTTCAATTATTGAATTTTTTATTTCAAAATGTTTAAGCTTTTAAATTGTTTCATGAACTCAATTGCAAACTGCTCAATGCTTTTTGCCAACTGCTTCCTGCCAACAGACTTGCAATCTAATAAAAAAACCTTCGCAATTGCGAAGGTTTTTTTTATATTATTTGTGTTACATTAGCAATTAACACAGCTTTTTTTACTTTTCTTTCCTTTTGCTTTTGGAGCTTTTACTGCAGCTATTGGAGCAGCAGCTGTTTTAGCAGGTACTGCTGCTACAGGGTTAGTAGCAGGAATTCCACCTTTAATTTTAGCATAATCTTCCGTGCTCAATACTTCCCCTACAAAACCTATACTTTTTGTATCTTCTGCACCAGCAAATTTTACGTTCATGTGCTTGTTTATTGGACCTAAAGCTGCTGCATTAAATGTAGCTGTAATAGTTCCAGTTTTGCCAGGAGCTATTGGAGATTTTGTGTAATCACCTACAGTGCATCCGCATGTAGGGCTAGCACTTTCAATAATCAAATCTGTTTTACCAATATTTGTTACTACAAATGTAGATACTGCCGGAACACCTTGTGGTATTTTACCTAAATCAACTGTTTCTAACTTAATCTTTGCAATATCATCAGATTTTATCTGTGCAAAAGAAGTTGTAGCAAGCACTATAGCCGCAAGAGAAAATAATAACTTTTTCATTTTATTTTTTGTTTTACTTTATTTTTAATTTAATTTTTCAATTCGTTTACAGCATCGTTAGTAGGTGCACTCGTAGTAGGCGTTTTCCAAACTTCGCCTTTTATATTTATTACTTTACTTTGTGTACCATTGTATGTAATGGTTACGGGTTTAGTAAATGGTCCTTCTGCCGCAGCATTATATCCTACTGTAATATCTGCGCTACCGCCAGCAGGTATCTCTTTTTCCCTATCCCAAACTGGTGTAGTACAGCCACAGCTTGCTTGTACGTTTTCTAACTTAAATGGCGTTTTACCTGAATTTGTTACGCTAAAAACATGTGTAACTGGCTTTCCTTGTGGTATTTTACCAAAGTCATACTCCATTTCTTTTATTACTAGAAAATCTGCTACTGGTTTAGCTACTTCACTTATAGCAGTCATAGAAGTAGGTTTAATATCTGCTACTGGAGCTTGTTTTGCATGGTTATGACCTGCATGCTCATCAACAGCTACCGCAGTTTTAGTTTCCACTGTTTTCGTGGTTGATTTGGTAGCTTCTTTTGCATGATTGTGACCTGCATGTTCATCTACAACAGCAGTAGTTTGCGCATTACCTAGGGCAAAACTTGTGCAAAGTGCGAAAAATAGTATTGTTTTTTTCATTTTATATTTTTTAAATAAGACCACAAATATACAAAAAGGTTTTGTTTTCAAATAATTTCAAATTGTTATCATTCATTTTTAACAAACCGCATTAAAATTGATATTTTTACAACATATTTACAGATATATGGATACCCTACACAACTTAGAAGCTGCTTCGGCAGAAAAATTAAGTTTCGATACCTTTCGCAATGAAGTACTTAGCGATTATCGTTATGCTTGCATTAGTAGAGAAGCAAGTTTACTAGGCAGAAAAGAAGTACTTACTGGCAAAGCGAAATTTGGCATATTTGGAGATGGTATGGAAGTACCACAAATAGCTATGACTAAGTTCTTTAAGCCTGGCGATTTTCGATCTGGATATTATAGAGATCAAACATTTGCCTTTGCAAGCGGCTTATCTACTGTTCAGCAATTTTTTGCACAACTATATGCCGATTCAGATGTTGCACACGATCCATTTAGTGCAGGTAGACAAATGAATGCACATTTTGCTACTAAAATGGTGGATGAAAATGGCGATTGGTTACCATTGGCATCCACAAAAAATATCTCTAGCGATATAGCACCCACCGCAGGGCAAATGCCTCGTGCACTTGGGTTGGCTTACGCAAGTAAATTTTTTAGAAATGTAGAAGAACTAAAAAATGAAACAAATCTTAGCAACAATGGCAACGAAATTTGCTTTTGCACCATAGGCGATGCATCTACAAGCGAAGGGCACTTTTGGGAAACCATAAATGCAGCGGGGGTATTGCAAGTGCCGCTAGCCGTTTTTGTTTGGGATAATGGTTATGGTATTTCTGTACCCAAAGAGCACCAAACCACAAAAGGATCTATATCCGATGTGTTGGCTGGATTTCAGAAAAATGATGACAGTAATGGTTTTGATATATATAAACTCAAAGGCTGGGATTATGCTAGCATGTGCGAAGTGTTAGAACCAGCTATAGAAAAAATAAGAGATACGCATACTCCCGCTATTTTTCATATAGAAGAAATTACACAACCCCAAGGCCACTCCACCTCAGGTAGCCATGAGCGTTATAAAAATACAGAAAGATTAAGCTGGGAAAAAGAATGGGATTGTATAAAACAAATGCGCAGTTGGATTATAGAAAATGCACTAGCCTCAGAAGAAGAATTAAAATTAATAGAAGACGAAACTATAGCTTTTGTAAAACAAAGTAAACAAGCTGCATGGGAAGAATATTTAACCCCCATAAAAGCTATACTAACAGAAGCTGTTTCTGTATTACAAAACACAAACGACGAAGTCGCTATAAAACATGCAGCTACTCTAGCTGCTTTGCGTGAACCTTTGCGTAGAGATATTTTAAAAACACTAGCTACTGTTTTATACGATTTACCTACTTCTAGTGCAGATACTGTAAAAGAATTTTACACTAATCTACTCAATGATAGTAATAAATTGTATGATGCTTTTTTGTACAACGAAGGCCCAAAATCGGCCTTAAAAGTGCCTGTAATTGCAGCAGAATATGACGAAAATACGCCTACCATAAATGGATATGAGGTACTCAATAAATATTTCGACCAACTATTTGCTACCAACAATAAAGTAGCTGCCTTTGGCGAAGACTTGGGTTTTATTGGAGACGTAAACCAAGGCTTTAGCGGTCTACAAGAAAAGTATGGAAAAGATAGAATTTTTGATACTGGTATAAGAGAGCTTACCATTATGGGACAGGGCATAGGTATGGCTTTGCGAGGATTGCGCCCTATTGCAGAAATTCAATATTTAGATTATTTATTGTATGGTTTACAACCTCTAAGTGATGATGTAGCTACCACACATTTTCGCACAGCAGGCCAGCAAAGTGTACCGCTTATAGTACGTACACGTGGGCACAGACTAGAAGGTATATGGCATAGTGGCTCACCAATGGGTATGATTGTAAATGCACTTCGTGGTATGTATGTGTGTGTACCACGCAATATGACACAAGCCGCAGGTATGTACAATACTTTGCTACTGGGCAACGACCCAGGGCTGGTAATTGAATGCTTAAATGGCTATCGTTTAAAAGAAAAATTACCATCCAATTTACAAACATTTACTGTGCCATTGGGTATGCCAGATATTTTGAGAGAAGGAACAGATATAACCATTGTAAGCTATGGCTCTACATTACGCATTGTGCAAGAAGCCGCAGAAACTTTAGCAAAAATGGATATCAGTTGCGAAGTAATAGATGTGCAAACACTTTTACCTTTTGATATAAACCATAGCATTGTAGCATCGCTTAAAAAAACAAACAGAATTATTTTTGTGGATGAAGATGTACCAAGTGGCGCAGCTGCATATATGTTTAACAAAGTAATGGAAGAACAAAAAGGCTATAAATATCTAGACGTTTCTCCACGTACACTCACTGGCAAAGACCACCGCCCAGGCTATGGCAGCGATGGAGATTATTTTGCAAAACCAAATGCTGAAAATGTAGTAGCAGAAGTGAGGAAGATGATGGAGGAGTAGTCATTGGGCAAGTAGCAGGTGGCAATTTGCAGTTGGCAAAGGGCAGTTGGCAAAAGGCAAAAAGATTTGGGGCTTTGAGCAGTAAACAATATGCAACAGTTATTCCCGCTATGCATTCCAATCTTTTGCTCGTACCTCACAAAAGGATTTCCATTTCTATCGGGCAGCCAAGCAACTTTTGTTTTTCAATTAAACAATAATTTGTAGCTCTCTAATAAAATCGTAACTTAATCTTTTAATCACCCATAAAAAAGCAAATATCATGGCAGTAGTAAAAGTTATCGAAGTAATTGCAACATCAAAAGTAAGTTTTGAAGATGCAGTAAAAGAAGCTGTAAAAGAAGTTTCAAAAACCATCAGAAATATAGATTCTGTTTGGATTAAAGACCAAAAAGTACATGTACACAATGGAGAAATTGCATCTTGGGGTGTAGTATGCAAAGTGAGTTTTAGAATAGAGGGAGGAGAATAATATATTCTTTTATAAAATCAAAAAAGCAGCATTTCGAAAGTGCTGCTTTTTTGATTTTCTTATTTTTTTGAAAAATTATTCTTACTTCAAATTATGGTAAACCTTCTGTACATCCTCATCTTGTTCCAAATGATCCACCAATTTTAATACATCGTTTGCCTCATCTTCACTTAGCTCTACTAAGGTGCCTGGTATGCGGGTAAGCTCTGCGCTTATCAACTCGAGCCCTTTATCTTCAATAGCTTTGTTCATAGTACCAAACTCCGCAAAAGCAGCACGAATGATAATATTCCCATCTACATCCTCTCCTATTTCTTCTAAGCCAAAATCTATTAATTCCAATTCTAAATCATCAACTTTTAGGTTATTGTTTTTTACTTTAAACTCTCCCATGCGGGTAAATGTAAATGCAACGCTGCCTGTGGTACCCAATGCGCCTTTAGCTTTTGTAAAATGCATGCGCACATTTGCTACGGTTCTAGTAGTGTTGTCTGTAGCTGTTTCTACCAATACTGCCACACCATGCGGCGCATAGCCTTCGTACACCATTTCATCGTAGCTGCTAATATCCTTACCCATAGCACGCTTTATAGCCGCTTCTACCCTATCTTTCGGCATGTTACATGCCTTTGCATTTAAATAGCATCTTCTTAATGCTGGGTTATTCTCTGGCTCAGGTCCTGCGGCTTTTACAGCTATTGCTATTTCTTTACCTATACGGGTAAAATCTTTAGCCATTTTATCCCAACGTGCAAACATGGCACCTTTTCTTACTTCAAATATTCTTCCCATTTAAGTAGTAATTTTTTTAGAATGCAAATTTATGGATTGTTTTTTATTAGAAAGGAGATATTAGATATAAGATACTAGACACAAGATTTTAGACATAAGATACAATAAGTTCTAAAGCCTCGTTTGTAGCCTTACAACCATTTCGTTTTTCCAAGAAGAAAAAGTACCAGCCAAAATTTGCTCCCTTGCTTGCGTAACAAGCCATAAATAAAATGCCAAATTGTGTACGCTTGCAATAGTAAGGCCGAGGTATTCTTTGCCTTTGAAAAGATGACGCAAATATGCTTTGCTGTAAAAATTGCTTGTAGGGCAATCGATACCATCATCAATTACTGAAAAATCTTTTTCCCATTTTTTATTATCGATATTGATGATGCCTTTGCTGGTAAACAACATGGCATTTCTACCATTACGTGTGGGCATTACGCAATCAAACATATCCACACCCAGTGCTATGTTTTCTAGTATATTCCAGGGTGTGCCTACACCCATAAGATAGCGTGGTTTGTCTTCGGGTAAAACATCGCAACACAATTCCGTAAATTCATACATAGTTTCTGTAGGTTCTCCTACAGAAAGCCCGCCTATGGCGTTTCCTGTAGCATTTTTAGATGCTACAAATTGTGCAGATTCTGTTCTTAAATTATGATAAGTGCTACCTTGTACAATAGGAAAAAGGTTTTGTGTATAGCCATATTTATCTGGCGTTTCATTAAAATGTTTTATGCATCTATCAAGCCAACGGTGTGTAAGTTCCATACTTTTCGTTGCATATTTTTCATCGCTCGGAAAAGGTGGGCATTCATCAAAAGCCATGATAATATCCCCACCAATGATACGCTGTGTATCCATCACATTTTCGGGTGTAAACAAATGCTTGCTACCATCTATATGCGATTTAAAAACCACACCTTCCTCAGAAATTTTTCTACTATTGGCCAAAGAAAAAACTTGGTAGCCACCGCTATCTGTTAGTATGGGTTTATCCCAACCATTAAATTTGTGCAGCCCACCTGCTGCTTCAATGATTTCTAAACCTGGCCGTAAATACAAGTGATAAGTATTGCCTAAAATTATTTGCGCCTTTACTTCTTCTTTAAGTTGCTGTTGTGTAACAGCTTTTACCGTACCTACGGTGCCAACAGGCATAAAAATAGGCGTTTGTATTTTACCGTGATCGGTGGTAATTTCGCCTGCACGGGCTTTTGTAAGGGTATCTGTTTTTTGTAAGTTGAATTGTAATGCGGCCATAATGAGAAAATTTGCAAATTTGCAAACATGCAAATCTGCAAATTTAGTGCAACAATAAATCAAATCAGCTATAAAACAATGCAACTTTTTAGCAATTAAACAATATTTTTGCAATCATGATTTTTTCCAAACTAATTGCATATTGGCCATTGGCTATTTTTTTATTCTTCTATTTACTTGTGTTTATCAGGGTTTTTTATTTTTCCTTCTTTTTTGCAAGGCTTGCTTTTTATAAAGCAAAGCCAAAAACGAGTTTTAGAACAAATGCTGTTTCGGTAATTATTTGTGCAAGAGATGAAGCTGCTAACCTTGCAAAAAACTTACCTGGCATTTTGGTGCAAGAATACAATAGTACACACGAGGTGATAGTAGTAGATGACAATTCTTTTGACGATACAAAATATTTGTTGGAAGGTTTAAAAAAAGAATTTAAACAGTTGCATATTGTAGAACTTACGCAAGAGGCAAAAATGATTCCGGGTAAAAAATTTCCGCTGAGTATTGGTATAAAAACTGCCAAGCATGAAATTGTATTGCTTACAGATGCAGACTGTGTGCCGGCTAGCGAGCATTGGATAAATAGCATGCAAGAAGTGTATGACGATGAAACAGAAATTGTATTGGGCTATGGACCTTATCATAAAAAAGCTGGCATGCTCAATAAATTAATACGCTGGGAAACTTTTCATAGTGCATTGCAATACATGAGCTATGCACTTGCAGGAACTACATACATGGGTGTGGGCAGGAATTTAAGTTACAAGAAAGCCATTTTTTATAGACATAAAGGTTTTAGCGCACACAACAATATACCTGGTGGTGATGATGATTTGTTCATAAATATGGCTGCTACAAAAAACAATGTAAAAATAAATTTAGACAAAAATAGTTTTACCCTTAGTAGTCCTGCAGAAACATTTGCACAATGGAAAAGCCAAAAAAATAGGCATTATACAACATCTAAATATTACAAACCCATGCATAAATTTTTGCTAGGGTTATATGCATTTTCACAATTTCTATTTTACCCTGTTTTAATTGCTGCATTTATTTTTTACAATTGGAAATTCTGCCTAATTGGATTGGGTATCGTATTGTTATTCCAGACAATTGTATATGCAAAAACGATGAAGAAATTGGGAGAAAAAGATTTGTTTCCTTTATTTATATTTTTTGAGTTGTGGATGTTTTTTTATTACATCATCTTTGCACCATCATTGTTGAGGAAGCCCAAGGCGAGCTGGAAGTAAGGCAGTTTCGTGTTGCGGGTTATTGGGTTACGAGTTTTTTAAAATTGAAGTTTATACTTACAATTGTCAGTTTTTAATTTTATGAAGTAATATGGAACTTATTAAAAAATATTTTTCTGATTTTACAACTGAGCAAGAAAGGCAACTTTCCTTGCTGAAAGAATTGTATGTGGACTGGAATGAAAAAATAAATGTTATCAGCCGAAAGGATATGGATAATTTTTATTTACACCATGTACTACATTCGCTTACTATAGCTACTAGGTTTGATTTTAAAGCTGGAATGGAAATCATGGACCTTGGCTGTGGCGGCGGTTTTCCTGGCGTACCATTGGCCATACTTTTTCCTGAAGCACAATTTCACTTGGTGGATAGTATTGGCAAAAAACTAAAAGTAGTAAATGAAATTGCTGAAGCTGCTGGTATAAAAAATATTACTACCCAGCATGCCCGTGCTGAAGAAATAAAAAACAGACAATTTGATGCAGTAGTTAGTCGTGCTGTAGCGCCTCTTGGCAGTTTGTGGCACTGGAGTAGAAAATTAATTCGGCGTGCAAAGGTTGCGGAAAAGGGAGTACCGAATGGTTTGATATGTTTGAAAGGTGGTGACCTTAATCAAGAAATTTTTGAAAGTAATTGTAAACCTTTTCTGTGGGAGATAAATCAAATTTTTGAAGAAGAATATTTTAAGGAGAAGTTTATGTTGTATCAGCAGGTGAAGTAGTAGATAAGTAGATTCTAATAATATCTTCTTAAATCAAAACATAATTTCAAAGAAGATTAATTTTGGCTAAAGCCGAAACCTCTTTAATAACATAAAGACAATGATGGGCTGAAGCCCAATCGCCATATAATCTTTTTTCCTCGGCCCTAAAGGCCGAAGCTATTCATAAAACCAAGACTATCTTTTCCACTTCAGATACTAAAATTAATAAGAGTTCATTTATAAAATACTCTTGAATAGCTCCGCCCTTCAGGGCGGAGACAATAAATTATAATAGTACTGGGCTTTAGCCCAAAATGCGTTTCGGCTTTAGCCACATTCTAATAAATATGTTTTTATAATTTCATTATGAAAACATTCCACTATTTTTATAGAAACAAAAAAGATGCGATTAACAATACTTTTTCTATTGTCATTTACTTTTTATCAAGCAACTGCTCAAGACATTTCCTACAATCGCAAAATTGTTGAAACCCTTGCCTCTCCAACATTTTGGGGGCGTGGCTATACCAACGATGGCATGAAAAAAGCCGCCAACTTTTTAGCCAATGAATTTAAAATACTTGGCCTAAAACCACTGAGTAAAAAAGGGTTTTTACAAAAGTTTACATATTCTGCAAATTCTTTTCCTGGTAATATGGAGGTAGTGATTAATGATAAAAAATTAATAACAGGTGTAGATTACATTGTAGCAGCAGAAAGCAAAGGAAATAAAGTAATTGGTAAACTTGAGCAAAAAGACAGTATAACATTTGTTGATACAAAAAATAAAATACTACTTTCATTAGAAAAAAAACTCACTTGGTCAGCCGAACAAAAAGAAGAAAACTATACTCGCATTCAAATAGATAAAACTCGGTTTACAGAAACGCCAAAAACAATACAACTAAACATAGAAAATAAATTCATAAAAAAGTTTGATGCCGCTAATGTTTGCGCCATGGTTGCAGGCACGCAAAAGCCAGACTCCTTTATTTTTATTACGGCACATTACGATCACTTAGGTGGCATGGGCAAGGATACCTATTTCCCTGGAGCTAATGATAATGCAAGCGGTGTGGCGTTGTTGTTAAGCCTTGCAAAATATTATGCTACACATCCTCAAAAATATTCAATTGCATTTATTTTATTTGCTGGTGAAGAAATTGGCTTGTTGGGTTCAAAATATTATGTAGAAAATCCGCTCGTTCCGTTAAAGAATATCCGTTTCTTAACCAATACAGATTTGGCTGGCACCGGTGTAGATGGTATTACAGTTGTGAACGCTACAGAGTTCCCAAAGGAATTTGCATTGATGCAAAAAGTAAATACCGATGGTAAATATTTAAAAGCCATAAACCCTAGAGGCAAAGCTGCCAATAGTGATCATTATTTTTTTACAGAAAAGGGAGTTCCAGCATTTTTCTTTTACACACTTGGTGGTATATCGGCTTATCATGATGTGTTTGACAAAGCCGCTACGCTTCCACTAACCGAGCAAGCAGATTTAATGCAGTTGATGATAAAGTTTAATGAAGGGTTGCAGAGGTAGATTGCTAAATTGTTTTATTGTTAAATTGTTTTATGCACATTTTGCAAAACGCTACCTATTTAATTTTACTCACAGTTTGTTTCAATAAAAGTTGAACAAAGGTATTCAGTTGAAGTGGGTGACTTACAACCCTGCCCGACTCCGTCATTCAGGCGGGGATGATGATCCCGCAATTCTGCGGGACTACTTCTTTGCTAGTTCAAAAAAAATCACTTCAACTCTTTCAACAAATACATATCCGTTTGTGGCGTATCGCCTATCGGAAAATCATGGCGATGTGTTGTTGGTTTAAACCCATATTTAGCATAAAAATATTGTGCTCTACAATTGTACTCCCACACACCTAGGAAAGCAATATCAAAATTATTACTGTTGGCATATTCTAAAAAACCATTCATCATTTTTTGTGCTATTCCTTTACCATGATAGTTTCCTAAAACATACAACCTTTTTAATTCAATAGTCTTTTTGTTTTTCATTTCTTCAAAACCCGGATTGTTTTCTTTATACAAAATATATCCAGCAACTTCTCCATCTATTTCAGCAAAGTAATAATGCATTTCACTATCCAACATTTCTGTAGCAAGTGCATTTTCATTATAATACAATTCTAAAAAATGAATCATATCCGCAACAGTACTTGTACCACTAAACGAATCATAAAATGTTTTTTTTGCTATTACAGAAAGCGTAGGTACATCTTTCAATATAAGCCTGCGCAATGTTACTTCGCTCATGTTTACCAATTAAGTTCTAACAAATTATTTCTTCTATCTACATCTGCCATGCGCTGTGTAGCATCTATTTCTATTTCTTTAAATTCTCTTAAACTCGTTTTTGTTTCCAATATATAAGTTGGGTGTGTCCACCTCCATTCATCGTGTAAAATAAGTTTCGCATTTTCATCTTTTTTCTTGCCAGCATACATCAAATTAAGTGGTATGTTATGTGTTTCTACACTACCGTCTTTTTTTGTAATCTGCACGTCTATTGGCATCGGCATTTGTCCTACTCGCTTTATTCTTATTTTCGAAATACCTTTTTCTTCCCACAAACTATCTATTGCATAATCTATTTTTTTGGTAGTATTTATCCAATACTCTTTGTACCAATCTAGCTGCATTCCACTTACATCTTCTGCTATACGCATAAAATCATTTGCATTGGGATGTTTAAATCGCCATTTGTTATAATACTCCAGCATTATTTTATCTCTTACTTCTTCTCCTACAATATAGCCTAGTTGAGAAGCAAATACAGCCCCTTTTGAGTAAGATGATATGCTATACGAAAAGTTACTATTAAAATGGTCTGCATGTGTGGTAAGCGGTTCTTCTAAATTTGTTCGTGCAAGAAAAAAATACGAACCATAATTATCTGCTTGTATTTTTGGTAACACTGCATCTAATGAATCATACCTTGCAATTGTTTTTGGGTCGTTTGCATTGCTTACTCTTTCCACTTTATCTCTATAATATTTGTTTACATAGTTTGTAGCAAATTCTGTAAACCCTTCGTCCAACCAGCCATACATACTTTCATTTGTACCAAGCATCATTTGGTACCAGCTGTGCATCCATTCATGAAAAACAGTACCCAATCCATTCCCCACAAGCAGTGTAGCCATTGGATATTCCATGCCACCATCCCCACCCTGTATAAAAGAATACTGAGGGTAAGGATATTTCCCAAATTGCTTTTCTATAAATGGCAATACGGTAACAGCAGCATCTGCAACTTTTGCCCAAGCGTTATCATTGGCCATATCGTTTGGTTTAAAATTATACAACACATGTATAGCAGGCCCGCCATTTGGCATTTGCTTTGTAATATGTTTGTAGTCAGGGTCGGCAGCCCACACAAAATCGTGAATATTTTTACCAACAAAATGCCAGCTGCGTTTATTAGCAGTTATATTTTTCAACTCTGTACCAGGTTTATCATATCCCCAACCTATTTCATTAGCATTTACCAATACGCCCGTGCCGCCTAGCTTGTAGGATGGGTCTATGTTTATCGTCACATCAAAATCGCCCCATACACCGTAAAACTCTCTTGCCACATATGGTGTAGGGTGCCAGCCTTCATAATCGTACTCACACATTTTAGGATACCATTGCGCCATACTAAAACGAACACCCGTAGTTGGATTATCCCTCCCACTTCTACGTATTTGCAAAGGAACTTGCGCTTCAAATTCCATTTCAAAAACTACTTTTGTTTTTGGTAAAATGGCTTTTGTAAGCGTTACTTGCAAAATAGTTTCATGGTATTTAAATGACTGTGGTACGCCATTCATCTTCAATGAAATTATTTTTTGATATCCAATTTCATCTTCTTTCAAATTTAAAATTCTATCTCTCACTCGCTGGTCCCAATCCATTCTGCCATTTAAAGGCGCTTTCCCTAAGTCTCTACTCCTCGCATCCATACTGCTGTTTGGCTGAAATGCATTAAAGTATAAATGATAAAAAACTTTATCCAGACTTTTATCAGAGTTGTTGCTATATTCTAATAGTTGCTTTCCTTTAAATTGGTTTTTAGCAGCATCCATATCTATCTGCATATTATAACTCACCCGCTGTTGCCACCTATTCTCTGGCTGTGCAAAAGTTTTAAAATTGGCAAACGCAAACACGGTAAAAATTAAAATCTTATTCATTAAATATTTTTTTTTTGGAATGGTAAATTTCGGGAATTAGTTTGATGGAAGCAACAAAAATAATGTTATACAAATTTGTACGCCAGCAGAAGTTTTTCAATCATCATTGGTTTAGTTTACCCCGCAGCATTGCGGGGCTTTCCGCAGTACTCCTCGTTCCGTTCGTTCCTCACTTCACTGCGGGGTACTTGCTCCAATGGGGCGTAGGTTTTTGGCGGAAGAATATTTATCAGCAATTTATAAATTCGAGTGCTAAAAATTAAAATAAAATTTTATTATTAGGTTGGTTGGTCTGATGTTATAAGTATTAATCTGCTTTAAGTTTTCAGAATTATTAATAGTTACATAGGTTTTACTATTTGTAAAATTTGCCCATTCTATTTCCACCTCTGTCTTTTTAAACTTTTGTTTAAAACCGACATCGCCAAAGAAATAGTTTCCTTTGTTATTTTTATTATCCCACACTTTATACAATTCATTATTAAAATAAAGTGTAGATTTTTTTGACAAATAAAAATATAGCCTTAAAAACTGTTGTAGCCTATTGGTTGCAGATGGCATTGAAGTAATTGTAGGTTGTTTAATTTCATTTTTAAAAAAATCATATTTTGTATTAGTTTCAAAAGATGCATACGAAAGCATATTTAAATTACTTTTAAAACCTAATGAAATAATTTGCGAATTACTTTTTACATTTTGATTTTGTTGTAATAATTCTGATTGCAAAATATTGTAACTATAATTTAATGCAAGATTTATTTTTGATTCAATAAAATATTTACTTGTATTGCCAGACAGCATCAAACTTTTTTGATAATTGTTTAAATAGCTACCTACAGATTTTATAAAAAAGCCATCAAACACCTGATTAAATATGATATTCCTTTTTGTTTGAGAGGCAGATAGTGACAAATTACTAAAAATACCTTTTATTGAATTTTTGTAGTACAAAGAAGCATTTAAACTTTGCAGTTTTTGTATTGGTATTAAACTATCGTTTTTATTTATACTTCGATAATTATTTAAAATTAACCCCGAAGAAATATTTGAAATATTGCCTATTGAGTTTTGTAATGTATAAGCAATATCTCCAGTAATATTTTCTGCTATTGGAAAACTAAAATCTATATTTGGGTTAAAAAATAAATTATTTGATTTCGTTTTATACTTTTCAATGATATTTTCTGTATGCAGCATATTTAGCTCAATAGGTAAACCAATAACGAGCTGTCTTTTCCCTTTACCAATCGTTGTTTCATTTTCTGCATACAGCCTAATATTATTCCAGTTAATATTATTCTTAAAACTATCACCTAATTGATATTCATTTTGATTATACCATTTACCAATATTGGTTTGCAAATTTTTATGAATATATTCAGCACCTATTTTAAATTGTTGTAAATGCTTTCCAATTTTTGATATAAATGAAATATTATTATCTGTATTAAAATTATTTAAAACTGCTTTTTGAGATAATTGTTCATAGTCTGTGGATTGATTAAAAACATCTTTAAACTGCCCTGGTGCAACATTCAGCTGCTGTGGCATTCTATTGAAATTTATCTTGGAACTAAAGGAAACAATTTTTTTTCGCACAGGAAAGTGCCCCAAAAAATCATTGGAGTACTCGTAAAAAGGGTTTTGCAAATTTTGTACAACAAGTGTAGGATTTACTATAACTCCACTTTCTTTTGTAAAATCTAATTTTACTTTTATTGTGTTTTTTAAATATACTTTTTTACTATTTACATTGTAAATGATATTACCTTCTACTTTATTGGTATTTATAAAACTATTCCTTTTTTCTTCAAAGTTTATTTGTTGCCCATTAGGTAAAATATAGGTTGATTGTAATGCATTTTCATTGCTAACATTATCGTTTAAATAACTCATGTTAAATTTTAATTGTGCCTTATTGGGTAGCACTTTTAAAATATTAAAATTGAACAAATGCGTATTATTAAACAAATATCTTTTGGTAGAAATATTAGGTTGTTGGGTATTTAGTTTATTTAGTATTTCTTCTTTAATATTTTTATCTCTATTATCCCCAACTTTTTGAATACTATAATTATCAGAAAGTTCATTAGCCAATAAACTACCTGCATTGTTATTTTTGTAAGAGGTTATTAATTGAAATGCGGGATTAAACTGCAAACCTGTTAATTCATTATCCCATAAAAATGGGGTAGCACCAGCTCCCGCTTTTGCTTTGCCAATCAATTTATTTCTTGCTTTCTTTTTTAGTTTAATATTAAGTGCAGGTTCATTGCCTTTTATTAAACTATCAAATAATCTGATGTCTTGGTGATTATCTAATAGCTGCACTTGGTCCACCATATCGGCAGGTATATTTCTATTGGCAATATTGTATTTTTTTTCTAGTAAATCTAAGCCGTCAATGTAATAATGAGAAACTGGTTTGCCATTAAACTTTATTTGTCCTGAGTTTTCATCAATCTCTACACCCGGGAGTTTGGCTATTACATCACCAATTACCCTATCTTGCTTATCGGTAAAGTTTTTTACAAGGTAATTAGTGGTATCGCCTTGTTGAGTAATGGGAGGTTCTTTTACTAGTACCGTAGGTAATACAGTTGTTTGTTCTCCCAATATAAATTGTAATGATTGAGTTTTGTTTAAGACAGTTTGTGATTTTGTTTCGTAACCAATAATAGAAACTTTAATAGTAATAGAATCTATTTCTTCATCGTACATAATTTCAAAAAAGCCTTTGCTATCGGTAATAGCAAAGGCAGAAATTTGAGTATTATTATTTTCAATTAAAACTACACTTGCATCTTCTATTGGTTCGTTAGATTTTTTTAATACTGTACCTGTAATTTTATTTTGAGCAAATAAATTAGTAGAAAAAAGTGTCAATAAAAATACAACTAAAAATGATTTTATCATTGCGTTAAATCAATGGGATTGTAAGGACGAATCTTATGTTTAATAGGCACAGATTCTCCATTAGCGTTTATACTAGTAAAAGTTTTACCTGCTTGCATCATCATTGCAAGTGGGTCTTGCGCCTCCAGTTTTTCCATGCCTTTCATTTTTTGCTTGCTAATTTTTTTACAAACTTTGTAATCTTTAAAAACATTTGTTACGTCACGTGAGCAATTTAATTCTACACATTCAAATACAAATTGCTTTTTATCATCTTCTACTTTCAATATCAAACCCGGTAATCCATTAAACAACCATGGCCCATATTTGTATGGAATCGCATTTGCAAACCAAGCAGTATAGTTTCTCCCTTTAAAAAATGTAGTAGCTTTTTGGCATTGTTGGTTTAAAATAGTAATTGTTTCATTTTCTATTTGCCATTTTGGAGTAGCTAGAGAATCTAGATAAAAATAATTATCTTCAACAAATTTATTGTAAGCACTAATTATTTTCTTAGCAAAATCTATTTTTAAAACTTCCGTTTCTCTGCCTGCATACTTTTGATATTCTTTAAAATTTTCAGAATTGGCAGACATAGTTATTACCCCTCCAGCGCTAGTGGCTGAGCCATTATTTTCTTTTTCAATTTCTGCATCTATTTTTCGGTAACTGTACTGTTTTAAATAACTAAAATATACAGTGCTATTTTTATTAATAGTAAGCACCATTATATCTTCTAGTTTTGAGTTGAGGTTTGTAGAATCTTTTTGCTTAATGAATTTGTATTTACAAGCATATGTAGCAGTATCCGATGCGAACAGGTTTACATTTATTAGTAGAAGTGTAGTAATTGCTATAAATATTTTCATGATTATGGGGTTAAATCAATTGGGTTGTAGGGTTTTATTACCTTTTTTGGAGTAAAACTTTTCCCATTTGCAGTTATAGTTGTAACTTCTGGGTATACAATTTTATCGAATTCAACAATATCAGTAGCTTTCAATCTCTTTAACTCTCTTAATTTTTCTTTTTTTATTTTCTTTTTTTCTTCAAAATCTCTAAACTCAGTTTTAATTCCTTTACTATTTTTTAGTTCGTAGCATTCAAAGCTAAACTGCTTTTTAGTGTCTGAAACTCTTAGAATTAGCCCTGGTAAACCTGTAAATTGCCAAGGCCCCATATGTAACGGAATGCTTTTAGCGAACCAAACTTCGTAGTCTCTCCCTTTAAAGTTGGTTTTAGCTTTTTGACAAACTTGGTTTAAAATTGTTATTGTATCATTTAAAATAACCCATTTAGGTATTTCTAATTTATCTTCATAATAATAGGCATTAGTAGCGAGATAATCACTTACTTTAAGTGCTTTATGTTTTAATCTAACTTCAATAATTTCCGACTCACAGTTATTGAAATCTTCAGAATTATTATTAAAAAAATAGTCTAAAGGTTTTTTTGCAGCGATATCATCTTCAAATTTTTTTCTAGCAACGTTAAACGAATTGCTGTAATATCTCGATACTGTATCCAATAACTCTAACACCATAAAATCTCTAAATACTGTTTTCGGGTTGGTAGAATCTTTTTGCCAATCAAATTTGTACTTAGCAATATATGATACCATATTCGACTGTGCTTTTATATTGCTTGAGAAGACATAAAATATTAATACAAAAAAAACTTTTTTCATAAATTGGAATTAAAGGGTAGCCTTAACTTTCATGAAGACTACCCCATTTTATAATAAATTAATTATAGACCGTAAGAAGCACAGTTATGCGTATTTGCGTATGCTACAGCAGCTGCATAAGTAGCAAAGCAACAAACATGTACAGTAAAAACTCCACAATTGCCAGTCAACTCATATACAGTTGGCTTTGATGTGCTTTTGGTAAGTTTCGATTTGCCTAACAAAGCGTGTTTTTTTTCTTTTTTTATTGATGCCTTACCATTCCCTGCACTTGCAAATAACCCAGTACCTACAAATGCTAAAATAAACATGATTTTTTTCATTTTGTAAAATTTAAAGTTAAAATATAATTGTTAATTCCCTTTGGGTTTTATTGGTATCATTATAAGGGTAAAATGAACCGCATTTGTTTTGGCCAAACAATATTGTATAATATTTTTTAATACTAAATTCTAAGTTATATTTATGTCACACTGCTTTATGAAGTAAAGTTTAATGTTTTGAACTAAACCACGTGTAGTTTAATCCGACAGTATTTGTAGGTTTTTTGAAAAATTTTGTAGTGTTTAACCTACAAAAACGTATAATTCTTACCTAAATAATAATCTATTTTTTTCTTAACCTTCTACTGTATTCCAAATAGACAAAAGATTTTAATATTGGGATAATACTCCCAATGTTTTTTATGCATCTATTGTCACTTTGGGTTGTGACTGAAAAAAAAGAGATAAACAATTTAGAAACGATGCAAAGCTTAAACTTATCGGTGAAAATATAAGAAAGTATAGGCTAGCAAAAGGGCTTACGCAAAATGACCTTGCTTTTAACTGTGGAGATAAAGATTGGTCACAAATTAGTAGAATGGAGAGAGGTTTAGTAAATTTTTCAATTTCGTATTTATTTTTAGTAGCAGAAGTACTAGATGTTTCTCCAGAGGAATTATTTACTTCTAAAGATTCTATCTAATAATTTTACTTTATATTATATATGCATATAGGCAAGGCAATAAAAAATTTAAGGCAATTGGCAGAGCTCATTCTGCAGGGGGTTGCAGATGGTATTGGCAAAACAAAAGGGCTTATTTGCCAGATAGAAAAAACAGGGGAAATAAAATATTATAAACTGGTAAAAATTGCTAAAATATTAAAGACTACACCAGAAAAGATTGAACAATATCAACAAAGTTTAGCAACTCCTAATAAATTTATGACTAGTATTCCAGCTCAAAATAAACTTCCCTAGCCTGATTATTTAAGATTAGAAAATCAACATTTGAAGGAACAAATTGTGTTACTTAAGAAAAATATTTTGCTGTTAGAAAGTAGTGGGTAATCATTTTATTTCGCAAAATCAATACTATCGTAGATTGTAGATATTTGCAATTCCAACCCTAGGTTTTTTAAAAGTATAGTTTCTTCTAAATTTTCGTAAGTTTGATATTGCCATATTTGGCTATCATCGATGCGAGCATAAACCTCTACCATTATTTCTTTTTGTGATACAAGTACATAATATTGTAAACTTGGAATTTTTTTATAGTATTTTAATTTTACCTCTTTGTCGTATAAAGCTGTAGAATCAGATAATACTTCAAAAATGATAGAGGGAGCTTTTACAAATAAATCTTGGTCATTTAAATTATCGTTACAAGTATAAATCAAATCAGGATAAACATAAAACTCATCCTTTTCCAATTCTAATTTCATACCGTCAATAAAAATGTCACATCCGTTTTTCTTAATTGATTTTAAAGCTACACCAATATTCAAAATTATTTTATTATGTCTTTTTGTGCCTCCAGCCATTGCAAATATCTCACCCTGATAATAATCATGACGCCCTTCACTAGTAGCCTCCTTAGCTAAGTATTCTGCAAAGCTGTACTTTTTGCTATTATTTTGAACGACTTCATCCATATTCTATATTTGAACTATAAAATTACAAAAAATAATTATACCTGCCCACCCACCACTATCACAATCTCTCCTTTCACAGTCTTAGCATTAAAATAATCATGCACTTCTAGCAAAGTGCCTCGTTTATTTTCTTCAAACATTTTAGTAAGTTCACGGCTCACGCAGCATTGGCGGTCGTTGCCTAAA
This sequence comes from Ferruginibacter sp., assembly GCA_031408295.1. Classification (GTDB taxonomy): domain Bacteria; phylum Bacteroidota; class Bacteroidia; order Chitinophagales; family Chitinophagaceae; genus Ferruginibacter. Next base: position 50,727 of record JANNVW010000094.1, read on the forward strand.
TATTCTGCAAGGTCTCTAAGGGTGCGCAATAAGCGCATAGGGCTTTCGTAAAATAACATCGTACGTTTTTCTTCGGCCATGCGTTTAAGAAAAGTTTGTCGGCCTTTTTTTAGTGGTAAAAAACCTTCAAAACAAAAACTATCGGTAGGCAAGCCGCTGTTTACAAGTGCAGGTACAAAGGCAACAGCACCAGGCAAACAATTAATCGTAATATTATTTTTAATACATTCTTTTACTAAAATATGTGCAGGGTCGCTAATGCCTGGCGTGCCAGCGTCAGTAATTAAAGCTATTGTTTTACCAGCCAGCATTTGGTCTGCAAGGTGAGCCGCTATTTGATATTCGTTGTGTTGATGATAAGGAGAGAGTGGCTTTTTTATACCATAATGATTAAGCAATACCGAAGATGTACGGGTATCTTCTGCCAATATTAAATCTGCATTTTTTAAAACCTCCACCGCACGAAACGTCATATCTGCAAGGTTTCCGATGGGTGTAGGAACAAGGTAGAGCATAAATATGCAAATTTGAAAATGAGACAATATGAAAATAGAAACTACAACCAACTAACGTTTCGCAAAAAGTACAGTTCCATTAGCAGAAATTTGCAGATCTGCATATTTTCCTATTTGCTTATTTGTATTTCGTAAAATTCCATCACCGCATTTGCCAACAATTGCTTTGCAGCAGTATCTGCTTTTTCTCTAGCTGCATCTTCGTTTTCAGCCTCAATATTTAATTCAATACTCTTACCAATGCGTACATCGTTTACACCTGTAATACCAAGGTTAGCAAGCCCACCCATTACGGCTTTCCCTTGTGGGTCTAGCAAATTTTTAAGTGGCATTACTTTTATTTGTGCAGTAAAAATCATTTTGTTTTGTTTTTGAATGCCAAAGATAAAATAATGTAGCCTATAAACACTACAGGAATCGCAAGCCATTTTAAGAATATGGCTGCAACGATTGCAAATCCTACTAAAATATACTTTGGTAAATTATCTTTTACAGAAATGTTTTTAAACTTTAGTGCCATTAAAGGAAGTGTACTTACCATTAAGGCGCTCACAATAATGATAAGTAAATACAAAAACCATTTATTGGTCAGTAAATTTATTAGCGTTTCATTATTCGTTTGCCAATAAATAAGTGGTAAGCTAGCCACCAATAAACCCGCAGCAGGTATCGGCACACCTTTAAAGCCGTAAGATTGTGTGGTATCTAAATTAAACCTTGCCAAACGATATGCACCAGCAGCAGCAATAATAAATGCAGGAAACAACAACCATATAGAAGTATTCACGCCATTTTCACCGCTTGCATAACTTATCCGTAAAAATTGATACATAATCATAGAAGGTGCTACCCCAAAGCTCACCACATCTGCCAAAGAATCTAATTGTTTACCCATTTCTGAACTTGCATTAAAAAGCCTAGCCACAAAACCATCTAAAAAATCTACCACAGCAGCTATACCAATAAACAACGAGGCCATCCACATTTTTTCAGATAACGCTACAAGGCTGCCGTCGTATTGAATATTGATGCCGTTTTGTAAAATATAAGTAATAGCAATACAACCGCAGATAAGATTTAGCAATGTAAATACGTTAGGAATTTGTTTTAGCATTTGTTCATTTAAAAATTAAAAAATATTATACACCTCCAATTAAAAACATTAGCAAATTAGCACATTGGCTAATTAGCTAATTCTCTTCATTAAACTTTCAATTTCATCAACTTCCAAAGGAATATTCTTCATCAAATCTTTGTTGCCATTCTTTGTTATCCAAAAATTATTTTCTATACGTACACCCATTTTTTCTTCTTCAATATAAATACCAGGCTCTATGGTAAAAACCATTCCTGCTTTAATGGGTTCGGTACGTGTACCAAGGTCGTGTACATCTACACCCAAGTGATGAGAAATACCATGATACAAATATTTTCTATATGCCCTGTTATTAGGGTCTTCATTTTTAATATCGCTCTTTTTTAGCAATCCAATTTTTTGAAAAATAATGGTGGCTTCGTCGCCTACTTTTTCTGTGTAATCAATAATACTAATACCAGGTTTTAAAATACTTGCTGCATATTTATGCAAATGCAAACAAGCATTGTACACTGTTTTTTGTCTGCGCCCAAATTTTCCATTTACAGGAATTGTTCTGGTAAGGTCTGCTGCATAGTTTCCATACTCCGCACCAAAATCCATCAATATCAAATCTCCATCTTTGCACTCTCTACAATTTTCTACATAGTGCAATACCCTTGCATTATCGCCACTTGCTATGATGCTTCCATAAGCTTCGCCTGTAGCCCGCTGCATAAGGAATGAGTGAATTATTTCTGCATGTATTTCATACTCCATTACACCAGGCTCTATAAATTGCAATAATTTTCTAAAAGTAATATCAGTAATGTCAATGGCTTTTTGCATTACTTCTACTTCTTCAGCAGTTTTTATAGCACGTAATTCTTTTAAAATTGGTGCGCTACGTTTGTAATTGTGTAGCGGATAACGGGTACGCATTTCTCTTGCATAACGATAATCTCTTACGGCTATTAAACTTGCTTTCCTATCGTTTTCATTAGTGTTTAAATAAATATTTTCTGCTAAATGAATCCATGGTTGTAACATGGCATCTAATGCATCTAAAAAAACAACGGTTTCTATACCTGATATCGTTTGCGCTTCGGCAATGCGCAAAAGATGCCCGTCCCATTTTTCTTTCATTTCGTTTGGTCTTACTATCACCAATACTTCTCTATATTTTGCATCTGGGTTATCAGGAAAAAACACCAGCATCGTATTTTCTTGCTCTATGCCTGTTAGCCAATACAAATCTGAATTTTGTTTAAACTTATGCAAGGCATCGCCATTGGTTGGCAACTCATCATTGCTATTAAAAATGGCAATGGAGTTTTTTTGCAATTTGCTCACAAAACGTTTTCTGTTTTGAATAAATATTTCAGGGTTGAGTGGTAGGTATTTCATGCGTTTTGTTTTATGATGCAATATAATTTTTTATGGCCACGAATGAGCAACAACTAATGAATTATTCAACATTTTTTAGTACAAAATTACCTCGGCCGAAGAATTTGGTTAGAAATATATGTAAGCCAAAAGTTTTAATAATATCACCCCTTCGGGGTTTGGTGCTAGCCTTGTATTTTAATTTCTATAGTAATTTCATCCCTTCGGGATTATAAGCCTGAAAGGCTGACATTAATATAGAAAATGATTTTTTCAATAAGAGAAACCCTGAAAGGGTGGCATTAGATTTTAAACCTTTTATAAAATTTATAATAGTTGATTTAAGCGAATTATAACATACTAGAAAATATTTTCGCTTCAATCTATTGCATAATAAAAGCTGACAAAAGATTTTCAGCTAAAGAGCGACGGGATAAAAGTGGAAATCCTTTTTTAAGGAACGAAAAAAAGATTGGAACGAGCCCGAAATAATGTTGATTTATGACTAACGTTTACCGTCCAAAAAAATACCCTCACCAAAAAATTGATAAGGGTATTTTAATATATTAAAAAGATATTAATCCACTTTTGGTGCTGCTGCTAAAATTTCTGCACTTACACCGCTTGCATATTTTTCAAAGTTTTTTACAAATTGTTTTCCAAGTGTTACTGCTTTTTCATCGTACGCATTTTTATCTGCCCAAGTATTGCGTGGGTTTAATATTTCGCTTGGCACATTTGGGCACTCCTTCGGCATCATCATTCCAAAAACTGGGTGTGCTTCATATTCCACAATATCCAACTTACCTTCGAGTGCCGCAGTAATCATAGCACGTGTGTAGGCCAATTTCATTCTACTACCTACGCCATAAGGACCACCGCTCCAGCCTGTGTTAATCATAAAAACATTCACTTTGTTCTCTTGCATTTTTTTGCCCAGCATGGCTGCATATTTACCTGGGTGCAATGGCAAAAATGGTGCACCAAAACATGCACTAAAAGTTGCAGATGGTTCTTTTACGCCCGCTTCTGTACCAGCTACTTTTGCTGTGTAGCCACTTATAAATTGATACATAGCTTGCCCAGTTGTAAGCTTACTTATGGGTGGAAAAATACCGTAAGAATCTGCAGTGAGAAAGAAAATGTTTTTTGGGGTTTTGCCAATAGAAACTTCTAAGGCATTGCTAATAAAATGTAGCGGATAACTTATTCTTGTATTTTCAGTAATTTCTTTGTAGGCAAAGTCAACCACATTTGTACCATCAATAAATCCTACATTCTCTAACAATGCGCCTGGGCGTATTGCATTGTAAATTTCTGGTTCATTCTCTTTGTTTAGGTTTATTAATTTTGCGTAGCAGCCTCCTTCAAAATTAAACACCGTATCATCTGTCCATCCATGTTCATCATCACCAATCAATTTACGATTTGGGTCTGCACTTAGCGTTGTTTTTCCTGTACCACTTAAGCCGAAGAAAACAGCTGTATCCCCTGCTGCACCTACATTTGCAGAACAGTGCATGCTTAATACATTTTTTTGATGTGGCAATATAAAATTAAGAATTGTAAAAATACCTTTCTTCATTTCGCCTGTATAACCAGTACCACCAATCAATATTGTCTTTTTTGTAAAACTCGTCATAGCAAAATTATGCTGGCGAGTACCATCTATTGTTGGATCTGCATGAAAACTTGGTGCATGTAAAATTGTCCACTCTGCTGCAAAGTTTTCTAATTCATTTTCTGCAGGGCGAAGAAACATATTGTATGCAAATAAATTACTCCAAGGGTTTTCGTTTACTACTCTAATGTTCAATCTGTATTCAGGATCTGCACACACATAGGCATCTCTTACCCACAATTCTTTTTCACCTAAATGCTTTACTAATTTTGCATGCATATTGTCAAACACTTCTGGTGTGATGGCAATATTAAATTCATTCCAATGAACTGCATCGGCCGTTATTGCATCTTTTACAGAAAACTTATCTTTTGGGCTTCGTCCAGTAAATTCTCCAGTGTTAATAATCAACGCTCCAGTGTCGTTTAATTTTCCTTGCCCAAGCGATACGGTTGAAGCAGAAAGTTGTTCGGGTGTTTGTTGGTAATGCACAGGCATATTGGTATGTATTCCTGCGGGTGTCAAAACATCATTGATTGTTTCAGACGATTGTAATACTGACATATCATGTTTTTTGGTGAGGGCGCAAATGTAGAATAACTATGCGTTATAGCAAATTTTAGAGGCACAAGATTTATTAAAATATTAATAAAAATTTAATAACAGCGAAGGATGAAAAAGAAAAATTTTAATGACTATACGCTATTTGGAAAAGGTTTATACCATGCATTAGAAAGAGTAGCATCAAGTAATCTATCAAATAACTTTTCTCCAAAATATCTTCTGTTAAACTTATAGCAAAACTCGTTTAGGTAGTTTTGCATG
>JANNVW010000095.1:0-17558 GCA_031408295.1 Ferruginibacter sp.
TTTTTTTACCTTGCTGTTGAAATTGCAATTTGTAGACATTGTAAAATGTGTTTAGAACTACAAGTTGCTTTTTCTTTTAAATATATGCCCACATTGCTTTTCAACCTATGTGGATATCAATTAACTTGACGCCAATGCGCACTTGTTGCGGGGGCTCCTTCGCTGTTCCGTATTCGTATGTATGCGTATGCCGCCTACGGCGGCACGCTTACATACTAATACATCGCTCAGTCCACCGCAGCTGGTCATCTGTAAATCTTCATTCATCTTTTATTATGCAATAGATTATGTTTTGTTGATTTTAGCGAACGTTTCGTGGCACACGAAATGAGGCGAGGTTTTATTATTAATTTATTTAAAATCCTTTTAAGAACAAAATATATATTTGTGAGGATGTAATTATAAACATGTATTAACAAAATATGAAAAGAAAATATAAAGCAATTTTATTCGTTTTAAGCATATTGGGTCTTGTATATTTATTTGCTTGCACTTCATTTCCTTTTTTTTCTGACAAATCAAAATGTTATACAGATAATGAATGTTTGATAAAAACGCATTGGCAACAAATGGGAGGCTTTGAAAAATGCACACCGGATACTTTAAGGACTGGCTGCTGGAGTACTGCGCTGGCTCAAATTGTTTATTATCACAAATTAAAACCTTATGGGCATGTTGAATATACTTCTAGGCAAGGTTATAAAATCAACGAAGACTTAGATAGTACTCAATTTAATTTTAACGTATTTTCTTCAAACATTGATACAACAACTTCAGAAGAAACGATAAATCAATTAGCAAAGTATAATTATTATGCAGCCTTAGCTGTACAAAAAGACTTTGGTACCGACAGATATATGAACAAGCTGGCATCTGCAACTTTATTAGAGCAACATTTTAAAATGAAAGTACAACGTTACATTGCTTGGCACAAACTAGTACCAAATACACTTGGAAAACTTGAAAAAATAATTTGTAAAGAAATCGATAATAAGCGCCCAATATTTCTTCATTTTGCAAATTTGATTGACTTCGGTCACTCTGTTGTAGTAGATGGTTATTGTTATAGGAATGGAGCTTTTATGATACATACCAATCAAGGACAGGGAGGTTCTGATGATGGCTGGTACGACTTTCATAAAGGTATTTTGCGAACTAATGACAATGCTTTAAGAGTTGTCTATACATTCAAACCTTACTAAAAAATATTTCCTCTATTAGCCGGTGGTTGAGCCGAGAGTAAATATGTGTTGCCTACTTGCAGCATATGGCGGTAGAAATTGAGCGGCAAATTATATATCACGTTTATTGCAAAATGCAGATATCCTTTTGCACTTTTACTGGCTGAACATTTGTGCCAGTAGAGTATTCGGATTATTAAACTTAAAAATACATTCATCAATATGCATAATAAAAGATTAATCATTATTGTATCGGTAGTAGCATTCATACTGCTAATACCATTTATTGCAATGCAATTTACCAATGAAGTAAATTGGAATAGCTTTGATTTTATTGCCGCAGCTGTACTTTTGCTAGGTGCAGGTTTGCTCTGCGAACTTGTATTAAGAAAAGTGAAAAAAACGAAGCATCGAATAATAATCTGTTTTGCACTTTTGCTTTTGCTACTTATTATTTGGGTAGAACTTGCTGTTGGTATTTTCGGTTCATATATTGCAGGAGAGTAAATTGAAAACTAGACGCTGTTATCTCTCTTGAACTGTTCCTTTCAAAACAAAAAACTCGTTAAAAAATTTACTACTTTACTCCCAATCCCGAAGGGATGATATTAATATAGCAAACACAAAAAGTTTTTAATAAACCCCGAAGGGGTGATATTAGTTATAATGCCATCCCTTCGGGATTTTGGGTTCATAACATTTGCTTGAATTCTATATTAATTTCAGCCTTTCAGGCTTATGTCCTTCAAATAATAATGCAGCCCTTCCTACATCTCAAACTCCTTTCCCCTCAAAATAATCAAGTGAATAATTTTTAAATAAGTATATTTGAAATACATATTTCCCACCATGCACACAGAAAACAACAACAACTCCCGAAGAGATTTTTTAAAAAAATCAACTGCCATTGCAGCACTTACCATTGCAACGCCAGTATTGCTAAAAGCTGGAGAAAACGATGAAAAAATAGCAGCACTCTTTGAGCAAATACCACTGCGGCTGGAGGTGAATGGCATAGCTCATACTTTATCTGTAGAACCAAGGGTAACGCTACTAGATTTATTAAGAGAGCAACTGCATTTAATGGGCACTAAAAAAGGTTGCGACCATGGTCAATGCGGCGCTTGCACGGTGCATGTAGATGGCAAACGCATCAACGCATGTTTATCACTAGCGGTAATGAATGAAGGAAAAAAAATTACCACCATAGAAGGTCTTGCCAATGGAGAAAAACTGCACCCCATGCAAGAAGCATTTATAAAGCACGATGGTTTTCAATGCGGGTATTGTACGCCAGGGCAAATAATGTCGTCCGTGGCTTGTGTAAAAGAAGGGCACGCAAATTCTGCAGATGAAATAAGAGAATACATGAGTGGCAATATTTGCAGATGCGGTGCTTACCCAAATATTGTAGATGCTATAATGGAAGTAAAAAAAGGAGGACAATTGTTATGATAAATTTTGATTACATAAGAACATCCTCTGCAAAAGCAGCTGTGGATGTAAAAAATAAAAATGCATCTTCACAATTTATTGCAGGTGGTACCAACTTGGTTGACCTAATGAAAAAAGGCGTAACCACACCTGAAAAATTAATTGATATAAATGGATTGCCGTTAAAACAAATTACCGAAGATGCAACAGGAATTTCCATTGGTGCATTGGCGTTAAACAGCGATGTGGCGGAGCACCCACTCATCCAATTAAAATACCCATTGCTTGCACAAGCATTAAATGCAGGTGCTTCGGCACAATTAAGAAATATGGCAACCATTGGCGGCAACATGATGCAGCGTACCCGTTGTTCTTATTTTTATGATGTAACCATGCCTTGCAACAAAAGAGAACCCAACAGTGGCTGTGGGGCACTGCACGGGCAAAACCGCATGCATGCTGTGTTTGGCACAAGCGAAAAATGTATAGCAGTACACCCTAGCGATATGTGTGTGGCATTGGCAGCGCTTGATGCTACCGTACATATTACTGGCACAAAAGGCGATAGAAAAATATTGTTTACCGATTTTCACCGCCTAGCAGGAGATACGCCTGAGCTTGATAATAATTTACAAAAAGGCGAACTCATTACCAGTATTCACATTCCAAAAAATGTATTTAATAAAACACATTATCTAAAAATAAGAGACCGTGCTTCGTATGCATTTGCACTTGTTTCGGTTGCTGTGGCTTTAGAAATGTCTGGCAGCACCATAAAAAATGCAAGGCTTGCAATGGGTGGTGTAGCGCACAAGCCTTGGCGTTTAATAGCAGTGGAAAAATTCTTGATCGGTAAGCAAGCAATAAAAGTAAATTTTACTGCGGCAGCTGATATGGCTATGGAAAATGCTACAAGTTTTGGGCACAACGATTTTAAAATTAAAATGGGTAAAGCTGCCGTGGCAGAAGCTTTGCAGCAAGCAACACAAAAAATTTAACGATACCAACCAATGGATAAAAATCTTCAAATAACCGAAACCTATTTTGCTGATGATAGAGTAGATGGCACTGATAAGGTAACTGGCAAAGCAACATTTTCGGCTGAATTTAAATTAGCCAATATAGCTTATGCTGTGTTTGTATGCAGCACTATTGCCAAAGGTGCTATCAAAAATATGATTCTTGCTAAAGCAAAAAGAGCGGCAGGAGTTTTGGATGTTATTTATTACCTCAACTGCCCAGCTGTGCCAGGGCATAATCCGTATTTTAAAGACCCAAAGAAAAAAGGGTATGAGTGGAGTGGGTTAAAAGTATTTAACAACAATTTGGTGTATAGCAATGGTCAACCTATTGCGATGGTAATTGCAGATACATTAGAAAGAGCCGTGCATGCAGCATCGTTGGTAGAAGTAGAATACATAAAAGAGGAATTTGATACAGACTTTAAAAAATCAAAAACCGTTGAAAAGAAATTAATAAAACCAGTCGAATATAAACGGGGAGATGTAGATGCATACAAAAATGGAGAAGTAATGGCAGAAGCAGAATATAACATTCCTATGGAAACACATAACCCCATGGAAATGCACGCTACCATTGCTGTGTGGGATGGCGATGATAAATTAACGGTATATACAAAAACGCAAGGGCCAAAAGGCGCACAATCTGGTTTGGCCAAAAATTTTGATATTGAAGAAAAGAATGTAAGAGTAATAGCTGAATATGTTGGTGGGGCTTTTGGCAGCGGACTACGAAGCTGGCCAATTTTGCCAGCTACTTGCATTGCAGCAAAAAAACTAAAACGCCCAGTAAAGCTTATGCTTACCCGTGAACAAATGTTTACGCAAGTTGGTTACCGCCCAGAGGCTTGGCAAAAAATTGGTATTAGTGCCAATAAACAAGGCAAGCTTACTGGCATTACACATCATGCTAAAAGCAACACATCTCGGTACGAAGATTTTGGCGAAGGCATTGTAAATGTTTCACAGTTTTTATACGATTGCCCAAATGTAAATACTCATTATCAACTTTTGCCGCTTGATGTAAATACACCCACATGGATGCGTGGCCCTGGTCCAGCTACGGGTTGCTTTGCATTGGAATCTGCATTAGATGAGCTTTCTTATAAACTAGATATTGACCCAATAGAACTTCGAATTATAAATGATGCCACACTGCATCCAGTAAACAAACTTCCTTGGAGTACCAAGTTTCTCAAAGAATGTTATGCAATGGGCAAAGAAAAAATTGGTTGGCAAAACAGACCGAGTATTGCTGGTAGTTTAGTAGAAGATGGAATGCAGGTTGGATATGGCATGGCAGTTGGTGTGTTTGGCGCAGGGCGTGGGCTGGCTACTGCCAAAGGAATTTTGAAAGCAGATGGCACTTTATTATTACAAAGTGCTGTAAGCGATATGGGGCCAGGTACTTCTACGGCCATGGCAAATATTGGCTCTCAATCTATGGGTTTACCGCTAAACAAAGTAAAATTTGATTTAGGTGATACTGATTTACCAAACGGACCAACGCAGGGTGGTTCGGGTACTACTGCTGCCATAGGTACAGCCATCATGGCGGTTTGTACTGCTTTAATACAAACTTTAAAAGAAATGGCCATTACAAATATTGCTGCATTTGCAACCCTAAAACCAGAAGCATTAAAATATGAAAACGGTATTATTTCTGTTGCTGATAATGTATCGATAAATATTTCTTACACCGATTTGCTTACACAAGCTAATAAGCCAGAGATAGAAGTAATAAAAGATGCTGGCAAAGCAAGTGCCGAAGCAGAAAAATATGCAAGGAATTCTTTCTCGGTGCATTTTGTAAAGCTGCATGTAAACCCTACCACAGGTGTTATCAAATTAAAACAAATTGTTTCTGTAGCCGATGCTGGAAAAATTATTGCAGAAAATACTGCTCGCAGCCAAATGGTTGGTGGTGCAGTTGGCGGTATCGGTATGGCACTTACCGAAGAAGTATTTATTGACAATCGCTATGGCCGATATACCAATAGCAATTTTGCAGATTATCATGTACCAGTGCATGCAGACACGCCACCCATTGATGTGTTATTTGTAAACAAGGCCGATAACATCATCAGCCCCACAGGTGCTAAAGGCATTGGCGAAATTGCCCTAGTAGGCGTTGCTCCCGCCATTGCCAATGCGGTTTATAATGCTACAGGAAAAAGAGTGAGAGATTTGCCGATTACGCCGGATAAATTGTTGTGAGTGTAATAGTGATTGTGAAAATTTTACTCAATTAATATTGCTTATCGTTGAACTTTATCTGTTGTCAGTTCGGAAAATATTATATTGATTATTTACTTATTTTTGTATAAATATGTACACAAATGATACAAGAAAAAAATTGGAAGATATCATTGGAGGAATTATCATTGAGAGGTAAACAGATAATTGCACAGCAGCCCGCAATTACCTATGTGCAAGCTTTAGCACAAGTACAACAATTAAAAAAGACTTCGAGCATCAGTCAAAAATCAAAGAAAAGCAGAGTCAATTCTTAAGTGATTTTATTTCTAAAAATAATTTATGGCGAACTCAATAACGCTAATAACAATAGTACTTGATAATTATTTTTTGATTTTCTTAAATTCCCTCACCCATGATAAACCCTCGACTCCACAATCCTCTCCTCAATCTCCAACACTTCCGCCACCAGCATATCATCCTCACCATCTACTTGTCTTATGTATTCCATAAAAACCCTTTCGTTGTTTGCAGTAAGTTTTTTTAGTTGGTAATGCAGTGTTGGTAGTCTTTCAAAAGCATCTTGCCACCAAGTTCGTAATTCTTCTTTGCCTACAATCCATCCTTTTGTTTCTGGTTGTCGTATTTTTAATTTGGGGCTATAGTGTTTTGCATTATCATCGTACAATGCTAATAGTGTTTCAAGGTTGTGTTCGTTAAATGCTTCAAACCATTGTTGGGCTATTTGTTCATTTATTTCTTTTTGGTTCATTAGGTTTTTTATTTTTACAGCGCATACGATATTATTTGCGTAGCTTCTTCTTTTAATTTCCCAAAAAGCGCATCATCTATTTTATTAAATTCCGCTTGTGCAAACGATTTTATAAAACGGCCATTTTCCAATAAATGAATAAAATGGCAAGTGCTAAGCAATGGTTCAATAATGTGTGAAGAAATAAAAACAGTTTTGCCCTTTTGTTGTAATGTAGTTACAATAAGCTCCAAAATTTTATTCGTCTCAAGGTCAAGCCCATTAAAGGGTTCATCTAAAATAAAAATGGACTTGTCTTGTTTTAAGATGGCGAGCAAAGCCAATTTTTTCTTCATGCCTGTAGAGTAGTTTTCTACCAATTCGTCTAAAGGCAATTTAAAATATTGTTGAAAACTATCTACATTAAAATCGGCATTGGTTTGTTTAAATATTTTTAAATACTCATTGCCTGTAATGCGAGAATAAAAAAAGTTTACTGTTTCCAGATAAGCAGTGTCTTTTATAGTGAGGGCAATATTATCTTTTGTAAAAATGCCTGCATCAGGTTTCAACGTTTTTGCAAGTGCATTAAAAAAGGTTGTTTTGCCTGAGCCGTTTAGTCCAACAATGCCGTGTACATGACCTTCTAAAAAGTTCATGTTGATATTATTTAAAACTACATGCTCACCAAATGTTATCGATAAATTTTGTATGTTAATCATATAGGTATTGCTTTAAATGATTTTCTGCTCTATAAAAATATATACAAAAAAGGATAATTGGTACAGGTATAAAATAGGGTAAAATTGAACCCATGGAAACAATTGCTAGCGGAATACTATTACCAATTTTGGCTAGGTTAGGTTTGTAGGAAGTGTATTTAAAACAAATAGCAAAACCTATAAGTGAAATTTGAATAGGTATAAATAATATGTTTATTATTAAAAAATCGAGGTTAAAAAAACTGTTTACAATTATTATTGGCGTATATAAAATAAGAAGATAAATAGTACACACTTTCAATTTCGCAATAAGCAATTTTTTTGGTGTTTTATTACTTTCTCTTAACACTTGAATGGATTCGCATTCGCTGTAAAATGAAACAATGATAAGGGTGAGAAACCATAGTAAGAAAAGCGGTAAAAATTTTAACCAACAAAATGCAATGGCAAATATATATAAAACGATAAAAGAAATGTATTGTTTTCTAAACCCACTCAGCCATTCAAAGTTTTTTGCAGAAATTATATGAGACAAATTTTTAAATGTTGTTTTTTGCCTAAACTCAAATGTAAAAAGCGGAATGCAAAATAAGATAACTAATAAAAGCGGATAGCAATACCAACTTTTTGTAACAAGGCAAGTAATGGAAAATGGTAAAGTAAGTGCTACATACTCCAAAAATATTTGTATATATGGTTTGTCAATATGCTTACATACAAAGGCTTTGTCTTTTCTAGAAAAATGCATCGACAAACATAATAGTGATAAAGCAAGAATGATATAAATGCCATTTTCCCCTTTTTGAAACTCTTTAAAAGCTACAAAAGCTAGGAAAGCAGCAATGGCAATTATTGGTATGATGTATAAGCTAAGCCCATCAATTTCTCTTTTGAGTTGTCTAAGTCTAATGTATAAAAGGAAAGCCGTCATATTTTGTTATGCCTTTAACTAGGTTTATTAATCAAGTAAGGGGTTTAAAATTGTAACACATGTTTATTGAAGATAAAAAACCGCAGAGAAAAGAGAAAATTGAGTTTACGCAGAGAAACTCAGCGTAAACTCTTTCAACTCATTTCTCTGCGGTGAATTCAAAAGCACCTAAACAATTTACTTCTCCTGCAACGCCTTCAAATTTGCCAATCCAACTTCAAAATCTCCACCAAGCATTTTGTTCATAAACAAACCCATAATATTCATTGGGTAACTCATGTGGCCATTAATGCCCCATTTTACTAGCGTTTGGTTTGTTCCAGTACTGTCTGTAGTCATGTAGGCTTGTGCAACATCTTTCATTGGTTTTTCAAAACGCAATTCAAAGTCTACTCTTTGTCCTTCGGTAATTTTTTTAATTTCTTGCTCGCCTTTTCCTACATCGCTGTTGCCTTCCCAAGCAGAAATAAAACCTACAGTATTATCTGTACCCGTAAAAGTTTTTTTCATTGTAGGGTCCATACTTGCCCACTTGCTAAAGTTGTCTTGGTTTTTTAACGACTTGATGTAATTAAATACTTCTGTTTTTGGTTTGTTGATGGTAATAGATTTTTCTACTGTGTAATCTTTACTCATAAATAATGCAGCTACAAGTAAGATAACAACGAGTGCTACAATAATTTTTAGGATTGTTTTAATAATGCGCATGATGCTAGGTTTTAGTGGAGTTAAATGTAAAATATTTTTATGAAATATGGTGGATTAAAGTTGAGAATAGATAAAAGGCTGACCAGCTCCCGACATAGATGTGCGGGACACAGTGCTGGATAGAAGCCCCTTACAAATGTTTATTATTGTATGCAGATGAAATCCCAAAAAAGATTTTAAATTATTAGACACAAGACTAAAGGTTCATGAATGCTTAATCCTCTCAACCTTGAGTCTTTTTTTGCCGACATTGTGCCGATTTTTCGGTAAAAGTCGGAAAGGCGTTTTCTAAAAAATAAAGCGGTAAGTTATTTTGCTCCTCCAAAGGCGGACAGGTTCGCAAAATGATAGGGCACACAACTCTTAAAAAACTCGTAACTCTCTAACCCGCAACCTTCAAACCTTCAACCTTGAACTTTCAACCATATCATTTACCTTTGCACCTGCAAAAATTATGAAGACAAAAACCCTCAAAAGAGACAGAGTAAATATTATTACACTTGGCTGTAGTAAAAACATGGTGGATAGCGAAGTGCTTAGTGGGCAACTACTTGCGAATGATATAGATACCATTCACGAAAATGAAAAGCTAGACCATAACATTGTAATCATAAATACTTGCGGTTTTATAGATAAGGCAAAGGAAGAAAGCATCAATACGATTTTGGATAATGTGGCGCTAAAGAAAAAAGGCAAGCTCGATAAAGTGTATGTGACGGGTTGCTTGAGCGAACGCTACAAAAATAATTTGGAGTTAGAAATTCCTGAAGTGGATGCGTATTTTGGCACGATGGAATTGCCACAAATTCTCAAAAAATTTGAAGCAGATTATAAAGGTGAATTGATTGGCGAACGCATGTTGGCAACGCCTTCGCATTATGCGTATGTGAAAATAAGCGAGGGTTGTAATCGTACATGTTCGTTTTGCGCCATACCGCTTATGCGTGGCAAGCATGTGAGCCGCACCGTAGAAAGTATTGTAGAAGAAGCCAAGCAATTGGTAAAACGTGGCGTAAAAGAAATTATGCTTATTGCACAAGAGCTTACCTACTATGGTTTGGATATTTATAAAAAAAGAGAACTGCCTCGCTTGCTAAATGAGTTGGCTGTAGTGCCAGGTTTGGAGTGGATACGTTTGCATTATGCATACCCATCAAAATTTCCGATGGAGATTTTAGATGCCATGAATGCGCACGATAATATTTGCAAATATTTAGACATGCCGTTGCAACATGCAGCAGATAATATGCTGCATGCAATGAAAAGAAATATTACTCGTGCAGAAATGGAAGAACTCGTAGAAGCCATACGGGCAAAGGTTCCGGGCATTTGTTTGCGTACTACTTTAATAGCGGGTTTCCCTGGCGAAACGAGAGATGATGTGGAAGAACTAAAAGCATTTTTACAAAAAATGCGATTTGATAGAGTAGGGGTGTTTACATACTCTCATGAAGAAGATACGAGTGCACATGAGTTTGAAGACAATATTTCGGCAGAAGAAAAAGAAGAGCGTGCGCAAGAAATAATGGATTGCCAACAAGATATATCTTTAGAAAAAAATGAAGCAAAAATTGGTAAAACTTTAAAAGTAATTGTGGATAGAAAGGAGAGTGGCAGATACCTTGGCCGCACAGAATTTGATAGTGTGGAAGTGGACAATGAAGTAATCATAAACACAACAAAAAAATTAACGGTGGGCGATTTTGTGATGGTGAAAATAACGAAGGCTTTTGATTATGATATTGAGGGGGAACTAATTTGAAAATGAGAAAATGTGCAGATGTGCAAATAGATAATTTGAAGTCTGTTCGTTTCTTTGTGTGATTTGTTTCTTTGCGGTTTATTTTTCGGACAAAAATTCTTTTTGTCCGAGCTAAAACACAGCTATGGGCAACATCGTTGTGTCACTCACTTCAAAGGCATACCATTGCTGAACATTATAGACCATGGTAGATTGAAGCGGAGACCGAAGTAGAAGATTGAAGCGAATGTTAGTGTGGTATCTAGTGAAAGAAAAAACATGTCGCTCCTATGGAGCTTTGATTGTGTTTTATTGTTTATTTCTTCTGACATGCCGCCCGCCAAAAGCGGGCTAAGCTCCAGAGGAGTGACATATCAGTAGTAGAAAGATATTAATATTGTAAGTGGTTAAAGCTCCGTAGGAGCGACATGTAAAGCAAATTGCATAATCTTTCGAATAGTTGAAGTGTGACATGAACCTTGGCGATTGCAAAAATATTTTTCAATAAAAATGAAAGTTTTACTAGATATAAAAAGCAAAAAGAAAATGCGTTTAATCAAAGAATTAGAAGCAGCTGTTGAAAATCTTTCTTTAGCAAGAAAAGGAAAATTGAAATTGCAAACAGCAAGAGAATTGTACAATGAGTTATAAGTGTTTGCCATATTATTAAAAACATGAACTAAATGTTTACTACCCATAAAATTTCTTATCGCCAAACAAACGCATTTTCCAAATTGGTATTGGATTATGTAGATGCTGCGCCAGCGTTACGAAAATTTTATAACTACGATATAAATATCGATGGAATTAAAAAAGCCGTAAAAGATAGAAAAAACTTTCCAGCAAATAGAAAATTATTGGTGGACACTTTCACTAATCAATATGCTCCTTTACAAATATCAGATAAGCTGAAAGTTAATATCGAAAGCCTTTCAAGCGAAAACACTTTTACCATTTGCACGGCTCACCAACCAAATATTTTTACAGGGCATTTATATTTAATTTACAAAATATTGCATGCTATAAAACTCTGCGAAGAACTAAAAGCAGCCTTGCCCGATAATAATTTTGTGCCTGTGTATTACATGGGCAGCGAAGATGCAGACTTAGAAGAACTTGGCGAAGTGTATATTAAAGGATACAAATATCAATGGCAAACAAAACAAACAGGTGCAGTTGGTAGAATGATAATTGACAAAGATTTTTTAAAAATAATAGATGGTATTGCGGGGCAATTGGCAGTAGAGAAAAATGGTACAAATATTTTAGATATTGTAAGAGCAACCTACAAAGAAGGCTTAACAATAGAGCAAGCCACTTTTCATTTTGTACATTATTTATTTAACGAATATGGCTTGTTGGTTTTACTGCCCGATGATAAAAATTTAAAAGCAGCCTTTGCGCCTGTCATTACAAAAGAGTTAGAGGAGCAATTTTCTGAAAAAGCTGTAGTGCAAACAGTAGCCGCATTTCCACAGGAGTATAAAGTACAAGCAAGCGGTAGGGCTATCAATTTATTTTACTTAATAGATAATAAGCGAGAAAGAATAGAATCAACAAATGAAAGTTTTACAATAGCCAATACTGAAATACGTTTTACAAAAGAAGCACTTTTTTTAGAATTAAAAAACAATGCAGAAAGGTTTAGTCCAAATGTAATTTTACGACCAGTATTTCAAGAAATGATTTTGCCCAATGTTGCCTTTATTGGAGGCGGCGGAGAAATTGCATATTGGTTAGAATTGAAAAATGTATTTGAAGCAGTAGGAGCATTTTTTCCGCCATTGGTATTGCGTAATTCATTTACCATAATGAATAAAAAAGCAGCAGATAAAATGAAGAGCTTGGGCTTACAGTACAATGATACATTTAAACAAGAGCGACAACTCATTGAAGAAATGGTGAAGAAAGAATCAGAACTTACGCTAGATTTAAAAGTAGAAAAAGAAGCCTTTAAAGCAGTGTATGAAAATATAAAAACTACTGCGGGTAATATTGATAGTACACTAAATTGTCACGTACATGCCTTACGTACACAAGGTTTGAATAAATTGGAAATTTTAGAAAAGAAGATGCTAAAGGCAGAAAAGAAAAAATTTGAAGCACAGCAAAGACAAATACAAAAATTAAAAACAGCTTTATATCCAAACAATAATTTGCAAGAACGTGTGGACAATGTGTTGGAATATGTTAGTGTGTATGGGAATGAATTTATAAATGAGTTGTATAAAAATTCTACAGGGTTGGGGAATGAGTTTACAATATTAACGGAGGTTGATTGAACCACTAAGACAGAAAGAAAAAAAGATTCACAAAGAATCTTGCAACTAAATAGTTAATTTTTAAACAAAAAACTTAGCGCCCTTGCTCCTTTGCGAGCCTTGCGTGAAATATAAAATGCCAAGAATACTAGCAATAGATTACGGAAAAAAACGCACAGGTATAGCCGTTACAGACCCTATGCAAATTATTGCCACAGGGCTTACCACAATAGATTCTCACGAGCTCATACCTTTCTTAAAAAAATATTGTGAAACCGAAACTGTAGAACTTATCGTCATAGGACTACCAAAAAATTTAGATGATAGCGATACCCACGGCACTGAACCAGCAAAAAAAGCGATAGAGAGAATACAAAAAGCTTTTCCTACAATGCCAATAAAAGAAGTAGATGAACGCTATACTTCTAAAATGGCAAAATCTGCCATGATAGAAATGGGTATGAAGAAAAAAGATAGACAAGTAAAAGGAAATGTGGATGTGATAGCAGCGACTATTATGTTGCAGGAGTATATGGGGGTTAGTTGATTGGTTGAGTAGTTGATTGTGTAGTTTCTTTATAGCTCATAATCATCCATTTTATGAGCTATAAAAATCAATTTTATCGCTCATTAATTTAAAAATTAAACCTACGACTTAGCACTAAAATCTTTTCTCTTTTATTTGTGCATTCTTTACTTTCAAGTATTTTTGCAGAAATTGTAAAACAACAATTTATCAATTAAATCACATAACAATTTATAAATGATTCTCCCTATAGTAGCCTTTGGCTCTCCAATTCTTAGAAAAATAGCAGACGATATTACTGCAGATTATGAAGGCTTAGACAAATTGCTAGCAGACATGTGGGAAACCATGTACAATAGTAATGGTGTCGGCTTAGCAGCACCGCAAATAAATAAAGCTATACGTATTTTCACTATGGATAGCATCCAAATTTTTGAAAATGATGAAGATGGTGATACAGATGGCTATACAGATGCGCCAGGTTTTAAAGGCACATTTATTAATCCAAGTATCGTTTCGTTAGATGGTGATATGTGGCCTTACAATGAAGGTTGCCTTAGCATACCTAAAATAAGGGAGGATATTATGCGCAACAAATCTGTAACGCTAAGCTATTTAGATGAAAATTTTTTACCATACACAAAAACGTTCACAGGTATAACAGCAAGAGTAATATTACATGAGTACGACCACTTAGAAGGCAAACTTTTTATTGACTATTTAAAACCATTGAAGCGTACATTGCTTAAACGAAAATTGGAGGACATTACAAAAGGGAAAATAAGAGTTGATTATAGAATGGTTTTTCCGAAATAATCTCATCTAGAATTCTTAATTTACTTAAAGCTACTCAAAAAGAGTGGCTTTTTTGTTGTCCGCTGTTCCTATACAATAATGTTTAATTGATTAATCCTAATTCATTCAAAATAAAAAAGCTGCCCAATTGGCAGCTTTTTTATAACTTAAATGATATAATTAGTATTTTACTATTTTCTTAACTGTAGAAGTACCATTTTCATTTTGAATTTTCAATAAGTACTCGCCAGCTGCTAAATTACTAATATTTAATTCATCATTATTATTAGATGTTGTTTTAGAAGCAACTAATCTACCACTAGCATTTAGTACAAGGATAGTATTTTTTCCTTTCTCCATACCAAAAACCTTAACTACATCAGCTGTTGGATTTGGTCTTACTGATATTTCAGTTTTACCTCCATCACAACTTACTTTACGAATTATACTGTAAGTGTAAATGCCATTCTTGCTAAACATCTTCAATCTGAAATAATAAACTACACCTGTTTGCATTGGATAGTTAAATGCATAGCTTTTAGTTATTGTACTATTTCCACTTGCACTTACTGTTTCTAATTTTGCGAAATTAGCATTTTCACTTGTACTTACTTCTATTTCAAATTTATCAGAATTTATTTCAGATGCGGTTTTCCAAACCAAATTAGCATTACAATTATTCTTAGTGGCAGTGAAATCAGATAAAGTAATATCTAATGTTCCTGGATCAGGCCAAGTTAATTTGTATTCTGCTGGTGTAGGATCAGGCTTACCTGCAGCATCTATATAAGCATAGAAAAAGTTTGTTGTACCTGCAGGATTCTCAACTGTAAATTGAATTTGTAGAGAATTAGGATTATAATTTAAAATTGGTACACCCGCAATAACAGGGAATCCATTATACAATAATGTAGATGAAATTGGTAGTGTTGTAATTACTATGCTCTTACCTATTAAAGAATTAGTAGCAGGCATATCTTCTGGATCACTACCTGTTAATGGAGGTAAATTTGAAGTATTCAAAGTAATAACTGCATTTAATAGGGGAGTAGGTATAAACCTAGCAAATGGAACACTTTCTGGTACACGCTCAATTCCAAAATTAACTTCAGTTTTAATATTTTCAGCGTTTACAATAATACCATTAGATACACCATCTACACTACCATCACTGCCTGGTACATTTCCTGGTGTATTAGAACCATTTTCACCAGTATTTACCCAACCAGTTGGTAAAGCAGAACTATTTACACCTGGTAAATTATTCAGTCTTACTGTATAAGTACCAGTAGCTACATTATCAAACAAATATGAACCATCAGCACCTATTGGTGTACTTGCAATAAAGGTAGAACCAGAAAATAAGTTTGCATATAAAGCACCTGCAACATTTGTAGTTGGGTTTGCTACACCAGCAGATTTATTAATATCTCCACCACCAGCGTCTTTTAAACCATCTTTATCATTAAAAACAAAACCAGAAATTTGTTGGGTTGGCTTGTTTAAGCTAATACCAATGTAAAACAAATCACCATTTAAAGGGCGTCTTGTAGCTGAAGTAATAGCAGATTGTGGTTGAGAAAAATTAAACTGAGAAGCCGCACTTCCTCTTACATAAACATTGTAAACCAATTCGCTAACCGTTCCATTTATACGCACACTACCAGTAGCAGCACCATAAGTTAAAAAACCGCCTTGAGTAGTACCATCATCAAAAGAACCTCCGTTTGGTGTTGCAGAACTATTTAAAATATTATTACCAGATACATTGAAATTTTCGTTACCTGCCATAAAATCTGAAGTAATAATACCAGCATTTTGTAATTCCATTTCTGTAGAGAAATAAGAAATTTGACGAGGCCCACCACCAATTGGGGCGTAATTATAACTACCTCCTAAACCTCCAATATGTAAAACTGGATTTTTTACTGGGCGGCTAAATTTAAACACAATTTGACCATAATAATAACGACCAGCTTTATCCAAATTGGCATCAAATAATGGCTCAACGTTTGTAAATACTGCCATACCAAAGTTATAGTCGTCTGCATTGCCATTATCCATATCTTTTCCAGATTGTGTAGTTTCAGGATCTTGTCCAACACCTCTACCACCAAGTTGAAAATTAGGTACAATAGTACCAGTTGGGCTAGATACAAACATACCATTTTGTGGAGGTTGAACTAAACTTGCACCCAAAATATTATATATTGGATTAACCGCAGATTGTTGGGTTAAACCTCCATTTGAACTAGTATTTCCAGCTCCAAAAGCCATGCCAGTTGATATATTACCATATGTGGTATTATATTGTTGGTTTGCAAACGATGTAGTAACATTTAAAGCTGGGCTGTAGGTTCTAAATGTAGTACCTACAGTCGCATTGGTAATATCTTCTCTAAAATTTACTACTACAGGAGCAATAGATGGACCAAGAGCAACATTGGAACTTCCTAAAGTAATCATTTCTAAAGTGCCCTGTTGAGCAAAAGAATTGTTTGCAAAAGCTGCTATCGAAAGGAAAGCCAGAGCGATTTTCGATTTTAAAGTAGTCATGTTTTTAGTATTAAATGTTATCATTGGAAATTAACTTGTTTTAAAGCTTTTATTTATAATCTATTTAGTTATTAGTCTTGGTTTTAACAAGCTTCCTAGCTAAAGGAAATATTTAAAATTAAATTGATTGAAACTGGACGCTGAAAAATCAGTTGGTCGAGTCAGCAGGATTTGCAGTGGATGTGGAAAAATACAAGTTCTATCAAATAGAATTCACTATTGAAAGATCAAAGATAGGGATTTTAATGAAACAAAACAATTTTTTATAGAAAATATTCTACAAAATATAAAATCTGTAGTATATAAATATTATATTGAAACAAAAGTACTTAAAATCAATAATTTACGAGTTAATACATGAAACCTAAAAAATACTTTTTGATTTAATTAATTGCAAAATTGGGGAACTACTAATGCAATAGACACTTTTTATTTTGTTTTTAAGGATAGGGGTTAGAAATTATTCTACTACAAAAAGTGAATAATCCTAATCTGTTTTGGGTTTAATAAATTAGTGTATCAATTACAAGGAATTGAATAATTGTTTTCTAAAAGCATAATAGTACCAGATGTTTATAGAATTTAGTCCAATATTCAAATGACTATACGCTATTTGGAAAAGGTTTATACCATGCATTAGAAAGAGTAGCATCAAGTAATCTATCAAATAACTTTTCTCCAAAATATCTTCTGTTAAACTTATAGCAAAACTCGTTTAGGTAGTTTTGCATGTAAGC
>JANNVW010000096.1:0-46377 GCA_031408295.1 Ferruginibacter sp.
CACACGGTTACCTTACAAAAGATACAAAACCGACTGATTTAATAAAAGCCATTGAAGAGGCTGTAGCGGGTGGTAGCCCAATGACACCAGGCATTGCAAGAAAAGTAATATCTCATTTTCAACAACAACCATTAAGTGATAATGATTTTAACCTAAGCGAAAGAGAAAAACAAATACTACAATTATTGGGCAACGGAAGAAGTTATAAAATGGTAGCTTCAGATTTAAGTATTGCCTATGAAACGGTGCATAGTCATGCAAAACGCATTTATCAAAAATTACGTGTAAGCAGTCTAGCTGAGGCATTGGGTTTGGCTTTTCGGAAAAATATTATTCAATAAAAAACCACAAGCATTTTCATACTTATGGTTTCTTCAATATTCATTCAGAGAAGCTCCTTATTTCAAGCCAAATACTTTCTTTACTTCCTTCACTGCATCTAGTTTTTCCCAAGTAAACAATTCTACTTTTTTCTTAATAGATTTTCCATCAGGTGAGAAAAAAGTTTTCTCTACTGTTTCAGGCGTACGACCCATGTGCCCGTATGCTGCTGTTTCGCTGTATATTGGGTTACGCAATTTTAGGCGTTGCTCAATAAAGTATGGACGCATATCAAAGCAACTCATTTTCATAATTGCATTGGCAATTTGCCCATCGGTTAAATTTACTTTAGCAGTACCATACGTTACTACGTTTATGCTTGTAGGTTGTGCTACACCAATAGCGTAACTAACTTGTACCAATACTTCGCTACAAAGTCCTGCTGCCACTAAGTTTTTAGCAATATGCCTTGTAGCATACGCAGCACTTCTATCTACCTTGCTAGGATCTTTACCGCTAAATGCTCCACCACCATGTGCACCTTTGCCACCGTAAGTATCTACAATAATTTTACGACCCGTAAGCCCTGTATCTCCGTGCGGCCCACCTATTACAAACTTACCCGTTGGGTTAATATGATATTTAATCTTATTATTGAAAAGATGATTGTATTTTTTATACTTTGCTTTTACCCTAGGTATAACTATGTTGATGATGTCTTTTTTAATTTTAGCCAACATTACTTCGTCTTTTCCAAAGTCATCATGCTGAGTTGATACTACAATAGCTTCTATTCTTACTGGTACATTATTATCATCGTACTCCAATGTTACTTGGCTCTTAGCATCTGGGCGTAGGTATTTTATTGCTTTATTTTCTCGACGAACCATTGCTAGTTCTTTCAATATATCATGCGATAAAGCTAAAGCTAAAGGCATGTAATTCTCCGTTTCATTTGTAGCATAACCAAACATCATACCTTGGTCACCTGCTCCCTGCTCTTCTTTCTTTTTTCTATCTACACCTTGGTTAATATCACCACTTTGCTCATGTATTGCACTTAAAATACCACAAGAGTTAGCTTCAAACATATACTCACTCTTAGTATAACCAATTTTACGAATTACACCACGAGCTATTTCTTGCACATCTAAGTATGCTTTACTTTTCACTTCTCCAGCCAATACTACTTGACCAGTAGTTACAAGCGTTTCGCAAGCAACTTTACTGCTTGGGTCAAAAGCTAAAAAATTATCAATAAGTGCATCACTAATTTGGTCTGCTACTTTGTCTGGGTGTCCTTCACTTACGGACTCGGATGTAAATAAATATGGCATGTATTTTTTTTAAGAGTGCAAAGATAAGGGTGAGAGACTTTAAAAACAAACAGCCTTCGTGCATTACAAAGGCTGTTTGTTTTAAGCAGTAAAATAATCTAAAAATAGTAAGTAAACCCTACATTTACTAACCTTGCTTTGTTTCTAAAACGATTATTTAATTCTGGTGCAGTTTGAGCTTTTACGTTAGTCGTTAATTCAGTAAAAAAATACTGATAAGCTAGTTTTGCTCCAAACTTGTTAGAAATTTTATACCTAGCATAAAATTCGGAATTTACTGAGCCTCTGTCGTTATTTCCAATAAGCAAAGCATTAAAACCAGTTGGTTTTGCATTTACAACAGTAGGTATGCCATTGGATTTAAACATTGAACTTCCCTCTGGACCAAAAGAAAATCCCAATAAATCAATATTAAAACCAGCCTGTAGTTTAGGAGTAATATTATAACCTAAGTTTATTAATAAGTTTAAACTGTAAACATTTGATTTAGTTGCAAAAAGAGTATCTTCTTTTAGTTTATCTCCTGCTAGGGTTGATGGCGCAGACGTATAATTTACATTTGTACCATAAAAAGTGTTGAATCTCAAACCAGTACCAATAAAAAGCCTATGCTTTTTGCCAAGGTTTTTATTGTAAAAATAACCAGCTACAATACTCCCTTGTTTACTACCAAACCCAAAGCTAAGGTCGGCGTATTGGTGAGATTTAGGAATGACGTTTTTTTGAGCAGTAGTTACACCTGAAATTAGCAAAGCTAATATTGCAGATAAAAAATATTTTTTCATATAAATGTTTTTAGTTTTATGGATATACAACAATATTCCAGAAAAAGTTTTCTACCCTACTTTTTGTTCTTTGTCTTTTACAATGATTAAATCTTCCAACGCCACTGTAATGGGCATTATACCCACTTGCACAATTACTTTTTTTCCTCTTATTTCTTTTACCACACCTATGCTTCTGTTTTGGCGCATTTTAACTTTATCACCTAATTTTATTTCGCCCGCTACTTCTATAAATTTTTCGTTTAGTTTTTTCTTATAGCTTTGCTGTTGTAGTTTTTCTTTTTGGTTAAAGAGCAATGCATGTATCATTTTTACAACCGCATCTTTATCTTCTGCCTTGCGCCACTCTATTACCATGGCTTTTAGGCGGCGCTCCATGTCTTTGAGGTAATTTATTTTTTCTGCACTTATTTTATTTTGCTCTTGCATGCGCTCCATCTCTTGCTGGTGGGTTTCTTTTTTTACCACACGCTGCATTTCCTTTTTTAACGCTTCGTTTTCTTTTAGTAATTCTGCGAGCGTTATTTTTTCAGCATCTAGCTTTTGTAAATCTTGCTCGGTACGGTTCAATAATTTATCTAACCGAAATTGGTCTTCATCCACCAATTTTCTTGCACGGCTAATGAGTTTTTTATCTAACCCAATTCTTTCAGCAATAGAAAATGTATAAGAACTACCAGGCTTACCAATTTGTAATTTGTATAATGGCAATAATTTTTCTTCATCAAATTGCATAGCACCATTTATAATACCACGCACTTTATTGGCCATTACTTTTAGGTTTAAGTAATGCGTGGTTACAATACCAAATGCATGTTTAAAAGCTAACTCTTCCATTATCACTTCTGCAAAAGCACCACCAAGATTTGGATCACTACCGCTACCTAGCTCATCTATAAAAAACAATGTTTTACCATTGGCATTTTCTATAAAATGTTTCATGTTTTTTAAGTGAGATGAATAAGTACTTAGCTCAAATTCTATGCTTTGTGTATCGCCTATATGTATGAGCACCTGCTTGAATATGCCCATGGTGCTATCTGCGCTTGCAGGCACGAGCAGTCCGCTTTGTAGCATTATTTGTAGCAAGCCTACAGTTTTCATGGTTACTGTTTTACCTCCTGCATTTGGACCGCTTATTACCAATATACTTGCATCATTATTTAGCAAAATATCTGTAGGAAAAGTTTCTTTGTCACTTCGCTTATTAAATAAAAACAACAATGGATGATAGGCTTTTATTAAATGCAGATGTGCTTTGTCAACTAGCATAGGATAAGCAGCATTCATATCTTGTGCAAGCTTGCCTTTGGCTCTTATAAAATCGTACTCTCCTGCAATGTCATGATAACTTTTTAAGAGAGGTGCATACATGCTCACTTGCTGTGTAAGCAGGCGCAGTATTCTATAAATTTCTTTTGTTTCCTCGTACTCCAACGAAAATATTTCGTTGTTCAGTTCAGTTGTTTCCTCGGGCTCTATAAAACTTGTTTTACGGCTTTCGCTTTCGCTGTGCAACACACCCTTTACCACACGCTTTTGCTCTGCTACCACTGCAAGCACTCTCCTACCATTCATAAAACTTTCTTCAATGTCTGCTAAGAAACCTTGCTTGTTTAGCTTTGCTACAATTCTATCAAATATGCGCCTAAGCTCTGCACGTTTTTTGTATAGCTTCATTCTTATTTCAAACAATGCCTCACTTGCTTTATCTCTTACTGTACCAGTTTCATCAAGTATTTCGTCTATTAAAACTTTTATATTTTTCTCGTAATAGTTTTGGTCTATTACTTTTGTAAGCCCCGGAAAAGTTTCTCTTATCTCTACCGTAAACCATCTAAAAATACTTTCCATACTCATAACTAATCTGCGTATAAGTATAAATTGCTCCCCTGCAAGCGATGCACCTGGTATGCCAAGTAATTTTAAATCTCTAGAAATATTAGTTGTAAAATCATTTGGAAAATGTGCACCACTATCCAATATCATTTTAAATTCGTTGGCTTGTTGTAGCTCTAGCTCTATGTACTCCTTACGTGTATGTATGCGCAACTGCTCTGCTTTGTGCTTGGCATACTCCGTGCGGCAATGGAGTGCAAGTAAATCTTTTATTTTATCGAACTCTAATTGTTGTAAGGCAGATTCAGGGAAAAATTTCATTTATTTGTATTGTTTATTACCTATGGCATTTTAGATGAGCTACATCTGAAATTATCAAAAGCAATATTAGAAAGTAAACTTCATTAATCAAAAAGCACTTTGAAACAAAAATTTTAAGAGAATAGATATTACTAAAAGACTACAACAAATGTAAAAATGATTTTAGAACAAAAAAATTTATAGTTTTAAATAGATTCTACTTACTCATTTTATAAATAGATGGTAACACTAGTTTTTTAAAATAAATTTATGCAAGAAAGGTTTTAATAATAATTGAAACCCTTTTATACCACAAACATAATTCTGCTTAGTTATAACCCAATATCTTCAACATACTTTGAGACGTTTGCTCTTTAGCATAAACCCACTCTATTAATTTACCATTTTTATCTCTTTCAATAATGATATGTTTTGGAGAAGGGATAAGGCAATGTTTAATACCACCGTAGCCACTTATTTGATCTTGGTAAGCACCAGTATGAAAGAAGCCAACATACAAAGGTTCTTTGTTACTTTCTAAATTATTTTCATCAGTGGTTTTTACTTTTGGTAAAAATACTTCGTTGATATGTTCTTCGCTATCGTAGTAATCATGACCATCGCAGGTGATACCGCCAAGTACCACACGCTGGTATTCGTTCTTCCATTTGTTTATGGGTAGCATGAGAAACTTTTCTCCAATACCCCAAGTATCGGGTAATGTTGTGATGAAAGATGAATCTATCATATACCAAGTTTCTCTATCGTTTTGTACTTTTTCGCCAATTACACTGTAAATATGTGCCATGCTTTCTCCTACCGTAAAGCTACCAAACTCTGTGTAGATGTTGGGCATTTTTACTTTTGCTTTTTTACAAGCCGTTTTAATATTGCCTACAATTTCGTTTATCATAAATTGATAATCGTAATCGAACCCAAGGGAATGTTTTATAGGAAAACCACCACCAATATTTATAGAATCCAATTCAGGACAAATCTTTTTTAGCTGGCAATAGAGTGTAATACTTTTTTGCAACTCACTCCAATAATAAATATCATCTTTAATACCTTTGTTTAAAAAGATATGCAACATTTTTAACTGAAATTTATCTTCGTATCCCTCAATTTCATCTACATAAAAACCCAATACATCTTTTGCCTTCATACCCAAGCGGCTTGTGTAAAAAGGAAAACTAGGCTCTTCCTCTGCTGCTATGCGAATGCCCAATTGAAAAGGTTTTCCTGTACGTATATTACGCTTGTACATGCTAAGCTCTTCTTTATTATCTAAAATTGGAATTACATTTTTAAAACCATCGTTTATCAATTTTGCAATACGAGTGGTATAATTCTTTTGCTTAAAACCATTGCAAATAATATTGATGTCTTTTGTAATTTTTCTTTTCTTATACAAAGCATTGATGATATCGATATCATATGCATAAGAAGTTTCTAAATGTATATTATGTTTTAATGTTTCTTCTACTATAAAACTAAAATGCGAACTTTTGGTGCAATAGCAATAGTTGTATTCACCTTCGTATTTATGTTTTTTAAATGCATTGGCAAACATTGCTTTTGCTTTGTTTATCTGCATTCCAATTTTTGGCAAATATGATAATTTAAGCGGTGTGCCGTATTTGTCAATCAAAGCTTTAATGTCAACATCGTTGTACTGTAAATGATTATCATGCAGTTTAAAACCCTCTTGCGGAAAATTGAATGTCTGCTGTACCAGGCTATCGTAAGTATTGTTCATCGGCTAAATTTGCTATTGTTGTTTTAAGTGAAATTTTGCAGTGCAAAGATATTTAATAGTAGCGGTTTTTGGGAGAAAGTTTTTTAGCAAGGTATAAGGTTATTTAAAACCCATTAAAACGCTTTTCATAGCCTCTTTTATTTTATCATTGCACAAATTCCCCAAACTGCCCTCATGTGTATGTTCCAAATCTCTTGAAGCATCAAAAGAAAAGGCATTATTGTCTATATCATTACCCACTTGTTTGTAAGCATCTCTAAAGGGTATTCCTTTTTTTACCAAATCATTCACCGCTTCTACACTAAATAAATAGGAATACTTATCGTCTGCCAAAATATTTGGGTTAACTTTTATTTGTGGTAAAACGAGCAATAAAAGATGTAAACAATCTTTCAATGCATTTATTTGTGGAAACAATATCTCTTTTGTAAGTTGTACATCTCTATGATACCCTGTGGGCATATTGGTAAGCATCATTGTAAGTGTATTGGGTGTGCTTTGTATAATGTTGGTTTTGCTACGAATCAACTCAAATACATCTGGATTTTTTTTGTGTGGCATAATGCTACTGCCAGTTGTAACATCATCAGGAAAAGAAATGAAACCATGATTTTGGTTTACATACAAACAAACATCGGCACATAATTTATTTAAAGTAGCCGCCATACTGCTCATTGCCGTGGCAACAATCTTTTCTGTTTTTCCACGAGTTGTTTGTGCATAAATAGAATTATAATTTAAAGTGCCAAATTGTAGCAATTGTGTGGTTAAAGTTCTATTTAACTCAAATGCAGAGCCATAACCTGCTCCAGAACCAAGTGGGTTTTTATTTGTGATTGTATAAGCAGCTTGTAGCATGGTTACATCATCCACCAAGCTTTCTGCAAAGGACGAAAACCAAAGTCCAAATGATGAAGGCATGGCAATTTGAAAATGCGTATAGCCAGGCATTAATACATCTTTGTGCTGGTTGCTCAATCCAACCAATACATCAAATAATTGTTTGGCAGTGTTTTTTATTTCTACGATTTCATCTTTTAAAAATAATTTTATATCTGTAGCTACTTGGTCGTTTCTACTTCTACCAGTATGTATTTTTTTACCTGCATCGCCAATACTATTGGTGAGCATTATTTCTATTTGTGAGTGTACGTCTTCTACATGTTCTTCTATTAAAAAATTTCCTTCTTCAATTGTTATCAAAATTTGCTGCAAAGCACTTTCAACAGCAATAATTTCATCTCCATTCAAAATACCAATACTGTGCAGCATTTTTGCATGAGCAATGCTTCCTATTACATCATGCTTGGCTAGTTGCACATCAAATATTTTATCATTTCCAATGGTAAATTTTTCAATGCTTTCCGATAAAGTTGTACTGTCTTTGTTCCAGAGTTTCATGTTTTTTTTAATTTAAATTACGTAACCAACAATTATCTTAATGTCAACCTGAGCTTATCGAAGGCGGTGCTTGAGACGGTAGCCCCAAGTTCTACAAGCTCACTTTGACAGGTCTTTGATTCATGTCATTTGCAAAGAGCTTAAAATTTATTTTATGAGTGTCTCACCCTGACAGTCCTTAATTGTGCAACATCCTATTTTATATTTACAAAATATTTTCTAATAATTTAATGTACAAATCTATTCCTTCTTCTATTTCTTTTACATAAATATACTCATCTGCACTGTGGCTTCTTGCGCTATCTCCAGGCCCTATTTTTAAAGAGGGGCAATTCATCAATGCCTTGTCAGATGTGGTTGGGGAGCCATACATTTCTCTACCTAGTTTAATACCTGATTGCACCAAAGGATGCAAAACAGGAATACTGGATGATTTCATTCGCATACTTCTTGGAACAATTTCAACATCTATATTTTCTTTAATCACTTTCAATATTTCTTCATGCGTGTATAATTCGTTTATGCGAATATCCACTGTAAAGTTACAAATATCAGGAACCATGTTGTGTTGCATTCCCGCATTAATGGTGGTTACACTCATTTTTATTGGCCCAAGCGTATCAGATATTTTTTCAAATTGATAATTCTTAAACCACTCAATATCTTTCATGGCTTTGTAAATGGCATTCTCCCCTTCTGCTCTTGCTGCATGCCCAGCTTTGCCTTTTACCGTACAATCTATAACCAATAATCCTTTTTCGGCAATGGCCATTTGCATGAGTGTAGGTTCGCCTACAATGGCGGCATAAATTTCCCCCAATTGTGGATACATAATTTCAATGCCGTTTGTACCAGAAATTTCTTCTTCCGCAGATGCTGCAAAAATTAAATTGTATTGTAAATTTTCTTTTTCGTAGAAATATAAAAAAGTAGCCAATAAACTTACTAGACAACCCCCTGCATCATTGCTTCCAAGACCAAATAATTTCCCATCTTCTATAGTAGCATCTAAAGGATTTCTTGTGTATGCTTTATTGGCAGGTACTGTATCGTGATGGCTATTTAAAAGAATAGTTGGCTTGGTTTCATCAAAAAATTTATTTTTTATCCAAATATTATTCTGCAAGCTTTGAACATTTGTACAATATTTTTCTAAATAATTTTTTAAAATAGCAGCCGTTTCATTTTCATGTTTGCTTAACGACGGCGTTTGTATTAAACTTTTTAAAAGCTGAATGGCTTCTTCTGTGAGGTTTGTAATAGTTTTCATTTATAAAATTGTTTTATCATGAAAACTAAATAGCTTCAGTATTATTTTTAAGCCAAATTACAATTTCTTCAAATTTAATATCACCTGTAGATATTTTTATAGTGAAGTTATAAAGGTCATCGTTTGAAGAAGTAATTTTAATATTTCCAGCTTCTAAAACTGCCAACATAGCTAAAAAACCAGTACGTTTATTTCCATCAACAAAAGGATGATTTATGATTATACTTTCTACAATAGCAGCAGCTTTTTCAAAATATGTTGGGTACAAATCTTCGCCACCAAAAGTTTGATAAGGTCTAGCAATAGCGCTTTCCATCAAACTTTGGTCTCTTATACCT
This sequence comes from Ferruginibacter sp., assembly GCA_031408295.1. Lineage (GTDB taxonomy): Bacteria > Bacteroidota > Bacteroidia > Chitinophagales > Chitinophagaceae > Ferruginibacter. The sequence goes on from JANNVW010000096.1 coordinate 9,351, forward strand.
TCTGCCCCTCCATATTTTAGAATGGAAAGCTTATGAAGCCTTAGTATCGTTTTAATAATAATCATTATTGTGCTAATTTTTGCAATACGTCATCATATTTTTCGCTTGCATTTTTAAAAAAAGTATCTGCATCAAATTCGTCTTTGGTTTCTTTTAAATTTTCTAAGAATGCCAATACTTCTTTAATAGCTGACTCTTCATTTATAGATGCTAATTTTTCAAACGCTTTTGCTTTCATTTCTAATGTACTCATAAAAAACATTTTTATACTTTCAAATTTACGATTTATATTATTTATATCTACAACAATTTTCTGTGGTAAAGACTACTTAATTGTACTTCCAGCTTCTCCTTTTATAATTTCATTTAATTCATTTGCATGGCCGAGTGTTACTTTATGCACTCCGTTAGCCACTGCTTGTAACGCATTATCAATCTTGGGTATCATCCCTTCATGTATTATTTTATTGGCTTTTAAATTTTCAATATTAGCTTTTGTAATCATTTTTATTACTGAATTTTCATCAGCCACATTTTCCAAAACACCTTTTTTATCAAAACAATAAATAAGTTGTACTTGATAATGTGCCGACATTGCTTTTGCTATTTCGTTTGCTATGGTATCCGCATTGGTATTTAATAATTGTCCTTCCCTATTATGTGTGATAGGTGCAATGATAGATGTTGTATTATTTTCTAACAAGAGTTTTAAAAAACTATCGTTAATACCATCTACTACAACATCTCCCACAAAACCATAATCAATATTTTTTACTTCACGCTTTTTTGCTAAAATAACATTTGCATCTGCGCCACACAGCCCTATTGCGTTACAAGCTTTTGCTTGCAACTTTACTACAATATTTTTATTAATAAATCCGGCATAAACCATCGTAACCAATTTCAAAGTAGCTTCATCTGTTATTCGTCTTCCATCAATCATTTGCTGCGGAATTTGCATGGTTGTAGCCATTTCGGTTGCTAACTTTCCGCCACCATGTATCAAAATCTTAGGTGCATCAATAGCAGCAAATTTTTCAATAAAACTGTCTAATGCAGTTGCATCATCAATAATATTTCCGCCAATTTTTACTACTATTAATTGCTGCATTTTATTACTTTACATTTTTCAAAATTTCTGCTAACACTGCTTGCGCTGCCCACACTCTGTTACTTGCTTCTTGTGTTACCAAACTGTTTGCACTATCCAATACTTCATCACTCAACTCTACATTTCTACGAACGGGTAAGCAATGCATAATTTTTGCATTGTTGGTTACTTTTAATTTTTCCGGTGTTAGCATCCAAGATGGGTCGTTGCTATATATTTTTCCATAATCATGGTATGTGCTCCAATTTTTTACATACACAAAATCAGCATCTTTTAAAGCCTCTTGTTGGTTGTGCGTTATGGTTGCGCCTTTTGTAAATTGTTCGTCCAATTCATAATCTTCGGGATGTGTAATAATAAATTCTGCTTGGTCCCAAGCATTCATCCATTGAGCAAAACTATTGGCAACACATTGTGGCAAAGGTTTTATGTGTGGTGCCCATGTCAATACTATTTTCGGTCGCTTAATTGAAGCTGCTAAAGTTTCTTTAATCGTAATAATATCTGTAAAGCTTTGCAAAGGATGAAGCGTAGCAGTTTCTAAACTCACCACAGCCACACCTGCATATTTTATAAATTGCTTTATTACATGCTCGCTATAATCTTCTTCTTTATTTGCAAGAGATGGAAAACTTCTTACTCCTATTACATCAAAATAATTTCCTAAAATGGGTGCTGCATCTTTTATATGTTCTACAGTTGTACCACTCATGATGGCTTCTTCTTCAAATTCTAATTTCCATCCATCATTACCCACGTTAAAAGTAAGCACTTGCATGCCCAAATTTTCAGCAGCTATTTGTGTGCTAATACGAGTGCGCAAACTTGGGTTTAAAAACAATAACCCAATTCTTTTATTTGCTCCTAAATGCTTATCTGCAAAAGGGTTTTGCTTATATGCTAAAGCTTGTTGTGCCAGAGCATCAATATTGTTTACATCGTTTACCGAAATAAAATGTTGCATTATTTTTTTATTTTAACGTTGCTGCGAAAGATTCTAAAAATAAATCTACTTCAGTTTTTGTAATGTTTAAAGCAGGTAAAAGTCTTATGGTATTTGGTTTTGCTTCGCCAGTAAAAATGTTATGTTTCATCAACAAATCTTTTTTTACATGTGCAAACTCCTCGGGCATTTCTATACCAATCATTAAACCTCTACCACGCAATTCTTTTATTTGTGGAAATACTTTTAATTTTTCCAATAAATAATCTCCCATTGTTTTTGCATTCATGAACAAATTTTCTTGCTCCATTACTTCTAATACTGCTAATGCTGCTGCGCATGCCAAATGGTTGCCACCAAATGTTGTACCTAGCATAAAATGTTTGGGTTGTATGTGCGGCGCAATCAATATGCCGCCAATTGGAAAACCATTACCCATACCTTTTGCCATCGAGTATATATCGGCTTGCACACCTGCATAATCATGCGAAAAAAATTGCCCTGTTCTGCCATAACCACACTGCACACTATCAGCTATGTAAACGGCATTGTATTTTGTACAAAGGGTTCTTATCAATTGCAAAAAAGATTTACTTGCTTCTCTAATACCACCCACACCTTGTATGCCTTCAATAATTACAGATGAAATATCATTGCCATAATGTTCAAAATAATTGGCCAATGCCACTTCATCATTAAACGGTAAGAAAGTAACATTGTCTGTTTCATTTACTGGCGCAACAATATTTGGATTGTCTGTCGTTGCTACCGCCAACGATGTTCTGCCATGAAAAGCTTTTGTAAAGGCAACTATTTTTTTTCTACCGTTATAAAACGAAGCTAACTTTAATGCATTTTCATTTGCTTCTGCGCCGCTATTGCAAAGAAACAATTGGTAATCTTCTTTACCAGAAATTTCCCCCAACTTTTTTGCCAATTCTTTTTGTATAGGAATTTCGATAGAGTTAGAATAAAAAGCAATTTTATTTAACTGTTCTTGCAAACGTGCAACATAGTGCGGATGAGTATGTCCAATGGAAATAACGGCATGCCCTCCGTACATATCTAAATATTTTTTTCCTTCACTGTCCCAAACATACGACCCATAAGCCTTTTCGATAGCTATATTGTTTATTGGGTAAACCTCAAATAATTTCATTATTATTTATAAATTGTGTTCGTTTTTAAATAATTCGTTTTCTAATTCTTCTACTGTTGGCATTTCTCTTTGAATATTTAATGGCAACTCATTAAACAAAAATTCGCTTACACCAATAGGTTTGTTCATGTCTTTTAAAGCAAATTCTACTATCAAATTATCTTTAGATTTACAAAGTAAAATTCCAATCGTTGGTTTGTCATTTTCATCTTTTACCAATTCATCTATTGCCGATAAATAAAAATTAAGTTTCCCCACAAACTCAGGCTCAAACTCTTTGGTTTTAAGTTCTATTATTACAAAGCATTTTAATTTTGTATGATAAAATAATAAATCTAGTCTGAAATTTTTAGAGCCTACATTCAGTTCAAATTGCCTGCCCATATAAGCAAATCCTTTTCCTAATTCCAATAAAAATTGTGTAATATTTTTAACCAATTGCTTTTCCAATTCTAGTTCTTGCACATCTTGTTCTAATGTAAGAAAACTAAAATTGTATGGGTCTTTTAAAATTTCTCTTGCTAAATCTGATTGTGGTTTTGGTAAGGCAGATTCAAAATTGTTTATGGCTTTCCCTTGCCTTGCAAATAAATTAGTCTCTATTTGCATTTCCAAAATTGCCCTGCTCCAATTATTCTGTATTATTTTTTGGATATAGAAAGTAGCTTCAGCTAGGTTTTTAATTTTTTGTAAAATTAATATATGATGCCCCCATGGAACTTGAAATAAATGTGTTTCTATTTGCGAAACGACTTGTTTTGTTTTTTCTTCATTTGTCTTATTCAAATTGGGAACAAGTTGCTCCTGAAATTGGTTTTCTAATTGTAGAGCATCTTGTTCTACAATTGGTTTTTCAAAAAATTCTAAATCTTTATTTTTTTTAATAATTTCATTATCAATATGTTGAATATTGTCAAACTTATTGTATCCGGCAACAACTTGTTGCCAATTTGCATTTTCTATTTTGGCAACAACTTGTTGCCAAAATAGAAAGAACGATTTGCAATAGCGCAAGTTTTTTGAAGAAAAGCCACTCATTTCAGGAAACTCCTCTTTCAAATCTTTGCTCAATTGGTCTATAAACCCAGTTCCCCATTTGGCATTTTCTTGTTTTTCAACAATTTGCTTTCCCAACTCCCAGTAAAGCATTATCAATGCACTATTTACTGCAACAGCCGCTTTTATTTGCCTTTGCTGTATGGTAGATTTTAAGGTTACCAACCAATTTTTATATTCCTTATCCATCATAATTTTCATTACAATTTCTTTTAATAGATTTTAAAATTAATTTAAAATTTCACAGCTTTCAATTTCAATCCTGTTGTTTCCTCCAACCCAAACATCAAATTCATATTCTGCAATGCCTGCCCCGATGCACCTTTCAATAAATTGTCTATCGCAGAATGTATTACCAATTGGTCACCAATTTTTTCAATATAAATAACTGCTTTATTGGTATTGACCACTTGTTTCAAATCTATCATTTCATCGCTAATATGTACGAAGGGATGCGATGTGTAAAAAGTTTTATACAACGCATTTGTAACTTCCAAAGTCAAATTAGATTGACAATAACTAGTTACAAAAATGCCTCTTGCAAAATCGCCACGCCAAGGAACGAAATGCAATGCTGTTTCGTTGCCTTGTAATTGTTGTAACGATTGCTTTATTTCATCTACATGCTGATGGGTTAAAGTTTTATAAGCTTGTATATTATTTACCCTCCAAGAAAAATGTGATGTGGCTTGCATAGATTGTCCTGCGCCAGTGCTGCCAGTAATACCTGTTGTATGAATTACACTTAATGCTTTTTCATTTGCCAACGGCAATAAACCCAATTGTATGCAAGTAGCAAAACAACCAGGGTTAGCAATATTATTTGCAAGTTTTATTTCTTCTTTGTTTAATTCAGGCAAACCATAAACAAATTTTCTATCTCCAAAACTATTGTGTTCATTTAATCTAAAGTCGTGCGATAAATCAATAATCTTTGTTGCAGCAGCAATGGTATTTTCTTGCAAAAACTTTCTTGCTTCTGTATAGCCAACACATAAGAAAATCACATCTACATCTTGTACAATTTTATCCGTAAAAATGATATCTGTATCACCAATCAAATCATTATGCACAGCATGCAAAGGCTTTCCCGCATTGCTGTTGCTGTGTACGAATACAATATTGGCATTGGGGTGATGTATCAATAAACGTAATAATTCCCCTGCGGTATAACCAGCACCTCCTATAATACCGATGTTAATTTTAGTAGTCATTACTTATCGTTGTGTGTAAGGTTATAAATTGTATTTTGATTGCCAAATATTTTTGCGAAACCTTTTACATCATCACCAGTCCAGCTATTGTTCATTTCGCCATAGCTGCCAAATTTGTTGTTCATCAAATCGTTTTCACTTTCAATACCTGTTACTAAAAAACGATAGGGCAATAGCGTTACAAAAACTTTACCCGAAACATTTTTTTGTGTATCGGTTAAAAAACTTTCAATGTTGCGCATGGTTGGGTCAAGCAATTGTCCTTCGTGTAGCCAGTTGCCATACCAAGTGCTCAGTTGGTCTTTCCAGTACAACTGATTTTTTGTAAGCGTATGTTTTTCTAATAAATGATGTGCTTTAATAATAATGATGGGTGCAGCTGCTTCAAAGCCTACCCTACCTTTTATGCCAATGATGGTATCGCCTACATGTATATCTCTGCCTATGCCGTAAGGTTGCGCCAACGCTTGTAAGAATTGTATGGCCGCTACTTTATCTTCAAATATTGTATCATCAATCCCAACCAATTCTCCTTTATCAAAACTTAGAGTAACTTTCTTCTCTACAGTTTCCGTTACTTGAGTAGGCCAAGCTGTTTCAGGTAAGTAATCTTTACTGTACAATGTTTCTTTACCACCAACAGATGTACCCCACAATCCTTTATTGATGCTGTATGCGGCTTTTTCAAAATTCATCAATACATTATGCTCTTTCAAAAAGTTTATCTCAGCTTCTCTGCTAAGTTTTAAATCTCTAATTGGTGTTATAATTTCTGCTTGTGGTACCATGGTTTGAAAAACCATATCAAATCGTACTTGGTCATTACCTGCACCTGTGCTACCATGGGCCACGGCCGTTGCGCCAATTTCTTTTACATAATCGGCCACGGTTATGGCTTGTATCATACGCTCGGCACTTACGCTCAATGGGTATGTAGCATTTTTTAATACATTGCCAAAAATTAAATATTTTATACAACTATCGTAATATTTTTTGGTTACATCTACACATGTGTACGATGCCACACCTAAATTTTCGGCATGCGTTTTTATAACAGCTACTTCTGCATCATCAAAACCACCAGTGTTTACCGTAATGGCATGCACTTCGTAGTTTTTTATTTTGCTTAAATAAATAGCACAATAGGTTGTGTCTAATCCACCACTAAATGCTAATACAATTTTTTGTTTCATAATTTTTTGTTTACCTATGTGTTTCTATGATTCTACTGTGTCTATGTGTTAAAATTTTACCACATAGAAACATAGGCACATAGTTTTCACATAGACTTTTATCATTTGCTTAATCTCTTCTAAGAAAATATCGAAAAGAATTTCACAAAATCTTTCTTCATAAACGGCCTCAACAAACTTGATTGTTTTATGCGCATAAAACGCTCATACAATTTTGAATACTGCTTAAAATCTTCCTTCGTTTCTTCAGGCTCGTAATGATCTTGTGGATCGTACAACATACCCGTACACATACAATTCTTTCTATCCTTACTCATCAGTATTTCATAGTTTACACAACTTTTACAACCTGCCCAAAAAGCATCGTCTTGCGTAAGCTCACTATAGGTTACAGGCTCGTAACCCAAATCTGAATTTATTTTCATTACTGCTAAGCCAGTTGTAAGTCCAAACAACTTTGCATCAGGATATGTTTTTCTACTAAGATCAAATATTTTTTTCTTAATGGCTTTTGCCAAACCACTTTTTCTAAATTGTGGCGCTACTATTAACCCAGAGTTGGCTACGTATTGCCCGTGGCTCCAGGTTTCTATATAACAAAACCCTGCCCATATGCCATCTTTGCTAAACGCCACCACGGCTTTACCTTCTAGCATTTTTTGTTCTATGTATTCAGGGGTTCTTTTAGCAATGCCCGTACCTCTTGCCTTGGCGGAAGATTCCATTTCTGCTGCAATTACAATGGCAAAATTTCTGTGTGCTGCGGTAGCTATAATAATATCAAATTGCTCGTGCATGATGATAATGCGTTTAAAGTAAATTGAAAACTGTTGATTAGCATTTATATGAATATGCTCAAATCAGGATAGGTAACTGCTTATTGTGGCGTGAGTATCAACGTCGCACAATAAAGGGAGTAGGTCGTGTGGGTATAAAACAAATGGGTGCTTCTACAAAATTTTTAGATTTTGCATTATTGTAGGTGCAAGTTGATTGCGTACTAATAATGAAGGCGTTTGTCATTTATTTATCCTAATAGATTACAAATGTATAATAAAATGTAGAAATATGGGTTGTTAATTTTTGTTAACTAAAATGAAGCCTTACTTTCGGTTGTAATGTTTTATTATTTTAATGAGCACAATGGTTAATCCAATTGCAAATAATAGCATGGCGAAAATTAGGGCAAAAGTTGGAGAGATAATTTTCATGAGGGAGTTATTTGTCTATTGTGTATTCAATGTTTTGAATTTGTGTCCTCTTATTATCATGTTCATCTTTGAATTCAATTTTTACAGGAATTGTATGTTTTCCAACTTTGCCAGTAGCTTTCAATTTTAATATTCCTTGCCCATCAATAACAGGAATATCTTTTTGAAAGATTGTTATTTTCGGTTGCGCTTTTGAGCTGTATGCGCCAACTCCAGCATTTATAATAAGTTCTTCTCCTTGTTTTAAATGAGTAACATTTTGACCAATCAAAGTTGAGTATGAGTCGAATGTAAAAGCATTATTTGATATTTTCGAGTTGACAAATCTTACTAATTCATTCTCTAATAATTTAACATCACAAAATAATTTATTCAAAAAAACATTTTTCTTATTGCCTGAAAGATTTCTTAAAAATAAATCGTTTTTTGTATTTATTAATGAATCTAAGTTTCCATTGAATTTAGTAATTTCCTCTGAAAATTCCTTTGACAAATCCTCATCAATTGAAAGAAATATTTTTTTAGAAATATTTAAGCTTTTATTTAAGCTTAACCAATCTATATTTTTTAATGATTTAACACTATCTACATAATTATAAATGTTTTTTGATTCCAACTCAATTGAATCCATTTTGTGTTTAAAATAATAAGCCTTTTCACTAGATGCAGGATTTTCAAGTTTATTATTAAAATCATTATAAATTTGATAATTATTAGATGATACATTCTTAGCTGCATTGACCAATGTTTCGTTCAGTATTTTTGCCATCACCTCCTCCTCCCTCTCCCTCCCATCACAAGAACATAACACAATCACAAAACTCAAAACAACAAAAACATATTTAGTAACCATAATGAGGAAGTTTTGGTGGTTAAGGTTGAAAAATAAAGTTAACCATACTCCAATAGCATTTAGTTAACGAATCCATAAATCATAAAATTCCACCCACAAAAAAACCGTTCCTCTACAAGAACGGTTTTTAAAAAATATAAAAAGTAAATTTATTTTACAGATTCTACTAATGCTTTAAAAGCAGCAGGCTCATTCATAGCAAGGTCTGCAAGCATTTTACGATTAAGGTCTATTCCTTTTTCAGATATCTTGTGTATAAATTCGCTATAAATCATTCCCTCTGCACGAACGGCAGCGTTTATACGAGCTATCCACAATGTGCGGAACTCACGCTTCTTTAATTTACGACCTACGTAGCTATACGTAAGACCTTTTTCCATTACGTTTTTAGCAACGGTATATACATTTTTTCTTTTGCCGTAATATCCTTTAGCGGCTTTTAAAATTCTTTTTCTGCGAGCTCTACTAGCTACAGCGTTTACTGAACGTGGCATATCTAATTTTTTTTAAAGTTAATAGTTAATTTACCCAAGCTTTTTACTCGAGCATCGGTGGTTTATTTCATTTGTTCATTTCTATTGTTTTTTTGCCAAATGGTATAAGCCAATAAACATTTGTCTAGAAAATGAAATTTATGAATGGCTTATTTCAAACCTAATAGTCTTCTTACAAAATACATTTGTGTAGAATCAACCATACCATCTTTACGCATAGCACGCTTGCGCTTGGTAGATTTTTTTGTAAGAATGTGGCGTTTGAAAGGTTTTTGAAAAGTGATTAAACCTGTACCGGTAACTTTAAAGCGCTTTTTTGCGCTGCTGTTTGTTTTTACCTTTGGCATTATATAACTTGTTTATTGTTACTCCCTGCTGGCGGTTCAAAATGATGAACACTTATGGGGCCGTGTGGGAAATGTCTAAAAAGATTACTCTTTTCGGAGCGCAAAAGTAGGTTTTTTTGATGAATAATTGATAATGAATAATGAACAATTTACTTAATTATTGAAAATCATTTGATTGTACACACTCTAGTAGGTAATCTTGTGTCTAAAATCTAATACTTCTGTCTTTTTTGTGCTGCCACCCACATACCATTTTCAGCATTGGCAGCGGCTATACGCAGTACTCCTCGTCATTCCGTTATCGCTCCATTCCTGTGGGGTACTTGCTTCTATCCGCCAGCTCTTCATCAAAATCATCGCTGTTCAAAAATAATTTACACTTTATAAAAATACTTTGATGTTTTGTTCCTTTGTGGCTTTGAGTAAAACCCTTATTTCTTCTCCATCAATTTTTCCAATACAAAATAAACGATTGGGCAAAAAGTAGAATTCTTTAGCGTAATATCTTGTCTTTTTATAATTACATCTTCATCAGTATATGGAAAACGCATACAATCGCTTGGCCTATCTTCATAAATACTACAAAAATTATCTTCGGCTAAAAAAGGGCAAGGCTTGCTCCTTGTTACATAGTCGTTGTCTTCATCTAATGTTAAATACGTTTCAATAAAAACACCCTCCTTCATCTGCATAACTTTTGCTATTCGTTTTACATCAGTAGCTTTAAACCTTGGGCTGTAATTTTTACAACAATTAGCACAAGTAAGGCAATTAATGTTTTCATACGCTTCTTCACTTAAATCAGGCAAGGCACGTAACGTTATTTTCTTATCTGCTCTATGCAAAAATTTCTTGTATAGCTTTGTGCGCTCTAGCGTTTTTTTTTGCCAATTGGTAAGGAGTTTATTGTTATCCATTGCTGCAAAATTATGGTTTTTATTTTTGCCACAGAAGCCACAGATGCATAGTTTTAGCTTATTATAAATTTGGCTTAGAGTATTTTTCTGTATCTCTATGGCAATTATCCTTTCTTTTTGCAAAAAAGACCACAGATGCATAGTTTTGGTTTATTATAAGTTTGACTCCATTGCATTTTTCAGTGCCTCTTTGTAATCTGTGGCAAAAACACCTACTCAATACTCCACATCTACCCCATACTTAGAAAGCAACCCTTCCAAACCCAAATGAGAAAACTTAGCCCTTTTTATTTTATTTTGTTCTGGGTCTATTATAAAATTTCTTGCAGTACGAAAATCTGTTTTCTCCAGATTACAATTTACAAAAGATGCATCATGCAAATCACAGTTTGCAAAAACGCCCATCGATAAATCTGCATCTGTAAAATCTACTTCTTTAATGCTGCAATCCGTAAAACTGGTTTTCTTCATTTTTTTTTCAAAAAAGGAAGAATAATCTAATTGGCAATTTTTAAAACTTACTTCAAATAAAAAATCTTTACAATGGTTAAATTTGAAACCCAATATTTTACAATCGTTGAATACCGCATTCTTTAGACCTGTAGTGTTTACTATGGTTTGTGAGAAATTGCAAATATTAAAAATACAATCTTCAAAATCGGTATAACTAATATCTGTATTACTAAAATTACAATTGGTAAATACGCAGTTGGAGAAATGTTGTTGGCTTAGTGATTTATCTGTATAGTTTATATTTTCAAGCTGTTGGTCGTCTATATTGGTTGTAGGCATAAATGTAAAAGTATTAAAAAATATTTTTAAGGGATTTTGAATGTTACATCAAAAATCTAAGAACATTACCGTTCGTATACAAAATTTCCCGTTTCATCGAATATTGCTTTACATGTGTAACTTTTCATCATTCCTTTGCGTTACATAAAAAATGAAAAAGATGAAAAGGAAAATTTTAACGCTATTATTGGCAGTTTTGAGTATCGGTATTCAAGCCATGGCACAATCTCCCAATAAAATAAGTGGTGCAGTAACAGATAGTAAAGGCAAAGGCTTACAAACAGCAACCATTAGCTTGCTTAATGCTAAAGACAGTAGCCTAGTAAAAGCAGACGTATCGGATGCTACAGGGAAATATGATATTGTTACAAACAAGCCCGGCGATTATTTATTAAAATTATCGGCTATTGGATACGAAACAAAGTATTCTAAAAACTATACCATTGCCGATGGGCAAACGGTAAATGCAGAGGCTATATCACTTGCCGAAGCACCTAAGAACCTACAAGGCGTAACGGTGGTTTCCAAAAAACCAATGATAGAAGTAAAGGCAGATAAAACCATATTTAATGTGGAAGCAAGCATAAATGCAAGTGGCAGCAATGCATTGGAACTATTGCAAAAAAGCCCAGGAGTACAAGTAGATAATAACGACAACATAAGCATGAAAGGAAAGACTGGGGTACGTGTATATGTAGATGGGAAAATGATGCAGCTAGACACAAAAGACCTAGCTGCTTACCTCAAAAGTATTAATAGTAATGATATAGAAGCCATTGAAATGATTAGTAACCCAAGCGCCAAATATGATGCTAGTGGTAATGCTGGCATTGTAAATATTCGCTTAAAGAAAAACAAGAAATTTGGTACAAATGGCAGTGTAAATCTTGGTCTGGTACAAGGTTTTACCCCAAAAGGTAATGGTTCTTTAAACTTAAACTATAGAGATAAAAAGATAAATCTTTTTGGAAATGCAGGTGGTAATATTGGTATAAATAGAAATGAGTTGAATTTATATAGAATACAAAAAGATACATTGTATGACCAAGAATCAGTAATGAAAAATGATGATAAAAGTGTAAATATTAAAGCAGGTGTAGATTATTTTATAAACAATAAAAACACCATTGGAATATTAGCTACTACCAATTTTGCTAACAGTAATGCTAACAATGCTGGCGGCACATACATTTATTATAACCCCACAAATGTATTTGTAAAAAAATTAGAGGCATTTAATACAATCCCTGGTAAACGTACCAATTCAAACTTTAATATAAATTATAGGTACGCTGACACTAGTGGTAGAGAAATAAATTTTGATGCAGATTATGGTTTATTTAGAGGAACTGGAAGAAGTTATCAACCAAATAATTATTACAATGCTAGCAATGTGTTTTTGTACAGTGTTACTAATCGTAACTACACCCCTACAGATATTGATATTTATACTGCAAAGCTAGATATAGAGCAGCGTTTGGGCAAAGGAAAATTGGGCTTTGGTGCTAAAACATCTTTTGTAACTACTAAAAATACTTTCGACTTTTTTAATGATATAGCAGGTGTAACTATTAAACAATTAAGCAGAAGTAATAGTTTTTCGTATAAAGAAAATGTAAATGCAGCTTATGTAAATTATCAAAGGCAACTTAACGAAAAATGGAGTTTACAAACAGGTTTGCGTATGGAGCAAACAACGAGTGATGGTAATCTTACAAGAGCAGATGGTATTGTGCAGCCAGATAATAGGGTAAAAAGAAACTATGTAGATTTTTTTCCGAGTGCCGCATTCACTTGGAATATAAATCAAAAACATGCTTTAAACTTAACATACAGCAGAAGAATAGATAGACCTACATACCAAGATTTAAACCCATTCGAAAATAAACTTGATGAATTAACATATGAAAAGGGAAACGCATTTCTTCGTCCACAATACACAGATAATGTAGAAATGACACATACTTTTATGGGTTTTATAAATACAACTATTGGTTATAGTTATGTAAAAGATTATGCTACACAAGCTACAGACACTTCTGACAATGCCACCTTTGTGCAACAAAAAAACTTAGCACAACAACAAATTGTAAGCTTTAATATAGGCGCACCCACACCCATAAAAAAATGGTGGAACGGCTATATTAACCTATGGTATAACAAACAATTTTTTGAAGGTAAAATTGGAGAAAATAAAGTAAAAGAAAAAGTACCTTCATATGGAGCATATTTACAACAAAGCTTTACCCTTGGCAAAGATTATTCTGCAGAAATAAGTGGATGGTTTAATGGACCTAGCGTATGGGGCGGTACATGGAAAACAAAACCACAAGGCGCTGTAGACTTAGGCCTGCAAAAACAAATTCTAAAAAAAGCTGGTTCAATAAAAATTGCTGCTACAGATATTTTTCATACTGCTCCTTGGAGTGCTATCAGCGATTTTGGTGGAGTGTACATAAGAGGTGGTGGTAATTGGGAGAGCCAAACAGTTCGTGTAAGTTTTAGCTACCGATTTGGTAGTGCACAAATAAAAAGCTCACGTGATAGACAAACTGGGCTAGAAACTGAGGCTAAACGCATTAAGTAATAAATGCTTATTTTGGATAATACTCTACGAAATAGCCCCTCAAATTGAGGGGCTATTTATTTTTTTGGGTAATCGAGGGGGCTCGAACCCCCGACCCTCAGAATCACAATCTGATGCTCTAACCAACTGAGCTACGACTACCGTTTAAAAAAAGCGAAACTCAGAGTCATCCCGAAATTTCGGGACTCTAACCAACTGAACTACGACTAACATTTTATGGGCTGCAAAAATAGCAAAAAAATATTGAGGGGCAAAAAGATTTTAAATTAAAAAAGGGCTTGCGCTAAAAGTTTTTTATAAATAGCTTATTTTGCGGAATATTATACTTTATATATGAATAAGACTTTATTACAAAAAGCTATACCACATTTGGTAGCAGTTGGAATATTTTTATTGGTAACAATCATATTCTGTAAACCAGCGTTAGAAAGTGGCGTTGTGCTCAAACAAGCAGATGTGAGTAGCTGGGAAGCTATGAGTAAACAGTCTTTTGACTACAAAGAGGTACACGGGCATTTTCCTATGTGGACTACAACTATGTTTTCTGGTATGCCTGCATACCAAATTGCGCTAGATGGTTATTGGTCTCCACTAGGTTATTTCGATAAAATTTTTCAATTATTCTTACCCGTTCCACTAAATTTTTTCTTTGTAGCATGTATTAGTTTTTATTTTTTATGCATTTGCATGCGCATAAAGCCGTATGCAGCCATTTTGGGTGCATTGGGTTTTGCTTTTTGTACATACTCCCCTATTATTATTACTGCTGGGCACAATACAAAAATGATGGCAATGGCTTATACACCAGCACTTATTGGTGCTGTCATTTTAATTTTCGATAAAAAATATTTAATAGGATTTTCTTTAACAGCATTACTTACTGCTTTACAAATAGGGCAAGGGCATCAACAAATAAGTTATTATGCATTTATTATTATGGGAATAATGGTAGCATTTTTTATAGCCAATGCTGTAAAAGATAAAGAGACAAAAGGGCTTTTTAAAAGCCTTGGAGTAGTTGCATTGGCAGGTATTATTGGATTAGCGGTATGTGCAGTCTCTATTTTCCCCACCTATGACTATGCAAAATATAGCAAACGTGGAGGACAATTACAAATGGATGAAAGCAATAAAAAAGCCGAGAAAGTTGTAGATGGAAAAACAACAGGCCTAAGCAAGGAATATGCTTTTCAATGGAGCTATGGTACTGCCGAAACAATGAGTTTAATGTTTCCTGGTGTAAAAGGTTATGGTACTTATTATGCCCAAAGAGAAGGCGAAAGTTATATGTTTCCGCAATTGAAAGAAGATGCACATGTGGTAAATTATATGACAAGCCAGTTTCCGCAAGCTCCTGCCGACCAAATTGCACAGCAAATGAGTCAATCATTGTATTGGGGTGACCAGCCTTTTACCAATGGCCCTGTTTATTTAGGAGCAGCAATATGTTTCTTATTTATATTTGGTATGTTTTATCTAGATGGCAAACATAAATGGTGGCTATTTACTGCATCACTATTTGGAATTTTATTGGCGCTTGGTAGTAATTTTGATTCTTTTAACACATTTATTTTTAATTATGTGCCACTATATAACAAGTTTCGTGTACCAACTATGGCATTGGTAATTCCACAACTTTTATTCCCTGTGGTAGCAGCACTCACGCTAAACAAATTACTAGAAAATACCGATGCAGAAAGCTGGAAAAAATTTAAGCTAGGCCTAATAGCAACTGCTGCAGTTTTTGCACTGGGGTTTGCTTATTATACAACATCTGATTTTGGGAATGAAAACAAAGCAAGAACAACCGCTTTTAATAGTTTATGGGAAAGTAAACCTGTAGATTTTCAAAATAAATATGCCGTATTAAATGAACAATATAAAGGACAAAGAGATAATCAAGTGTATGAAAACTGGGTAACACAATTACAGCAAAGTCCAGATGCAACTAAAGTAGCCAGGGAAATTGTAACAGAATTAAAAAAAGATAGATCATCAATATTATTAAAAGATATTTTGAGGTCGTTAGTATTTGTATTGATTGTAGCATTATTTATTGCATTATACTTGAAAAATAAACTAAATGCTATGGTGATGCTTGTGGGTGTAACTATTGTTGCCTCACTTGATTTATTGCTAATGGGTGCTAACTATTTAAATGCAAAGAGTTTTGATAACAAAGACAATTACCAATCTGTAGAGTTTCCACTTACTAATGCAGATAAGACAATACTGGCAGACAAAGACCCAAACTACAGGGTATTTAACACAAAGGGGGGCGACCCATTTCAAGAATCAAAAACCTCGTACTACCACAAATCTATTGGTGGTTACCATGCTGCAAAACTGGGCATATATGATGATTTGAGTTCTTATCAAATGAGTGGTAACCCAAACCCTGCTGTATTAAATATGCTAAACGCTAAATGGATAATAACTGGCGAAGGAGATAAGGTACAAGCTATACAAAACCCTGAAGCATTAGGCAATGCATGGTTTATAAAAGGAATTAATTTTGTAAAAGGTCCAGTAGCAGAAATGAAAGGTTTAACAGGCCTAAATACAAAGGACAGTGCTGTAGTGGATGAATCATTCAAACCAATGATTACTGCCTTCTCCCCTGCTGATTCTACTGCTACAATAAAGCAAACTATTTACGACAATGACGCCATTACTTATGAAAGTAATTCTGCCACAAATAATGTAGCTGTGTTTAGTGAAATTTTTTACAAAGATTGGTATGCTTATATAGATGGAAAGAAAGTGGATGTAATTAAAGCAAACTACGTATTACGTGCATTGGTTATACCTGCGGGAAAACACAAGATTGAATTCAAATTTGAGCCAAAAATTTATTTAGTGAGTAAATTGGTGAGTGGAGTGGCAAGTTGGTTTTTATTTGCAGTTTTAATGTTATCCATATTTTTATTAATCAAAAGCAGCAATACAAAAAAATTGGACAAACATGATAACAGTATTTAAGTTTAAGTTTTTATATAAAGCTTTTGGAGATAGACATTTTAAATTATTAGATATAGGTGCTGGAAATAATTCAGCAGTTAAAACAAAAAAGAGTTTTTTAAACTGTGAGTATTATGGAGTAGATATTTCAAAAGAATACAATAATGAAGAACAGAATTTTTCATTAATGAAAGATTTTTATGAAATAGACTTAACGAAATTAGATTACAGTATAATACCAGATAATCATTTTGATTATATCCAATTAGCACATATAATAGAACACTTACACAATGGAGATGAAGTAATAAGAAATCTAGTTCCCAAGTTGAAAAGCGGTGGCTATATTTATTTAGAATACCCAGGCATAAAAAGTACAAAGCTCCCATCAATGCATGGCACTTTAAATTTTTATGATGACCCTACGCATGTAAGAATATATTCTGTAAAAGAAATAGAGACAATTTTAATATCAAATAACTTTGAAATTTTAAAAAGTGGAACAAGAAGAAATCTTGTTTATTTGCTTACTATGCCTTTTAGAATTATAGCTTCTTTGGTTACATCTGGAAAACTTCAAGGAAATCATTTTTGGGATTTACTAGGATTTGCGGAGTACGTATATGCAAAAAAGAAATAAGTACATGGAGAAGAATAATGTATTATCATTGGTTTCTTATAAAATACTCCCAGCAAAAATGGGTGGGCAAAAGGGAATTGCATTGTTTAATGAATATCTCTCGAAAGAAGTTAATCTCACTTGTGTAAGTACAAAAAATAATGAAGCAGATTTAGCAAAAGGATATAATATGCTAAACATTCTTTCAAATTCGAAATTGCGATACGTAAATATTTTTTACTTTTTTTTGATTAGGAAAATTATTAAAGCAAATAATATTACACATTTAATTATTGAGCACCCCTATTGGGGATGGTTAGGATTTTTACTTAAAACATTCTGCAAAATAAAATTAATTGTACACTCACATAATATAGAGGCATTAAGATTTAAAAGTACTGGCAAGTGGTGGTGGAAAATTTTATGGCATTATGAAAAATGGACTTATACAAAAGCAGATACTGTGTTTTTTATAACCGCTGAAGATTTAGAATATGCTACAAAATATTTTGGTATAAAAAAAGAAAAATGCACCGTAATTACTTACGGTATTGAGATAGACAAAATTCCTACAGTTGCTGAAAAAGAAAATGCTAGAGCAGAAATTTGTAAAGAGTATGGCATTAAGAAAGATGAAAAAATTTTGTTTTTTAATGGCACTTTAGATTATGGCCCTAATTTAGATGCAGTAGAAACTATATTAAAAAAAATAAACCCCATTCTAATTGAAAACAACACTTTTAAATATAAAATAATTATTTGTGGTAAGGGCTTACCTGCCATTTATAATGATTTAAAAGATTATAGTAATAAAAATATAATTTATGCTGGCTTTGTAAATGATATTAAAACATATTTTTTAGGCGCTGATATTTTTATAAATCCTGTAATAGATGGTGGTGGTATTAAAACAAAGCTAGTTGAAGCACTAGGTTACAATTTATCTGTAGTTAGTACAGTAAGTGGTGCTATAGGGGTACCATTGGGTATTGTGGAAAGTAAAATGTGTGTAGTGAATGATAATGATTGGGAGGGTTTTGGTGGAGAGATTATTTCAATTGACGTTTTGAAAGATACTCCCAAGGAATTTTTTGATTGGTTTTATTGGAGTGATATTGTGAGAAAGGCGGCAATATCTATAAATGGTATAACAATAAACAAATGAAAATATTAATAACAGGATTTTCAGGTTTTGTATCTCAATATTTCTTAGAGTATCTGAGTGAGGTAGAGCCAAACTCTACAGTCTTGGGCATATCACGACATAAACCAGTGTTTAATTTTGAGAATTTTAATGGGTTAAAAATTGAATTTAAAAATTTAGATTTATTAAACAAATTAGAAGTAAAAGAAACTATAAAAAACTTTAAGCCTGAATATATTTTACATTTAGCATCTGTAAGTAGTGTTGCACAAAGTTGGCAAACACCCTATGATAGTTTTGTGAACAATACTAATATTTTTTTAAATATTGTAGAGCAGGTAAGATTATTAGAACTGCCTTGTAGGATATTGTCTGTTGGGAGTAGTGAAGAGTATGGAGAAGTTGCAGAACATCAATTACCATTAACAGAAAACAGTGCAATTGTTGCTTTAAGTCCCTATGCAGTTGCAAGAATATCGCAAGAAATGCTAAGTAAAATTTATGCTGACGGTTACAATATGGATATTGTAATGACACGTTCTTTCAATCATATTGGTGCAAGACAAAAAGATAAATTTGTTATATCCTCATTTGCAAAGCAGCTAGTACAGTTATCTAAAAATAATAATATTCCTAAAAAAATCACAACTGGTAATCTAAATATAATAAGAGATTTTTTAGATGTAAAAGATGTTGTAAAAGCGTATTACTTACTATTAAAAAAAGGCACTAGAGGCGAAGTGTACAATATATGTTCAGGCAAAGGTACATTACTTAAAGATATTATTTTTATTATGAGTGGCGTGTTGAATTTAGATGTAGAGATTGAATTAAATCCTGCCTTATTTCGCCCCAATGAGAATAAAATGATTATTGGCTCCTATGATAAAATTAAAGCACACTTAGGTTGGCAACCAACAATTACAATTGAGCAAAGTTTGAAAGATATTATTTCATATTGGGAAATGCAATTAGTGTAAACATTTCATTGCACATTGCCATAATAAGTCTGCAGTATTATCCCAACTAAATTTTAGTTTCTGTTGGTGTCCTTTTACAATCAATTCATTTCTTAAACTTTTTTCTTCAAAAATTTTGTGCATTGCATTTGCAATTTCTTTCACTTCAAAAGGATTGAATAAAATAGCGGCATCGCCTGCAACTTCAGGCATGGAGGTCACATTACTACAAATTACTGGTACACCTGCCTCAAATGCTTCTACAATAGGCAAACCAAAACCTTCAAATACCGGAGCAAAACTTAAACAGTATGCCGCTCCCAAGACCTGTTTTAAATCTTCATCGCTTAACCTTCCTAAAAATATTATGTCATTTTTGAAATCACTTTGTAAATAAGCATCTTTAAAGTCAGATGCTTGCCATAAAATAGAGCCCCCTAGTAGTAATTTAAAATCACTTTGGCTTTGTTGCTTAAACAAGTTAAAAGCATCAATTAAGCGCTTTATATTTTTTCGAGGATGCATAGAGCCTACGAAAAAAAAGTATTCTCTATCTTCACTCCACTTACTTTTTACGACCAACTTATCTTCCTCATTTAATACAACAAATTTATTATCAATCCCACATGAAATATTGTCTATTTTACTTGCATCTATTTTATAAGTGTCCGCAATATCTTGTTTGCTATACTCAGAAATGGTTGCAATACGAATACCTTTATAAGCAAAGCGTTTAAAAAAAGTTCTAAAGTAAACCCTATTTCTAAAAGGCAAATCCTCGGGCTTGTGTTCAAAATTAATATCACAAATAATAGGTAATTGTTTTGTACTTGAGTTCAAACATAAATAGCCATCGGTAGAAATTAATAAGTCTGGTTTATGTTTTCTTAAAAAAAAGCCTAATACAACTTCCATAAAAAAGACATACAATATTGGATGCCTTAACGCAGGGAAAATTTTATGATGTGTTACATTAGGAAAATCAAAGTAGTTTTCTGTATATCCTTTATCACAAAGTATTTGAAAGTGTACAGTAGGGTTATTTTTTATAATATTGGGAATAGTATTTATAGTTAGATAGCCTAAGCCATCTAGTTTTTTATTGCGGAGTATCCAAGCGTTTATTGCTATTTTCATTTTTTTAGGAGCTATTATGAAATTTTATTAATGTAATATTTCAAAAAATCATCCTGCATACCTTTTATCAAATGCACTTGATTCTCGTTGGTAAATAGTTTTTGAAATACTCTTATAAAAGTACCATATCGTTTTACACCAATTACTTTTTTTAGCAATCCTAAAATAATTAAAACATACTTTATTTTTTTAGAAACTTTAAGTTCTCCTTCATCTGAAAAATCACTTATGGCTTTTTGATTGCCAACTAATAAACTATTTTTCTTTAATAACTGGTAATATGAGTTTGCAACAATGGTAAATGGGTTTGCATAAGTACTGGTTTTCTTTAATTCTTGCAATTTCCTAAACATTCTTCTATGCAAAATTGAAACCGTATCTCCATTTTCAAAAGTATTAAATGTGTATGGTAGTTTTATTAATGTAGCAAATTCGTTGCCTATTACTTTTTTGCCATATTCCAAAATGTACTTTTTCCATACTGGATAATTATTAATATCTAAGTTTTTACACTGCTTATTTACTAATATATTTAATGGGTTATTACCAGAAAAATGTAAGAATGTAACACCTATATCTTCTTTCGTTGCAACTTTTAATTGATTGTTATCTTCAAACAATTCTCTTTCGTGTATATTCCAATACGCAATATTAAACCCTTTATTATCGGTTATATGCACCCCTTTCCTAAAAAGACTTGGTACAAAATCTATCCATTTTTGATCTGTATGCAAACTTTCCATTCTATCTCCATAGCAATAATCTCTTAAGCGTTGCTGCCACCAATTTAAAAGAACTGTAGCATCATCGCATTTTCTTAGAGCTATAAAACCTAAGTTAAAAATACCTGCAAATAATAAACCCACATCAGTAGCTTCACTTTTGTGTGCTGTTGCTACATCTAATATATGTGGTGTAAGTATACAAAAATCATTTTCTAATAAATTGTAAATATTATTGGGCGATTGGTAAAAATAAATATCAGGGTCACTATAAATTATCTTTTCGTATTCATTTTTATGAAAAAGAGAATTAAAAACATAAGGCTTAATAGCTGTGCTATATTCAGTAACATTATACTTAAAAGCCATTTCTAAATGACTAGGAACTATAGTTTCATTAACAATAATAGTTTTATACTTTGTTGCTAATTCTGTTGGTACTCCTGCCAAATCATCTACAATAAAAATATAAAAGTCTAAATTCTTATCCTGCTGTATTAACGAATCGCCTAGCGTTAAAGCAAATGATAAATAATTTTTTGCAACTATGGTAAAAACACAATTCATTTATTTTTTAATTCTTTTAAGTATTGAAAAGGAAACAGCACAAACCCTAAGAAGATATATTTTATCATATTAAAACTAAAACTATTTTCTTTGAAATTGATTTGTATAAATTTTATTAAAAAACTAATTTTTCTATCTTTCAAAAATTTATGAGTTATACCTCTGTACAACTTGTATTGCTTTTTTACTTTTTGATTATGTATTTCCCGTGCATATTGAAATCCATTTTGAAAAATATCTGCAAAACATATACTAAGTTTCTTAAAATCGAATATAGTTAATTCTAAAATATGATTAGTGCTCCTTCCTTGCTTAATAAATGTTAATGACAAAGGATTAAAATAATACGCTTTATTACTTAATATTTGTAATGTTGGAATCTCTTTAGCTGCAGTAGTGGTAGCTATCCAAGATATACCACTTGAGCACCCCAATAACAAGGTACAATAATGGGTTAATGCGGCCGTTTCTCTAATTGACAAAACGCTACCATCAAAAATTTGGGGAATGCCAAAATTATAGTCTTTGGGAGCTGATAATATTACACAGGTATTTTCATATCTAATAATTTCCTTACAATAAGATAAAATTATATCTTCCGATAAATCTATTTGATTGCTCTGGGGCGCACATTCAAAAAGAACAATATTTGTATATGATGCAAGTTTATTTATAATTGAAAATTGGTTAGCAATTTCTTTTTCCTTTTTAGTTAATTGCAAAACTGGTGTTGTATCTACTGTAATAGGTTTTCCAAAACATCTATAAATAGATGAACATACAGTGCCATCATAAAATTTATAGTTATCAGCAATAATTTGGCTAGAAAAAATTTGGGAATAAAAGCCCTCCTGTTTTTTTAAAATTGCATTTCTGTAAACTTCTTCATAACAATTTACATTCTGGGAAGCATCAGAAATTTCTATTTCCAAAACCTCATCTACATATGGATTATTATATATCATAGCTTTACATTTGCTAGATATAGCCCAAAATAATGTACAATTAGGATAATCGTTTTTTATTTGTTTAGCCACTGTGGTTGCAAGCAAGCAGTCTCCATTAGAAAACAAATGAATTAGTAATATATTTTCTTTAGTTGTATTATGTACGTTCATATTTTTCATTACACTTTTTGAAAAATATCTTTTCTACAAAAAATTGTATTCAAATTGGTATCAGCATACACTACATAACCGTTGGAGATTAAAAATGTACCAATCTCAAGATTTTTACTAAACGTGTTGCTTATAGAAAAAGCTATGGTTTCTACGCATATTACTTCTGGCCTAATAATATTAAAATCTATGCTTTGTAAGATTTCTAAATCTAGTCCTTCTACATCTATTGATAAAAAATTTACATCGCTAAAATTATACTTTTCACAAATATTGTGCAGGGTATCAAGCGCTACTTTTTTTTCTTTAAAAGCTATACCAGCGTTTTTACTTTTTAGAATAGCATCTTCTTTAGAAAAAGTATTCCATGAATTGTATTGCCCATCAAAGTAATAAAAATCTGCCAATGCTGCCTTTTCAATTGCTACTCCAATATTTAAAACTGTATCATTGGGTCTAGTATTTTTCAAGTTTTTAATTAATGAGAAATCTGGTTCTATACAAATTCCAGTGCTTCCCTTTAGATAAAATAAGTATGTATTATTTCCTTTCTTTGGAAGATTAGCGCCTATGTCAATATATTTGGGTTGTGTGATACCAATACTTGCAAAAAGATATTCAATAATAAGATCCTCACCAGATTGCGAGTAACTTACTTTTGCCCTTAAAGATATTGTATCTAATGCTTTTTTAAACTTAGTAATTAGTCTTTGAAGATTCATAAAAGTATTAATATAAATATTTTAATCTTTCGGGATAGCTAAGAAATTAATACTCATATACGTTTTTACAAATTTGTAATTAATACTTTCTACAAATTCAACATAATCCTGAAAAGAAGTTTTAAATTCTTCTTGAAACTGTTCCTCATATTCAAAAATTATAGCAGGCTTATTCTTTAAGATTGTTTTTTTTGCTCCTTGCAAAGCAAACAAATCAGAACCTTGTATATCTACTTTTATAAAACTTATTTCTTCTTGGATATTCATATCATCGATAGCGATTGTTTTTACTTTTCTACCTACTTTTTCATTTGGGGATAATCCGTAAGAACCATAAGATTGAAATTTTTTTAAATCTGGCTCTGGAAAAACTAATTCAAGACCAGAAGTATGATGTACTGCATCCAATACTAACTCTACATTGTTACAGTTATTTTTCAACACATTTCTTTTCAAAATTTCTCCTACAAATGGTTCTGCTTCAAAAGAGAAAATTTTACCATTCCCATTTTCATTTAAGACTTTAGAAAGTAGAATTGTCATTTGCCCATAATTAGCACCGATGTCAAATATTGAAGTGTCCCGCCGAATATATAATTTTGACACTTCAACAATTTCTCTGTCAAATATTTCTCCTTTTTTAATGTCATTAGCAACATAATCTTTTTTTACATTATTTGGCAAATAATATTTACCTGTGGGAGTTTCAAAATAATCCAAATTGAATATATCTGATTTTTTTTGGTATTGTTTTGTAACATTAAGCCGCCTTATTTTAACTGCAATTCCAAAATGAGCCAGCGCATTGATTAATAATTTTTTAAACATTTTTGATAGATTTTGGCAAAATTAGGTAATGTTTGAAAGCTCAAAAAGGAAAAATGAATACAAATCACATAAATGCATATTGATTGTAATAAAATAATCTAAACAACGAATATGAAACACTAGTACTTACATACATCAATTCACAAAAGTATCATTTTTTTTTCAAATTATAAATTTCATAGAAATACAAAACCCGAATACCTTTAGTAAAATGCTTCAAGAAAATGAAATGGTTTTTTAATCGCTATTGATTTTTTATGCAAGCTTTACAGTATTTTAATGCGTTGTTGTGATGAAATCTATTTCATTCTGGGTTATTATCTCCATTAAGATTTTAAAAAATTGGGCAACTTCAAATTGCATTTGCTATTATTTCAAAGAAAAATCCTCAAACTGATTTTCAAAGTTTGCTTCGGGCACTTCAAATTTCTATATTCAGGCTGTTATCATTACAAGATAAATTTTTTGACTATATCACTACTTGAATAGACGTATTAAAATGGGCTAGTTTCCATTTTAGAGTTGTTAAAAAAATCTTCAAAATTAATATTTCAAAGTCAAAAGATTCGGACTTTGGAATTAATTTACTTCAAAAAGTACATTTTACTTTTTACAGATTAGATTATACTAATTTTGTAAAAACTGCTTAAATGAAATATTTTGTACTTTTTATGATTACGCTTTTTTGTATAAAATCATTTGCACAAAACGAATTAAAAAACTGGTATTTTGGAACAGGTACGGATGGATTAGTTTTTACCAATAATATCCCACAAAAAGTAAGTAACAAATTATCTGGAGTTGGGTTTGAAGGAATGATTGTAGTTAATGAACCTTCGTCTGGCAATTTGTTATTCTATTCTGATGGAATTCAAGCTGTAAATAAAAATCATACTACAATGGTAAATGGTTCTGGATTAACTGGTCATCAGTCAGGAGCGCAGTGTGTACAAAGTTGCCCATTGCCCGGAGCCTGTTCTCAAAAATTTTATTTATTTACGAATTCAGCTTGGGATCAAACAGCTGGGGCATTATCATACTCAATTGTAGATTTTACAACAAATCCATTAGGAGTAGTAACTAATAAAAATACTTTATTTTGGAATGGCCCTTCGAGTCAAGGAATGTGCTTAGTAAGTAAGCCCAATAGTTATGATTACTGGTTGATTACAAATTCGTTTCCTACCGCAGAATATAAAGTTTTTTCCATTACAGCTTCTGGAATTAGTACTCCAACAACATTTATATTTTCTATTACTGGAGAGTCTTATCAAATGAATTTTGATAAAAATACGGGTAAACTTATCGTTACTGGATTTGGCAATAAACATGTCACCTCATTAAACTTTAATTCAACAACTGGAGTGATTAGTAATGAAGTTCAATTAGCTCCTACTTTTACAGGTGAAGCCTATGCCACAAGATTTTCTCCAGATGGTTCAAAATTGTATGCTGGAATTGCTACTTCCGTAGGTGGTATTCCACAGTTGTATCAGTATAGTTTTTCAAATTCTACATGGACGAATATGAACACTTGCTGTTATGCACATGATTTAAAAGTAACACCAGACGGAAAAATGTATTTTATTAATACATATAATAATAGTCAACCAATATCAGTTATTAACTCTCCAAACTTAAGTGCAGTTGGTAATGCTTGTGGCTATCAAAATTTAACTTTTTCTCCCTCATTTAACGGGGAGGTAAGACGTTTTCCTGAATTTGTAATTTTACCACAACCTCCAATAGCAAATACAGATATTGTTTCAATTACTGGAACATCAATAAATATTCCAGTTTTATTAAATGATACTGACCCTCAAAATGACCCATTTAATTTAGATGTAATTGTACAAAATCCAACATTTGGAACGGCAATTATTAGTGGGAATAACGTAGTATATACAGCTACAAATGCTAGTGCTTGTGGCATAAGTGATACATTAATCTATAGAATTAAAGATATTAATTGTGATGTAGATACTGCTAGGGTAATTATAAATTATCAAACCTGTTCTACAAACGCTTGTGATAATTGGCTCAAAGCCCCCACTTACCCTTCAAATATTTCTATTGGAGATATGGATATAGTAGGTAATCAACTTACAGTAGAAGCAATTTTTAATGATAACTCTACTCTAAATCCAAGTTCCCAATTTGGAAAATTAGTATCAAAGCATACAAACGCTTCAAACGTAAACTACTCTTTGATGCCTATAACTTGTGAAATTACTACAACAAATGGCTACGTAAATACACCTTCCGTTTGTCCACCTATTAAAGATAGAATATATCATGTAGCAATGGTTTATAATGGTAGTGTATTAAAATTTTATAGAAATGGGTTTTTACTAAGTTTTATTCCTTGGTCTGGCAATCTTATAAATAATGATTTACTTACTACTATAGCATCTGGTCCAAATAGCCCAGGAAGTGCTTTTCAACAATTAGGCTATGTTAACGAAGTACGCATTTGGAATGTAGCCCGCAATCAAACTGAGCTACAAACTTACATGAATACCTCTCTACCAAATCCTACAACACAACTGGGTTTAAAAGGATATTACACATTCGATAATTTATTAAACAAACAAGGTAACACTGCTTTTAATGGAACACTAAATGGAGGAGCAACTATTAATGCAACAAATCCTAATTGTAATTTTGTAGCGGATAGTTGTAATGTGGTTATACCGCAAGAAACCATAATCAACAACTACACCCCTGTCCTTAGCCTCGACCCCTGCAAAAACATTTTAACCGTAGGGAATGCCTCTGCCTATAATGTAGGGGACACTGTTTTACTCATACAAATGAAAGGTGCAGTAATTGATAGTTCCAACACTGCTGCATTTGGAACAATAACAGATTATAAAAGTGCAGGTAATTACGAATATAATTATGTAAAAAGTAAAACGGGTAACCAAATAGAATTAAAAAATAAAATACTTAGAACTTATGAAATACCAAATGGTAAAGTACAATTAATAAGAGTACCTTATTATCAAAATTACACAACTACTAGTACACTTACTTGCTTGCCATGGGATGGTACAATTGGTGGGGTATTGGTTTTTAATGTGGCAAATACGCTTACATTAAATAATGATATTAACGTTAGTGGAAAAGGATTTAAAGGAGGAAACTCTCTTAATCAATTCAATACTAGCCTTACTTGTTTTATTAATGATTTTATATACCCCGCTGGCACTATTAATGCTGCTGCAAAAGGAGAAAGTATTTACAATATAGGAAATACAAAATCTCATGGCAAGGGTAGTAATGCTAATGGCGGCGGTGGTGGTACTGGACATAATTCTGGCGGCGGTGGTGGAAGTAATGGTGGGCTTGGTGGGTTTGGAGGGTATCAATTAATAGATTGCGGCTCTGCTCCGTTTGACAATAGAGGTATAGGTGGTAAAATACTTACCTATTCTAATGCTGCTAATAAAATTTTCTTAGGTGGTGGTGGTGGAAGTGGACATACGGATAATGCTGGTGGTATAGATATGAAGGGAGGAAATGGCGGAGGAATTGTAATTATTGGAGCAAACAGTTTAGACGCCGCTAATTTTAAAATTTTATCAAAAGGAGATTCTGGGCAAGTATGCAACAATAACACTAACAATTGCCACGATGGTAATGGTGGTGGCGGTGCTGGCGGTACTATTTTATTATCTATCAATAATTATGTTAGCAATACTAGAATAGAAGCCATTGGTGGAAAAGGCGCAGACTTGGTTTTATTTAATGGTACAAATGCCAACCAAGTTGGTCCTGGTGGAGGAGGAAGTGGAGGTATTACTTGGTTAAAATCTCCTACACTACCTACAAATTTAATTTCAACATTAAATGGTGGATTAAGTGGGGTTATAGTTCAAAATGCTAACAATCCTTGGGGTGCTACCTCTGGCCAAACTGGTCAAACTTTGTTCAACTTAAATTTACCAATAACAACAACAACTTTTAAACCAAACATAGATTCTGTAAAAATAAATGCGGCAAATACAACTTGTTCCAATTATAATTTTAATGGGCTTGGTTATACGAATACAAATCCGATAACCACGTGGCAATGGTACTTTGGTGATGGTGCTACTGCTACTGGGCAAAATGTGTCTCACAATTATACTACTACAAATACTTTTACAGTAAAATTGGTCGTTACAGATATTAATGGCTGCAAGGATAGTATTACAAGAAATATTACAACAAATTCTATTGTTGTAGATGCTGGTATTGACAAAACTTTTTGTGGGGCACAAACAAGTGTTCCGCTTATAGGTACAAGTGCATCTGCTGGTACTTCTACATATGCTTGGACAAGTGTACCCGCAACAACAATTACCAATGCAAGTAGCCTTACGCCATCTGCAAATGTAAATACTACTACTACTTTTTATATTAACGTTACAAGTTCACTCGGATGTTCGGGAATAGATTCTATAAAAATTATTATTAACCCAATACCCATTATACAAACACTAAATGATATAGCTATTTGTAAAGGAACTTCTTTGCAGTTAACCACCACACTTGGGCTTAACACTTATCAATGGAGCAATGGTATTTATGTAAGCGATTCTACCATATCAAATCCTATATTTACTGATACTGTTCCAAGAACATTAATTGTAACTGGTAGTAATGGTTTGTGTAGCGCTAAAGACACCATAAATATTTCTATAAAACCTTTGCCCATTGTAAAAACAATAAAGGATACTTTAATTTGTAGCTCTCAAGCAATTGATTTAACTACTACAACTGGTGCGGCAAGTTATAGTTGGATACCTAGTACTTTTTTAAGCAGTACTACCATTTCAAATCCCACATTTAATGGTAACCTTGGCAATACCTATTATGTTACTGGCACAGCTGTAAATGGGTGCGAAGCAAAAGATACAGTTGTTATTAGCGTAAATGTTCCAAACTCGTTTATAGATCCACCAAATAAAAGTTTTTGCAAAAATGAATCTGTAATATTAGATGGTTTTAATGGCAATAATGTAACCTACTCTTGGCAACCGCCCACTAATTTAAGCAATACAACTATAATAAATCCTATTGCCAATCCTACATCTACAATGCCTTATAATGTAAATATTGTAGATCCTGTTTGTAATTACAATAAAACATTTACAGTTTTAGTTACTGTCAATCCACTTCCATTGATTACAGTAACTAAATCAAACGATATCACATGTACAAATACCACGGCAAAATTAAATGCAAGTGGAGCTGTTGGTTATGTTTGGAATCCCTCCCCTACACTTAGTGCTACAAACATTGCAAGCCCGATTGCAACACCTACATCAACTTCAGAATATGGAGTAACGGGAATAGATATTAATGGCTGCAAAAACAATAACAAAATAACTGTATTAGTAAGCCAAGGAAATAATTCTTTTGTGCTTCCCAATACTTTTACTCCAAATGGGGATGCAAAAAATGAGTGCTTTGGAATTAAAAACTGGGGTAGTACACAAAATGTTTACTTCATAATTTACAATAGATGGGGCGAAAAAGTATTTGAAACAAATAATCCCAATAACTGTTGGAATGGAAAGTACAAAGGAGAGCCTGCGGGAGAAGGGAATTATGTTTATTATATTAGTGCAAAAACTTCATGTGGGGATATTGTAAGAAAAGGGAATATTTTGCTTATAAGATAATCAAAAATTTATTTTTAATTATCTTACAAGTTTTCAATATCTACAGAAATATGGGACTCCTCTAAATTGTTTAAAGAAATATTATTTTTAATTAATTGTTTGTTCAATATACAAATTTAATCAACAAAAATAGCTTAATCAACCAAATTTTTATTAAAAAATACAACACAAAACTCTAAACTATCTAGTTTATTTTATGTTACTTTGCTACTCAATAATTTAAGTATAATTAAATGAAAATAGCTTTAATAACTGGCATTACAGGACAAGATGGTGCTTATTTAGCCGAATTATTACTTGAAAAAGGATATATAGTTCATGGAATAAAACGTCGCAGTTCTTTAATGAATACCGACAGGATAGACCATCTTATTTTTGACACATCAATCGCCGATAGATTTCATTTGCATTATGGTGACCTTACAGATAGTAGTAGCCTATTGCGCATAATACAACAAACACAACCCGACGAAATTTATAACTTAGGGGCACAAAGCCATGTACAGGTAAGTTTTGAAACGCCAGAATATACAGCCAACTCAGATGGAATTGGCGTACTTAGGATATTAGAAGCTATTCGAATTTTAGGATTAACGGAGAAAACTAAATTTTATCAAGCATCTACATCTGAACTATACGGATTGGTGCAAGAAATACCACAAAAAGAGAGTACTCCTTTCTACCCAAGATCACCTTATGGTGTAGCGAAGCTTTATGGGTATTGGATAACTGTGAACTATAGGGAAGCCTATAATATGTTTGCGGTAAACGGTATTTTGTTTAACCACGAAAGTCCATTGAGAGGCGAAAGTTTTGTAACCAGAAAAATTACCATTGGTGTAAGCAGAATTGCACTTGGTTTAGATAAAGAACCATTAATGCTAGGGAATTTAGATGCTAAAAGAGACTGGGGGCATGCAAAAGATTATGTAGAAGGTATGTGGCGCATGTTACAGCATGACACACCTGAAGACTTTGTCTTAGCTACTGGCATTACAACTACTATACGTGATTTTATTATTATGGCTTTCAATGAAATTGGTATAAGCCTTGATTTTAAAGGAGAGGGAGTTGATGAAAAGGTTTATATAAAATCTTGTAACAACCTTTTGTACAATTTGCCAGAGGGTAAGCAAGTTGTAGGAATACACCCACGCTATTTTAGACCCGCAGAGGTAGAATTGTTGATAGGTGATGCTACCAAAGCCAATACTAAACTTGGATGGAAGCCAAAATATGACCTAGCAATGTTAGTAAAAGAAATGATGGAAGAAGAGCTAAAATATCAATTAAAAAAAGGATAGAAAACAAAATGGTTACCAAAAAGTAACCATTTTATTTTTGCATTTACACTAATATCTTAAAAAAATCTGGAGGTATATTCTGCAACGAATTATACCTATCTACACATCCCCTAAAACACATTCCTAGGGCAAGCATCACTATACTTATTACCCAATGTAAAGCCTACAATAATTTCGTGTGTGTTGCCTGTGTAGGTACGCAAGCGAGCATTAGTAGCTACTTCGTAAGAATACCCAATATTAAAAAGGTTAGATATATTAAAACCTGCCATAGCAGAATACCCTCTTAAAAAATCAGAATATCGATAGCTACCTCCTACCCATGCTTTATCCATATACTGGAGTTTTGCATTTGCATGGCCACCCAATAATTGTGGTTGCCAATATTGTACCATTACAGAGGGGATGAGGGTAAAGTTTTCTCCTATATTTACTCTGTAGCCTACAGTAGCAAAATAGTTAGGCGTAAAATAAGTGCCAAATTTATCGGCGTTTGTAAATTTAGCTTTGCCTGGTATAATGTTTAAAACAGATATACCAGCAAAATACCTTGCAGAATATAACCAAAGCCCCGCTCCTATTTCTGGTTTAATTTTTCTGGTTTCACTAAGCGATAATCCTAAAGCTTGGTCTGTTATCCCATCATCTTCAAAAGTGGCTTTTGTACGATCTAAGTTTATACCAGATACACCAAAGTTGAAACCTGCTGCCAATGTTGTTTTTATACCAATGGGTTTATGATAAGCGTAAGAAGCCGAAATATTCCATCTACTTATGTAGCCAGCTTTATCACTCATGGCTATAAAACCTATGCCATGGTGTGGGTCTGGTGCGGTGTAATCATCCCAATACTGTTTTCCTCTTGGGTTTTGCCCAGGTACTGCATTAGATGTAGCCGTGGTTCTATAATCAGACTTACCTATTGGTGTTTGTAAACTTATATAATTGGTTAAAGGAGCTCCATTAATACCCGTCCATTGATTTCTAAAACTTGCCTTTATATCTGTATAATTTTCTATACCTGCAAGTGCAGGGTTAAGTATATAATTATTCAAAATATATTGTGTGTAAGATGATTTTGCTTGTCCATTTGCAATTACAACACTTATAATAAGCACAAACCCTGTTATTATTTTCTTCATCCTCTTTATTATTTGCTGCACTAGGTGCATTTTAAACTGTATTATACAAGAAGATTATCACCTCGTATTTTTCACTTTCTTAACAACCGCTGCCAGGGCTAAAAAGCCGCAGACAGGTTTTCAACCTTGAACCTTGAACTTTAAACCTTGAACTTTCAACTTTCAACCCTCAAACCATTTTCAACAACCTTCAACTCTTCAACCTTCCCTCTACTTCACAATAGTAACATAACCCGTTATAGGTTTTCTACCAGTACCTGGCTCTATTATGTAGTAGTATGTATCAAATGGCAATGATGCACCCGCTATTGTTCCATTCCATGGTTTTAAGTAGCGTCTAGATTCAAACACCAACTGACCAGCCCTTGTAAATACCTGTACCCTACAATCTGGGTAGCTCTCTAAATATTTAATCACCCAAAAATCATGTACTCCATCATTATTAGGTGTAAATGTATTTGGTATAATAGGGTATTTCAATACTTTTATAAATACATTATCTGTGGCTGCACAACCACCTCTTGCCGTGGCTTTCAGCGTATAAGTAATATCTGCTGATGGCGATGCAATTGGGTTTAAAACTGTGGTACTACTCAAATTTATTGGAGCAGGTGTACCTGTCCACAAATACGTAAGGTCATTACCAGTTACCGTTGGCGTTAGAACTAAATTTCCGCCTTCCAAAATAATACTATCTCTACCTGCATTTACTACAGGAAAAGGATGTACTGTAAATGCACGTATACTATCATCAAAACAACCAAAACTGTTGGTAACCTTTAAAGTAACATTGTACGTTTGCGCCGTGCCATAGTTTTTAGGGGCAGGTGCTTGTACGGTTGCTAGAGAGCCATCACCCCAGTTCCAATCCCATTTGTTAGCCACCCCATCAGCAAAAGTACTCCTATCAAGTACCGATACTGAAGTACCTATACAAACGCTGGGTACAGAAAAATTAAACGCAGCTAATGGTGCAGGGTGTATTGTTGTTACATTTCTAGTTATAGAATCTCTACAGAAAGTTGTAGCATTAGTGGCAATCAACTTTACAGGATGTGGCCCTAAATTACCGTATGTAAAATCCGTATTTACAGTGGTTTTAATTGTAGATGGCACATTATTAAATATCCAAGAATAGGTATTGTTCGATGTGCTAGGAGTTGTATTGGTAAATAAAACCTTACCCGCAGGCAAACAAACGGTATCAGAATAAATAAAGTTTGGCTTCGGAATTGGATTTATAACTACCGACAAGGGTTTTACATCGCTCTTACAACCATAATCTGTAATGAGATATAAAGTAACAGTATACGTATTTGCAAGGGTGTAAAAATGTGTAATATCTGCACCCGTCAATTCTGTTTGTAATGCAGAGCCATCTCCCCAGTCGTATACCCATTTGCTAATGATACCAGCCCCTGGCGTGGTTTCATTGTGGAATATAGTTTGGTTCTGTTCGCACTTGTTACCGATTGTTGTAAATACATCTATTACAGGTTTTACCAATACCCTTACTTGTTGTGTTCTTACCGTAGAGCAATTAAAGGTAGATGTAAAGGTAACGGTAATGGTATTTAAACCAACTACTACGCCTGCTGCTAATGGGTTAAACACATAGTTTGCTCCCACCAACGAAACACCAGGGCCGCTATATACTGCTCCACCATTAAGTGGAATACCGCTTGTTTCACTTGCTTGGTTTATAATAACTGTTCCATTATTTAAACATACATCTGGTATTGGGTTAAATACAACCACAGGTGCAGGGTGTATGGTGTTGTTATCTATTATAATTATTGCTGTAGAATCTTTACAGCCTGTTGTATTATTGGTAGCTATCAAATGCGTGCTATGTGGCCCAAGGTTGGTATACACATGGCTTGGGTTTGGTAATACACTTGTATTAGCAGGCGTAGTACTAGGCAACTCAAAACTCCATACATAATTAAAGTTTGCTTGGTTAGCCATTGTATTGGTAAATACAATAGTAGCAGCAGGCAAACAAGCTGAATTGGTAAATGTATATGTAGGAACTGGTAAAGGGTTTACAGTAATATTAAGTGTACGTGGTATGTTTCTACAGCCATAACCAGTTTCAAGTGTAAGTGTAACTGTTTTAGGCCCAGCAGTAGTGTATTGGTGTGTTACATCTGCCCCTGTAGTAAATGTTTGTGGAAGTGATCCATCTCCCCAATCGTATATCCATTTTACAATTGTACCATCACCATTTGTTGTTGTGTTGCGGAATGTAATATCATTTATACGGCAAAGATTACCAACTGTAAAAAATGTATTTACAACAGGTGGCGCAAGTACACGTATAGGGCGCACAAGTGCAGAGTCGCAACCAGCAGGCGAAGTAACAGCATAAGTAACATTGTTGGTATTGCCTATTACAACTCCTACAGCTAAAGGATTAAATGTATATACTCCTCCAGCAAAAGTTACGCCTGGTCCCATATACACACCCGTACCGCCCGATGCTGTACCTGTATTTAATATTACTGGCCCTCCATTTAAACATACATCTAATGGTGGCGTAAATACTGCTATTGGCGATGCTCGTACCGTTATCGTTTTAGTAACCTCTTTCTGACAAGTTCCGTCAAAACCAGTATATGCAACGTATCTTATTTGGTAAGTTCTATCTACCTGTACGTTTGCGTAATTGTGTGTGTATATTTTACCTGGTGTAGGTAACTCATCTGTTTCTTTTAGTAAAGGGAAATTTGCATTATCCCAATAAATTTCTACTCGTATAAGCCCGCCTACATTTACTACACTGTTTTCTTTAATAAACACTGGCCTATTGCTACAAAGTGCCAAAGGAGTTTGGGTAATAAAGTCAGCCGATGTTACCTCTCCGTTTATGAAGAAACTTTGTGCTTGCACGGTATCCTTACAACCACTATTGCTGGTTACTATCAGCCTTACAGTTTTTAAACCTACTGTAGCATAAGCATGTTGTGGGTTTTGGAATGTAGGACCAGAACCTGATATTACATTGGTTGGAGAACCAGGGTCACCAAAGTTCCACTCCCAGTTTGCAATGGTACCACCTACTACGGTACTTGTATCAGTAAACTGTGCAAATGCATCTGCCAAGCAGCTCTCTGGGCTTATAAAACCAGCTTTTGGTTTATTATTTATGGTAACAGCAGCAGTAAAAAGTACACTCTCACAACCTAGGTTGGAAATGGTTTTATAGGTTACATTTTTAACCCCAGCCGTTGGATAATTTATAGTAAAAGGCAATTGATCTGTACGCACATTTGCGCCAGTGCCATTATCGTAATTCCACACCCACGATGTAATGCTACCCGAGCTTACCGTACCAGAAGGCGTAAATGTTATGTCTTTAAATGCACAATATGGTGCTAAAGTTGAAAAGCTTGCTGTAGGAAGTGGGTGAACCAAAATACTTCCTGTAGCAGTTTTCTGTACGCAAGTACCAGTAGTGGTTACTGTGTAGTTGAAAAGTCCATCTACAAGAGCTGTACCTGAGATAGTAAAAACTCCCCCTGCGTATGTTCCCATAACACCCGAAGGCAAACCACTTACTGTTGCACCTGTACCACCGGCAGCTATTTGGTAGGTAATATTAGTAATTACTTTGTTATTACAAAGCTGCTGATTTGAAGTAGCTGCGGCTGATGTTAAAACAATAGTAGCATCTGGATTTACCCTTATAGAACCCGTTGCAGTAGGTTTTATACATGGCCCAGTAGTAGATACGGTGTAATTAAACAAACCCGTTACAGTTGGCGCTCCCGAAATAGTAATTACACCTGCCGAATAAATTCCTGTAACGCCCGCTGGCAAGCCGCTCACACTTCCACCAGTACCGCTACCTCCTACTGCGTAAGTAATGTTCGTTATTGCAACATTTATACATAAGCTTTGGGTATTGGTTCCTACAGCTGATGATAAAGATAATGTTGCATTTGCTGTTACATTTATTACACCAGTTGCGTTAGGTTTTACGCAAGGCCCAGTTGTAGAAACTGTATAATTAAACGTACCGCTTACTGTTGGTGTTCCAGTTATCGTTATCACGCCACCTGTAAAAGTTCCTGTAACGCCTGCAGGCAAACCGCTCACGCTTCCGCCTGTACCACTTCCGCCTACAGCATAAGTTATATTGGTTAATGGAGTATTAATACACAATGTTTGGTTTGCAGTAGCCGAAGGAGACGTTAAAGTCAATGTAGCATCTGCTGTTACATTTATAACACCTGTCAAACTAGGTTTTACA